>JADCEN010000015.1 GCA_020250175.1 Rhodobacter sp.
CCGCGCCTCGGGGTTGTTCGGGACCCAGATCATTCCTTCGGACAAAGCAGTCGCGCCGCCGATCCAGGCGTCAGCCTCGACGACACAAACACGGTGCCCCCGGTCCAGTGCCGTCAACGCGGCCATCAAACCGGCTGCGCCGGAGCCGATGACGACCAGATCAAAGGTTTGGATGGCTGTATCTTTCATGAATCGACGAAACCATCCACCCCATGAGTCGTCAATACGTATTTATGTTGTCGACTAGCTATGTCTTCAGTTGTCAGGAAGCGCTCCAAGTTCGATTATGCCCCTGCCAACCGAACGAAGGGAAAGTCCTCTGGCAACGATGACAGTTTATTAGTCTGGCACTTGGATGATGCCGGAAACCGCTTGGAGTCTGGCCCCACATCTTATCCGGTCCATTGATCGGCCGGACTTCTGTGCAAGCGTCGCCAATACAATCCGCACTCAGATCGGCACGCGCGCCGTCTCGGCCTATGTCCTCAGCCACGACCGCCCACCCGAGATGCGCCTTCAGTCGATTCCCGCCCTTGAGCTGGAACGGCGGGTGCTGCCGCTCAATGCCTTTCAGGACTGGGCCTATGCCTATGATCCCTTCTACCGGCACATCGTGCTGTCATCACAGCATGGGACTTTCACCCTATCCGAAGTCCTGACCGACGATGCCAAGACAGATATCTTTCAGCGCGAATTCTATCAGAAGGTTGAGGGGATGGACAAAACATAGGGGTTATGCGGCACGTTTGCTGATCTTGACTTTCAGGCGGACATCGAGGACTGCGGCTCTGGTGATGGCAACTCTGTAAGCACCTTTGGGCGACCACCTCATCCTTCTACGCTTCACCATGCGGGCATTGGCAATGTCATCAACTGAACCTTCAGCGCGAGATGACGAAATCGACAGCCCACTACGATAGCGGCGGCCATAGTCCACGAGGGATTCCATGTCGTTCGCGAGGTCAGTGTGAGGAGGGGCGGGCATCGCTTTGAACTTTCTCCTAGTTCCCAGCCCTATCGAAGAAGCGACTACCGAAAATCCTTCGTGGAAACGCGTCGAAAAACTTCATGACCATTTACGAATGTTGCCAGACACCGAACTTCGTGAAGGTTTCGGACAGGGATCTCAAATGGATTGCGGTCCAGTACGATAAAGTCGGCCAGATATCCGTGCGCCAGCCTGCCCAACCGATCCGACTGCCCAAGAACCCTGGCGGGCCAGAGCGTGAAAAGGTCAATCGCCTCGTGCAGCGTGATGGCCTGTGATCGGCCGAATGAGCCGCTGCTGCCACCCGGGGCCTCGCGCGTCAGAAGCGTTTCGATCGCGGGCCAGGGGTTCACATCGTCAACCACAGGCCAGTCCGAACCCGCAATCACCATGGCGCCATCGTCGATGATCTGGCGGAAAGGCCAGATCCTTTCGATCCGCGCCGCGCCCACGGCCCGAGTGATATCATCGTTGATTGGACAGGGGCCCCAAAGATAGGGGGACAGTTCGAAGACGGCACCAAGGTCGCGGGCGCGCCCGATGTCTTGGCCGTCGACAAAGGTCGAATGGCCGATTTCGTGGCGCCGACCCCCTGGTCCGTTCGCCGTCCTGGCCGCCGCGATGGCGTCAAGTCCCATCCGCACGGCCCGGTCGCCAACAGCGTGGTATTTCACCAGAAGCCCGGCCGCGTCAAAGCGTGTCACCGCGCGGGCCAAAGTCTCGGGGTCTTGCAGAAGCAGGCCGAAACGCGCCGCTTCGTCGTCGCGGCCTTCCATCACTTCTTCATATGGCTCCAGCATAGCTGCCGTGTGACCATCGGTCGGCACGCCGTCGAGGTGGATCTTTATGCAGTCGAGGTCCAGCAGCGGATGGGCATACTCATGCCGCCTGGCGATAATGTTCTCGGCTGCGGGGTCGTCCGGTTCCCAAACCAGGAAGATTCGCGTGCGCTGGTGCAACTCCCCCGCCGCAATCACGTCCCGATAGACCCGCAACTCGGCCTCGGCGCCGGCGATCATCCCGATCGAAGCCTCGGTGCAAGAGGTTATGCCAAAGGACAGCAAGTCTTCATGGGCGGCCTTCAGAGCACGGCACATCGCTTCATGCGTCGGTTTCGGCTGATGCGTCTGGACCAGTTCGATGGCCCTCTCCCGCAGCACTCCCGAAAGACTGCCGTCAGCGCGACGTTCGATGATGCCTTGCGGTGGATCGGGCGTCTCTGGCGTCAGCCCAGCAATCTTCAGCGCGGCGGTGTTGGCCAGGGCCGAATGTCCGCTGGTGTCGTTCAGAAGGGCCGGAACATCCCCGGTCAGTGCATCAAGCTCGGCCCGGTCTGGCACATGGCCCAAAGTTCCGGCATCCCACTGCCCGCCCGTAATCCAGCCGCCTGGCGGGCGGCTTGCCATCGCCTCTCTCACCGCGGCCCGGAAAACCGCCATATCGGACCCCTGCGGGATTCGGCATTCCGTCTTTCTCAGGCCAGCCAGCAGCGGATGCAGATGCGTGTCGTTGAGACCCGGCAGGACCGTGGCCCCAGACAGACGCAGCAGTTGGGTCGAAGGCCCGCTTAGGGCTTCGATCTCGGCGGCCGTGCCCAGTGCGTAGATGCGCCCGTTACGACAGGCGAAGGCTTCTGCCCAATCGGCGCTGCCGCCGTGGCCCAGCCACACTCGCGCTTGGGTCACGATCAGGTCAGGTGCGTCCGTCATGTTCAGTTCGCCAGATAGCCGCCATCGACCGCGATCGTGCAGCCCGTCACATAGGCAGAAAGGTCCGAAGCCAGGAAGACCGCCGCACCGACCAGATCCTGAGGGCGACCAAACCGGGCCATCGGGATCCGCGATAGCAATCTTTCGCGCCGAACCGGTTCTGACCGCGAGGGGATGGTCATGTCGGTCTCAATCACGCCTGGGGCGATTGCATTGACCCGGATTCCCTCGGGAGCAAGTTCACAGGCAAGCGCCTTGCTCAGCATCTGCGCCCCTGCCTTCGATGTCGAATAGCCAATCGATCCGGGTGAGGCATTGAAACCGGCGATCGAGGTTATGTTGATCACTGTTCCGCGACTGCGCCGCAGACCGTCGAGCCAAGCCAGTGTCGTATTGCGGATGCCTTCTAGGTTGATGCGGATTGCCCTGTCCCAATGTTCGTCGCGGTCTGCTGCGTCGAAGGCATGGCGCGGTCTGACGCCGGCATTGTTGACAAGGATGTCCAAATCACCGTGCAGGGCTGCAAAGATCTCGGCCGCTTCGCGGCAAGCCTCGCGGTTGCCCACATCCAGAGTAATCGAGGCGCAGTCCCGGCCTTCGGACCGCATACATGCAAGCTGATCTGCCAGGGCGCTTGCGTCGACATCGACAAGAACCACCTTCGCCCCATGATCGGATAGGCCCCGGGCCAGGGCCGCCCCGTTGCCGCGTGCCGCGCCAGTCACAAGGGCGCATTTCGATAGAAGTAGATCCGTCTTGTTCATGATCTGCCCGGAGCCTGAAATGGGTCACCGACGCACGGCGGATTGAAGCATGCGCCGCCGTCGACGTTGAAGGGTCTGCATCAGAAGAAAGAGCATGGTCGAGAAGACCATCATGATGGTCGCAACTGCTGTAAGCTCGGGCGAGATGGTTTCCCGCAGGCCGGAATACATCTCGCGCGGCAGAGTACGCTGGTCCGGGCCAGCGACGAAAAGCGCGATCACCACGTCATCGAACGAGGCGGCAAAGGCAAAAAGGGCACCCGAGGCCATTGCAGACGAGATCGACGGTAGGGTTACGCGCCAAAAGGCAGTCAGGGGCCGCGCCCCGCAGGCCGCGGCTGCGCGCCCCAGGTTGTCGTCCAGTTGCTCGATGGCCGTCAGGACGGGGATGACCACGAAAGGCACGGCGACGACGATATGGGCAAGGATCATGCCGGCCATCGTGTTGGTCAGCTGCAGGGGCGCAAGGAAGAGGTAAAGCGCGACGGCGACCAGCACAATCGGGACGATCATCGGCGACAGGATTAGTACACGAACCGCCGACGCGACCCACCCCTTGCGCCGTGCCAGGCCAAAGGACGCCAGAGTCCCCAGCACGACCGAGACGACGGTCGCCGCGACGCCAATAATCAGCGAGTTTGCGAAGGCCACATACCATTTTGGAGAGGTCAGGACACTCTCGTACCAGCGCAGCGACAGGCCCGGCAAAGGATAGCTGAGGATGCTGTTCGAGGAAAAGGACAACGGTATGACGGCCAGAATCGGAGCGATCAGAAAGACCAAAACCGCTGTGCAGATCAGTCGGAACAGGAGGCGCCAGAGATTCATGGCCTACCCCAACGAAATCGCGCGGCCGCCCGACAGCCGTTGCGCCAGAAGGTAAAGGGCCGCCGTCACCACCAGAAGGATCAGCCCCAGCGCCGACGCAAGGCCCCAGTTGCCGGTTCCCGTCGTATAGTTGGCCACGAAGGCGGACAGCATCTGGTCGGCCGGTCCGCCGACAAGCGCAGGGGTCACATAGTAGCCAACGGACAGGATGAAGACCATGATGCAGCCGGCAGCGATCCCGGGCACCGCCAGCGGCAGATAGACCCGGAAGAAGGCCGTCAGGGGCCTGGCACCCAAGCTGGCGGCTGCGCGCATGTATCCCGGCGGAATGGCTTTCAGCGTGCTGTAAAGCGGCAGGATCATGAACGGCAGCAGCACATGTGTCATGGCAATGACCACGCCCATCCGATTGAAGATCATGGCCAGCGGCTCGGAGATCAGCCCCAACGACAGAAGCGCCGAGTTGATGATACCTTCTTTCTGCAGCAGCACGATCCAGGCGGTCGTGCGAACCAGAAGCGAGGTCCAGAACGGCAGCATCACGAGGATCAGGATGGCATCGGCGACCTTCTCGCTGCTTGTCGCCAGAAGCACGGCGACAGGAAAGCCAAGTACAAGGCAGGCTCCCATGACCAGGGCCGAGATCTGCAAGGTTCGCAGAAGAACCGCGATATAGAGCCGGCTCTCTTCTGGGACCGCGACGATCTTGCCATCCGGTGCCTTCTGCAGGTCGAAGGCTGCCAGCAGGTAATGATCCGAAACGGCTGCACCGGCGCGTTTCATCACCGCGAAGAATTCGGGAGAGGTCAGGATCGGATCGACCGACCGGAAGAAGGCTTCGTCAAAGGTCACCGCAGGGTCGGATTTGCGGACCTGGCGCGCGGCTTTCGTTAGTGCGGAACGTGAGCCGGCTAGCTCATAATTGATCCGGCGCGCGGCATTGGCCATCGTGCCGCTGTCTGCAGCCTCCACCATGTCCCTGGCCATGGCGGAATAGACGGCCTCGGGCACTGGCTGGCCCAGGGTCCAGCCAGCCAGTACTTCGAGCGTCTCGGGCAATGCGCGGGGTACTTCGGCCTCGCGCACCGCATAGGACAGAAACCAGGCCATGGGTAGAACGAAGAAGACCAGCAGAAAGCCCGTCAGGGGCAGCAGCAGGACTGTCTTGCGTGAGCGTGCCATGACCGGATTCCGTCTCAGTTCGTGCCGGCCCAAGCCGCCCAGCGTTCACTGAGATCGTCGAAATTGTCGATCCAGAACTCCGGGTCATCTGGAATTGCCACTTCGAAGTTCGCCGGATTGGACGGCAGGTCCGCCATATACTTGGCGTCGATCGAAGCCACTGAATCCTTGTTGGTAGGGCCCGAACGGTTCAGCGGCACGATCGCCGCCTGTGCGTCGCCACGCGTAGCGAATTCGATCAGCTTCAGGCTTTCTTCCATCAAGGGCGTGCCCTTCATGATGATCCAGCTGTCCATCGTGTATATGGAGTCCTTCCACACGATGCCGAAGTTGGTGCCGTCGTTCTCGTTCGAGGCAGTGATACGAGAGTTGAAGGTCGTGCTCATTACCACGTCGCCGGCCGCCAGCATCTGGGTCGGCTGGGCGCCGGACTTCCAGAACAAGAGATCACTCTTGATCGAGTCGAACTTCGCGAAGGCGCGATCGACGCCTTCGGGTGTCGACAGGACCTCGTACAGCTGATCCTCGGGCACGCCATCGGCCAGCAGGGCGATTTCAAGATTCCACTTGGGCCCATTGCGGACCGAACGTTTGCCGGGGAATTTCGCCGTGTCGAAGAAGTCCGCCCAACTTTCGGGCTTCGGCCCTTCCTTGGATGCGTCATAGGCCAGGACCACGTTGTAGATCACCGCGCCGACCCCGCATTCATGCGTGGTGCCCGGCAGGAAACGGTCCGCCCCGCCGACCTTGGCAAGATCTATCTTCTCGAACAGCCCTTCTTCGCAGCCGATGGCGAGTTCCTCTGCCTCGACCTGGACGACATCCCAGGTGTTGTTGCCGCTGGTGATGCGGGTACGAAGATTGCCGATGCCGCCTTCCCAGTATTCATCGACCAGTGCGATGCCGGTTTCGGCGCTGAAGGGAGCAAACATGAACTTCCTTTGTGCATCCTGGTACTCGCCGCCCCAGGATACGACGGTCAGGTCCCTTGCCATCGCGCCGGACGGCAGGGCAATTGCCGCGACTGACAGCGCAACTGCGCTTGCGGCCATCCACTTGTTTCTTGTCATTCTTCTCTCCTGTTGGTTGGTCATTCGCCTGGTTCAAGCACCCAGGCATCCTTCTGGTCGAAACGGATCGAGACGGTGCTGCCGATCTGCATTCCATCCGGCACTTGTCCGGGAAGGCATTTTGCCATCCAGCTGCCGGCCTGTGGCATCAGGTCTGGCACAAGCTGGATGCGCCAGTGATCCCCCTGATGGATCAGGTCGGCGACCGTCGCGGAAAGGGAATTTGCCGCATCTCGGCCCCCGGGCCCGGCCCCGAACTGCAGAGCCTCGGGCCGGATGCAAAGAATGCCCGGACCACCCTGTGACAGAGTGCCAGGATGGGCTCGCCCGCGCAGGTCCCTGCCGCCCACACGCAGAACGGCCGACAGCCCGTCGCCGGCAAGCTGCGTCACCGTGCCATCGGCCCGGTTGTTGTCGCCGATGAAGCGCGCAACAAAGGCATTCCGCGGGGCATCATACAGGGCCGAGGGTTTGTCCAACTGAACGACCCGCCCGTGATTGAACAAGGTCACCCGGTCGGAAAGAGTCATGGCTTCGGACTGGTCATGCGTCACAAAGACCATGGTCAAGCCCAACTCGCGGTGAAGCCTGCGGATTTCCAGCTGAAGCTCTTCGCGCAGGTTCTTGTCCAGAGCCGAAAGCGGCTCGTCCATCAGCACAAGCCTGGGCTCGAAGACCAGGGCGCGCGCCAAGGCAACGCGCTGCTGCTCGCCGCCCGAAAGCTGCGACGGGCGCCGGTCGGCATGGCGGGCCAGCCGAACCTTTTCAAGGGCCGCCGTCACCCTCTGGCGAAGCTCGGCCTTGGGGAGCTTTCGCATTTCCAGCGGGAAGGCCACGTTCTGGGCCACTGTCATATGAGGGAACAGCGAATAGCCCTGAAAGACGACCCCCATGTTGCGGGCATAGGCAGGCAAGGTCTCGATGCGCTGGCCATCCAAAGCGATCGTGCCCGAGGTCGGCTGTTCGAAACCTGCCAGCATCATCAGCGTCGTGGTCTTGCCCGACCCCGAAGGGCCAAGCAGCGTCATGAACTCGCCGGCCTCGATGCCAAGGTCCAAGTTCTCGACCGCGACGACCGGATTGGCCGCACCATAGACCTTGCGGATCGAGCTGAAGGTAATGAAGCTCATCGCGCCATCCCTTCGCCTTATCCCTGGGCCCGCAGCCAGGCCCAGATTTCGTCAAGCGCCTGGCGGGTCAGCGCAAGAATTTGATCCACCTCGGCCTCGGTGGTGATCAGCGGCGGCGAGAAGGCGATGATGTCTCCGGGGATGTTCCGCAGGATCAATCCGCGATCCATCGCGCTACGCAGGACGCGCGCGCCGATACCGCGCGCGGGGTCGAAGGGCTTGCGCGCCGCCTTGTCCTCGGCCAGTTCCAGCGCCCCGATCATGCCGATGCCGCGCGCTTCACCGACTAGCGGATGGTCACCAAGCGCCCTGAGCCCGGCTTGAAGATGTGCCCCGACGCGCCTGGCATTGTCGATGACCCCATCTTCCCGATATATCCGGAGTGTCTCGAGCGCGACGGCGGCGGAAACCGGGTGGCCGGAGTAGGTATAGCCGTGGCCGAAATACCCCATCCGGTCGCTGCCCTCAGCCAGGGTCGCGCAGATTTCTTCTGACAGGTAGAGCGCCGAGATCGGCGCATAGGCCGCCGAAAGCATTTTGGCCACTGTGATGATGTCGGGCTTCAGGCCGAAGATTTGGGTCCCGAACGGTTCTCCCAGTCGAACAAAGCCTGAGATCACCTCGTCGGCGATGAACAGGATGTCATTGGCCTTGAGAACATCCTGAATGCGGGGATAGTAGTCCGCAGGCGGGATCAGCACGCCGCCCCCGCCTGTCACGGGCTCGGCGATGAAGGCTGCAATCGTATCCGCTCCCTCCTGCGCGATCAGGTCGCGGAGTTCAGCGACCAGTCGGTCCGTGAAGGCCGCCTCGCTCTCGCCCGGCCGGGCACCGCCATAGTAATGCGGCGCAGAGACACGCAGAACGCCGCCGATCGGCAAGTCGAAGATCGCTTTCCCGCTTTCCAGCCCCGACAGGGCCGAGGCAACGGCTGTCGTCCCGTGATAGCCGCGATCGCGGGCGATGAACTTCTTCTTCCCGGGCTTGCCACGCAGGTTGTTGACGTAATGGACGATCTTCCAGGCTGCATCGTTCGATTCAGAGCCCGAGTTCGCGAACAGGACGCGGCCCATAGGAACCGGCGCCCAGGCCATCATCTCGGCGGCAAGCTCTCCCACGATGGCGGGGGCACGGTTGTTGAAGGAATGGTAGTAGGGCAGTTCCTTCATCTGGCGATAGGCGGCCTCGGCCAGACGATGTTCCGAAAAGCCCAGCCCCGCGCACCACAGGCCCGACATGGCCTCGATATAGGCCTTGCCGCCTTCATCAAAGACGCGGATCCCCTCGCCGCGTGTGATGATCAGGGGACCTTCGGCCTCGATCATGCGCATGTTCGAATAGGGATGCAGGTGATGGGCGGCATCCAACTCGTTGGCGCGGCTGCGATTCTTCACGTTTTGTCCTTCCCACCGTCAGCCTCGTCCTGCCTTCGGTCCAGCCCCTCCGGCCGGCTTTCAAGCGGGTCATAGGCGGAGCGGGATCGTCAGAGTATCATCGGCTGTCCCGAGAGATATTCGTGTGGGGGGTGATTCCATAACGAATTTAAGTGATGCCTTGGGTGTCGGTAATTTCATGTCAACCGACCCATCGCCTGTCGAAATGCGACAGGCGAGGCCGGAAGAAAACTCGTTACGCCGCCCCCTCGGCCTCGCGCTATCGTCATGCCGGCCAAGGTTGCCTCGCCGAAAGGCCGCCGAACCGAAGTCGAGGAGCCGCGAGGTGTCATGCCTGATCTTCCTGTGCGATGATGAGGCCGCAGTGCTGGCTGGCAGCAGGGTGGCGCGGCTTTGCGATGCCCTGTCCTATGCCGTACTGAACCGCGTGCAGGATCGCTGCGTCCGGATGCCGATACCCTCTCGCCCGCTGCATGTGGCCGCCCTGCTGCAGATCTGGTCCCTAGATCACCGCGCGCGAGAGGTGATTGGTGCCGCAGGCGAGCTTGGGCTGGAGCGCTACTACGAGGTCGAACGACAGATACTCTTGCCACCCGCTGCTCTGCCGGGGGCGATCAAGCGCATGTCCTTGCTGGAACGCGCCACCGGCCTTGACCCCAGACAGTTCCGCGAAATCTGGAGAGAGTCACATGGCCCTCGCGTCGCCCGCCGCGCCGACGCTCTGCTTGGTTACTGCCAGAACCATGTGCTTGCCCGCAGCCCCGGCGCCCCGCCTTGCGACGGCTTGACCGAGCTATGGTTCCCGGATGTGGAGACGATGGAAGCTGTCCTGCCCTCAGCCCCCTCCGAGCCTGAAGCGCTGACGGCGCTGGCAGGCTCCTTCATCGGTCGGATCTCCACTCTGTTGCTGACAGAGGTGCGTCTCAAGTGAGTGAGTATGCCGAGACTTGCGATGTCCTTGTCATCGGTTCGGGCGCGGCCGGGCTTTCGGCGGCGATCTCGGCACGTCTTTCGGGTGCCTCGGTCATCGTGGTCGAGAAGTCCGAGGTTTTCGGCGGCACCACGGCCCGATCGGGCGGCTGGTGCTGGATCCCGCTTTCCGGCCAGGCCCGGTCAGCGGGAATCGATGACAGCGAGGAAGATGTCCTGACCTACCTGCGCCACGAAATAGGTGCGACGCTGGATGAAACCAAGGCCCGGGCCTTTCTGAAGGCTGGCCCCGAGATGCTTGCTCTTTACGAAAGGCGGACCAGCCTTCGGTTGGACCTAGGCACCGCGTTTCCCGATTACCATCCCGAGGCTCCGGGCGGCAGGACAGGTGGCCGGGCGCTGTCCACCCCACCCTTCGACGCACGCGATCTTGGTCCGCTCCTGCCCTGGCTCGCCCCCCCGCTGCGCGCCCTGATGCTGGCGGGAATGAGCATTGGCTCGGGTACGGAACTGCGACACTTCTTCCGCGCCAGCCGCTCCCCGCGTTCGGCCCTTTTCGTATTGCGCCGCATGCTCGCACATGGCTTCGATGTACTGCGCTTCGGGCGAGGTATGCGCCTAGTCAATGGCAATGCCCTTGCTGCCCGCCTGGGCAAGAGCGCGACAGACCTCGGGGCGGCGCTCTGGCTCTCCTCGCCAGTGACGCAACTGCTGGTCCACCAAGATTGCGTGGCAGGGGCCGTGGTCCTTCGCCAAGATACCATAGCACGCATCCGGGCGCGTAAGGGAGTCATACTGGCCACGGGCGGATTTCCACATGATCTGGCGCGCCGCACCTCTCTTTATCTGCATGCGGCCAGCGAGAAAGATCATCTGTCGCTCGCGCCGCAAGGCATTCAGGGCGATGGCTTACGTCTGGCCCACACGGTCGGCGCGGCCGTCGGAACAGGCTTGTCACAGAACGCCGCATGGACACCGCTTTCGCATGGGCACTGGACGGATGGAACGTCCGTTGCCTATCCGCATTTCGTCGACCGCGGCAAACCCGGGATCATCGCGGTGGCCGGGCCGGGGCGGCGCTTCGTGAACGAAGCATCCTCTTACCACGACTTCGTGTCGGCGTGGCTTGACCTGCGCGAGGGGGACAGGCTGCCTACTGCCTGGTTCATCGCCGATGCACGTGCCATCGGCCGCTACGGCCTGGGCCTGGCCCGACCTTTTCCTTTTCCTAGGCGACATTGGCTCAAGAGCGGATATCTGCTTTGCGCGAAAACTCCACAGGAGCTCGCTGCCAAGGCCGGGCTTGATGCCGCGACACTGGCCGAAACCATCCGCCGCTTCAACCAAGCGGCGGCAGTTGGCACGGACCCCGACTTCGGTCGCGGCAGCTCTGCCTACAATCGATTTCAAGGCGACCCGGACCATCGACCGAACCCCTCCCTGGCCCCTCTGGACCGTCCCCCCTTTTATGCAGTCCGGATTCGCCCGGGCGATATCGGAACTTTCGAGGGCATCCTGACCGACACCCATGCAAGGGTGTTGAATGAGATTGGCCAGACGATCCCGGGGCTCTACGCCGCAGGCAATGACATGCGTTCGCTGATGGGGGGCTACTACCCCGGGGCAGGCATTACCCTTGGGCCAGCCCTTGTTTTCGGCTTCATCGCCGGACGGGATGCCGCAACTCGTAACGTGATGGAGTGAACCATGACCAGTCTGCCCCGCTTTCTGATGTTCGTCGACAACGAGTTCACTCCTGCGGTTTCGGGCCGCTGGTTTTCGTCCTTCGATCCGGCTCGTGGGGTGCCCTGGGCCGAGGTTGCGGCAGGTGGGCCCGAGGATGTGGACCGCGCCGTCCAATCTGCCGACCGGGCCTTCCGCAGTGCGGACTGGGCGCGGCTGTCGGCTTCGGACCGCGGGGTGCTGCTGAACCGGCTTGCCGAACTGATCGCCACCCATTCCGGCGAGCTTGCAGCCGCCGAGACCCGCGACAACGGCAAACTGCTGGCCGAAATGCGTGGGCAGATGGCCTATATGCCGCGCTGGTATCGCTACTTCGCCGGGCTGGCCGACAAGATCGAGGGCGCGGTCCTGCCCGCCGATAAGCCCGACATGTTCGCCTATACCCGGCTTGAACCACTGGGCGTCGTCGCCGCAATCGTGCCCTGGAATTCTCCCCTCCTCCTGACGGCCTGGAAACTCGCCCCGGCGCTGGCCGCAGGCAATACGGTCGTCATCAAGCCCTCGGAATTCACCTCGACCTCCATAACTCCCTTCCTGGACCTGGTGCGGCAGGCAGGCTTTCCCCCGGGGGTCGTCAATGCCGTCACCGGAACAGGGGCCGAGGTCGGCGCAGCGCTGGTCGAACATCCCCTCGTGCGCGCAGTTGCCTTTACCGGGGGCGAGGCGGCGGGAATGGCCATCGGCGCCACAGCCGGGCGGCGATTGATCCCCATGACCCTGGAACTAGGCGGCAAGAGCGCCAACATCGTCTTTCCCGACGCAGATATCGGTCGTGCAGTCAACGGCATCGTCGGTGGCATCTTCGCGGCCACTGGCCAGACCTGTGTCGCAGGGTCGCGGCTTCTTGTACACAGGTCAGTTGCGGCCGAAGTCCTGGACCGAGTCACGGAACTGGCGCGCTCGGCCCGTATCGGCGACCCGATGGATCTTGACACCCAAGTCGGACCCATCACGACAGAAGCCCAGATGCAAAGGATCCTAGGACATATCGAGGAGGCAAAGTCTGCAGGGGCCA
The DNA here is from genome assembly GCA_020250175.1 of Rhodobacter sp. GTDB lineage: Bacteria > Pseudomonadota > Alphaproteobacteria > Rhodobacterales > Rhodobacteraceae > Aliitabrizicola. The sequence goes on from JADCEN010000015.1 coordinate 12,754, forward strand.
GAGTTCTCTTGGGCGGCGGTCGCGCCTCGGGCGGTATTTGCGACAGCGGTTGGTTCGTTCTGCCCACGATCTTCGGCGATGTCACTCCGGACATGCGCCTGGTGCGGCAAGAGGTCTTCGGGCCGGTGCTGGCCGTCCTGCCCTTTGACACCGAAGACGAAGCGCTGTCCCTGGCCAACGCAACCGATTACGGCCTTGCCGCCGGGGTATGGACCAACGACCTGAACCGCGCTCATCGTTTGGCTGCTGGGCTGCAGGCGGGGTCGGTCTGGGTGAACACCTACCGTACCTCAGGACCCATGGCGCCGTTCGGAGGCTACAAGAACTCGGGCCTAGGCCGGGAAGGCGGGCAGCTGGCCGTCCTGCACTTCCTTCAGCAAAAGGCCGTCTGGGTCGACATGGGGGCCGCCGGGCCGCCCCCCTTCACCATGAAGCTGTGACCTTGGCCGGTGCCCCCGCCCCCACTATCATGCGGGCGAAGGGAGAGCATACCATGACCCTGAAGCAGCTTGAAGCCTTCTACTGGTCGGCGATCCTTGGCAGTTTCGCGCTTGCCGCCGAGCGGCTTTTCATGACGCAATCTGCCCTCTCCAAGCGGATCCAGGAACTGGAACTGGAAATCGGCGTGCCTCTCTTCGACCGCAGCGGCCCCCGCGCCCGCATCACGGACGCTGGCGAGAACATCCTGTCGCGGGCCGAACAGTTGCTTTCGCTGCGCGACGAAATCGTCGTTGCGGCCCGCGGTCCTTCGGGTTTGCGCGGTACGTGCCGCTTCGGCGTCAGCGAACTGATGGCGATGCGCTACCTGCCCAGCATCGTGGCAGCCATCCGGCGCGATTACCCCGAAGTTATTCTTGAACCGCGCGTGGCGGTGACCAAGGAACTCCTGGAGGACGTCGAGAAGGGCGAGACAGAGTTCGCCATTGCTCCGGGCCGCTCACTCGACCCGGCGGTCATAAGCGAGCAGATCTGCGAGGTTCCTTTGCTGTGGGTCGCCTCGCCCGGCCTGTTTCACGAAGACCGGCCCGTCACCGCCGAGGAACTGCAGCATCATCCAATCATCTCCATGTCGGAGAAGGCCGGAAGCACCATGCAGCTTCTGGACCTGAGCGCACGTCGCGGTCTGCGCTTTCGTCGTGTTCTGACAACCAACAGTCCCGAAGCGGTCGCAGTGGCGACAATCGCCGGTCTTGGCGTTGCGCTTTTGGGCGGCCCTTTCGTCGAAAGGTATCTCACTGAAGGCAAATTGGTTCGCCTTGCGGTCGAGGACCGGCTGCAAGTACCTGACCTTGCTTATTGCATTCACTGGAGGGCCGAAAACAGTCGGGTCCTCGCGCGAAAGCTGCGCGAAATTTCGCGCGACATATGTCTTGCCGGACGCTGAAGCGGCGTGGTCGAGATCACCTGATGGTACTATGCGCGAAAGACCGCTTTCCGCCTTTTCCGCCCGCTAACTTTGTCTGCTGAACGGTCTTCACAAGAAAACGATCTCCACCACCCTGCGGCGCCCTCTTCGCCACGCAAGCTGCACGACGACCTGTGCCTCGGTTCGTGCTATCCATGACTATCGCACGCTCGTTCTCGACACGCTCTTTGGGCGACTTCGTGTCAAAGCCGCGCGCTTGCGTCGCTGCCCCTGCGATGCGAGGTCAGCAACGATGCCGAACGGGCCGATTTCTCCGCTGGCCATCTTCTTTCCAGACCGGGCCACTCCGGAGCTGCAGCGGCTTCATGCGGATCTCGGATCCCGACATTCCTTTCGCGAAGCTGCGCGGCTGACCGCCGATCTCGACGGGCTCCTGGTCTCGGTTCCTGCCCCGTGACGTGACGGCCGGGACGCCGCCCGGCGCCCGGCCCCCTCACACTGCCGAAGGATCGCGGGCGAGAAGCATCGCCTCGGCCAACACGGCCTCATCCCCGATATGGTTCATCAGGATCAGGATCAGCCGCGCGTTCAGCGCGTGGCTCTCCGCCTCGCTCAATCCCTCATGAGTGGCGATCAGGCGGGCATAGCTTTCATCCGGCCTCGTCAGGTTTGGGGTCGTGATCAGCACCGCCTCACTCCTTTCCGATGGCGCGCGCAAGCGCCGCCGCCACCGCCGCCTCATCCAGATGATCCCAGCGCGCCGCGACATGCTGGTCGGGCCGGATCAGATAGACAGCCCGCTCCGCACCGCCCAAGTAACGCGCCCCCAATTCCGGCGTGGGAGCAAGTGACAGCCCCTCCAGCGCCACCCCATGACCGGCCATGGCCTTTGGCACCTCCAACCCGATCCCCATCAGGGTAAAGCCGCGCCCTAAACGGGACAAAAGCCAGCCCCTGTCAAGCGGCGCATCCGGGCAGGGCGACCCTGGTCGCGTTCGCGCGGGCATAGCCGGATGATCCGCCCCGTTCAGCACCGACCCGTCATAGGTGCAGGGCATTGACAGCCGCCCCGAATTCACCACTGTCCGCGCAAAAGGCAGGCTCCCGGCCAAGGCCAGCACCGCATTGCGGAACATCTTCGAAACGGGCGTTTTTGGCGTAATGAAATCCGTGGCCCGCGTGGAATTCAGGATGTTCTCCTCTGCCCCATGCACCCGCTCGGCATCATAACTGTCGAGCAGGCGCTCAGGCGCTACACCCTCCACCACCAGCGCCAGCTTCCACGCCAGATTGTCGACGTCCTGCACGCCCGAATTCGCACCCCGTGCGCCGAACGGCGAAACCAGATGAGCACTATCCCCCGCGAACAGCACGCGCCCATGGCGGAACCGCTCCATCCGGCGGCACTGGAAGGTGTAGATCGAACACCAGTCGAGTTCGTAGTCCACATCCGGCCCCAGCATCGCATCAACGCGGGCGCGGATGCGGGCGGGTTCCAGTTCCTTTGCGCGGTCGATGTTCCAGCCCAGCTGAAAATCGATGCGCCAGATATCGTCGGGCTGCTTGTGCAACAGCGCCGAGTCGCCAGATTTGAAATGCGGCTCGAACCAGAACCAGCGTTCGGTCGGGAAATCAGCCTTCATCTTAACATCGGCGATCAGAAAGTTGTCCTCGAACACGCGCCCATCAAAGCCGAGGCCCAGCATGTTGCGAAGTGGGCTGCGCGCGCCGTCGCAGGCGATCAGCCACTCGGCTTCGACCTTGTAGGGTCCGTCCGGCGTCATCACGTCCAGCGCCACATGGTCTGCGGCAGGGGTCACCGCATCGACGCGGTTCTTGCCGCGCAACTCGATCGGCGCGCCTTCGGCCTGTGCCGCCACGATGGCGTCATGCAGGAATTTCTCGAACCATGGCTGTTGCAGGTTGATGAAGGCGGGAAAGGCATGGCCGCCTTCGGGCAACAGGTTGAATTCGTAAAGCAGACGGTCGTCGTGGAACACTTTGCCAAGGTTCCACTGCACGCCCTTGGCCAGCATAGGCTTCGCCGCGCCCAGGCGGTCGCAGATTTCAAGCGTGCGTTTGGCAAAGCACAGGGCACGGCTGCCCAGCCCCGCGCCTTCGTGATCATCCAGAAGAACCACCGGCACACCGCGACGCCCGAGGTCAAGCGCGGTCGCAAGGCCGATCGGGCCGCCACCGACCACGACAGCCTTGTGGCGGACGGGCGTGGTCGCGTCCTGATCCGGTGATTTGGCGTAGGGATACAAGCGGAACGCGAGCGTGTAGCGTTCCGGAATATCATGCTTCATTTGAGCCTCCCGGTTCCTTTCGTTCAACCCTGCAAGGCCGCCCACATGTCCAGATCGCGCTGTGCGGTCCAGATGCGGGGATGGTGGATGCCGCGCGCCTCGTCATGGGCACGGGCGACGTTGAAGGGCAGGCAATGCTCGTAGATTGCATAGTCCTTGAACTTCGGGTCGCATTCAGCCCGGCAGGCATCCCATGCCTCTTTCAAGGTGCCGTTGCGGGCGGCGACGCGCGCGACGGGCCTGTAGGTGCTTTCGACAAAGTCCTTGGTCCGGTCGAGTGCCGCATTGACCGCATCGCGCCCCAGGACGGCATCGCCACGACCTGGAGCAATCGCGTCTAGGTCGTAGTCCCGGATCGCCTCCAGCGTTGCGCCCCACTCAGCGAAATGGCCGTCGCCGCAATAGCAGGCCGAATGCGCCTCCACGATATCGCCGGTGAACATCACGTTCGCGTCCGGCACTTGCACCACCGCATCCCCCGCCGTATGCGCGCGGCCCAATTGGCAGATATCCACCCGCCGCTTGCCCATCCAGATCGTCATCCTGCCGTTGAAGGTGGTCGTGGGCCATGTCAGGCCCGGAATGCTCTCATGCCCTTGAAACAGGCGCGGAAAGCGCTGGAACTCGCTGTCCCAATCCTCCTGCCCCCGCTCGGCCACCATGTTTCGCGCGGCCTCGGACATGATCACCTGTCCCGCGCCGAAGGCCGAGGCACCCAGTACCCGCACCGCGTGGTAATGCGTCAGCACCACATGGGAAATCGGCTTGTCCGTCACCTCCCGGATGCAGTCGATCACCTTCTGCGCAAGGCGCGGCGTCGCCTGTGCCTCGACCACCATCACGGAGTCATCCCCGATGATAACGCCCGAATTTGGGTCACCCTCGGCGGTAAAGGCATAGAGCCCTTCCCCGATCTCGGTGAAGCTGATGGTCTTTTCCGCCAGATCGCCCTGCGAGGCGAAAGCCTTAGCCATGGTCCTGTTCCTTATCGTGCGTAAGGGTCGGCATGCGCTGGCGTCACCTTGCCTACGCAATCGCCGAAGCCGATGATGTAGCCCTCACCCTTGCACCACCCGCGCAAGGTGAGTGTGTCGTGATCCTCGATGAAGCTCCGCGCTCCGCCGGCGATGGCGATCGGTTCCTTCCCACCCCAGGACAGTTCAAGAAGGCTGCCCCGGCTATCCTTTGTGGGCCCCGAAATCGTCCCCGATCCCAAGAGATCGCCGGTCGTCATCGGGCAGCCGCTCGTCGTGTGATGGGCCAGTTGCTGCGCGGCGGAGTAGTACATCTCACGGTAATTCGTCCGCGCGATCACAGTCTCGGCCCCGCCCTCGGGGCGCAGGCCCACTTCCAGCGCGATGTCGTAAAGCATCGGGCCGGGTTCCTGCAGATGTGGCAAAAGCGGCACCTCTCGCGGCGGGGTCGCCGTGCGGAACGGCTCTAACGCCGCCTTCATCACGACCCAAGGAGAAATCGTCGTCGCGGTCGCCTTGGCCTGGAACGGCCCCAGCGGCTGATACTCCCAAGCTTGAATGTCCCGCGCCGACCAGTCGTTCAGCAGCACATAGCCGAAGATCATCGCATCGGCTTCGGCCACCGTCACCGGTCCATCCGACGGCATACCAACCACCGCACCCATCTCCAGCTCAATGTCGAAACGTCGCGACGGCTGGAAGGACGGCACCGCATGATCCGGCCCCTTCACCTGCCCCCAGGGCCTGCGCACCTCCGTCCCCGACACGACCACCGAAGAGGCCCGCCCGTTATAGCCGATGGGAATATGCAGCCAGTTCGGCGGCAGCGCATTCTCCGCCCCCCGGAACATCGTGCCCACATTGGTGGCATGATGCCGCCCCGCATAGAAATCCGTGTATTCCGCCACGAGGAACGGCAGATGCAACTCCACCTCGGCCAGCGGCACCAGAAACGGCTCAACCCCAGCCTGATCCGCCGAACCTTCGGCCAGCAGCGCGGTCAACCGCCCGCGCAGGTCGGCCCAGACGGCGGGCCCCGCGCCCATCACCTCGTTCCAGAAGGGCACGTCGAGCAGCGGGCCCCCGGCGAGGGAAAGCAGCCCCTCTTCCTCGAGTCCCGTCACGTCGAGGACATAGTCCCCAATGGCCACACCGCAGCGCAACTCCTCGTCCCCGACCGAGAACACCCCACAGGGTAGGTTGTTCAGGGGAAAGGGGCAGTCTGCCGCATTGGCGCTTTTCACCCAGGACCGTATCAATCCGCTGTTCATTTTCTGTCTCTGAATGTCCCCGGGGGGCGGAAGGCTGGCCCCCGCTTATCTCACTTCACATCCGGCGTGCCGTCGAACTTCTTGTCGAGGCTGTCCCAGCAGTCGATGTAGTCATCCTGCAATGGGGCCGATTTCGCCGCCCATTCTGTCAGGTGCTGGGGAAAGCGCGTCTCGAACATGAAGCTCATGGTCTCGTCCAGCTTCTCGGGCTTCAGCTCGCCATTCGACGCGCCCTCGAAAGCGTTGCGGTCCGGCCCGTGCGGCAGCATGCAGTTGTGAAGGCTCATGCCGCCGGGGACGAAGCCCTTGGGCTTGGCGTCGTAGATGCCGTAGATGTTCCCCATCAGTTCGGACATGACGTTCTTGTGGTACCACGGCGGACGGAAGGAATGCTCGGCCACCAGCCAGCGTTCGCGGAACAGCACGAAGTCGATGTTGGCCGTCCCCTCTAGACCCGACGGCGCGGTCAGCACGGTAAAGATCGACGGGTCGGGATGGTCGAACAGGATTGCGCCGACAGGGCTGTAGGTCCGTAGGTCATACTTCCACGGCGCGTAGTTTCCATGCCATGCGACCACGTCCAGCGGGCTGTGCCCGATCCGCGTGCGATGGAACTGCCCACACCATTTCATCACGACCGAGGACGGCGCGTCCCGATCCTCGAAGGCCGCGACGGGCGTCTTGAAATCCCGCGGATTCGCCATGCAGTTCGCCCCGATCGGCCCGCGATTCGGCAGGGTGAAGGGCACGCCGTAGTTCTCGCAGACGAAGCCGCGCGCGGGGCCTTCCAGCACCTCCACCCGATAGACTAACCCGCGCGGCAGGATGGCAATTTCCTTGGGTTCAAGGTCGATGATCCCCAGTTCGGTGCAGAAGCGCAGACGGCCTTCCTGCGGGACGACCAGCACCTCGCCATCCGCCGAGTAGAAATACTCGTCCTGCATCGACTTTGTGACGAGGTAGATATGCGAGGCCATCCCGGTCTGTGTGTTCACATCCCCCGCCGTGGTGACAGTCCGCATACCCGTGATCCAGGTCAGGTCTACGGACGCGTGCGGGATCGGGTCCCAGCGGTATTGGCCTAGAGAAATCACATCCGGCAGCACATGCGGCGCGGATTTCCACAGCGGAACATCGATTTTCTCGAACCGCGTCGTGTGCTTAACGCTCGGCCGGATCCGGTAACACCAAGTCCGCTCGGGGTGCGGCTTGGTGAAGGCCGAGCCTGAAAGCTGTTCAGCATAAAGCCCATAGGCGCATTTCTGCGGGCTGTTCTGCCCCTGCGGCAGCGCGCCCGGCAAAGCCTCGGTTTCAAAGTCGTTGCCGAAGCCCGGCATATAGCCCTCATGCGGGCCAAGGTTCCTGACCGCGCGGATCATGCCTGCGGGAAGTGTGTGGCTGGTCATTGGGTCCTCCTGCGATGGCTCGGCCTGGAAGTCGGGGCCAAAAGTTCGAGTCGCAGTAATAGTTGCACTCGCAACCAAGTCAAGCTAAACCTCAATCCGCGCCGCCCCTTTGCGAAAGGCTGATCCATGTCGGACAAGATCGTGCTTCACGACTATTGGCGGTCCTCCTCCTCCTATCGCGTCAGGATCGCGCTGAACCATCTGGGGCTTCCCTATGAGGCGCGTCCAGTCGACCTGTTGGCGGGTGAACAGCGATCAGGCGAGCACCTGGCCGCGAACCCCCAAGGCCTTGTTCCGGTACTGGAAATCGACGGACTGCGCCTGACCCAATCCCTTGCGATCATCGAATACCTCGATGAGACGCGGAACGCGGGATTCCTTCCCGCCGCTCCCGCCGCCAAGGCGCGGGCCCGCGTCCTTGCCGAGGCCATCGCGATGGAAATCCAGCCGGTCTGCAACCTGCGAGTCGCCCGCCATGCCGTCAGCCTTGGGGGCTCGGCAACGATTGAGGGCTGGATGGCTCATTTCATCGCGCTTGGCCTGCAAGGCTTAGAGGGGCTTATCTCGAACGGACCGGAAACCGCCTTCTGCCACGGCGACAAGCCGGGGATTGCCGACTTCTGCCTCGTCCCGCAGGTCTACAGCGCCCGCCGCTGGGGCGTCGATCTTGCCGCCTTCCCGCGACTTTCCGCCATTTCGGCCCGGGCAGAAGCGCTCCCCGCCGTTGTCGCAGCCCATCCCGACCGCGTCAGACCGCAGGGGTGACAGCGGGCACTGCCTGTGGCAGGGTCCGCCCGCACCAAGGACCGACGCCATGGCCGTACCCGCCGATTTCGATCTGGAAAGCTTCCTGCCGTACCTGCTCAATCAGGCGGCCGAGGCCACGTCAAAATCCTTTCAGGCCAGCTACAAGGCCACCTATGGCATGACGCGCACGCAATGGCGCGTGCTGGCCAATCTGGGCAAGTTCGGCTCCATGACCGCGCGCGACATCTGCGCCATCAGCCACATCGAGAAGACCAAGGTCAGCCGTGCAGTCTCGGCGCTGGAAGAAGATCTCCTCCTCTCCCGCGCCGTCAGCCCGCAAGACCGCCGAGCGGAAATCCTGTCCCTCACGGACCGAGGGCGCGAGGTCTTCGCCGACCTCGGTCAAAAGGCAATCGAGTACGACCTCGCCCTCCGCGCCCAGATCGGGCCCGAGATCGCGGCGCAACTGGACGAACTCCTGCGCAGCATCATTGCCGAGAGCGGCACGGACGGCGACGAGGACTAGGACGCTGTCAACACGCCACGGTCGATCTGGTCCTGTTCGATGCTTTCGAACAGAGCGCGGAAGTTGCCCTCGCCGAAGCCATCGTCGCCCTTCCTCTGGATGAATTCGAAGAAGATCGGGCCGATCACCGTTTTCGAAAAGATCTGGAGCAGGATGCGGGTTTCGCGCCCATCCACTACGCCCTCACCATCGATCAGGATGCCGTGCTTGGCCAGTTTCTCCAAGGGTTCTTCGTGGCCTGCGACGCGAGTCTTGGACAGAGTGTAATATGCCATTGGCGGTTTGGGCATGAATTTCAGCCCGCGTTCTGCGATGGCGTCGGTTGAGGTGTAGATGTCGTCGCTGCCCACGGCGATGTGCTGGATGCCTTCGCCGTTGTAGCGCTTCAGGTACTCAACAATCTGACCCGTCTCGCCGCGATCCTCATTGATCGGGATGCGGATGCGCCCGCATGGCGAGGTCAGCGCGCGGCTGTAAAGGCCAGTGTACTTCCCCTCGATGTCGAAGAACCGGATCTGCCGGAAATTGAACAGGCGGCTGTAGAAGTCAAACCACTTGTCCATGTTGCCCTTGAAAACATTGTGGGTCAGGTGGTCGAGGTAATAGAAGCCAACCCCTGCAGGCTTCGGGGAAGTTATGAAATCGAAGTCCTTCGCATAGGGGTTTGCGCCTGCACCGTAGCAATCGGTGAAGTAGATCAGCGACCCGCCGATTCCTGTAATTGCGGGCCAGTCCAGTGTCTTGTCCGAGCCTGTGTAGGGTTCTGCCCCGTTCTTCACAGCATGGTCGAAAACGTGTTGCGCGTTCACGACGCGCCAGCCCATAGCGGGAGCGCACGGTCCATGTTCTTCGACGAAGCGGCGGGCATGGCTGTTAGGTTCGTCGGTCAGGATGTAGGTGATGTTCCCCTGTTGCCAAAGCTCGACTGACTTCGTCTTGTGGCGGGCGGTCAGGGTGAAACCCATGCGGGAGAACAGGGCGCGGGCCTCTTCGGGCTGCGGATGGGCGAACTCCACGAATTCAAAGCCATCTGTCCCGGCGGGGTTAGCGTCACTGATCGAAGCGCGCGGGGCGTCATGCGGGAACGGTCCCATCCTTGTCTCCCTTCAAAGGAATGTGGTCGAGTCAACACTCCCACGAAACTGTCGCCAGTGGCGCGCAGTTTTTCGGCTTTTTTGTAGTTATTCTGCGCGTATACTGCGCTCAGCTAATAGATCACGCGAGGAATGCGCACTTTGGATTCGACCGACACGCGCTTGCTGACCGAAATCCAGCGCCGCGCTGATATCACTGCCCAGGAACTGGGCGAGATCCTGAACCTGTCACCAAGCCAGGTCGCCCGCCGCCGTTCTAGGCTGGAAGCTGAGGGCGTGATCGCAGGCTACCGCGCGCGCCTTGATCCCGGCAGTCTGGGGCTGACGGTGCAGGCCTTCGTGCAGGTCCAGATGGTCGCGCACAACGCCGACAACGCCGCGAACTTCGTCCGCCTTGTGGTCACTCTGCCCGAGGTAGTGGGCTGCTGGACCTTGACCGGCGAAGCAGACTATTTGCTTCGCGTCTGGGTGACCGACTTGCCGGCCCTCAACTATTTGATCCACCACCGCCTGCTCCCGCACCCTGCGGTCGCGCGTGTGCAAAGTCAGATTGTGATGGATCAGCCGAAAGCCGATTCGGGGCTGCCACTTTGATCTCGCGCAGAGAGCCGGCTTGAAGCTAGCTAGGCGGGCACAGGATCAAAACAGGCGACCGAATGTTGCCCAAGCGCGGGTGCCAGTACCGGCTTTTCTGTCCGGCAGCGATCTGACGCACGTGGGCAACGACCCGCAAAGGCGCAACCGGGCGGCAGGTTGAACGGTGAGGGGATTTCCCCTTCCAGGGCCACCAGATCCTTGCGGCGCCTCGGGTCAGGGGCGAATGTCGAGTCCATCAGGGTGGCGGTATAGGGGTGCAGGGACGCCGACTTGGGGTCATGCAGTTCTTCCACCACCGAGCCAAGGTACATAACCACCACGCGACTGCAGAAGTACCGCACGAGCCCAAGGTCGTGGCTGATGAAGATGTAGGTCAGGCCCATGGAGGTCTGCAGGTCTTGCAATAGCGAGATGATCTGCGCCTGGATGGACACATCCAACGACGCAGTCGGCTCATCAAGGATCAGCAGGTCTGGGGACAGGGCCAGCGCGCGAGCAATCCCGACTCTCTGGCGTTGGCCGCCCGACAATTGATGTGGGTAGCTCTGGGCCATTGCGCGCGACAGGCCCACCTGATCCAGAAGTGCCTCGATCCGCCCCTTCGGCTCTGCGGTTCCCTGCACCACAAAGGCCTCGGCCAGGCAGTCAGCCACGGTGTAGCGGGGGTCGAGGCTGGAATAGGGGTCCTGGAAGACCATAGCCATGTTCGCACGCGCCTTCTGCAGCGCGCGGTGGGAAAGATGCGTGATGTCCGTGCCGTCATGCAGCACACGGCCAGAGGTCGGCTCGACAAGGCGAAGGATAAGACGGGCGAGGGTGGATTTCCCACAACCGGATTCGCCGACGATACCGACGACATCCCTCCTCCGGACTGATAGCGAGACGTCGCGGACCGCCGTCATCTGGCGGGGTTTTCGGAAAGCCCCGGCAGGCCGGGTGAAGACTTTGGTCAGGTTTTCCAACCGCAGGATCTCGGTCACGGGCGGGTTCCCTCCAGCGGATTATGGCAGGCAAGCGCGCTCTGTTTGTCTGTCACCACGAGAGGGGGAACGACCTTTTCACAGATCTCGGTCTTGCGGGGGCACCGTGGGTGGAAACGGCATCCTGCCGGATAGCCAGCGACCGACGGGACGGAGCCGGGAATGCCTTTCAGCGCCCCAAGCGGCATGTCGTCGCGCGGAACGCTTGCCATCAGGGCGGTGGTGTATGGGTGGCGCGGCGCCTCAAACAGCGCGGCGGTACTGCTCTTCTCCGCGACGCGGCCGGCGTAAAGTACGGTCACCAGATCGCAGGCTTGCGCCACGACGCCCATGTCATGCGTGATGAGCAAAAGGCCCAGGCCCCTTTCCCGCACAAGCGAGGTCAGGATGTGAATGATCTGGGCCTGGACGGTAACATCGAGCGCGGTCGTTGGTTCGTCCGCCACGATCAGGTCAGGCTCGCCCGCCAGAGCCATGGCGATGACAATACGTTGCTTCATCCCGCCCGAAAGCTGGTGGGGATAGGATTGGACGACCGTCTCGGCCGAGGAAATCCGCAATTGGGTCAAGATCTGGATCGTGCGTTCGCGTGCGGCTTTGCGATCAAGGCCCAGGTGCATCATCGCTACTTCGTCGACCTGGCCGCCAATGTGGCGGACCGGGTCAAGGGCGGTCATCGGGTTCTGGGTGATGAAGGCGATTCGGCGTCCGCGCAGTTTGCGCAATTCCGCCTCGGGGCGCTGGAGGGAATGGCCGTCGAAGGCCAGGGTCCCGCCGGTGATGCGACCGCCGATCAGGGGCAGAAGACCCATGATCGCCATGGCCGTCAGCGACTTTCCCGACCCGCTTTCACCGACCAGCCCGTGGATCTGACCCCGGTCCAGCGCGAAACTGACCCCGTCCAGCGGCGTGACCTTGCCGATGGAAACGCGCAGATCCTGAACCTCCAGCAGCATCAGGCGTCCCTCAGCTTGGTTCGGATGTCGAGCGCGGCGATGAGGGCATCGCCGAACAGATTGATGGCGATCACCGTCATGGTCAGGGCAAGGCCCGGTAGCAGGATGATCCAAGGCGCCGTGAAGAGCTGGGCGGCACCCGAAGACATCATGGCACCCCAGCTGGGCGTCGGCGGTTGCGCCCCAAGGCCGAAGAAACCCAACGTCGCCTCCAGGATGATCGCGTCCCCCGTGGCGAGCATCGCGGCAACCAGCACGGGTGCCAGGGCATTGGGGATCAGGTGCCGGAACAACAGATGCTTGTGGCTGGCCCCAAGGCTGCGGGCAGCCTCGATATAGGTTTCAGACTTCAGAGACAGGATCTGTGCCCGGGTCAGACGGGTGAACTGGGCCAGATAGGCCACCGCGATTGCAACCATGGTGCCCGTTGTCCCCGGCCCAATGATGGCCACGAGGATCAGGGCGATCAGTATTTCCGGGAAGGACCAGGTGAGGTCGACCACCGTTGTCACGACCCGGTCGAACCAGCCCCCGAAATAGGCTGCAGCCGCACCGAGGGTCAGCCCTGCCATCAGCGACAGGCCGATCGAAACGGTGGACACGGTCAGGGAGGTCCGCGCGCCGTAGAGGATGCGCGTCAACAGGTCTCGGCCGAACTCGTCGGTGCCCATCCAATGCGCCGCATCGGGGGGCATCTTGGCATTGGCGAGGTTCTGGACATCGTAGTCATAGGGCGTCAGCACGGGTGCAAGGACGGCAACAGCGATCAGGAACACCAGCCAACTGCCGGCAACGAACCCCATGGGCCGACCAAACGCGCCGCGCAGGGGGGCGAGCCATCTCATCATGTCAGGCTCGCCCGCGCCCGGGGGTCCATCAGCGCCTGAAGCACGTCACCCAGGAAGGTGCCCAGAATGACGGCCGTCGATAGCATCAAGAGACAGGCCTGCACCACAGGGTAGTCGTGCTGCATGATGCCCCTGATTAGAAGCGTGCCAATGCCCGGGCGGGCAAAGACAACCTCGACCGTGATGGCACCGCCGAGGACGAAGCCGATCCTGAGAGCGAGGATCGTGACGACCGGGATGAGGGCATGGTGCAACACGCGCAAGAGCTGAATGCGCATGGGATGCATGCCCTTGGCGTGAAGGAGCATGACGAAATCCTTCCGCTGGGTTTCCACCATGGCCACACGCGTGATGCGTGCCACAAGGGCCGTGCCGCCGAGGCCGATGGTCAGGACCGGCAGGACGAGGCTACTGACCCCGCGCGCCCCGGAAACGGGAAGCCAGCCAAGCCAGACGGAAAAGACCAGCATCAGCAAGAGCCCCAGCCAGAAGCTGGGCAAGGTGGATCCGAACAGGACGCCGGTCATGATCGCCCGGTCTGGCCAGCGATCCCGGAAGAGCGCGGCGGTGACACCAAGCGTCACGCCGACAATAGTGTAGAATATGAAGGCGCTTGCCCCGAGCGCGATGGAATGTGGAAGCGCATCGGCCAATAGGTCGGCCACCGGGCGACGCATGATGATGGCCGTCCCAAGGTCCCCTTGCAGGACACCCCAGATCCAGATGCCGTACTGAACGACCAGCGGCTTGTCCAAGCCATAGCGCTCGGTGAGGATCTGGCGCTGCTCGGGTGGCGAACCGACCGTCAAAAGGCTATCGACCGGATCGCCAGGAACAAGGTGGATCAGCAGGAAAGCGACGATCGACGCCGCAAAGAACACGGGGATCAGAAGAAGACTTCTCTTTATGATAAAGCCAAGCATCTCCTGATCCCCGCTGCCGTTTGTCAGTTCGCCAGCTTCAGGTCCATGATCGCGGCACGCTGGAAGACCGGGGAATTGATGGTCTCGGGCATGATCACCCGATCAGCGTTATAGGCGACATTGCCCACCGGTTCGTAGATCGGCGCGAAGGGGAACTGCGACAGGATGTATTCGTGATAGGCGATGAAGTTCTTCGTGAACTCTTCGCCGGTCTTCGACCCTGTCATCGCAGTCGTGCGCAGTTCTTCGGCCTTCGGATCATTCCACATCGAGATGTTCGGATAGCCGGGGCGATCGCCGCCGAAGAACCAGTCCAGAATGGTGGCGTTGTCATAGAAGTAGGACCGCACGGCAGCCTGATGGGTACCGGCCTTGTACTGGTCGCGGATGGTCGCGCTGTCGAAGGTCAGGATATCGGCTGCGAAGCCTGCATCTTTCAGCTGCGCCTGGATGACTTCGGTCACGCGGCGGAAGTTCGAATCCGATTGCGTCCAGAGTGTGATCTCCAACGACTGGCCATCCTTGGCCCGGATGCCGTCGGCGCCTGCTACCCAACCCGCTTCGTCCAGAAGGGTCTTGGCCTTGTCGAGATCGAACTTGATGCGGAACTGATCGGCCACCTTCTCTTCCGGCAAGGATGCGATCATGAAGGTCGACGGGATATTGCCAGCCCCGCCGAAGAGATTGTCCTTGATGGCCTGCTGGTTCACAGCCAGAGCCGCAGCCTGACGCACGCGGATATCATCGAAGGGGGCGGCAGTGACATTCATGACCAGGTACCAGATTTCCGAGTCAGGCATTGTCATGAGCTTGATGTTCGGCAGGCTGGCCGCTTCGGACAGAAACTCTTGCGGAACGCCCAGAAGCATGTCGACGCCGCCGGTCTGCAGTTCAAGGAACGAGGTCGAGGCCTCGCCGATCTCGCGCAGGCGGATGCGTTCGATATTGGCCGGGCCGGTGTTGGTCGCGTTCTTGGCACCCCAGGCGTAATCGTCGTTGCGGACGAGAACGGTTTCCTGCCCGACCGCAAAGCTTTCCAGCTTGTAGGGCCCCGTGCCCACGGCTTCGGTCAAGCCGTAGTTCTCGCCATCGGCTTTCCGGGCGCCGGGCTCCATGACACCGCCAAAGGGGGTGGACAGGTTGTAAAGCAGGTTCGGGTCCGGGCGCGTCATGTCCAGACGAAGGGTGTAGTCGCCGACTACGACAACTTCCTTGACGGCGCCCAGATAGTAATCAAAGTCCGTTCCTTTGAACATCGCCAGCCAGTCGGCCACCGCTTGGGCGTTGAAATCAACGCCGTTGTGGAACTTGACGCCCTTCTTAAGATGGAAGGTCCACTGCATCCCATCTGGCGCCTCTTCCCAGCTTTCCGCGAGGGCGGGCACGTAGCCGTGATTGGCGTCCTGTTCGATCAGGGTGTCGTAGATCAGGGTGCCGGCCACGTTCGAGTTGATGGCCTTGAGCATGTCATAGGTTGAAACGCCCACTTCGGAGCCCCTAAGCGCCGCGACAAGCTCGTCGGCAATGGCGGGCGAAGAGAAGCAGAGAAGAGCGCCCAGCCCCAGTCCCGCCCACAGGTGTCGGTGATGTTTCGTCATTATTCCTTCTCCCCTGTTGAAGTTGTGTTCTTGGATTTCTTTTTCTGGTTTCGACTGGGCCCGGTGTGGCCCACAAACTTGCCGTAATAGTCGGACACTTCGGCCATGCGGGTTTCCACTTCGGGCCCAAGCACGGTGAAGATGGCGTTCAGCATCAACCCAAGCAGGCTGACCATCGGCGTGGTCGCGTCCCAGAAGTGATTGAGATCGCTGGGCACGGCGAAAACCTCGGTTGCAACCTCGCGCCCCCAATCGCAGTAGGTGTCGGTGACGAGGACGATAGGCATGCCCCGCGCCTTGGCGGATTGCGCAAGCTCCAGCGTCAGACGGGAATAGCGGCGACCATCCAAGAGGACGAGACAAGCCTCGTTCGGGTTGGCGGTCAGGACATCGGCAAAATGCCCGTCGGCCGAGGAAGCAAGTCGCACGCCCGGGCGCAGGTAGACCAGACTATCTACAAAGTAATGGGCAAAGCCACGTTCAGCCTGAAAGCCAGCAACGTAAACCTCCCTGCGCGTGGCGAGCAGGTTGACGGCCCGCACAAAGCCGGCGGAAGCGGCCAGTTCATGCACGGTCAGGATGGCCGACATTTCCTTTTCCAGCGCCAGGCTCACCTCGACCGTGCCCCGACGCGAGCGTTCCTTGAACTCGCGCAACCGATCACTGGGAAGCCAGGCATGGGTGCCAATATCGGCCTGAAGCCGGGCCTTCAGCTCCTTGAAGTGCTTCAACCCGAGGGCGCGGCAGTAGCGTCCCAAGGTGGTCTCCGACACGCCGATCTTGCGCGCAGCCGAAGCTGCTGTCTCGAAGGGCAAGCTGGAGAGGTTTTCCATCATGTAGGTGGAAATCGCACGCTCCGCGGGGGTAGCGCTCTCCCGGCTTTGTTCCAGCACTTGCCGAAGAGCCACGATAGGGGCTGATTCGTCCGCCATTTAGATCCCTTTGCGACGTTACAGGCTCAGAGTGGAGCTTTTCTGTCTTTGAGTCAATTCTTGCCAGAAAAACTCCATATTGCTATCAAGGGCTCGGGATCAAAAACTGCCCATGACATTTCGGCCATCGGTACCTGCTAGACGGGCGCGCCTGAAGGACTGGGAAACCGGGGCGGCACGTCCAGCGAGCTGACGCCGGCTTGGAACAGGAGAGAAAGATGACGACAGCGTTCTACCATGACGAACGATGCCTGTGGCATTCCTGGGGGGAAGCCGTTCTGACCCTGCCGGTCGGCGGCTATGTTCAGCCGCCAGCGGGGACCAGCCATCTGGAGAATCCTGAGACCAAACGCCGGTTCAAGAACCTGCTGGAGGTATCCGGCCTTTGGGACCATCTGGATGTGCGCAAGGCGGAACCGGTCACACTTGATGACATTCTGCGCGTCCATACCAAGGACTATGTCGATCTTTTCCGCGAAACCTCGGCCAGTGGCATGGCAGCACCTGGCAAGACATCCTTGATGGTGCGTCACAGTTTCGAGGCGGCCTCGCTTTCGGCCGGGCTGGTCAAGCGGGCGGTTGCTGATGTGCTGTCAGGTGGCATTCGCAACGCCTATGCCCTAGCAAGGCCGCCCGGACATCATGCCGAGCCAGGGGAAGGCATGGGCCTGTGCCTCCTCGCAAATATCGCGATCTCGCTGGAGGCTGCGCGCGCCGAGCACGGACGCCTGCGGGTCGCGGTTTTCGACTGGGATGTTCACCACGGCAATGGGACCGAGACGATCTATTATGATCGGGATGACACCCTGACGATCTCGATCCATCAGGCGGCAAACTATCCGGTAGACCGCGGGAAGGCCGAAGATCGGGGTCGGGGCGCAGGAGCGGGGTTCAACATCAATATCCCCCTCCTACCCGGCGGAGGCCATCAAAGCTACCTTGATGCCTTCGAACGAATTGTTGCTCCGGCGATGCGGCGTTTTGCGCCTGACCTGATCGTTGTCGCTTGCGGCTATGACGCCAACGGGCTGGATCCGATGGGACGGATGTTGGCCACATCGGACACGTTCCGCGCTCTGGCCGAAGGCACACTGGCCCTAGCCGAAGAGCTCTGCGACGGACGCCTCCTCTGCGCGCATGAGGGAGGCTATTCGGAAGCCATGGTGCCGTTCTGCGGTCTGGCTGTCGTGGAAACCCTATTGGGGCGTCGGACCGATGTCGTCGATCCGGTGGCTGACAACCAGATGCTGCAGCAGCCCCCTGCCCCGTTCATCGACCTGCAGCGGGCAATGATCGACGCCCAGGCGCGGGATCTGGGCTTGGGCTAAGGGTCAGAACGTCCCCGGATAGCCCCCGCCGTCCATCAGGATGTTCTGCCCGGTGACATAGCCGGCATGGTCGCTGCAGAGGAACGCGCAAAGGGCACCAAGCTCTTCGGGCCTGCCCATGCGGCCCGAAACCTCTTGTGCCTGCCAGAGGGCGACCTGCTCTTCAAAGCTGATGTCCTTGGCCGCGTGGCGGGCCTGTTCCAGAATGCGATCTGTCGCGAAAGTGCCGGGCAAAAGGTTGTTGATCGTCACATTGGCACGCGAGACCTCACGGGCAAGGCCAGCGACAAAACCGGTCAGACCACTGCGGGCTGCGTTGGACAGGCAAAGCTCGGCGATCGGTGCCTTCACCGCGACCGATGTGATGTTCACGATCCGCCCATGTCGCCGCTCGATCATCGGGTCGATCACTGCCTTGATAAGGTCAATGGCCGACAGCATGTTCCCCTCAATCGCGCGCATCCAGTCGCTGCGATCAAAGTCCCGGAAATTGCCGAAGGGCGGACCGCCGCAGTTGGTGACAAGAATGTCGGGGTGGGGGATCGGCTGCAGCAGCAGGGCGCGCCCGTCTTCGGTCGCCACATCGGCCACAACTGGGATAACGCGCCCTTTCGCAACGGCAGAGATCTCCTTGACCGCCGCGGCGACAGTCTCGGGATTCCGGCCGTTGATAACAACGTCCGCTCCCTCTGCTGCAAGGGCCGCCGCACAGGCCTTGCCGAGCCCCTTGCTTGAGGCACAGACCACCGCCGTCCTGCCTTTCAAACCCAAATCCATGTCTTTACCCCCTGCCCGTCATAGCTTTCGCGCCCCCGGCCGGGGCAGCCTTTGCGAGATAGTCGCGAAGGATCCGCCCATAAATCGCCTTCAAACCCACGATCTGTGCCACTTCGATCCGCTCATCAACCTGATGCATGGTCTTTCCGACAAGTCCAAACTCGACCACGGGGCAATGGCCGCGAACAAAGCGCGCGTCCGACGTGCCTCCGGTCGTTGAAAGCTCGGGCATGAGACCTGTCTCGGCCTTGATGGCAGCTGCGACAAGCTCGACAAGGGGGCCGGGTTGGGTGACGAAACTCTCCCCCCATACGTCCAGCGCGATCTCGAAACTGATGCCGGTCTCTGCGGTCATCCGTGCCGCTTCGCTTCTCAGCCAGGCATCGAGGCTGGCCGATGAATGGGCGTCGTTATATCGAATGTTGACCTTGGCCACCGCCCGGGCGGGGATCACGTTGTCGGCCGTGTTGCCGGTGTCGATCGTGGTGATTGCCAGAGTCGTAGGGTCGAAATGCGCGGTTCCTTTGTCCAGTTCATGGCTGGCCAGCCCGTCCAGAAGCCGGACCAGCGCAGTCAACGGGTTCTTCGCGCGGTGAGGATAGGCGGAATGGCCCTGAACACCCGTAGCTGTGATCCGTGCCATCAGGGCCCCACGCCGGCCGATCTTGATCATGTCACCCAAGCGCTCGGGGCAGGTCGGCTCGCCCACAAGGCAGACATCCATCCGCTCGCCCGTGGCCTCCATCCAGTCAAGGATGGCGCGCGTACCATCGGCGCCGATGCCTTCTTCGTCGCCAGTGATAGTCAGGATGATCGCCGCGTCACTGGGGCTGGCTTGTTGCGCGAAGTCCACCGCCGCCGCGACAAAGGCAGCAACGCCTGTCTTCATGTCTGTCGCCCCGCGGCCCCAAAGTTGCCCGTCGACGATCTGCCCACCGAACGGGTCATGTGTCCATGCCGCTGCATCGCCCACCGGCACCACATCGGTATGACCATTGAACCCGAAGGTGCGCAGGGCACCTTTTGGTCCCCAACGAGCGAAGAGGTTGGCGATACCGTTGCGGTCAACCCGGTGGCATTCAAAGCCGCCAGAAGTCAGGAGTGCCTCAAGAAGTTGCAGTGCCTCGCCTTCGGCTGGCGTTACGGTGGGGCAGCGGATCAGCCGCGCTGAAAGGTCGACCGGATCAATCTGGGTCATGTCTCGCCCCCTGAGTAAACTGTTTCCGGGTCAAGCGGCCAGACGGGCCGACGAACCTTGCGATAGGGCTTTCGCGTCAAATCGGGGGTGGCCAATGCACCGCTGTCGCAGACAATAACCTTGCCTGCGATCGGTTCGAAGGCCGCGCGGAAGTGCTGCATGCTCTTTAGCGCCAGTACCGATTTTTCCAAAGGCATGATGCCGAACGCCGCCAGTTGCTGCCGGTCCAGCAACTGTTCGGGCTCGGTCACCACGAGAATATCGATCCCGTCGACCCGAAGCACCGCCGTCGTTCCGTAGGTCCGCTGAAGCCCGCCCAACATCGGACCATCGCCGCGAAAGGCGCCGTCCGACAGCTTCATGATCTGTCCCGACAGCCGAAGCGGCCCGCCGCCGAAGCCTGGATCGTTCTTGCCGCCCAAATCGACGGTCACAACCTCGCCCTCGCGATGGCGGTGCAACTCCTCGGCAAGTGCGGGGTCAACCATCGGGGCGAAGGCGGCGTTGGTCACTCCGGCATCCAGAAGTGCGTGTAGAAGATTGGTCGCATCGCCATAAGCCCCTGCGCCGGGATTGTCGGCATAATCGGCAATGACCAGCGGGCCCCGGCCCGGATCAAAGTCCCTGGCGATGTGTGCGGCCTCTTCGACGGTCAGGTAATCATTACCGCTGATGTGCCGGGCCTCCCAGATGGCGCGGGCATGGGCATCGGCAATTTCCGCCGCGCGCACCTCGGCCCCTGGTATCGCGCGGTCGAAGGTGACAAGCACGCTTGGCCCGGCCTCGCGGATGTCAGCCTCGGCGAAGCCTGCGTTGAGGGAAACAGAAAGGATGCCAAGCTCTGTCTCCTCTGTGCGGGCGCGGTCATATGCGGCCACCATCGGCCCCGTGTCCGAACGGCCCGAGGTCGCCTCCTCAAGCATCGGCGGCGCGCTGCGCAGGGTGGATGGACGTGTCTGGCCCGCCATGGTCGTATGAAGCAGGTGTGCGGCCCGGTACCCGGCAAGGCGAATGTCGACATGCGGATAGGTCTTGTAGCTGACCCAGATCTGGGCAAGTTCCACCATCGCCTGCGTGGCATTGGCGTGCAGATCCAGCGTCACGGCAATTGGCAGGTCGGGGCCGACGATTTCGCGCAAGCGACGCAAGAGCTCTCCCTCGCCGTCTTCGCAGAACTCGACCACCTGTGCGCCATGAAGGCCAAGCAGGATGCCGTCCAACTGGCCCTTCTGCGCCCGCGCCGCGTCGCAGATGATCCCCGCAATATGCTCGAAGGCCTCGCGTGAGACCGGGCCCGCCGGGGCTGCGGTAGCGGAAACCGTGTGAATCAAGATCCAGCCAAGCTCTTCCGCCGCCGCAAGGTATCCGGCAAGTTCGGTATTGTCGGCCGAACCGCGCAGGTCAATCGCTGCACTTCCCAGCGCAAGCGTGTCGGCCCGGAAGTCGCGCAGTTCTGTCAGTCCCTTCTTGAACGTGTTGTTTTCGGTGAAGAATTCGGCGGATAGGACGGTGAAGGGCATGGCGGTCTTTCAGGATACGGCGGGAGGGGGCGTCATGGCGCGGGCGGGATGCAAGAACCTTTCAGGTGTTTTCTCGCCCTTAGGCACTTGCGCGCTCGTCCTTCCCGACATGGCCGATGAACTGGTCGTAAAGTGTGCTGACGCTTTCCATGCGGGCCTCGACTTCTGCGGCGCCAAGGACCTTGAAGACACCGTTGGCAAGAAGGCCGATCAGGCTGCTCATGGCCGATGTCGCATCCCAGAAATGGTTCAGGTCCGTCTGCACGGTCAGGATCTCAGAGACTTTCCCGCGTGCCCAACTGCAATAGGGGTCCGAGATCAGCGTCACCGGGATTCCGCGTGCCTCGGCGGCGAAGGCAAGGTCCCGCGTCAGACGCGAATAGCGCCGTCCATCGAAAACGACGAGGCAGGTCTTTGACGGGTCCGACAGCAGGATTTCGGCAAAATGCCCCCCCGCAACATCCACCTGAAACACGCCGGGCCGCAGATATTGCAGGCTGTTTGCCAAACTCGCGCCATGCCCGCGCTCGGCCTGAAACCCGGCAACGAAGACCTTCGGACAATGGGCAAGGCGCTGCACGACACGGTCAAACTCTGCGGTGACAGCCAGGGCATAAACCGCCGTAAGGGCAGCGATTTCCTTTTCCAGCGCGATGGACAGTTGCCGGTTGCCCATCAGGCTGCGCTGATGAAATTCTTGCAGCTTGTCGCCGATCAGCCAGGCAGGTTCGCCCGAACCGGATCTAAGGCTCGCCTTCAGGTCCTTGATGTCGTCATAGCCGAGCGCCCGACAAAACCGACTTATGGACGCCGCGCTGACCCCAGCCTTTTCAGCCAAGCTTGCGCCCGTCTCGAAGGGAAGGTCACCCAGATTGGCCAGAAGATGATCCGCGATGCGCCGTTCAACCTTGCTTGCAGAATTCGCACAGGCAGTCAGCCGGGCGATCAGCTCAGCAGAACGGTCGTCAGGCTTTTCGCTGACCAGTTCAGGCAAAATGGCACTCCCTTTGGAAAGAAAAGTGCCAGACAGCGCACATCGGGTCAATATTGAAAGGAAGCTTTCAAACTGCTAGCCTGCACCTGAACGCCAAGCTGAATGCCTTGCAGGAGGGACCAATGCCACAGCACCAGACCTACGCGCCCCTGCGCATCGACGGCGCCGAAATGCGCCTTGTCAGCCTGCCCCTGGTGACGCCCTTCACCATCGCCACCGGCACGATGCACGACAAGACCTTCCCGCTGCTGATCCTCAAGGCTGATGGCTTGGAGGGCTATGGCGAGGGGGTCATGGACCCCCTGCCCGACTATCTGGACGAATCTATCACGGGCAGCATGGACTTTGTCCGCACGGTCCTTTTGCCCCAGGTCATCGGCAAGAGCTTTGCCAACCCGGCCGAGCTTGAAGCGCTTTTCGCCCCTTGGCGCGGGTTCTACATGGCTAAGGCCATGGTCGAGATGGCCTTTTGGGACCTGTGGGCCAAGTCGCTGTCCTTGCCACTGAAAGCGCTGCTGGGCGGCACGAACGACGCGATCGAGGTCGGCGTCTCGTTGGGGATCACCTCGGTCGAGGAGACGGTGAAGCGCGCCGTCGCGCATCAGGAATTGGGCTACAAACGCATCAAACTCAAGATCAAGCCGGGGCATGATGTGGCTGTCCTCGCCGCCGTGCGCAAGGCGCTGCCCAAGTCGCATCTGACGGTGGATGCCAACACTTCCTATTCTCTGTCCGACACCGGAATCTTCCGGGCGCTGGATGACTTCGACCTGGACTATATCGAACAGCCGCTGGCCTGGGACGATATCCACGACCATGCAAAACTTCAGTCGCGCATCACGACGCCTCTGTGCCTCGATGAAAGCATTCGTTCGGCCGCCGATGCCCGCAAGGCCCTGGAAGGCGATGCGGCAAGAGTCATCAACATCAAGGTGGGGCGGGTGGGCGGCCATTTGGAGGCCAAGCGCATCCACGACCTGTGCGCCGCCTTCGGCGTGCCCGTCTGGTGCGGCGGCATGCTAGAGGGGGGGATCGGCCGCGCCCACAACATCCACCTCTCGACACAGCCCAACTTTCGCAAGCCGGGCGATACCTCCAGCTCCAGCCTCTACTTCACCAAGGACATCATCAACGAAGCCCTGACGGCCGAAGACGGCCTGATGCCGATTCCGCCTGGCTCGGGGATCGGCGTGACGCTGGACTGGGATTTTCTTGCCAAGGTTTCCTCGGGCATTGAGACGTTTTCGTAATGAGCCAGACTTTGCCGCAACCCGAAATCCGCGACCTCAACGGCATGGCCGAATTCCGGCAGGCCGAGACTCTACAGAACGACGTCTGGGGCAAGGAGGATACCGCCGACCCGGCCGATCTGATGATGGTGATCCAGGCGGAAGGCGGGCTTTGCGCCGGTGCGTTTCTGGAGGGTCGGCTGATCGGCTATGTCTTTGGCTTTCCGAGCAAGGATTCGGGCGTGCAACATTCCCATCGCCTTGCGGTTCATCCCGACGCGCGCGGGTTGCACCTGGGCTCGCGACTGAAGTGGTATCAGCGCGACTGGTGTCTTGCGCGCGGCATCGACCTTGTGCGCTGGACCTTCGACCCTTTGCGCGGTCTGAACGCCAGCCTCAACCTTGGCACGCTCCGCGCCATCGTCCGCACCTATTACACCGACTATTACGGCGACATGAAGGGTATCAATGCTGGGCCCCCCTCAGACCGATTGCTGGCGGAATGGCGGCTGCGCAGCGATGCGGTCAGCGCGCAGGCGAGTGGCTTGCCAGCCAAGGCGCACGGCATGGTCTCACAGCGGTTGAAGCTGGCCGAGGGATCTGACGAGTTGATCTCGAACGATCCCTCGCGCGCGCTGGCGGAACGGATGCGACTGCGGCAGGCGATCACCGGCGCAATGGCCGAGGGCCAAGCGATCATCGGATTTGACCGGAGCGCGCGGGAATACTTGATCGGACGCCTGGAGACGTAGGAAGTCCCTGTCTTTGCAGAGGGATTTCCAACTAGGCGTGCCCCGATGACAACCACGCCTGGCTGTATCCAACAGAGGTCACTCGGGGTGATGCGCTATGGCCAATCCGCCAAAACGCGGTCGCCAAACCCTTCCCGCCGCCAGTCTGCGCCCCTTCGCGTCGGGATGAGAGAGCCCGACGAAAGGCTCGCGTTGTGTCTTCGTGGCCGCCATTAGATCTTGACTCGCCAACTTTCCGGAAATTACACTTTCAATAATAAATTACTCATAACGTAAAATGGAGACACGGAGATGTCCGAAGTGCCCACCCAGAGCGATGCCTCGGGGAACCTCGAATCTGCGGCAGTGGTCATCGTCGGGGGTGGGGTGGCCGGCTGCTCGGTCGCCTATCACCTGGCAAAACTTGGCGTTCAGGATGTCGTGCTTCTTGAACGGCGCCAACTAACCTGTGGCACGACCTGGCACGCTGCGGGGATCGTCACCGAGGCGCGCGCGTCTTACAACATGACCCAACTCGCGCGGTACTCAAGCGAACTCTACGGTCGCCTTGAAGCCGAAACGGGTTTGGCGACCGGGCTCAAGCGCAACGGTTGCATTCGCGTCGCCAAGACCGCCGACCGCCTGCACGAATTCAAACGCGGCCTCTCGATGGCCCGGAACTTCGGGATCGAGGGCTACGCAGTAAGTCCCGCCGAAATACGCGAGAGGTGGCCGCACCTCGAGGTGGAAGACGTCGTCGGTGGGACCTGGTATCCGAATGACGGGCAGATCAATCCTGTGGATGTCACGCTGGCCATGGCCGCGGGCGCAAGGCGCGGCGGCGTTCGCATCCTCGAGAATGTCAAAGTCCAGAATATTCTGGTTGAGAACGCGCGCGCTGTCGGTGTCCAACTCGCCGACCGGGTCATTCGCGCTGGAAAGGTCGTGATTGCAGGCGGAATGTGGTCGCGTGACTTGGCGCGCACGGCCGGCGCGTCCCTGCCCCTGCATGCGGCCGAACATTTCTATATGGTGACCGAACCGATCGCCGAGTTGAAACGCAACCTGCCGGTGGCGCTCGTGCCGGAAGAATACGCCTACTACAAGGAAGATGCGGGAAAGATCCTGATGGGATGTTTCGAGCCGGTCGCCAAACCCTGGGGTCATCAGGGCATTCCGGAGAACTTCTGTTTTGACTCGCTGCCCGAAGACCTCGAGCATTTCGAACCGGTCCTCGATGCGGCAACGCGCCGCGTTCCCCTTCTGAAGACCGCGGGGATCCAGCTGTTCTTCAACGGGCCGGAAAGCTTTACCCCTGACGACCGATATCTGCTGGGCGAGACGCCTGAGGTGCAGGGCCTTTACTGCATCTGCGGGTTCAATTCTGTCGGCATTCTGTCGTCTGGCGGCGCGGGGCGGCTCTTGGCGAGCTGGATCAAGGACGGACATTCGCCAATGGATGTGGCAGATGTCGATATCCGACGGATGCAACCCTTCCAGTCGACGAAACAGTATCTTTTCGACCGCACCAAAGAAACGCTTGGCCTTTTGTTTCAGATGCACTGGCCGTCACGCCAGTATGACACGGCGCGCGGCGCGCGGCGCAGCCCCTTCCACGATCGCCTTCTTGCCGCCGGGGCGATCATGACCGAAGGCGCCGGACACGAAAGGCCCGGCCTTTTCCGGCGCAAGGGCGTGATGGAGCCGCTGGACTTCTCTTACGAGCGGCCAAGCTGGTTTTCGGCGGTGGGTCAAGAATGCCGGCACACCGCGGAAGCCGTCAGCATTTTCGACCAATCCGGCTTTGCCAAGTTCACCGTCGAGGGGCGGGATGCCTGCAAGGTGCTTGGCCAGATCAGCGCCGGTGAGCTGGACGTGGAACCGGGGCGCATTGTCTATACCCAATGGCTAAACGAGCGCGGGGGGATCGAGGCCGATGTTACAGTCACGCGGCTTGGCGCCGACCGGTTCATGGTCGTGACCGGCCCTGCATCGCATACGCGCGACCTTGCCTGGTTGCGGCGGCATGTTCCAGAGGACGCGCACGCCCATGTGGCCGACGCCAGCGCCGGTCTGGCCATGCTGGCCCTCATGGGCCCCGACTCCCGAGACCTGCTGACGCGCCTGTCCGGAGAGGATCTGTCAAACGAGGCCTTCCCCTTTGGCAGCGCCCGCGAGATCGAGATCGGATACGCACGGGTTCTTGCGCAACGCCTTACCTATGTGGGCGAACTCGGCTGGGAACTCTATGTGCCCGCCGACTTTGCCCAGCACGTATTCGACCGCATCGTCGAGGCGGGCGGCGACAGGTTGCGCCATGCTGGCTATTTTGCGCTGAATTCCCTGCGCATGGAGAAGGGATACCGCCACTGGGGCCACGACATCGGCGAAGAGGATACGCCGATGGCGGCGGGCCTAGGCTTTGCGGTGGCCTGGAACAAGCCCGGTGGCTTCCTCGGCCGCGATGCGCTTCTGCGCGCAAAGGCCGAGGGCAAACCGCGCCGCAGGATGGTGCAGATCCGACTTGAGGGCGGTGACAGCGCTCCTCTCCTGCATCACAATGAGCCAATCGTGCATGACGGGCGAATGATTGGCTCGGTCACCACCGGCGCGTTCGGACATCGTGTCGGGGCATCGCTGGCCCTTGGCATGATCCGCTCCGAGGACGGCGTGGACGCGGACTTCCTGTCCAAAGGCCGCTTCGAGGTCGAGATCGCCTGCGAACGCTTTCCGGCGGAACTGCGTCTGGGTGCCTGGTACGACCCGAAGCAGGCGCGCGTGAGGGCATGAAATCGCGACGGGTCAGAGCCCGAGTCACCGGGCTGCTGGCCCAATCATTGCGCGGCGGTATGGCGGTTGTACGCGGGGCGCGGCAGCATCTGATCGGTCGAGTGGGCGTCTGTTGGCAGTCACGCCTTGCCTGATGCCTTTTCAAACAGGACAAGCCCGGCCACGACCACGCCGACGCCCAGCCATTGCCACCCTTGAAGCCGCTCGCCCAGCACCGCCACGGCAATCATGACGCCGAGCAGCGGCTCGAGATTGCTGATCATCGTGGCTCTGACTGGCGAGATATGGCGGAAGGCTGCGAAAAAGGCCAAGAGCCCGGCCGCAGAGCCGAGGCCGGCAAGGGCAAGGCCGATCCATCCCGAAGTGGACTCGGGAATGGACCATTCGCCAAGCCCCGTGGCCAGGGCAGAAAAGACCACCGAGGTGACAAGGCTCGAATAGACCATCACCCGGATCGAGCTTGCCCCTTTCTGCGCCTCGACAGCAAACAGGATCAGACCGCAGACGGCTACCGAAGCCAGCACGGCGAGCGCAATTCCAACCGGGTCCAAAACTGCCAGTTCGGGGCCAAGCGCCAGGGTCAGACCAAACAGAACCGCTATGGCAATACCGATCTTGCGGCCGTTCAACCGCTCGGTCCCACGCAGATGGGCGACCAACGCTAGAAGCAAAGGGTGTGTAAAGTAGATCAGGACGGCGAGGCTGACCGGAATGTAGGCGACCGAACCGATGTAGCCGTAGGCCATGAACAGATAGGCGATGCCCGCAAGAAGGCAGGCCATCAGGGCCTCGCGGCCAATGGCGAAACGTTGGCCCGTGGCAAGCATCGCCAGAGACAGGACCGCGACCGCAATCAAGCCGCGGGCGCTGAGCACTGTCAGTGTCGTCGCGCCCGCTTCAAGGGCCAGTTTTGCCGCCGTCGGCACTACAGCAGTCAGGATTGCAGACAAGACGACGAGGAGTATCCCGGTGGCTTGCCGGGACGACGAACCGGTTTCGGCTGGCATTATGGGGGTTCCTTACTTCTGCTGCGCCCGGGCACGGCGTTGCAGGCGCTGCATCAGGATGAACAAGGAGGTCGAAAAAAGGATCATCAATGTCGCGACAGCCGTGTAGGCCGGCGTCATCGGGCTTCGCATCGCTGTGAACAACTCCTTCGGCAGCGTGCGCTGGTCCGGGCCAGCTAGGAACAGCGCAACGACCACATCGTCGAAGGACGTGGCAAAGGCGAAAAGCGCTCCTGAAGCCATTGCTGGCATGATGATGGGCAGGGTGACCGACAGGAACGCAAATCGCGGCGTCGCACCGCAAGCCGCTGCTGCGCGCGAGAGATTTGGGTCAAGCAATTCCAGCGCCGTCAGAACAGGCAACACGACAAAGGGCACCGCGATGATCGTATGTCCAAGAACCAATCCAAGATAGCTGTTGGTCAGGCCAAGCGGCGCCATGAAGAAGTAGGAGCTGACCGCAATCAGGATCACAGGAACGATCATCGGCGCGATGAAGAGCATCTTGATCGCGCCAGCCCAGCCTGATTGCGACCGGGCGAGCCCCAAGGCTGAAAGCGTTCCCAGCGCCACTGACAGGACCGTGGCCAGTACACCGACAAACAGGGAGTTCGCGATGGCCTTTATCCACTTATCGCCAAACAGCACTTCTTCGTACCATTGCAGCGAAAAGCCCGGCAGCGGGTAACTCACCAGATTGCCGCTTGAGAAGGAGAGCGGAATGACAACCAGAATCGGGGCAATCAGATAGACCAAAATGGCCGCGCAGAACGTCCAGTAGAGGAGTTTCCAAAGGGACATGCGACGTCACCCTGCAAGTTGAGTGCGGCCGCCCGAAAGTCGTTGGGCAATCGCATAAAGGACCAGTGTGAGGATCAGCATGATCAGGCCCAGCGTCGCGGCCATGCCCCAGTTTCCTGTGTCGGTCGTATAGTTCGCGACGAAGAAGGACAGCATCTGATCCGAGGCCCCACCCACAAGAGCAGGCGTGATGTAGTAGCCAAGGGCCTGAATGAAGACCATGAGGCCGCCGGCGACCAGGCCCGGCGCAGCGAGCGGAAGATAGACCCAGAAGAAGCGCGTGATTGGTCCGGCCCCCAGGCTGGCCGCCGCTTTCATGTACAGAGGCGGAATGCCCTTGAGCACACCATAGAGCGGCAGGATCATGAAGGGCAGCAGGACATGCGTCATCGAGATCAGCACGCCTGTCCGGTTGTAGATGAGGTCTAAGGGCTCCGCGAGAAAGCCTAGATCAATCAGCGTCTTGTTGATCAGGCCCTCGCGCTGCAAAAGGACGACCCAGCCTGCTGTGCGCACCAGAAGCGAGGTCCAGAAGGGCAAGAGTACCAGCACGATCAGCCAATCGGCGGTCTTTTCGCTTACCGAAGTCAGCAGATGCGCGAGGGGAAATCCAAGCAGGATGCAGCCTAGTGTGACAGAACCGCTGATGAGCAGGGTTCGGAACAGGACATCAATGTAGATGCGATACTCTTCGGGTGCCCACCCAATGTCGCCGTTGAAGCCGCGCTGGAGGTCAAGGGCCGACAGAAGGTAGAATCCCGACACCGGCCCGCGCGCCCGCTGGACGACCGCGAAGAATTCCGGACTGGCGAGGTTGGGATCAAGCTCGGCAAAGAAGGCGCTGTCGAACCGCGTCCCTTCCGGCGCTGCGCCGACCTTCTTGGAAGCGCGCATGATGGTGGTACGCAGGCCCGGAATCTCATAGTTCAGCCGACGTGCAGCGTGGGCGAGTGTCCCGTTTTCACGGGCAATCACAAGGTCGCTGGCGAACTCAGTGAAAACTGCAGGAGGCAACGGGGCACCATAGTGCCAACCCTCAAGCGCCTCGATGGTTCGGGGCAGTGCGCGAGGCACTTCGACCTCGCGCACCGACTTTGACAGCAGGCCCGCCATCGGACCTGCAAAGAACACCAGAAGAAAGGCCGCCAATGGTGCCAAGAGCAACAACCGATGACGGACCTTCTGCATGGCGGGTCTCCCTGCTCAGTTCGTACCGGTCCAGGCCGCCCAACGTTCGGCCAGCTTGTCACCGTTGTCGTTCCAGAACGTCGCGTCCTCATGGAAGACGACCGCCAGGTTTTCAGGAGCCGTCGGCAACTGGCTGACCAGGGCCGCATCAATCAGGGCGTCGGCCCCGACCGCCGTGGTCCCGTAGGGCGAATATGGCACCATCAGGGCCTGGTTTTCGGGGCGGCCCATGAACTCGATCAATTTCAGGGCTTCGTCCCTGTTCGCCGATCCCTTCATGATGACCCAGCTGTCCATCGTGTACGGCGAATCCTTCCAGACCACCTTGAAGTTCTTGCCATCGTTCCTGTTGGCGTTGAAGATCCGCCCGTTATAGGCGGCGGCCATCACCACGTCGCCAGCGGCCAGCATCTCGATGGGCTGCCCCCCGCTCTTCCAGAACACGAGATCGGCCTTGATCGTGTCCAGCTTGGCAAAGGCGCGATCCACGCCCTCGGGCGTTTTCAGAAGGTCATAGACCTGATCCGCAGGGACCCCATCGGCCAGAAGGGCGATCTCCAGGCTCCATTTCGCGTTGTTGCGAAGCGCGCGCTTGCCGGGGAATTTGGTCGTATCGAAGAAGTCCGCCCAATCCTTCGGTCCTTCGGCAAGCTTGTCGCCGTCATAAGCCAGCATAATGTTCCAGACCAGGGCACCGACCCCACAAGTGCTGACCGCGCCCGGGATGTAGCGTTCGACCCCGCCGATCGCTGCCGGATCGATCTCTTCAAAAAGGCCCTCGTCGCACCCGGCCGCAACTTCGGGCGCCTCGGTCAGGACGATATCCCAGGTGTTGCTGCCGCCTTCGATCTTGGTGCGCAACACCCCTATGCCGCCGTCCCAGGTTTCCTCGTTGATCGTGATGCCGTTCGCCTCGGCAAAGGGTGCCCAGTAGACGGCATGCAGTCCTTCCTGGTGCGGACCGCCCCAGCCGACGACCGTCAGGTCATTGGCTGCGGCAGCCTGTCCAAGGCAAGCGACGGCAAAGATGCCCATCGCCATTGTCTTTGCAGTGTTCTTCATTTGACTTCCTCCCTTTTGCTCTATTCATAACAAGTTACACCGAATGGACACTCACGCTCCGAACCTCCGACAAGACCTTGCCCGTCGCATATCCGGATCGCTCAGTTGCCCACAGAGATGTGCCGTGCGGCCAGATGGCCGAAAACCAGGGCCGGACCCAGTGTGATGCCCGCCCCCGGATAGGTCCCGCCCATGAAGCTGGCGGCGTCGTTGCCCACGACATAGAGCCCCGCGACCGGCTGGCCGGAGGTATCGAGCGCGCGGGCGTGGGCATCCGTGCGCATGCCGATGAAGGTTCCGATGTCACCAGGTACCAGTCGAACGGCATAGAATGGCCCCCGATCAATAGGGGCGACACAGGGGTTCGGGCTGCGCCCGATACTGCCATTGAAGCGCTGATAAGGGTCCGTGCCCTTGCCGAACTCGGGATCCTCGCCCAAGGCGGCTCCCTTGTTCAGGCGCGAAACGGTCTGGCTCAGGCCCTTTGCGTCAATGCCGCAGAGCGCCGCCAGTTCGGTCAGTGTATCGGCCCGCTTGATGTATCCCGACGCGATATGGGGCCCGAGGCGACCCGGTCGGGGTGGTGCGGCGCCCAGGCCATAGGCCCTGATCCCAGCCGAGTCGCAGATGACATGGCAATGGACATCCGGATCATCCCGGCAGGCCTCGACCATGGCCGGCACGAAATCGTGGTAGGACATGGCCTCGTTGATGAACCGCCGACCGCGCTTGTCGACCGCGATATACCCCGCCTTGCCGCGGTCGATGAAGTGCGGAAAGGGGATCGTCGTCCCATCCGGCTGCGGAACCAGAGAGACAGGCACCCAGGCCGCTGGCTGTGCCTGCCCTTCGACGACGGCGACGTTCAGGGACCGGCCAAGCCGGATGCCGTCACCGGTGTTGTCGGCAGGTGCCACAGTCCGGTGGTTCTTGCCCGCCGCCACATGGTCATAAAGCCGGGCCCTGAGTTCGTCATTTGCCGGAAAGCCGCCGCAGGCCAGAACAACCGCCTTGCGGGCGCGGATCGTCCGGCGACCTTCTGGCCCCTCGACCACCGCGCCCGTGACACGCCCCGTTTCCGTCATCAGCTCCACCACCGGCGTCTTCAGCATCAGCTTCACGCCGCGTTCAAAAGCCGAGCGGGCCAACATGGCGACAAGTGCGTTGCCGTTCGACAGCCGGGTGCCGCGACTGTAGCTTACACGGTCCTTCGCATAGCGCAGGAACAGCTTGGTCACGTGCTGGGCCGACGACAGCTTCTTGGTCATCGTGAAGAACTGCGGCAGGTCCTCGCGCCCCACCATCATTCCCCCCAGGATCGTTGTCGTCTTCAGCGGCGGGCGGAGTTTGTCGAACCATTTCCCCAAGGTACGGCCATCGAAAGGTCGAGGTCCAAGCGACCGCCCGCCTTTCGAGGCGCCGGGCTGACCAGGGTGGTAATCGCTCCATGCCGGCGACAGCATGTAGGAGACATGGCTGTTGGCCTCGAACCAATCCAATATGCTGGCCGCATTGTCGGCAAAGGCTTCGGCCTTGTCGCGGTCCAGGCGGTTTCCGGCTTCGGCCTGCAGGTAGGAAAGGACACCCTCGCGGCTATCGGAAATCCCGGCTTCTCGCGCTTGGCGGCTTCCGGGAATCCAGATGACCCCCGCCGAGAAACAGGTCGTGCCGCCAAAGACATCGGCCTTTTCGACCATGATCACATCGAGGCCATCAATGGCTGCGGTCAGTGCCGCCGCGAAGCCCGACGCGCCGGAGCCCGCGACCAGCACATCACATTCCAGACCCATCGGCATCGCGGCTCCTTGCTTTCGTACTTCAAAAGATCCAGGCGTCTTCGGGGCGGAAGCGCAGGACGACTGGCTGTCCGACGGTCAGCCCCGCAGGCACCGACCCAACATTGACTTTGACGGTCCAGTTCTCTGCCCGAAGCCCGCCGTCTTCATCGGAAAGCGCCGCGACAAGCCGCCAGTGGTCACCCTGCTGAATGATGTCGACCAGCCGTGCGCCGATCTGGTTTCCGGTCTCCAGTTGGCCAGCATCGAGAGCGACTTTCAGGCACTCGGGGCGTACGCACAGAACTTGGGAAGGCCCATTTGTGCTGTGGCCTGCCCGACGGCCACGTAAGGTAAGGCCGTTGGCCAAGCGGATTTCCATCTGCCCTGCCGGGGCAACCGGGTCAGGACCGGACTTTCCCTCAACCTTGTTGTTGTCACCCAGAAAGCCGGCCACGAAGGTATTGCAGGGCGCATCGTACAATTGCTGCGGCGGCCCGATCTGTTCGATCCTGCCGTGGTTGAAGACCGCTACCCGATCAGACATCACCATCGCTTCGGACTGGTCATGGGTCACGAAGGCCATGGTCACGCCCAGTTCCCGATGCAGACGCCGGATTTCCAGCTGCATTTCCTCGCGCAGTTTCTTGTCCAACGCCGAGAGAGGCTCATCCAACAGGACCAGGCGCGGCTCGAACACCAGCGCACGCGCCAAGGCGACCCGCTGTTGCTGACCGCCGGACAGTTGGTGCGGCATCCGCTCGGCGAACGGCGCAAGCCGGACTTTTTCCAGAGCGCTGGTGACGCGTGTTGCGGTCTCGCTTCGCGAAAGACGGCGGACCTTCAGGGGGAAGGCGACATTTTCGGCAACTGTCAGATGCGGGAACAGCGCGTGGCTTTGAAAGACCACACCCATGTTCCGGCGGTGTGCGGGCAGTGTCTCAATGGGGACGCCATCAAATCGGATTGTCCCCGCGCTCGGCCGTTCGAAGCCTGCCAGCATCATAAGGGAAGTGGTCTTCCCCGACCCGGACGGCCCGAGCAGCGTCAGGAACTCACCTGCTTCTATACCAAGGTTCAGGTTGTCTACCGCGACGACGGTCTTCCCGGCGTAGTGCTTTGAGACATTTTCGAACTGGATCAGAGACATGCGCGTTACTTCACCCCTCAGGCCATAGCATGCGACGGCGGCGACGCGCTTACAGAACGTGCCAGAGAGAGGGTCATTGACAGCAAGATCCTCGATCCTTGCGCAAACTTGGCTGACTTTACTTTTAGCGTAACTAATTACGATAATGTAGCGTAAGGTGCAGGCAACCGCCTTGTCAATGGCTCCTGAATGCCAGAAAAGAGTGTAGGGAGGCTGGGAAGATGGATACTCGGGCAGAAGAAAGACAGCAGGGTAGCGTTCAGTCGGTCGAAGTGGCAGGAGAGGTTCTCCGGGCACTGGTTGCGGCGAACGGCCCCATGCGCCTGTCCGACATTGCGCAGGCCTCGGCAATGCATCCGGCAAAGGCGCACCGCTATCTCGTCAGCCTGACCCGGATCGGGCTTACCTCTCAGGATTCCTCTACTGGTCTCTACGACCTTGGGCCAATGGCGCTGCAGATGGCGCTCAAAGGCTTCATCCGCTTTGACATTCTGCGACTGTCCGTCGACTGCATCGAGCAGCTGGGCCGCGAAATCGGCGAGACCGTCGCGCTGGTCATTTGGGGTGAGGCCGGCCCGAAGTTCATCCGGATGGCAGAAGCGCGTCATGGGCAGGCCAGCACGGTGCCCATCACCCATATCTGCCCGCTCACCTGGTCGGCGACCGGTCTCTTGTTCAGCACCTACGAAGACCCAGCTCGCACTTCGGCGCTTATCCGGCGCGAAATCGAACAGAGCCAGTTGGTCAACAGGGCCAATGCACCTCAAAGCATGGCCGATCTTGAGAAGTTGACTGCGTCGATCCGTTCGAATGGCGTTTCGACAATCGAAAACGGGGGCAACAGTGGCAATGCGGCCATCAGCGCCCCGGTGTTTGATGCCTCGGGCAAGTTCATCATGGGGATCAGCGTCTTCGCCAAGGCTGGCCGGATTGATACGAGCCTTGACGGCAATCTCGTCCGCAAGATCACCAGCGCAACGCGCAGGCTGTCGGATGCCCTGGCCGGACGAAAGAGCTTCTGAAGGCGTCAGGCCGGCAGCATGTGCTCGACCAGGTGGCACCAGAACGCCGCCGCCCTTGGGATCAGTGCATCGTTGAAGTCATAGCGCGGATCGTGAAGCGCCCGGCTGTCGCCGTTCCCGATTGTAAGGAAGCAGCCCTTGGTCACGGCAAGCATCGAGGAGAAGTCCTCGGAGAACATGTAGGGTCCCGGCAGGTCGACCGTCTCGGGTGCCTGCCCCATCCCGGCAGCCACGCCGCGCACGGCGGCGGCTAGGGCCGGGTCGTTGTCGCAGGGCGGATAGATGATGTCGTCCTCGAAGGTGACCTCTGCCGTGCAGCCAAAGCTTTCGGCCTGCTGACAGGCGACGGCAACCACACGCTCACGCAAAAGCGCGGTGGCCTCGGCCGTGACGGTGCGCAGCCCGATGGGAAGATCGACGAAAGGAGGAATGATGGTGGCCGTCCCGCTGCCATGCATCCCGCCCACCGTCAGCACCCCGGCGTCGATAGAATTGAGGTTGCGCGAGATGATCGTCTGCAGCGCCATGATGATCGACGCCGCGGCAACCACCGGGTCTGTCGCCAGATGCGGCATGGCTCCATGCCCGCCCTTCCCCGTGACCCGTATCCGTCCGATGTCGATCCGCGCCGTGATCGGGCCGGGACGGGTCTTGATCTGGCCCAGTTCCAGGCCCGGCAGGTTGTGGAAGGCGAAGACGGCCTCGACAGCGAACCTTTCGAACAGCCCGTCCTGAACCATGTGCCAGGCGCCGCCCGACCCTTCCTCGGCGGGCTGGAAGATCAGGTGAATTGTGCCGTCGAATTTTCCCTGCAGCGCTAGGCTTTCTGCTGCGGCCAGAAGGCAGGTCGTATGGCCGTCATGCCCGCAGGCATGCATTCGGTCGGGGAAGGTCGAGGCCCAGGGCAGCTCGGTCATTTCCTTGATTGGCAGGGCATCCATATCGGCTCGGATCGCAATGGCTCGGTTGCCCTTGCCCCGCTTCAAGCTGCCCACCACCCCGGTCTTCGCAATACCGGTTGTGACCTCGTAGCCGAACCGTGCTAGTTCCAGCGCCACGAAGGCGCTGGTGCGGTGTTCGGCGAACTCAAGCTCGGGGTGCTGATGCAGATCGCGCCGGATGGCGGTGAACCGGGGATGGTTGGCATTCAGCCAGTCGTCATGCATGGCAACGCCGCCTCAAGGCCTGACCGCAAAGATCGCCGTGACTTCGACCGTGATCCCATCGGGAAGCGATCCCATCCCCACAGCAGCCCGCGCATGACGCCCGCTTTCGCCAAAAAGCTGGACCATCAGGTCCGAAAAGCCGTTCATCACCTTGGGGTGCTGTTTGAAATCGGGCACAGCGTTCACCATGCCATGCACGGACAGAAGCCGCTCGACCCGATCGAGCGAGCCCAGGATTTGCCGAACCGAAGAAAGCATGGCCAGGCCGGTCAGACGTGCGTGCTGATAGGCCTCTTCGACCGTGACATCCCGTCCCACCACCCCGGTGGCAGAGGTTTGCAGGTCAATCAACGGGCCTTCGCCGGACATGTAGAGCAGCCCGTTGTGCAACACGCCGGGCACAAAATTGCCGATTGGCCCCGGCACTTCAGGCAGGGCAATACCCAGTTCCTTCAATCTGGCTTCCGCGCTCATTCCTGCCCCCTTTCCGCAAATCATCCCCTACAGGGACAACTTCCCTTCCAACACCCGAACCGCACATCCCGCGACCCGCACCGCAACAAGTTCGCCGTCCCGAACATCCGCTTCCATATCGATGTCGGAAGGCCGACCCATCTCATGGCCTTGCTCCAGCCGGAAAGCATGGGTGCCCTCTTTAAGGCCAAGCGTCCGGAAAAGCTGCGACGCGAAAAGCGCCGCCGCCGAACCCGTCGCGGGATCTTCGGTGCCCTCGCCCGAAGGATTGAACATCCGGGTGCGATAGTCGGTGGCCGGGTCCAGTCCGCCCTTGGCATAAAGATAGCCGCCGACCGTCCCAAACGCGTTCAAGATATTGGTCCAATGCGGTTCCTGCGGCCGCGCCCGGGCCAAAGCCTCGGGCGAGGCGATGGGAACATAGAAGAACCTCGGTCCGCCTTCGTGCAGACCCAAAGGGACTCCGCCTGGACAAATGTCCGATGGGGAAAGGCCCAGAGCTCTGGCCACGTCCTGCACCGTAGGCAACTCTGCCGGTACGGAATACGGGACAACCGGCGCGGTGAACTGGGCCCAGGTCGCGCCACCCGTGTTGCGTACCGTCACCCGGACCAGCCCGGCGACCTCTTCCAGAAGGATCTCGGTTTCGAATGGTCTACCCTGACCATGCATCATTTCGGCCAGAAGGATCGCACAGCCGACCGTGGGATGCCCGGCGAAGGGTATCTCATCCGTGGGAAAGAAAATCCGAACGCTGGCGGTATGCGCCGGGTCCTTTGGCTTTCGGACGAAGATCGTCTCGGCGAGGTTGAACTCGCGCGCGACGGTTTGCATCTCTTCGGTCGAGAGCGCGTCAGCCCCCAGCACGACGCCGAGGGGGTTCCCGCCAAAACGGCGCTCCGTGAAGACGTCAAGCGTATGGAACTTCAACTCCATTCCGGCCTTCCGGTGATTAGCGATCACCAAGATACTTTCCGACTTCGCCGCCAAAGGCAAAGGCCCCAACGGTTGAACGTAGCACGATGCCGGGCCTGGACTGAAGAAGGGCGGGGATATGGTTCACCAGCACATTGGCCACCGGGCGGGTGCCGTAGAGCGCAGGCTTGATCATCATGTGGGTCGGAACCTCGGCCTCGATGTCGAACTTGTCATAGGTTTCCCAACCCTCGTCGATGCAGACGTGAATCTCCATCTCGATCCGCTGAACACCCTTCTCCCAGCCGCGCGCAATCGTCCGGATGCCGGTCGTCGTGCCCTCCTGGCCATAGAATTGCGCTTCATCCTTGGTGACCTTGTCGATCGTCCAGCCGAAGTAATGGCCGAGACGCTCGAACGACCCTTCGAAGCCAACATGCCCGACGATAACCCCGTCCTTGACCCCTTGGGCATAGGCTTCCTTGGTGACGCCCATTCCGAAGTGTTTAGCAACGACACTGCCCATATAGGCTCGGAAGTCCCCGTGCCGACAGTACTTGATGCTCTGCACACCGCGGCTTCCCGCACTCAGCAGCAGGGGGATATCGATATCGACATAGGTCGGCCAAAGGCCGGTGCCTAGGACCGCAACACCGTGCTTCCGGGCAAGATCATCCAGAAGCCTTGTGGACTCAGGATCATAGGTCGCGGGGCTCGACATTTCTTCCGCAGCGGTGATCACGTTGATCCCTGCAGCCAGCGGCTTCTTCAGCTGTTGATAGGTGTCCTCCACATGGGTCGTCGTCGTGTGGATAAGAACATCGGCCTTGGTCGATGCAAACAGCGCGTCCTCGTCATTTGAGATGAGGATGCCCAGATCGCGACCCAACCCGACAACATCTCCCAAGTCTCGTCCGGCAACTGGCCCCTTGTCCAATGCTCCGACGATCTTCAACCCCGTTTTCGTGGACAGGGCTTTGACGACTTCTTTGCCAACCGAACCGATACCGAAAATGATGACGCGCGTATCTTGCATGGCCATGGTCCCTTTCCTGACGTGACGGCTATAGCTTTTACGTAAAACGTAATCTATTACATTTTATGGAAGTTATCGGTTGGCTGGCCACCTGTCAACGCTGGGCTAGTATCTCTTGCGTCCGGGAACTCGTTAAAGACAAATCTCCGTATCCCTTACGCCAGTCTGGGCGTCAGGCAGCGAGAAGGCCGCGCCACTCGGCGAGAGTGGCGGCGCGGGTAAGCTTTTAGGTGTCGCGGTCCTGAAGATGGCGTTCCGTCGGAAAGTGGTTGTGGACCGAGGCATGGACTGATGCGAACTTCTGCAATGTTCGCATCCGCCGGAACCGCAACATCGCGCGCTCCCGTCGTCGGAAAGGCAAGTGCGAGTTCTCGGCCCTGTTGTTGAGCCTGCGGCCCATCTCCCGGTCATCACCGCGGCCAAGGTCCTTCAGCGGCCTCGCCCGGCTTCCGGGATCACCCTCGGGGGCACAGCGCAGCGCCGTTAAGTCCGTTTCTTGACCGAACCAGCAAGAGCTCTCAAGGCATTGGCAAACAGCACCACATCTATGCCCACACCCAGAAACAGCGCACCGGCGGCGTTGCAGTCGGCCGCAAAGGCGGCATCGGTGGTCAGGACGCCCGCGATGCGGCCTGCCGCCGCGATCCGGCGCAGCGCTGACAGCACGGCCTCCCGCACCTCGGGGTGGGCGGGGTTGCCTGGGTGGCCCATGTCGCAGGCCAGGTCCGACGGGCCGATGAACACGCCGTCCACCCCCTCGACCGCAAGGATCGCATCCAGCGCGGCCAGCCCTGCACGGGATTCGACCTGCAGGATCAGGCAGATCTGGGCATTGGCCGTGGTCAGGTAATCCGGCAGCCCGCCAAAGCGCGAGGCCCGGGCCAGCGCCGATCCGACGCCTCGGAACCCCTCGGGCGGATAGCGGGTGGCGCGCAGCGCCCGCGCGGCCTGCTCGGCGCTTTCGACCATCGGGATCAGCAGGGTCTGCGCGCCGATGTCGAGGGCCTGCTTGATGGCGGCAGGGTTGTCGTCGGGCAGGCGGATCACCGGGCTAGGTCCGCGCCCCTCGATCACCGCCAGTTGGGCCGAGAGCGAGCGAATGTCGTTGGGCGCATGTTCGCCGTCGATCAGAAGCCAGTCAAACCCGGCGGTCGCGGCGATTTCCGCGGGATAGGGGTCGGCGAGGCCCAGCCAGATGCCGTATTGCGGCAGGCCGGCCTGAAGATGCTGTTTCAGAAGGTTGATCGGGGCGGGCATCGGGGCACCTCAGAAATTCAGGGAAACCTGGCCGAAAGGCCCGAAATCGGCGCTGAAACGACTTCCGGGCGGGGCCTCGATCGGGCGGATGAAGCTGCCCGACAGCAAGACTTCGCCTGCCGCGATGCCCTGGCCATAACGGGCCAGGCGGTGCACCAGCCACAGGATGCCCGTCACCGGATCGTTCAGCACGCCCGCGCCTAGGCCCGTTTCCTCGACCACCCCATCGCGCGTAACAATTGCCCCGATCCAGCGCAGATCGAAGGAATCCACAGTATGGCGCTGCGCGCCCAGCACGATCCCGGCATTGGCGGCATTGTCGGCGACGGTGTCAAAGATGCGGCGGGGCTGGCCGGTGGCGGGGTCGGCGCGCAGGATGCGGGTATCCAGGATCTCCAGCGCCGGGGCGACATGGGCGGTCGCCGCAAGCACGTCGTCGCGCGTCACCTGCGCGCCGGACAGAGGGGCCCGCAGGACAAAGGCAATCTCGGCCTCGATCCGGGGCTGGATGAAGCGGCCGGGCGGGATCGTGGCCCCGTCGGGGAACAGCATGTCGTCCAAGATCACGCCCGAATCCGGTGTGTCGATGGCCAGCGCCTGCTGCATGGCGCGGCTGGTAAGGCCGATCTTCCAGCCGATGACCCGCGCCCCCGCCGCCTGCTTTCGTGCCACCAACGCCGCCTGCACGGCATAGGCGTCGTCCAGCGTGATGCCCGGATATTGCAGGGACAGAAGGCCACACTGGCGGCGCGTGACCTCGGCCTGAAACAGCGCATCGGCGGCGGCGGCGATCTGGTCGGGGGTCATTCGTCTGCCACCCCGTTGCGCAGGGTGCCGATGCCTTCGGCACTGACCTCGACCACGTCGCCGGGGTTCAGCCAGAGCGGCGGGTCGAACCGCGCGCCTGCGCCGGTGGGCGTGCCGGTCACGATGATGTCGCCGGGGACAAGGGTGGTGAAGGTCGAGATATAGGCGATCTGGCGGGCCACCGGAAACAGCATCCGCCCGGTGCGGTCGGACTGGCGAATCGCGCCGTTGACGCGGGTTTCCAGCGCCACGTCAAGGATCTGGCCTGGATCGGTGAAGGGCACGAGCCACGGCCCCATCGCGCCCGAGCGGTCCCAGTTCTTGCCTTGGGTGACGTTGAACTTCGCGTGGCGCACCCAGTCGCGGATGGTGCCTTCGTTGCACAGGGTCAGCGCGGCGATGTGGTCCAATGCGTCCGCCTCGGCGATGCGGCGGCCACCCCGGCCGATGACGACCGCAATCTCGCCTTCGTAATCGAGTTGCGGGCTTTCCGGCGGGCGGATCAGTGGCTGGTCATGGCCGGTGAAGCTGCGTGCAAAACGCGGGAATAGCGACATGTTCGGCGGCGCCTCTTGCCCATCCTTGTATTCGGCATTGCGGTCGGGAAAGTTCACCCCCACGCAGATGATCTTCTCGGCGTCGGGAACAGGAATGTCCCAGCGGATGTCTCTGAAGGGGTGGGTTAGCGCCAGTCTGTCTGCCAACTCGGTGACCAATTTCCATCCGCCGCCGGAAATCACCGAACGCAACGTCGGCCACTGCGGAAAGGCGTCAGAGAGGGCAATCATCCCGGTGTCGGCTACGGCACCCCACAGCTGGCGCCCGTCGGCGGTGAAGGTTGCCAGCCGCATCATGGCGCGATGATCGGCGTGGCCTTCAGGTCGCTGTCGGCAGTCGCGGTGCCGTCGAACAGGGACCCGAGTTCGAACCAGCTTCGGGGGGCAGGTGCACCCCATAGGGTCTGTCGCTGCGGGTCCTTCAGATCCCACTTGATCGGCTCCTGATCCGGATCGCAGGTCTGGTAGTCGCTGCAGTAGATCTCGGTCCGGTGGCCGTCCTTGTCGCGGATATAAAGAAAGAAGGCGTTCGAGATGCCGTGCCGCCCGGGCCCGCGCTCGATGTTCTCGAGATACCCCGTGGTCGACATCAGGTCGAGCAGGTCGATGATGTTTAGGGGCGTCGGCACCCAAAAGGCGGTGTGATGCAGGCGCGGGCCGGTGCCGTTAGTGAAGGCGATGTCATGCACCCCGCCCTTGCGGTGCATCCATGCGGCCCAGGTGCGCCCGGTTTCCTCGTCGGCGGTGTACTCGGTGACGCGGAACCCCATGTCGCCGTAGAAGGCGACGGCCTGATCGACATTCGACGAGAACAGGTTGAAATGGTCGATCCGCAGGGGTTTGACCCCGCGGTAGAGCTTGTACTGCTGATGGATCGGCGGCAGGCGGTCCATCTGCGCATAGAACTCCAGCGGTACGCCCCAGGGGTCACGGGTTGCCAGCACCCGGCCCATGAAGGGGCGTTCGGTCCAGACTGACGGCAATCCGCGCGCGGTGAACCAGTGCGCCGCGCGGTCAAGGTCTTCCTCGGACCAGACCTTGAAGCCCAGAACGCTGACCGACCCTTCGCCCGCCTGACGCAGGATCATGCAGTGATGCCCGCGTTCCTCCACCGCGCGCAGATAGATGGCATCTGGCTCCTCATGGGTGACCTGAAGCCCCAGCGTGTCGACGTAGTAGGCCCGGCTCCAGGCTAGGTCGGTGACCTTCATCTCGACATGGCTGAGCCGGACGATGTTGAAGGGCGGGTTCAGGTTCGGGGCGGGGATTGTCATGGTTCAGGCTCCCAGTCGCTGGATCTTGTGCTGGCCGGTGGCGAAGGAGGTGTTCTTCGTTTCCATGTAGAAATCGAAGGACCAGTCGCCGCCATCGCGCCCGATGCCCGAGGATTTCACACCGCCGAACGGTGTGGGCAGGTGGCGGACGTTTTCGCTGTTCACCCAGATCATGCCAGCCTCAAGCCGTTCCGAGAACCGCAGGGCACGGGTCAGGTCCTGCGTCCAAAGGTATCCGGTCAGGCCGTAGGCCACGCCATTGGCGATGCGCAGCGCCTCGGCCTCATCCGCGAAGGTGATCGAGGTTAGGAAGGGGCCGAATACCTCTTCCTGCGAGATCCGCATATCTGAACGGGCGTTCGTGAACAACGTGGGGCGGATGAACCAGCCTTCGCCGCCCACCCGCAAGCCGCCTGCGGCAAGGGTGGCACCATCGGCGCGGCCGATCTCGACGTAAGAGGTGACCTTGTCGAAATGCGTGCGATGGATCAGGGGGCCGACCTCGGTGGCCGGGTCG
Organism: Rhodobacter sp.; assembly: GCA_020250175.1. GTDB lineage: Bacteria > Pseudomonadota > Alphaproteobacteria > Rhodobacterales > Rhodobacteraceae > Aliitabrizicola. The sequence continues at coordinate 55,856 of JADCEN010000015.1, forward strand.
AGGGGATGCCCGACCCTGATGGCGTTCACCCGGTCGACCAGGCGCGCGTGGAACTTATCCGCGATGCTGTCCTGCACCAGCAGGCGAGAGGACGAGGTGCAGCGCTCGCCGTTCAGCGAGTAGATCATGAAGATCACCGCATCCAGCGCCCGGTCCAGATCGGCATCGTCGAACACAATGACCGGGTTCTTGCCACCAAGCTCGAAGTGGACCCGCTTCAGCGTGTCTGCGCCCTGTTTCATGATCATGGACCCGGTGCGGGTTTCACCGACAAAGGCGATGGCCTTGATGTCGGGATGTTCGGTCAGCGCACGGCCCGCGCCCTCGCCCACACCGTTCACGAGGTTCAGAACGCCCGGTGGCAACCCCGCCTCATTGCAGATCTCGGCCAGGAGGCGCGCGGACAACGGCGAGAACTCGGCAGGCTTGTGCACGACCGTGCAGCCTGCGGCCAGTGCAGGCGCGATCTTCCAGGTGGACAGCATGAAAGGTGTGTTCCACGGCGTGATAACGCCGACCGGGCCGATGGGATGGCGAATTGTCACGTTCCAGTGCGTCGGCGTTGGCAGACTTTGGCCATCGCGCGCAGCCGGCGCCTGATCGGCAAAGTAGCGGAAGTTCTCGGCCCCGCGCAGGGCAGCCTTGGACATGAAACGCCACGCCTGACCTGTATCCCAGCACTCGCAAAGCGCGATCTCTTCGGCCCGCGCCTCGATCCCATCGGCGATGCAATGCAGAAGCGCCTTGCGCTGATCCCCGGGCATCGCCGCCCAGGCAGGAAAGGCGGCCTTCGCGGCTTTCGCGGCACGGTCGATGCTGGCCGCGTCGCCCAGGGCCACATGAGCGATCAGCGTTTCATCCACCGGAGAGCGGGTTTCGAACGTGGCATCCCCTGCCACATCCTGCCCGTCAATCAGATTGAGGATGCCGCCCGACCGGAACCGCGCAAGGTGGGTGTCCAGCTTGGCCAGATGGGTGGCAAGGTCGGTCATGCGGTCTCTCCCAGATAGCGGCGGATCGAGGATGTCTTGGGGCTGAGGTCTGGGTCGATGTCGCGCATCTCGAAGCTGAGCATCAGTGACGAGCTGGCCAGTGCATCGGCACAGAAGGCCTCGGCGGCGGCAAAGACATGGGCGGTGGCCCGCGCCTTGTCTTCGGGCGACCGCCCGGCCCGTAGGCGCAGCGAGATGTCGATAAAGGCATGGTCGGGGTTGCCGTCGGCGATGACCACATGGCCGCAGGCCGTGGCACGCACGCGGATGCCGGCCAGCGGCAGCACCCCGGTTTCAACGGCGGCATCGCGCAGCGCCCGGCACAGGGCCGCGATATCCAGCCGCACCTCAAGGTTGGGCGAATAGTCGATGTGGATGTGTGGCATCGGCCCCTCCTCCGATATACTTGCTTTGTTAAATATTAAACTTGCTCTGTCAACTATTTTCGGACTGCTGACGGGTCACCCGTTGAGGCGCGATCCGAAACCGGCGATAGTCAGCCATGCCCGAGCCTGCCCCCCAACTGCGCCAGACCCGAAGGTCGCTTCCCATCGCCCTCTTGCGTGCGCGCGAGCAGGTGATGGGGCCGATCCGCGACATGCTGGCGCAATCAGGGGTCAGCGAACAGAAGTGGCGGGTGCTGCGGGTTGTGCAGGAAAAGGGCCCACTGGAACTGAGCCAGATCGCCGAGGAGGCCTGCCTGCTGCTGTCATCCCTGACCCGGATGATCGGGCCGATGGTGGCCGAAGGACTGATCACCCGCACGACGCCGCCCGAAGACCGCCGCAAGACCGTTGTCGCCATCTCCCCGCAGGGCGAGGCGCTGATCCGCGCCCATGCGGCGGACAGCGCCGCCATCTTTGCCCGTATGGAGGCCGAGTTCGGCGAGGCCCGGCTGGAACAGCTGCTGGACCTTTTGGAGGCATTGCAGCGGCTTGATCTGCGAGGATCAAGGCAGGGATGATCCGGCTTCACACCGAAGGCTTCGGCAGCGTGCCATCCGCAATCCAGCCATCGACCACCGACAGCGCCGCCGCGGCAAAGGCCGGGTCATTGATGTGGCAGTCAAGCGCCACCAGCCTGACATTGGGCGGACAGGACGCCTGCATCTGGTCGCAGAAGGCGGCAAGACCCTCGGGGTCGCAGAGCGGCCCGCCGGGAAGGTCCCAGCAATGACCGCCGTGGGTCGGCAGCAGGAACACCACCGGCCCGGTTGCGGTGGCAAGCTTGCGACAGACCTCGCGCGCGACCGCGCGGCGTTGGTCGGGCGTTTGCAGCACGGTCGTCAGAAGCCGGTTGTGGGCATGGGCCGGGGTATCGGCAAACAGGGCCGGCAGGGGTTGCCAGCCCACAAGGTCAACCAGATCAAGGCAGCCGATCGACACGATCTGCGGTATGCCCCGAAGGCCCCCGTTGGTCAGCCGGTCATCGCCCGCGCTGATGGCCGAGCCGAACAGATGGTTGGCCACCTCTTGCGGTGACAGGTCCAGCACGGCGGCAAAGGCGCCCTGCGCGGCAAGGCTTTCCAGCGCCCGCCCGCCCATGCCGGTGCCATGAAACACCGCAACCTCGAACCCCCGCGCCTCAAGCGCGGGTTTCAGCGCGACCATGTAGGTCACGACCTTGGAGTTGAAGCCGGACATGGCAATGATCGGGTGCGCGCCATCGGGCAGGACGGCGGCCCGGGCGGCGCCAAGCACGGCCCCCGCCGCCTGCGACAGCGTCGCCTTGCAGACCGAATTCAGCCCGTAAAGACCCCCGGCCCAGAGGATCATCTGGATATCCGCCGCCACCCGTCCCGGCGGGATCAGCGGCGAGAAGCTAATCGTCGAGACCACATACTTCGGCACACCTAATGGCAGGGCTGCGCAGACATCCAGCGCAAGATCAGTACCCATCGAGCCACCCAGCACGATCACCCCGTCAAACGCCCCCTCGCCGTGCAGCCGTGCGGCCAGCGTCGCGGCACCCCGCGCCATCACCTGCATTGCGGTGTTCTCGTCGCCCGAGGCGATGACCGCCGCGATCGAAGGCCCCGTCGCGCCAGCGACCTGATGCTTGGAGATGTCGGTCGGCGCCTTGGGATCGCCCAGCACCGAAACATCCATGGTCAAAACCTCGCCCCCCTGCGCGCGGATCACCTGCGCGAGGTAGGTCAGTTCATCATCCTTCGTGTCATAGGTGCCGACGACCAGAATGCGGTTGCCCATGTGCCCCCCTAAAGCTGGATCCATGCGGTCTTGAGGTCGGTGTATTTCTCAAGCGCGTGGAGCGACTTGTCATGCCCATTGCCCGATTGCTTGACACCACCCAGCGGAACCGTCCCGTCCGCCCCGCCATAGGTGTTCACATGCACCACCCCCGCTTTGACCCCCCGGACCATGCGATGCGCGCGGGACAGGTTCGCCGTCCAGACCCCGGCAGCCAGCCCGTAATCCGTGGCATTGGCCAGACGGATCGCCTCGGCCTCGCTGTCAAAGGCTGTCACGGCCAGAACCGGGCCGAACACCTCGTGCCGGAACAGCCGATGCGTTTCGGCCACGCGCGTCACGACCGTCGGCGCCATGTAGGTGCCGCCGGTCTCAGCCAGGATGCGGGTGCCGCCGGTCACGACCTCGGCCCCTTCGCGCTGCGCGTCGGCGACAAAGCCCAGATTGCCCTCAAGCTGGCGTTCAGAGTTCACGGCGCCGATCTGTGTGGTCAGCAAAAGGGGGTTGCCGACCACCATCTTGCGGGTGGCTGCCGTCAGTTCGGCCACGAATTCATCGTGGAGCGAGGCCTCGACCAACAGCCGCGCCCCCGCGACACAGACCTGCCCTGCGTTGCGAAAGATCGCCCCCGCCGCGGCCTTTGCCGCGGCCGACAGGTCGGGCGCATCGGCAAAGACGATGTTGGGCGATTTGCCGCCCAGTTCCAGATAGCAGCGCTTGAGGTTCGACTGTGCGCTGGCCTCGAGCAAGCGCCGGCCCGTTGCCCCCGATCCGGTAAAGACCAGCACATCGACATCCATTGACAGCGCCAAGGCCGCGCCCGTAACCTGCCCCGGCCCGGTCACCACGTTGAACACGCCCGGCGGCACGCCGGCCTCCAGCGCCAGTGCGGCCAGTCGCAGCAGCGTCAGCGAGGCTGTCTCAGCCGGTTTCAGCACCACCGAATTGCCCATGGCAAGGGCGGGCGCGATCTTCCAGGCACCGATCATCAGCGGGAAATTCCACGGCACGATGGCCGCTACCACGCCAACCGGTTCGCGGTGCACCAACGCCAGCACGGTCTCGGATGTGGGGGCAATCTCGCCATAAATCTTGTCGAGCGCCTCGGCATAGTAACGAAAGGTGGCGGCGGCGCTGCCAGGCTCGGCCTTCAGCGCCATGCCGATTTCGGTGCCGTTGTCGCGCACGCCCAGAACGGCCAGTTCCAGCGCATGCTCTTCGATCAGGTCGGCCAGCCGGTGCAGCACCCGCTTGCGCTCGGCCGGGCTGCGGCGCGACCAGCGGCCATCGTCAAAGGCCGCGCGGGCACTGGCGGTGGCCCGCGCCACATCACCGGCGCCGGCGGTGGCAAGCGTGGTGATCTGCCGCCCGTCGATCGGCGACAGGACCGGCAAGGGGACCTCTTGCCCATCGGTCCATTGCCCGTCGATCAGCAGACGGGCGGGACCCTGCGGCTGGGTGGCCAGACGGTCGATGGTGGGTTGGTCAGGTGTCATTGATCTGCCAGTCCTGCCGGGGTTTGCGGCCTTTCAGCCAGCCGCGAAGGGTGAAGAAGATCAGGATCGCCAACGCCGCCACGATGATGCCGGAGATCGGGCGGGTGACGAAGATCGTGAGGTCGCCGTTGGCGCCGCCCAAGGCCTGCCGCATCCGGTTTTCCACGATGGGCCCCATGACCACGCCCAGAAGGATGGGCGTCAACGGCCAGCGGTGGCTGCGCAGGATGTAGCCCAGCACGGCAAAGACCATCGCAATGCCGACATCGGAAAAGCGGTAGCCCGAGGCATAGGTGCCGATCAGCGACAGCGTCAGGATCGCCACGCCTAAGAAGCGCTTGTTGATCAGCGCGGCCTTGGCGATGGTGTTCGTGGCAACCAGCAGGAACAGGATGATGACCACGTTCATGAAGAGCAGCGTCCAGTAGAGGCCTGCCACGAATTCCGGCCGTGTCACGAAAAGATCGGGGCCGGGGATGACGTTATGCACAAGGAACACCGCCAGCATCATCGCCGTCAGCTCCTCTCCCGGGATACCAAGGGCCAGCATGGGGATCAGCGCGGCGGGGGGGACGGCGTTGTTCGTGGCCTCGGACACGATGATGCCTTCGGGCGCGCCCTTGCCGAACATGTGCCCCTCTTTCGAAAAGCGTTTCGCCACGACGTAAGACACCTGCTGCGCCAGAAATTCCCCGACGCCTGGCAGGATGCCGCAGAAGATACCGAAGAAGGATGATCCGTAAAGCGTGCGCTTATAGCGAAAGACCTCCATGAACCCCTGGAAGAAATGCCCTTTCAACTGCACGACCGGATGCACCGTGCTGCGGGATGTCAGCTGGATCAGGGCTTCTGACATGGCGAAAAGGCCGATCACCATGGGGACCAGCGGGATGCCGTTCAGGAACGTCAGGAAGCCGAAGGTGTAGCGCTGAGTGGAATAGGCGGTCTCGATGCCGATGGTCGCAAGGAACAGGCCAAAGGCAAGGGCCGCCGTCGCCTCAACCCGGCGGCCACCGTGTCCGATGATGACAAGGACGAGGGCGGCGATGGCGACCATGGCAAACTCGGCGCTGCCGAAGTTCTTGGCCACGGTGGCAAGCGGCAGGGTCAGGACCATCAGGGCCAGCACCGCCAGCACGCCGCCGACGAAGCTGCTGGAATAGGCAAGGGACATGGCGCGGCGCGCCTCGCCCCGGTCGACGAATGGTTTCGCCTCCAGCGCGGTCAGCACGGCGACGGGGCTGCCGGGAGTGTTAATCATCACCGCTGGGATGGCGCTGCCATAGGCCGCGCCACAATAGACCCCCAGAAGCAGCGTCATGCCGTTCAGCGGGTCCATCGAGAAGGTAGTGGGCAGCAGGATCGAGATGGTGACCGCCGCTCCCGCGCCGGGAATAGCCCCCACGACAACGCCAAGGATGGCGCCGATGCACATGGTGAAGAACACCACCGGGTCGGCAAGCTGTTGAAGGCCAAGCCAGAGAAACTCCATCTTCTGCCTTTCAAAACCAGCGGATCAGGGGGGTCTGCAGCGCCTCGGGGAACAGACGGTAAAGTTCGGGCACAGGCATCCAAACGCCAAGGCCGATGCGGAAGACGCCGACCATAAAAAGCGACAGGCCGATGCCTGCAAGGATCCAGCGCGGCGCGGTCAGCCCGACGCGCCACAGAAGGAAGAGGATGAACACGAGGGTCGAGGGGAAGTAGCCGGCGTGCTGGATCGAATAGATGTAGACCCCGTAGTAGGCCAGGAACTCCAGCGGGCGCAGCCAGGCGACAAGGGCGGCCCGGCCTTCCACCTTTTCGGCATCGGTGGGGGGAGTGCGGCGCAGGTCGGCCAGGTCGCGCCACAGGGTCACAAGGTTGGCCACCGCCAGCAGGCCCAGCGCTATGCCCGGCATCAGCCAGGGTTGCGTCCACCAGCCGCCCTTTGCACTCGCCCGTGTTGCCAGTCCGATCACCGCCAAGAGGCCCGAGGATATGGCAGCGAACAGGATCGTCAGGGCAAGGCCTTCCAGCCGGTTGGCCGGGCTCTCTGGTTCTGCCGACATCGCGTCCCCCGAAAAAGGGGCGGGGCCGCGCAGGGCCCCGCCGGTGGATCAGGTCACTCTGTCACGCCCAGCTTTTCGCGCAGGGCGGCAAGGTCCTTCATGTCCTTGGCTACCTGGGCGGTCGCGGCCTCCTGGTCCATCCAGTAGACCAGCGCGCCGGTGGTGGTGGCAATCTCCTGCGCGGCAGGCGAGGCTACCACTTCCTTGGCGATAGCGGCGATCTTGTCCTTTACCTCTTGCGGGGTGCCCTTCGGCACGAAGAGCCCGTTCCAGAGCGAGGCCCCGGCGAGGGCCGGCACCTGTTCACCCAGGGTCGCCGCGTCGGGGGTGATGGCCGTGCGTTCGCCTGTGATGGTGGCCAGCACCTTGATGTCGTCAAGGCAGGCCAACACTAGCTGCGCCGTGGTGTTGATGACATCGGCATCGCCATTGGCCAGCGTGCTGCAATCCACCGCGTCAAAGGCCGCCTCGGCGCTGAAGGTGCCACCAAGCTCGGACATGCCGAAGAAGGTCATCATCGTCGGCTCGATCCCATAGCCGAAATGGCCAAGGCGCACCGGGTTGGCCTTCGAATACTCGGCCAGTTCGGCCATGTTGGAATAGGGCGCGTCCTTGGATGCCGCGATCAGGAAGGGGTAGGTCAAGAAGATGCCCACGGGCTCCAGCGCGTCCGCCGCGATCTGGGCGTCCGCTCCCATGGTCTTGACCGTGGGAATGCCCACCGTGAAGGACCCGATCGTATAGCCATCGGGGGCCGCCGTTGCCACCGCAACCCCACCCACCACGCCGCCGCCGCCGGGCTGGTTCACCACCGCCGCCGGCGCGCCAGTCTGCTTCTGGAGTTCCTCGGCGATCATGCGGGTCAGCACATCTTCAAGGTCGCCGGGCGGCCAGGGCACGATGAAGGTGACGGGCCGTTCGGGGTATTCGGCCAGCGCCGCGCCGGACATTGCCGCAAGCGAGGCCGCCAGCACGGCGCCCAGGGTCAGGGTTTTCAGCATCTTCCTCTCCACTGTTGATCGGTTCATTATTTGAACCGTTGGTTTAAAAACAGATTGACAGGGCAGGCCCTAGTCTGTCAACAAAAATGAAACGGCGCGCAGGCGCCCATATCTGGGGGTGCCGCCGGGGGCGGTGCATGGCATGGGAACGGTTGGCAAGGCGCTTGATCTGCTTGATCTTTTCACCCATCAGCAGCCGCAGATGGGGCTTTCGGCCCTGGCCCGCGCCGCCGGGCTGAACAAGGCCACCTGCCACCGCCTGCTGACCGAGATGGAATCGCGCGGGCTGGTCGAACAGGCGGGCCCCGCGCGGGAATACCGCCTGGGGCCCGCCGTCCTGCGCCTGGCCGCCCTGCGCGAATCCGCCGTGCCCACCCGCGATGCCGCGATGCCCGTCCTGCGCCGCCTGGCCGATGCCACCGGCGAGACGGCGCATCTGTCACATCTGGTGGCGGGGCGGTTGCAGACGCTGGCCTTTGCCTATTCGGCGCACCACGGGATCAAGGTGACGATGGAGGATGCCGATTTCCTGCCCTTCCATGCCACGGCCAGCGGTGCCGCCGTGCTGGCCTTCCTGCCGGAGGCCGAGGCCGCGCGCATCCTGGCCACTCTGCCCGCACCGGCGGTCGTGCGGGAGCGGATGGACCATTGCCGCCAGCATGGCTGGGCCGAAACCGTCTCGACCTTTGAAAAGGACGTGCACGGCACCGCCGTTCCGCTGTTCGACACCGCGGGCACCTGCACCGGCGCGCTGGCCGTGGCCGCCGCCGCACCGCGCATGACGCCCGCCCTGCACGCCACCATCACCGCCGAACTGGCACGCGCCGGGGCCGAGATCACCGCCCTGCGCGGTGGGCAGGTTCCCGCACCGCTTGCCCGGCTCTGGCAGATTCCCGCCTGAAAGGACCCGCCGATGAACGACGCCAACTTCCTGAAAGCCAACAACGCCCGCAGCCTGTGGCACCCGATGACCGCGCCATCGGATAGCCTGCACAACGCGCCGACTATCATCACCGGTGCGCATGGAACGCGCATACGCGATGTGGACGGACACGAGGTCGTTGATGGCGTGGGCGGCCTGTGGAACGTGAACCTTGGTTATTCCTGCCAACCGGTGAAGGACGCCATTGCCGCACAGCTGGACGCGCTGCCCTATTACTCGATCTTCCGTGGCACCTCGAACGACAAGGTCATCGAACTGGCCGAGGAGTTGCGCGATTTCTTCGCGCCCGACGGGCTGACGCGGGCCTTCTTCACCTCGGGCGGCGGGGACAGTGTGGAAACCGCGCTGCGACTGGCGCGCCAGTATCACAAGATCCGGGGCGAGGCCGGGCGGGTGAAATACCTGTCATTGAAGAAGGGGTATCACGGCACCCATATTGGCGGAGCCTCGGTTAACGGAAACGCCAATTTCCGCACGATGTACGAACCCTTGCTGCCCGGCTGCTACCACATCCCGGCCCCCTATACCTACCGCAACCCTTTCAATGAAACTGACCCGGCCCGGCTGGCGCAGCTTTGCCTGCAGGCGCTGGAGGACGAGATCGCTTTTCAAGGCGCAGGCACCATCGCCGCCTTCATCATGGAGCCGATCCTTGGCGCAGGCGGTGTGATCCCGCCGCATGCCAGCTTCATGCCGGGGGTCGAGGCGATTTGTCGCAAGAACGGCATCCTGTTGATCGCGGATGAGGTCATCACCGCCTTTGGGCGCACCGGGGCATGGACCGGCAGCAGGCTGTGGGGGGTCAAGCCCGATTTCAGCTGCACGGCCAAGGCCATCACCAATGGCTATTTCCCCTTTGGCGCCGTGATGATCGCCGAAGGCGTGGCAGAGGTGTTCGAAAAGGACGAGACCGGCCGCGCCGCCATCGGCCATGGCTACACCTATTCGGGGCATCCGGTGGGGGCTGCGGCGGCGCTGGCCTGCCTTGCAGAAACGCGGCGGCTGAACATCGTCGAGAATGCTGCAGCAAGAGGCGCGCAGATCTTTGCAGGCGTCCAGAAACTGATGGCGCGCCACGCGGTGATCGGCGACGTGCGCGGCGGGCACGGGCTGATGACGGCCCTTGAACTCGTTGCCGACCGGGCGTCGAAAAAGCCCGCTGACAAGGCCTTGCCCGCAAAGGTGCAAGAGGTGGCCTACAAGGCGGGGGCGATGGTGCGCGTCTCGGGTCCGAACATCATCCTGTCGCCGCCTTTGGTGGTGACCGAGGCGGATGTCGAAGTCATCCTGTCGGCGCTGGAGGCAGGCTTCGGGGCGCTGGCATGACTGGGGATTTCGTGGCCCTGCTTGGCACCAAGGGCGGGCCTGCGATCCGCAGCGGATCGCCCATGCCGACCTCGTCGCTGCTGTGTCTCGCCGGGCAGCGGATCGTCGTGGATGCAGGCCTTGGCGTGACGCGCGGCCTTTGCGATCAGGGCATGGCGTTGAAGGACATTGCCACGATCTTTGTCACGCACCTCCATTCCGACCATTACCTTGAACTCGGCCCGCTCTTGCATACCGCCTGGACCGCCGGGCTGAAGACCCCGGTTCGCATCTGGGGGCCTTCGGGGCTGGCCACCTATTTCGACGGGTTCTTCCTTTCGATGAAGGAAGACATCGACACGCGGATCGAAGACGAAGGCCGCCCTGACCTGCGCGACCTGATCGCCTGCCATGTCATCCGCGCGGGCGAGCCCATGCAGGACGGTGCCATTACCGTGACAGCAATGCCCTCAATCCACCCGCCACTGAACGAAAGCTGGTCACTGTCGTTCCGCAGTGCCGCGCGGCATGTGGTGTTTTCGGGCGATACCGCGCACAACCCCGCCCTGGTGGATTTCGCACGCGGGGCGGACCTTCTGATCCACGAGGCGATGCTGGCCGAGGGGTTGGAGGCGCTGCAACGGCGCATCGGCAACGGCGATGACCGGCTGATGGCGCATTGGCTGCGCGCCCATACGCTGGCCACCGACGCGGCGCGAACTGCCGCCGAGGCGGGGGTGGGCGCACTGGCGCTGCATCACCTGATCCCGTCAGATGACCCCGCTTTCGGGCCGGATGACTGGCGGCGCGCCTGCGCACCGTTCTGGCAGGTACAGCTGCATCTGGGCCGCGACGGATTGCGCATCACGCTTGGCCCCCAAGGGTGACAAGCCTGCCCCGGCATGGCAGGGTCGGCGCCTGACAGCAGCACGACAGGCCCATGACCACCACGCCCTTCCCCGGCCCGCAGGTCCCCGCACTCGTCCAGCACGTGCTGGGACAGATCGACCTTGGCAAGCTGAACCCCGGCGACTTTCTGGATGAGGCGGAGCTTTCCGCGTCTTGCGGCGTGTCGCGCACGCCGGTGCGCGAGGCGATCCTGTATCTCGAGGCGCTTGGCCTGGTGCGCCGGTTGCCGCGCAAGGGGGCCACGATCTTTCGCCCCACGCTGGAGGAATTCCTCGCCATCCTCGAGGTCCATGCCAAGCTGGAAGGCCAGGCGGCGGGCCTTGCCGCGCGGCGCCTGTCGCGTCAGGGCGCTGCCGACCTGGAGGCGGCCGTGGCGGCATGCGAGGCCCACGCCGCAGCGCGGCCCGATGCCGACCCGGATGGCTACTATCAGCTGAACCTGCGCTTTCATGAATGTGTGGCGGTCGCATCCGGCAACGGGGTTCTGCTGGAATCGCTCAAGACCAATGCCCGCAAGCTTCTGGCCTACTATCGCGCGCGGTATCGTTTTGCCGGTGCGATCCCGCTTTCGGCGCAGGAACATCGCGCGATCGCCGGGCTGATCACCGACCGTGATTCCGCCGGCGCCGAGGCCGCGATGCAATCGCATGTGCAGTTCGATCAGGTCACGGCGATGGATCTGATCGCCGCCCTGTCCTGATCCGACCGCGCCGGAGCGGCCTGTTCGAAAAACCGCGCGATCCATTCGGCAAAGCGCGGCCCCTCGATCCCGCCCTGCAGCGCCGTCCGGGCGGCCGCCCCTACGGGCTCTGGAAACCCGGGCGCGAACTCTTCGACCAGTGCCGCCGCAAAGTCCGGTGTCATTTCCGGGTGATACTGGGTCGCAAAGACCGTCGCGCCGATACGATAGGCCGCAACCGGGCAGCCCGGCGACGTGCCAATCACCTCGGCCCCGGCGGGAAGGTCCGTCACCTGCTCGCCATGCGCGGCGGCAAGGCGAAAGGCCTGCACCCCTGGCATCCAGTCATGTGCGGCCGTCACCTTGGTCTCGGCCGCCCCCAGAACGAAGGGGCCGGGATTCGGCCCGACCCGGCCGCCAAGGGCCATGGCAATCGCCTGATGTCCGAAACAGGCGCCGACCAGCGGCACCGACCCGGCGTGCGCGTCACGAATCAGCCCGAACAGCCGCGCGATCCAAGGGGCATCATCATGCACCGAAGCCGGGCTGCCGCCGATTAGAAACCCGTCAAATCGTTGCGCCTCGGAGGGGAATTCACCTGCGGGAAGGTCGAAAGCGGTCATCTGCCAGTCCGGACGCACGGCTTCAATCAACGTGCGGAACTTTTCGGCATCACCCGGATGGCGCGCGGCGAAGGCAGACCTGTCGGTATTCGTCACAAGCAGGCCGATGTGCATCCACTTTTTCCTTTACATATTTATAGGCCGCATCATTATGCAAAAAGCTTGGCGATGCAAGGAAGCAAGATGACTGTCTGGACGCCTACCGATGACGGTCACGCCGATCTGACCAGCCATGACAGCTTTCTGGGCGGCCCGCCGCACAACACCTTTGCCCGCCTGCGCCGCGAAGATCCCGTGCACTGGACCGAATGGGATCACGGCCAACCCTTCTGGTCCTTGACCCGCCACGCCGACATCCATGCGCTGAACGGCAAGCCCGAGCTTCTGTCCTCGGCCCGGGGCATACGGATGGAGGATCAGAGCTATGAGGAATACCTCGCCCGGCGCACATTTCAGGAGACCGACCCGCCCGAGCACATGATGACCCGGGTCAAGGTGGCGCGCGCCTTTTCGAAGGGCGTGGTTGCAGGGTTCGAGGATGCCATCCGCGCGCTGTGTGTCGATATCCTCGACTCGGCCCTGCAAAAGGAAACCTTCGACGCTACCAAGGACATCGCCCGGGAACTGCCGATGCGCATGCTGGGCCGGATTGTCGGCCTGCCGGACGAAGACCTGCCTTGGCTGGTCGAAAAGGGCGATGCGCTGATCGCGAACACCGACCCCGATTTCACCGACCATGTGCTGGACAAACTGACGACCGACGAGTTCCGGATGATGCCGTTCAACTCTCCCGCAGGGGCAGAGTTGTTCGTCTACGCCAAGGAGCTGATGCAGCGAAAAGCGGCAACGGGCGACACGTCGGGGGTTCTGCACCTGATCCTTCAGCCCGGCGCCGACGGCTCGGTCATGCCTGAAAACGAGTTCCGCAACTTCTTCTGTCTCGTCGTGGCGGCCGGCAACGACACCACGCGCTATTCCATCGCCGCCGGGATACAGGCGCTGCTGCACCAGCCCGAACTGCTGGCGCAGATTCAGTCCGGCGCGGTGGACGACACGATGGCGGACGAGATCATCCGCTGGGCCTCGCCCACCTCATACTTCCGGCGCACCGCCGCGCAGGATTTCGAGATTCATGGCAAGCAGATCAGGACGGGCGACAAGGTGCTTTACTGGTTCGCCTCGGCCAATCGTGACGAGACGGTTTTCGACACGCCCTTCAAGGTGGATCTGGCCCGCAACCCGAACCGCCATCTGGCATTTGGTCAGGGCGGCCCGCACCTGTGCCTTGGGATGTGGCTTGCGCGGCTGGAAGTGCTGGTTCTGTTTCAGGAACTGGCAAAACGGCTGGCCAGCATCGAACCTGCGGGCGAGCAGAAGTTCCTGCGCTCGAACTTCGTGGCCGGGCTGAAGTCGCTGCCCGTCCGCGTGAAGCTGAAATGACATAAGAAGACAAGGGGAGACCAGCGATGCCTGACCGGCTGAGGGCCATGTTCTGCGACCATCTGAGCCTGATGCGGGGCAAGTATCTGCCCGCGTCAAAGATGAAATCCGACGGGACCCGACTGGCCCGCCCGACCTTCAGCGTGCATTGGGACAAGGACCTGATCCTGGATGCCCCGCATACGATGTGTCGCGAAGGCATCCCGGACATGGAACTGCGCTGGGATGGCGACGAGATCCGCGAAGGGTGGGAGCCGGGAACCAAGGTCGTGACCGGCGATCTGTTCGATAGCGCGGGCAACTCTGTCCCACTGTGCCCGCGCAGCGCGCTGAAGCGCGCGGCCGCGGACTGGGGGCGCCACCGCCTGTCGCCCAAGGTCGGCGTCGAGCTTGAGGCCTACGCCTTCCGCGTCGCCGCGGATGGCAGCGTCGCGCCGATGCACGCGCCGGGCGGCATCGTCTATGGGACCGGCCCCTTTGCGGACCCGGCCGGGTTCACGGATGCGATCTGGAACCGGGCCGCTACGGCGGGTTTCCGGCTGGAGTTGATCACCGCCGAATATGACACGCCGCAGTATGAATTCACGCTGGCCTACGACCATGCGGTCAAGGCCGTGGACGAGATGGTGCTGTTCCGCCAGATGGCCCGCGAAGTGGCGCTGGAGCACGGCATCCTGCTGACCTTCCTGCCCAAACCCGTTGCGGGCAAAGGTGGCTCGGGTCTGCATTTCAATCTGTCATTTGCCGGGCAGGACGGCCAGAACGCCCTGATGACCGGGCCGCAAGGCGGGCCTGCCCATATGAATGACCTCGCGCGCGGCTGCGTTGCGGGGTGGATGCGCCACCACAAGGGGCTGGCGGGTATCCTTGCGCCGACCGTCGGGTCCTATCTGCGGCTGCAACCGGCCTCATTGTCGGGCTACTGGTGCAACTGGGGCGGCGATCATCGCGGCGTAACGGTGCGGGTGTCCGAAGAGGGCGGGGCCAAGACTCGGCTGGAACACCGGATGGCAGACGCAAGCTGCAACCCCTACACCGCACTGGCCGCCCTGCTGCAGACCGCACGGCTGGGTGTCGAACAGGCCTATCCCCTGCCGCCCGCCGAAGAAGGCGATTGCTTCGACCGGATCGATGCAGGTCACGGCGTGGCGGCGTCGCTGGCCGAGGCGATGGACGATCTGGAGGCGGATACCGTGCTGGGCAACGCCCTGGGTCGGGCGTTGACGGACCACCACATCTTCATGAAGCGGATCGAGGTGACCAAGACCGCAGGTCTCGAAGGCGATGCCTTGCGCGACTACTACATCTGGTATGTGTGACGGGGGCGACAATGCAGGCAACATGGATCCAGCCCGACGGGCGCGGCGTGACCCTTGATGTGGCCGAAGGCACCAGCCTGATGCAGGCCGCCGTCGCCCATGGTGTCGCCGGGATCGTGGGCGAGTGTGGCGGCTCGATGTCCTGCGCGACCTGCCACGTCGTGGTCGATCCGGCCTGGTCCGACCTGACCGGCGAGCCGGGGGCGTTCGAGGAGGACATGCTCGACATCACCGAGGCCGACCGCCAGCCTGGCTCGCGGCTGTCCTGCCAGATCAGGATGCGGGCAGAACTCGACGGAATCGTCGTCCTGGTTCCGCGGCCGTGATCCGCGGCCCGCGTTTGCGGGCCAGGCAGCGCGACCCGGGGCCTTGCGCGTCCGCGGGGGGACTTTTCCCCTTTGCGCTGACAGGGGCGGCCCTTCCGGCCTGAGCAGACCGAAGCGGTCAGATCGGCAGGCCCGCGTCCGGCTTCGGTTGGTCCATCACGATCTGGGGTGGTGTCAGACGAATGCGAACCAGTCTCTGTTACCCCTACCCCGCCCGGATGTCAGGCCGCGAGAAGGCCGCGCCACTCTGCGACAGCGGCGGCGCGGGTCGTCTTGTAGGCGTGGCGGTTCTGCAGGTGGCGCTCCGTCGGAAAGTGGTTGTGGACCGAGGCATGGACTGAAGCGAACTTCTGCAGCGTTCGCATGCGCCGGAACCGCAACATTGCCCGCTCTCGTCGTCGGAATGGCAAGTGCGAGTTCTCGGCCCGGTTGTTCAACCAGCGCCCCATCTCCCGGTCATCGCCGCGACCCAGGTCCCTCAGCGCTGCACCGTAGGACCGGAAGCGATCTGTCACGATCGTCTCGGGTCTGCCATGCCGCTTCATTGATTTCTTCAAGAATTTCAATGCTGCTTTGCGATCTCGGGTCTTGGTCACAACGCTTTCCAGCACCTCGCCCTCGTGATCGACAGCGCGCCAAAGGTAGTGCGTCACCCCGTTGATCTTCACGTAGACCTCGTCTAGGTGCCAGCGCCATTGGCGGCAGGCGCGCATTGCACCCACCCGCCGGTTGCGGATCTCAGAGGCAAACATGGGGCCGAACCGGTTCCACCAAAATCGCACCGTCTCATGGCTGATCTCGATCCCCCGCTCGTGGAGCAGGTCCTCTACGTTGCGGAGTGAAAGTGAGAACCGAATGTACATCATCACCGCAAGACGGATGATTTCGGGCGAGGTCTTGAAGTAGCGGAAGGGGCTGCGCTGGGTCATGGCAAAAGGCTACGCAGACGCCCTGCACGCCTCAAGCCAGTTTCTTCTGACAGAGCCGTTGCTCGACCTTCTGGAAGACCTGCAGCGTCTGGACCTGCGCCCTGACATCGGCAAGCCTGACATAAGGAGGTGAAAACCGCCGCTGGGTCAGCCCTGTCGCCCCGGCTGCACGCTCAGGGTTCCGTCGGCGATCCAGCCGTCGAAGATTTCCAGGACCCGTTGGCAAAAGGCATCGTCGTTGATGTGCGCGTCGATCTCGGACAGGGTGACGGGCGGCCGGATGACGGCCCGGACCTCGGCGATCACCGCGCGCAGCGCCTCGGGGTCATGGAACGCTTCGCCGGGGCGGTCCCAAGCCTCGATCCCCTGCAAGGGCATCACGAAATGCACGGGTCCCTTGGCCCCTGCCAGACGCGCGCCAATGTCGCGAATCAGCGCCAACCGTTCCTCGATCGAAAAGCCCGCGGACTTGATCAGGCGATTGTGGGCGTGGAACGGACGGTCGGCATAGGCCGGCGGCACCTCTTGCCAGCCGGCAAGGTCGAAGATGTCGGTGCAGCCCGGCGCCACGATCTGCGGGATCCCGCGCAGCCCCGCATTGGTCAGGCGGTCAGCCCCGGCATGCGCCACCGATCCCACCATAAGGTTTCCCAACTCGGGCAGCGAAAAGTCCATCGAACAGGCGAAATGTCCGTCCCGCGCCAGCGCCTCGAAGGCCATGCCGCCCATGCCGGTGGTATGAAACACCGCAACCTCGAACCCCCGCACCTCCAGCGGGGCCTTGAGCCGCGTCATGTAGCTCAGGCAGGATGACCCAAGGCTGGTCATGCCGATCAGCGGGCGGTCGCGGCGCAGGGGCATCGCCCCCATTGCCGCGCCCCAGACCGCCCCGGCCGCCTGCGCCAGCGAGGACTGGCAGATCGCGTTCAGCCCATAAAGCCCGCCCGCCCAAAGGATCATTTGGATGTCGGGGGCAAGCCGGTCCGGCGGGATCAGCGGCGAGAAGCTGACGGTCGAGACAACGTATTTCGGCACACCAAGGGGCAGGGCCTGAGCGCAGTCAAGGACCAGGTCGGTCCCCAGCGTCCCGCCCAGCCCGATCATCGCATCAATCCTGCCTTCGGCATGCAGCTGTGAGGTCAGCAAAGCCGCCCCCCGCGCCATGATCTGCATGCCAGTGTTTTCATCACCCGACGCGATCACCTCGGCAATCGTCGATGCTGCCGCCGCCGCGACATTATGCTTTGACACATCGGTCGGCCGCAAAGGGTCGCCCAGCACGCTGACGTCCATCGTCAGCACCGCGCCGCCCAAATCCCGGATCCTCTCGGCCACAAAGCGCAGTTCGGCGTCCTTGGTGTCATAGGTGCCGATCAGCAGAATGGTCTTGGTCATGGTCGTCTCCTCAGCCTCGCATGATCGTGCCCGCCGGATCGTAGAATGGGGCAAGCTGAGCATCGACCGGATAGTGCTGCCCGGCGATCTGCACGGCAAAGCCGCCCGCGTCGATCCAGTCGCGCGTCACACCCGCCGCGCGGTGCAGCGTCGCCAGCCCCACCATCGCGCCCAGTCGCCACCCCCACCCGCCCGAGGTCACATGGCCGACCAGTGCGCCGTCCTTCCAGATCGGCTCGTTGTGGATCAGGTAGGGACCGGCTTCCGCCGTCGCACCGGGGACGCGGATCGCCACCGTGCGGTCGCGTGTCGCGGCGCCGAATTCGGCCTTCTGCGCCAGCAAGGCAGCGCGCCCGACGAAATCTACCTTGTCCAGCGCGACGGCGAAGCCCAGTCCAGTCTCGAACGGCGTGTCCTCCTCGGCGATGTCGTGGCCAAAGTGGCGGAACCCCTTTTCCAGCCGACAGGCACCCAACGCGAACATTCCGGCATGGCGCAGTCCATACGTTGCCCCCTGCCGCAGCAGCGCCTCGTAGACGTGGGCGGTGAATTCAACCGGGATCAGAAGCTCATACCCCAGCTCGCCAAGGAAAGACCGCCGGATCGCCCAGACCCGGGAATGGGCCAAGTCGATCTCCCGCGCGGCACCGAAGGGAAATGCCGCGTTGGACAGATCGTCGCCCGAAAGGGCTTGCAGGATCGAGCGCGACGCCGGGCCGTGCAGTGTCAGAAGGCCATTAGCCCCGGTCGCATCGAAAACCTCGAACCGCCAGTCAGGGTCGGCATGCGCCCGGATATGGGCTTGGTCGCGGCTCTGGCTGGGATGTCCGGTGACGACCATGAACTGCTGATCCGCGATACGGGTGACGGTCACATCCGCCTCGATCCCGCCCTTGTGGTTCAGGAACTGCGTGTAGACCGAGGTGCCGACCGGCACATCCATCCGCGCGCCTGACACCCGGTCAAGCGCCCGCACTGCATCCGGCCCTTGCACCAGGATCTTGCCATACATCGACTGGTCCAGAAGCACCGCCGCATCGCGCGCGGCCAGACATTCGTCCCGCACCATACCAGACCAATCCTGCCAGCCCAGCGAGGGTCGGTCGGGCCAGCCCTTGCCCGCCGGGTCGAAATACATCGGCACTTCCCAACCAATGCGCTCGGACAGCGTCGCTCCTGCCGCGACCAGCCGATCATGCAACGGCACCCGCCTTATGCCGCGCGCGCTTTGCACCTGGCGCCCGGGCCATTGCAGCCCGTAGTGAAAGCCGATCGACTCCGCCGCCCGTTCGGCATTGTAGGCGACATTGCGCTGGAAGGGATGGGCGCGGGCCGTCAGCAAGGATCCCACGGCGCGCACGGGTTCCCCCTTGGCGATCCAGTGCGCCATGGTCAGCCCGAACCCGCCAGAGTTCAGGATGCCGTTCGAATTCAGCCCCGCAGCGATGAACAGCCCCGGCATTTCGGGCGCCGGTCCCAGATAGGGGCGGCCATCGGGCGTAAAGCTTTCCGGCCCGTTGAAGAAGGTCTGGATGCCGGTCTCGGCCAGCAGTGGAAAGCGCGCGAACATCAGTTCCAGCAAGGGTTCGACATGATCCATGTCGAAAGGAAGCTCGTCGAACTCGAACTCTGGCGGTATTCCGCCCTGCCCCCAGGCCTTGCCCTGCGCCTCGAAGCCGCCGACCAGTAGCTTGCCCGCGTCCTCCTTGGTGTAGATCCGCTCCTCCGCGACAACCAGAGCGGGAGTGGATCGCGCCAGCCCCGGCATCGGCTCGGTAACTATGTAGAAATGCTCGGTCGCGTGCAGCGGCACCGTGACGCCATGCTCTGCGGCGAAACGGGCGCTCCACATCCCGCCCGCAAGCAGGACCTTGTCCGTCGCGATCACCCCCTGCCCGGTGTCCACACCGCATACCCGGCCCATGGCCGTCAGGATCCGCAGCGCCGGGGTGTTCTCGAAGATCAGCGCTCCGCGCGCCCTGGCTCCTTTGGCCAGCGCCTGCGTCACGTCCAGGGGGTTCACCTGTCCGTTCGACGGCACATGGAACCCGCCGCGCACGTCGGACACCTCGACAAAGGGGCAAAGCTCCAGGATGTCGTCGCGGTCTAGAAGCCGCGCCTCAACCTCCATCCGCGCGGCATGGTCGGCCTGCCGCAAAAGCTGTTCCCAGCGCACGTCGGACAACGCCAGATGCAGCGTGCCGTTCTGCTTGTAGCCCGTGGCCTGCCCTGTCTCGACCTCAAGCTCGGTGAACAGCCGCGCGGTGTATTTCGACAGGTCGGTCTGCGCACCGCTTTCGCGAAGCTGCCCGACAATTCCCGCCGCATGCCAGGTTGTGCCAGAGGCCAGTTGCTTGCGCTCCAGCAGCACCGGTCCCTCAACCCCCAGCTTCGCCAGATGGTAGAGTGTCGAGACGCCGATGATACCGCCTCCGATGATGACGACCGGGGCCGAGGTGGGGAGCATCGCGGTCTCCTGATGGTTCAAATAGTGGACCTTGTGGTTCTATTTATGATCCTATACACGGGGCGCACCTGTCAATCCAGCCGCATCAAGGGCTCCGCAAAATGAGCACAGTAGACAAGACCCTGAAATTACTTGGCTATCTGAAGACAACCTCACCAGAACTGGGTCTAAGCCAGTTCACGCGGCTTTCGGGCGACGACAAGGCATCGACGCATCGGAGGCTGACAGAGCTGACAAGGGCAGGGTTTCTGGAACAGGATCCGGTGACCAAGGCATACCGGCTTGGCGCTGCCCTGACCCGTCTTGCCCTGACCCGTGAGCAGTCTTTTCCCCTCGCTGAAAACGCGCGGCGGGTTCTTGAACGACTTTATGAGCAGGTAGCAGAGACGGTCCACGTTTCCATTGTTCAGGGCGAGGATGGCCTTGGCACGCTGGCGCATATAGACGACCGAAGCCACGGAAATCGCGTCTACATCGAGCCTGCCGATGTCTTGCCGTTTCATGCGACTGCGTCGGGGATCGTCACGCTTGCTTTCGCGGAACCGGCCTTTCGCGACAAGATTCTTGCCCGGCGGTTCGACAGGCTAACCAGCGAGACCGAAACCGACCCGGCGGTTCTGGCCCTGCACCTGGAAGACGCCCGCCGCAGCGGGTTCGGCCGCTCGGAAGGAGCCTATGAACCCGATGTGTTCAGCGTCGCGGCGCCCCTGTTCGGTCGCGATGGCACCTGCAAGGGTGCCATCGCGACAGCCATGCCGAAAGCCCGCTTCACTGAAACGTCCGAGGAGCGGATCCTCGCTGCCGTCGCAAAGGCTGCCTCAGACCTCACATCGTATTGGGGCGGTGAGCTACCGAGGAAGCTGAAAGCGACGTGGGACTACCTTATCGAATAGCGCCGCCGGACCCCAACACGGCCAAGTGCTCGGCTTGCGCGCCAGTCATGTCGAGCGCCTGTCGCGTTGCCCTTAAATCCGGCACACGGCGCGTTGGGCAGAGTTTGTTGCCCTTAAATGTGATATTCAGACGCCAGCTCGTCGGAGTTCTTCCCGGTTTCGCAGTACAATCCGGTCAACTGCAGCAAGAAGACGGGGCTCCTTTTCAAACGCACGAAGCAAGGCAACTCTTGCGTACCCATCGAGGCCAGTGCTGAACATTGCCGCTTTGACCATTGGACGTGACTGAGCCACGGCGATGGCAGCAAGGCAGAAGAGTCTCACGTCGGGTCTGGGACTTTGAAGGGCAAAGGCCGCATCCGCGCGAACGGACTTGAGCGCCTTGGCATAGGTGGCCGCCCGCATGGCGCGTCGAAGTTTGTTGGCGCAGTTGGACGTCACAGCGCTTTCGAGCAACCCTGCCCCGCTTCGGGCACGACGCACCAGCTTTTCGGATATTCGGTTGGGATCAGGCTTGATGAGGATCGAACGCAGTTGGGTGCCGCAGATCTGGCAGTCGAATGCCCATAACTTCCGCCACTGTTTGAGCGCTATGCCACGCCGAGAGCAGTCGGGACACGATTGGAACGCGACCTGCGCCGTCATCAGGGCTTCGGTTTGGGTCATTGTCCCAAAGGCAAGAGATTGAACAGTTTCAACGGTAACACGGGCGGCAATCGATATCTTTTCTGCAGTGTTCGCGTCCACCTCGACGTCAAAATCCAGCATGGCGACCTGTCGCTTATCGACTCCAATATGTGCCAAGAGCTCGTCGACCTCGCAATGGTTGGCGACCGCCAGTCGCGTCAGCCATCCAGAAAGCAGCTCATCTGCAAGAGGCGTTACAGTTTTCGGCAACGGGCGCTGCTTCAAGCTCTGGCCTTCTCGAGCCGCCGTTGGGCATTCGCATGGCGCGACCAAACCGGTGTCCATTTAGCAACTGCATCGTCGGTGATGCATTCCTGGCCGGTGACGATTGCGTCGATGGACAGGTCCTTGACCAAGGAAAAGATCCGCGAGGTCACCCCGCCGGTCAGCGCCAGTATCTGCTTGAGCGATTTGACCTTCAGATTGGACTTCTTCGCGAGCGGCATGGCCGCGATCAGGGTCTGGATCATGTCCGAGAACTCGGCATCGTCGCGCCAGTTTGGCAGGTGGTGTTCGTCCAGGCGTCGCGCGAGTTGGACATCGCCGCGAATGGCATCGACCGCTTCGCTGACTCCAAAGCAAACCAGCGATGCCTCGAGTTCATTGCTGAGATAACGTAGGACATTCAGGAAGCGGCGTTGTTCGCGATGTGTTCCCGCGAGGAGGTTGTGGACTTCGTCGATCATGATCATCCGAAGCCCGAGGTCGCGAAGAAGGCCAACGACGCGGACCTCAAGCGAAGCGACACTCTGGGCCCGCAAGCTTAGCGCCGATGACGGGGCGCCGACGGCAGCGAGGATGTGCATATAGAACCGCCGCTCGTCCGGGGCCGGTGGTGCCTGCAAAAGAAGAAGCGGGGTGCGCGTGATACCTGATTTCGGATCGTATTCCGGCGCGTACCTGCGCGACAGGTTTCGGGCGATCATCGTCTTGCCGATGCCGGAGGCCCCATGCACGAGAAGGCCCGGCATTCGAGTCTGCCGTGGCATCTCGATGAGGCCTTGCAGCCGGTCCAGCACCTGTTCCGCCCGCGGAAAGCCGATCCAGATGTCCGATTGAATGAGGGCGATACGGCCGTCTTCTATTGTTTCTGCCCTCAATTCACCAGCGCTCCACTTTGAACATGGGGCGCGATGTATCACCCGTGTCGACCGGTCGCAGCCCCTCCGACGCCCGATCATCGGCGGCCAGACCCTTCATCGAAGAATTCCTTTCACGGGATCGGCGCTCTGCCTTGGTCAGCGCGCGGCTTTCACCCTCGATTTGGCGTTGCAGCCGGATCAATTCGGCGAGGACCAATTCATTCGTGCCCACTTTCCCCATGGCCCGTGCCTTTTGCATGGCCTCGCGGTATTCCCAGAGCGACACCGGCGGGATTTCCAGGTTGCGGTACCGTGCCTCGACACATCTGCCGCCATCCAGTTCGACCCAAACGGCCGAGAGGTCGCGGGGATCGTAGCGGACGACCACCTTTCCGTCCCGGCGACCAACATAACCCGCGAGGGCGTCGGACCAGTAGCGCAGGTCGAACAGATGGATGCCGTCACGACGCACCTGCCGCTGCTCACTTGGCAGGAAACTCACCCGAAACGCCTCCATGTCGAAGGGGATGTCGCCGGCCATTTCACTGGCGAGCGCTTCCCACTTGGCGACAGGTGTGCAGCCAAGGCTCGAATGAATGCTGTTGTTGTAGCGACAGATTTCCAAGGCAAACCATCGATCGAACTCTCGCAAAGTCATCGCCGCCATGGCTTCCGCGTCATAGCCGCCTTTGGCCGCGACCGACGACTGAGTTGTTCCCGGCAGGAGATGCACCGCGCCCATCATGGTCCCGATCAGTCGCTCGACATGCCCACCAAAGTGAGGGCTTCCCGGCGGTCGATAGACCAGATTGATCCCCCATTCGGCGCAGGCCGATTGAAAGGCGCGTGACCGAAAATCGCGGCCATTGTCGACGTGAATGCTGTCTGGCTTGCCTTGCGCGGGCCACGGGATGTTACATTCGAGGTCAGCCAGAAACTCTGCTTTGGGGACGACGGCCCGCGTGAGGCACAAGGCCACTGAAAGGCGGGACGGCGCCTCGAAGCTGACGTGGTATCCCGTAACCATGCGCGTGGCGATGTCGATCGCCAAGGTCACCCAAGGCCGGCCGATGGGTTTGCGCTCGAAACTGTCGACAAGGATGATGTCCGCTGGTGTGTGATCGATCTGCACAACGTCAAGCGGTCGTTCTGATCTGTTCCTTCCCGTCACCGGCGCAAACCTTTGGCGCGCTGCCTTTGCGCCCTCGCGCGCTTTCATGACTTCACGGGCATCCATCGCATCAAGCCGTCGCTGAACGGTACGACGCGTTGGGGGCTGAAGCCCCCGCTCACGACAGGCACTGCGGATTTCAGTCACAACTCGCGCCAGGCTGGGGCGTTCTCGCCGTAGGTAGTATCGAGTCAAATGGTCTTCGATGATGCCTTCGACATCACCGGGCACCATGATCGACCCCGTGGGTCGGCCGCGTTTGCGGGGAACAAGAGCGCTTGTCCGGCCACCTTCTTCTGCAAGCCGTCGGATCCAGCGCCAGACTGTGGTCTTGCTGACGCCAAGCTCCCAGACTGCATCACGTATACCGCTTTCCAAGCTCCCGGTGCGATTGAGATACGCCTGTACAAGCGGTCGAAGGACCGATGCTCGGCGCAGCGCCTCAGCACCAGCATCGCCATAGTCTTCGTCATTACCTTCTAACGCTGCCAACTGTCCAATCCCGTGAACCCTGTGTCAGCTTTAACGGCAAGAATGTCGGATTTAAAGGCAAGATACCATATTTAATGGCAAGACCGCCCCGTTGATTTTGTTGACTTTCGTATACCGCATTTAAGGGCTACGCGACACCCGGTCAGGACACGCCGCGAAAAGGCACAGGTGGCGACGATCTCGGCTCACAACGACCGGTCGATCGGCGATCTGGTTGCTGAAGCTAGTGTCAGGACTCGTTCTTGCATCACAGCCAGAACATGACGGTTGCAGCGAGGGCGACGGCGGAGAGGAAGACCTTCGGGCATCTGTCGTAGCGTGTTGCGACGCGCCGCCAGTCCTTGAGCCACCAGAACATGATCTCGATCCGGTTGCGGCGTCTGTAGCGGCGCTTGTCATGCGTGGTGGGCTTGCCGCGCGACTTTCTGCCGGGGATGCACGGCTTTATCCCCTTGTCTTTCAACGCCTCTCTGAACCAATCAGCATCATAGCCCGGTCTGCCGGCAGCCATTCTGCCTTTGGCAGGCTGCTCAGCAGGGCGGCCGCACCCGAGTAGTCACTGACCTGGCCTGCGGTAATGAAGAAGCGGATCGGGCGGCCTTCGGCGTCGGTGACAGCCTGCAGCCTGGTGTTCATGCCGCCTTTGGTTCGACCGATCAGACGGCCTCTCTGGTCGGCTGGCCCCCCTTTTTCGACCGCAGGCTGGTCGCCGTGATCGGGCTGATGATCCTGTCCGGCATGGTGCTGGAAGGGGCGGCGAACATCCTTCTGATCACCCCCATCGTGATGCCGGTCCTGGTGCAGGCCGGGTTCGACCCGGTGCATATGGGCATCCTGATCGTGCTTCTGATCAACGTCGGCGGGCTGACGCCCCCGGTCGGGGTCATCATGTTCACCACCTGCGGCATCCTTGACGTCAAGACCGGCGCATTCGCCCGCGCCGCCCTGCCCTACTTCCTGGCCTTCGCCCTCTTCTTCGCCCTTCTGGTGCTGGTGCCGGCCCTTTCAACCGCGCTTCCGAATGCGCTAATGTAGATCACGGGCGCGGCGGGTCATGGCGACAGATCAATCCGAAGACTGGGGACAGGGACCACGCGACACGGCGCCATCGGCGCCGCTGGGCTCGTCCGTGGCACAGATCCACGAGGTCCTGCGCAGCCGCATCGTCACCTTCGACCTGCCCCCCGGCGCGCGCCTGTCGCGCAGCGATCTGGCGGAACGGTTCGGCGTCAGCGCCTCGCCCCTGCGCGAGGCGATCCAGCTTCTGGAACTCGAGGGCCTGGTCGCCACCTTCCGCCAGTCGCGGACCGTGGTCACCCATATCGACCCCGGCCTTCTGCGGCAGGAACAGTTCCTGCGGGCGGGTATCGAATGCGAGGTGGTGAACGCCCTGGCCGCCATGCCGGACAAGCAGGGCCTGCGCAAGGCCTCGGCCATCCTGCGGATGCAGAAGGTCCTGATCGAAGAGCCCGACCAGATCGATCTCTTCCGCAAACTGGATGACGACTTTCACGCCGAGCTGTTCCACGCCGCGGGCCGCAGTGCCCTGCATGACCTGCTGCGTCAAATGACCAGCCAGATGGCCCGGCTGCGTATGCTCGACCTGCCCAGCGAAGGCAAGCTGGCCTCCATCGTCGCACTGCACGAAGAGATCCTTGCGGCAATCCTTGCCGGCGACCGCCACGCCGCCGCCGATGCGATGCGCAGGCATCTCTCCGGCACCATCGCCCGGCTTCCGGCGATCATGGCCCAGTACCCGGACTACTTCCTGCGCGATCCTCAGGCCCGCTAGCCAGCCCGGTCCCTCGCGACACGTGGCGACTCTTCATCCGTCCTACAGCCCCGCATCCTGCAGTTGCTCCGGGTCTGGCAGATCGCGCAAGGACTCCATCCCGAAGGCAGTCAGGAAGGTCTCCGTCGTGACGAAGGTATAAGGCGCGCCGCGGCGAGGTTCGCGGGGGCCGGTGCCGATCAGGTCGCGCTCGGCCAGCCGCCCGATCAGATCGCGGCTGATCTCTTTGCCGAAGATCTCCTTGAGCCCGTCGCGGCTGATCGGCTGGTGAAACGCAATCGCCGCCAGCACGGCGAGGTCGAATTCTGACAGGTTCAGCGCCTGCCCCCCAACATCCGCCGCGGCGCGGATCGCGGGCGCATAGGCGGGTTTGGTGCGCAGCATCCAGCCGGCACCCACCTGAGCCACCTGATAAGGGCGACCTTCCAGATCGACCGCCAGGTCTTCGATCAGCACATCGACCGAAGCCCCCTGCCCCACGACCCGCGCCAGATCATCCCGAGGAACTGGTGAGCGGCTGGCAAAGAGCACCGCTTCGATCCGGCGCAGCCACTCGCGCCAGCGCAGATCGGCTGGCAGGTCGACGAGTTCCCGGTCAAGTTCTGCCTCCTTGCGCCGCGCCATGCTCAGACCCCATAAAGCCGGAACGTCTCGCGTCCCGTCAGTTCGCGGACTGCACCCAGGCTGACCAACCGGTCGCACAGCCGCCGCGCGGCCCGATCCGACATGAAGGTCAAGGCCCCCGGCGCAACCGCATCGCGCGACAAGAACAGATCAACCGCCTGCCCCGCCCCTCTGGCCCGCAGCTTCGGCACCACTGCCCGCAGGCGCGCCGCGTCGCGCGCCAGTTCGCTCGCTATGGACAACGCCTGCCCCACCCCTGCCAATACGGCCCGGTGGCAGGCCAGCCGTAACGCATTGCCGCTCCGGCGCAGATCGCGGGACTTCAGGGTCAGCGACAAAAGCGGCAGAACATGGCTTCCCCCCAGTGATGCCGCCAGCACCGCATCGGCAAGGATCAGAGCCGCAGTCTCGTCCCGCCGGTTGTCGGTCAGCACGGCCTCGATGACGTGCGCCGCGCGGTCAACCGGGGTTGGCCCGGTGGCATCCAGGCAAAGGGCAATGCGTTCAAGCGCGACACCCTCCAGCGCGCGGCCCAGATTTGAGACCGAGACCGGCCGCGAAACTGCCCTCGACCATTGCCGAAAGACTCGGCCCGCCGGACCAGGATCATCGCCTGCCTTCGTCAGATGCACCGCATCGCGTAACGCACGCGCCCCCTCGCGCCGCCCTGCGTGACTGAGGCAAACCTCGGCCGCCGACAACGCCAGCCGGTCACGCCACAAGGCCAGGGGCACATCGGCGGCCGCTGTTATCATTGTCAGATGTGCCAGGGCGGCCCCGGACCGGAACGCTGCGGCCTCGAAGGATTCAACGGGCCCGGACGCGACCCAGCCCGGCAGCGGGAGAAGCATCAGTGAGGTCTCGGTTGGCTCGGCACGGGGTTGTCTCATGCCGGAAGCCTACTGCTGCGCGGCGCTTTTGGCTATAGAATAGGGCGCTTAGCGCCGCAGCTTTGTGATCGCCTTCATGTCCGATAAGTTTGCATTATCGGACACAAAGGGAGTATGCTCAGCGGCATGGTCGAAACGCACCAGAAATCACGCTCAGAGCCGCCAGAGCACTCGGATCCCAACGAACGGGACAAGAGCGTTGCCCCGGGCGACGGTGCCCTCGCCCTGCCCTCCCACATCGCCGGCTCGGGCGCGCTCGATCGCCTGGTGGAAACCGCGCGCGACTATGCGCGTGCTGCCGCCTCTGAAAACACCCTCAAAGCCTATGCCAAGGACTGGACCCATTTCGCCCGCTGGTGCCGGATGCGTGGGGCAAACCCCCTGCCTCCGTCGCCCCAGCTGATCGGGCTCTACATCGCTGATCTGGCAGCGCCGGGCGGCAAGGCCCCTGCCCTCTTGGTCTCCTCACTGGAGCGGCGGCTGTCCGGCCTGACCTGGGGCTATGCGCAGCGCGGAGAACGGCTGGACCGCAAGGACCGCCACATTGCCAGCGTCCTGGCTGGCATCCGCCGAAAGCACGCTCGGCCACCGGCACAGAAAGAGGCCATCCTGCCGGAAGACCTGCGAGACATGCTGGCAACCCTGCCCCACGATCTGCGCGGCCTGCGAGATCGCGCGATCCTGCTGATCGGCTTTGCGGGTGGCCTGCGTCGATCCGAAATCGTCAGCCTCGATCACGGCAAGGATGACACGCCAGACAGTGGCGGCTGGATGCAGGTGCTGGAGGGCGGCGTCCTGCTTACGCTGCGCGGCAAAACCGGCTGGCGGGAGGTGGAGATTGCCCGCGGTTCATCTGACCAGACCTGCCCGGTGCATGCCCTGACGCAGTGGCTGCACTACGCCCGCATCGACTTTGGCCCCATCTTCGTCGCGGTTTCCCGCAACGGGCTCAAGGCCACCGCCGAGCGGCTTTCGGACAAGCACGTCGCGCGCCTGATCAAGCAAACCGTTGAGGATGCTGGCTTACGGCCTGAACTCTCCAAGGCTGAGCGACTGGCCCTCTATTCTGGCCATTCCCTGCGCGCAGGTCTGGCCAGCAGCGCCGAAGTCGACGAGCGCTATGTCCAGAAGCAGCTCGGCCATGCA
Organism: Rhodobacter sp.; assembly: GCA_020250175.1. Taxonomy (GTDB): domain Bacteria; phylum Pseudomonadota; class Alphaproteobacteria; order Rhodobacterales; family Rhodobacteraceae; genus Aliitabrizicola. Next base: position 84,718 of record JADCEN010000015.1, read on the forward strand.
TCAGCTGAGATGACCCGCCGCTACCAGCGCCGTCGCGACAGGTTCAGGGTCAATCTAACCAAGGCCGCAGGGCTGTGAGCCCCCTGCCCTTCTGACAGCTGTAGTGCAACTAAGCACAGAGTCGTTGGTTGGCCAACGGATTTGGCTTTCGTCCGACGTTCAGGGCTTCGATGGCCTCGTGGATGGTCCGGTCGGGGTTATCCCTGTCGGTGAAGGTCTGATGGGCGAAGTGATGGGCTTGAAGGTCGCGCCACACTGTTTCGATGTCATTGAGTTCGGGCGCATATCTGGGCAGCCCCCCGACGCTGAGGCAATGGGCGCGGGCGGCGGGCGCGGCCCTGGTCGCCTTGCCGGTATGGATCGGACCGTTGCCCTGCACGATGACCACGGGGTTCCGGGGCTGACCGGGTTTGGGGCCGCAGGGATGATCGGGGTTTTCCGGAAGGGCTGCGAAGTTGGCGCTGCGCCTGGTTTTGGAGGTGGCGACGATCAGCCGTTGGTGGCGCCTGTCGAGCGCCCATCATCGCGACCTTCCGGGCCTGGCCAGGGGGCCTGCACGCGAAGGTCTGCGCCGCGCCTGGCCCAGGCACGGGCGGGACAGGGGTGGGTCAGCGCCCCGCTTTCCTCGGCAAACAGCAGCACGATGTCGCCCGCTGCGGCCTGCGCCCTGCGCAGCACAAGCCGCAGGCCGACACGATCAACCTCCTCCGCGCATTGGCGGCCCTTCAGGCTGTGCCGGGGCCTCGGCACGCTGAACCCCCCTTTTCCGCAGCACCTTCGGGAGCTGCGAGCGCGAGATATGCAGGCCTTCGCGCCGCGCGATCCCGCCTGCAAGGCGGGACAAGGTCCCGTTCCGGCGGTCCTCCACCGGCGCAGACAGAAGCGGCACCAGGACCCTGAGCGCTGCCTCCGCCTTCACCGGTGCAGGCCCCGCGCCCTGAGCGAACGCGCCGCGCCAAAGCCGCACCCTATCCTGCCGCACACCAAAGGCTTGCGCGATCCGCACGCCGGTCCAGCCCATGAGCGTCAGCAGCAGCGCACGCGCCCGATCCGCCTCCGCCCGATCCGCGCCCTGCGCCAGAACCTTCAACGCCGCCGTCTGCCCTTGCGTCGCCACTACAGGGGATAGTCCAGCCATGCCGAGCCTTCGCAAAACCATGCGAAAACTGACTCACAGCCGCAATCCGTTGGCCAGCCCGCGCGAACATGCTTAGAACGGGTTCTCGGCCGCAGCCCCTGTTGGCGCGAAGTCACTGGCGTTCCCAGTCACGACGATAGCACCATGGCGCAACGCTGTTGCAGCGATCATCAGATCAGCGCCATTGTGGCCGATCTCGGCCGAGAGCCGTCCCCAGATGCGCGCATCCTCGGCCTCAAAAGCGAGCAGCCGGTCCGAAAACAATAGGACGGTCCGATCAAGCCAGTTGCGAAGATTGTTTGCAAACGCGGGGTCGCGCGCCTCCTGCTGGCGAATGCCGCGCTCAATTTCGCCTAGAGTGATGACACTCAGGAAAAGGTCCTGCTCAGCCCTTCCGCGTAACCAGGCTGCCACTTGGGGAGCGCGGTCTGGACGACGCACGGCCGAGATGACATTGGTGTCGAGAATGTACATCAGAAACTTACGTCACGCGGTACGGTCGTGGCGCGCGGTAAATCCCCACCGGGAAACGCCATCAGATGCTCTACAAAGCTTTCGCGCGCATTCACGGCACCTTCAACCAGCCTGCGGTATTCATCCGCAGAGAGGATGACTACCGCAGGTTTGCCACGCCGGGTGACCTCTTGCGGCGTGCCCGCCAGCGCCGCATCGACGACTGCGCTGAACTTGTTCTTTGCATCCTGAACCGTCCACATGGCGTATCACCTAGCTAGCTATCTGGCTAGATAAATGGCGTCTTTGCCCGCCAATGTCAAGACACTACCCGGCTCAGGAGCTTCGGCTGGTTGAATTCAGTTGGGAAAACCCAATAGACGCCACCTTCGCCAAACGGTCGTTTACTCCTGACACCCACAATTGCAAAAAAGCCCCCTGCCCCGTGCCACTCATCGGATACGCGCGTATTTCCACCGAAGATCAGACTGCCCTGCCCCAGGTTCAGGAGCTGCGCATCGCGGGCTGTGTTGAGATTGCGGAGGAACAAGCATCGGGCGGCAGTCGCACCCGGCCAGTTCTGGCACGTGTGCTGGATCAATTGCGCGCCGGCGATACGCTCGTCGTGGTGCGGATTGACCGGCTTGCCCGCTCGCTTTCGCACCTCTTGGAAATCATCGAGCGGCTGGAGGCGAAAGGAGCGCACTTCCGGTCCTTGCAGGATCCAATCGACACGGCGTCGCCCCAGGGCAAGTTTACCCTCCAGGTTCTGGGCGCCGCGGCAGAGTTCGAGCGCGCCCTGATCCGGGAACGCACCAAGGCGGGGCTGGCCTCGGCGCGCACCAAGGGGCGGATCGACGGGAACCCGGGTTTACGCGCCCGCGATCCGGCCGCGCTGCGCAAGGTGCAGCTGGCGCGGGAGGACGGTTACATGGAACGCCTGAACGAGACGGCGCAGGACTGGGTGCCCCATGTCCGTCGCCTGCGGCCCGACATGGCCTGGGAAGACGTATTGCGCATCGTCAACGGCCCCCTGCCCCGCGAGCGTCAATGGACGCAAAGCCGCCTGCTGCGCGCTGTAAACGCCTATGTCCGCGACGGCTTCCTGCCTGAGACGGTGCTTGGCCGGGCCGGTCGCCGCGAGACAGACGACCGCCTGCCTGCCATAGTCGCCGCCATCAAGGGCGCGGACCCAGAGATCACGCTTCAGGCGATCTGCAACCGGCTGGAAGCGATGCGCGAACGCACGCCGCGCGGGCGGACAAGCTGGCAGCCATCATCCGTGAAGATGCTGCTCGAGCGCGCCGTGAGGCTGGGATTGTTGACCTGACGATTCGAACGGGCGAGCTCCCACATGATCGAACACCCAGCGAGCACCACAACATCTAGGCAACGCCCGGCTTGCGAGCCTTAGTGAATCTTCATTATAAAACATGACAGTAGAAAGTGTTGGCAATGACTGACCTTCCTAACACCCTTAGCTTCAGGCACGATCTGTAGAAACTTCTTGCGCGGCTGCCCGGCATGAAGCATTCATGTTCGTAGCGAAGATCGGCGAGAATTGCACATTTCCGCGCTACGACAAGCAAGTAGCTCGAATGAGCACAGTGAGTGCGGACGAACCGCACCACTACAGAGGCGAGGGCAGTATGACCGAAGAGCGTGTTTTTGCAGAGCTCCAAAGCGACGCAGCCACATTGCATGAGTCGATCCGCATGCATCTGGAGCGCAATTTTGCGCCGGACGCTAGTAAGCACTTGAGGGGCTTTTCATCGACGGAGGCTGCGGAGTTTCTTGGGCTCGCACCAGGCCATCTGCGCAAACTCCACGCTGAAGACAAGATCCCCGACGTGCCGCTCGATGACCGCGGACGCAAAGTTTACTCAGCCGAAGACTTGGCACAGATCCGGTTGGCGCTCGCGCGAACTACTCGCGACCCTTCGCTTTATCTGCGGGGTCGCGTCGGGACAGAGCCGCTCCAGATCATCTCCTGTGTCTCCTTCAAGGGCGGCTCGGCAAAAACGACGACGGCGGCTTACCTCAGCCAGTGGTATGCCTTGCACGGCTACCGGGTGCTGGTAATCGACATGGACCCTCAGGCTTCCTTGTCGTCGATGACGGGGCTGCGCCCGGAAATCGACTTCACGCACCAGGGCACGATCTATGACGCCATCCGGTATGAAGACCCGCTTCCGATGGGCGAGGTCGTCCGGAAGACCTATTTCCACGGCCTCGACATTGCTGCCGGCGGTCTGATCCTGTCAGAATACGAGACCGAAACGCCTTATGCCCTCCGTCGCGGCTCGGAACCGCCCTTCTATTTGCGCCTGCGCGAGGCAATCCTGTCGGTTGAGGCGAGTTACGATCTGGTCTTCATCGATTGTCCGCCGCAGCTTGGTTTCTTGACCTTGTCTGCCTTGGTGGCATCGTCTTCCATCATCATTCCGGTGGTCCCGAACTTCATCGATGTGGCGTCGCTTGCCCAGTTCCTGACCATGACTTCGTCTTTGCTCGACACGATCAGGGACGCCGGGATGACCCTGGATTATGACTTTCTGCGTTACCTCGTGTCGCGTTTTGAGCCTTCGGACGGGCCTCAGGCGCAAGTTGCCGGGTTGCTGCGCGCAAACTTTGGCAAGCGCGTGATGACGGAGACATTCCTGAAGTCCACAGCCGTTTCTGACGCGGGGCTGACACACCAAACCTTGTTCGAGGTTGGTCGCGGCAGCATGAACCGAAACACCTATGACCGCGCGATGGAATCCATCAATGCCGTTGCGCGCGAGCTGGAGCAGGACATCCACAGGGCCTGGGGGAGAAACTGACATGGCCAGAAAGAACATGTTCGAAGGTATCACACCGGCCGCGCGGCCCGATGAGGATGCCAAGGGCCCCCTGCCCCGCCCAGCCGCAAAGATGCCCGAGGTCTTTCAAAGTGCCGGCCCCATCGCGGCCATCCGCAATGATCTTCGCAGCGTCAGCAGTCGTTCGGTGCAGGACATTGATCCTGACCTCATCGAAGACACCGGGCTGAAGGATCGCATGGGTGCGCTCGACGAAGATGTCGCTGACCTTCGCGAAAGTATTACCAGGCATGGGCAGCAGGTTCCAATCCTGCTTCGGCCTCACCCAAAGCTCAGCGGCAGGTATCAGGTTGTCTACGGCAGGCGCAGACTTGCAGCTATCCGGGGCCTGGGAACACCCGTCAAGGCACTGATCCGCACCCTGTCTGATGAAGAGGCGGTGCTGGCCCAGGGACAGGAGAACAACGTCCGCAAGGATCCGTCCTTCATCGAGAAGGCTCTTTTTGCAGGCGATCTGGAAGAGGCAGGCTATGACGCCCGCGTGGTTCAGGACGCGCTAAACGTTAACCGCAGCCATACTTCGCATATGCGCAAGGTGCGCGAAGCATTCCCGCGAGAAGTACTTGAGCGCATTGGCGCGGCTCCGTCGATCGGGTGGAAACGCTGGTACGAACTCGCTGTGACGGTTCTCGAGAGGAAGATTAACGTCCTTTCAGTCCACCCTGATCCTTTTCTCGACGGATCGACCTCGGACGAAAGATTTGCGGCCTGGATAAAGGCTCTCCCGTTGGCGGAAACGACGAAACAAGAGCGAGCGGAGAAGGGGAAATCGACCCTCAAGATCAAAGCACAAGACGGCTCAGCACTTGGGGAGATTGACCTTACCAGAGGCACGTTAGGCTTCCGGCCATCAGCCCGGCACCGTGATTTCGCGAGCTGGCTCCACACTAACGCCGATCCCGTGTTTCGGCGGCTGCACGAAGAATTCCTCAGCCAGTCGGCGAAGAAGGACTGACGGAATGCAACGAAAACAACAGAGGAGCAGTGACGGAAAAGGATAGGCCTCCCGAATGGAAACCACCCGGAAGGCCCGCGCACAGCACAGGGCGCCAACCCTGACAATGCTCATCTTCTAGCAAGAGCAGACTAGCGCAGGCCCGAATCACACGCAACATCGCTTCGCGGTGATCGTATCTCTTTTATCCTTTTTCTGGAGAGAGACGGACACAAACGAGCATGGCTGCACGGTCTTCACTCGGCTGACCCGAGCATTCCGCTGATAGAACCATGGAACACATCATGTCATCGCCCGTGCCGCGGCACGTTCGGCGCACGAATAGTTATAACCAGAAAGACCCTCTTGCAGAGGCGCCAAAGAGGGCTGACGACGCACGCTGGTCGCTTCTGGACCTGGTGCGCCGCAGCCGCAAACACCTTGGCTTGCGAGACCGCGACATCGCCGTTCTGCGAGGTCTCCTGTCGTTTATTCCGTCATCAGCTGCCCCTGATTCACTCGTTGTCTTTGCCTCAAACCGAGTGTTGATCGAGCGTTGCGATGGGATTGATGAACGCACGCTCAGACGCCGACTGGAGCACCTGAGAACGTGCGGTTTCATCGCACGACGGTCGAGCCCGAACGGAAAGCGATACCAGGTGCGCGACGGTACTGCAGACGTGAGGCTAACCTACGGGATCGACCTATCGCCCCTGTTCGCCATCCGCAATCATCTCACCGCTCTTGCAGAGCAATGTCTGAGAAACGAGATCCGGACTAAGGCATTGCGCGCGGTAATCCGGGACATTCTCTACCACCACGCCGCATGCATTCAGCCCGAATTGGCAGAACACGCAAGTCGCTCCATTCGCCGTTCCCTGTCCTGCGACCAACTAGACGAAATCGTGAAGCAACTTCAGGCGGAACTACCGACGACAACTACTCCGGACACTGTTGTCACCGCTGTTTTGACCGTCAGCGACAGCCAAAATGACCGGCACATTCAGAGTTCAAAAAAAGAAAACTATGAATCTGAACGTGCGCGGAAAAAACAGAGCACAGAAAATCCGGCCGCTACACCGAGTAGCTGCGAAAACGAAGAGAGTAGCGACATAACTGTGGCCGAATGCATGGCACTAGCCAAGAATGCTGCTGCTTTTGCTATGGCGCCAGCTCAGGACTGGAATGATGTCGTACGCCTCTCTGACACACTTGCTCCAGCGATCGGACTCGAAAGACATGACATCGATAATGCGCGCAGAACAATGGGCAGCCTTGGATCGGCATTGGCAATCCTGGGCCTTGTAGAAGCATTCGAGAAAATCCGCCGGCCGAGGGCATATCTCCATGCGCTAACCAAACGTGCCTCCGAAGAAGGATTCGATTTTGTGCGCATGTTCCGCTCCCTCACCAAGTGCCGAGCTACCAGTTCATCAGTAGGGTACGCCGCTTGATGTATACCCCGGTAAACATAGACCTCTCTGCCTCATGTATACCCCGGTAAACATGACGCCTCCTCAGAGAGGGAAAGGGCTGTGGGTTTGAGGGGTGACGGGGAGTGAGATCGGGAGAGTGGCTTCCGGCGCCCGTCGTGGAGAAGATCTGATGGCGAAAGTTGCCCAGAACGTCGTCCTGTCCCCCTCGCGGGACATACCCTTCAACAAGCTCGTGTTGAGCCAGTCCAATGTGCGGCGCATCAAGGCGGGGGTCTCGGTTGAGGAACTGGCCGAAGACATCGCGCGTCGCGGCCTGCTGCAGAGCTTGAACGTGCGGGCTGTTCTCGGTGCCGATGGTGTCGAGACCGGTACGTTCGAGATCCCGGCCGGTGGCCGTCGCTTCCAGGCGCTGTCGCTGCTTGTGAAGCAGAAGCGGCTGGCGAAAACCGCGCCAATCCCCTGCATCGTACGGGATGCTGCGTCGGAGATCCTGGCCGAGGACGACTCGCTCGCGGAGAACATGCAGCGAGTCGCCTTGCATCCGCTAGATCAGTTCCGTGCGTTTCAGGCTCTGCGTGAGAAAGGTCAGGGCGAGGAATCGATCGCGGCGGCGTTCTTCGTCACGCCGCAGATCGTCAAGCAGCGCCTGAAACTTGCCTCCGTGGCCCCTGCCCTGCTCGAGGTCTATGCCGAGGACGGCATGACGCTGGAACAGCTGATGGCCTTCACGGTGAACCCGGATCATGCGCGTCAGGTCCAAGTCTGGGATGCGGTGAAGAACTCCTGGAACAAGGAGCCCTACGCCATCCGGCGCATGCTGACAGAGACCTCGGTTCGGGCCTCGGATCGTCGCGTGGCCTTCGTCGGTATCGATGCCTATGAGGCCGCGGGCGGCGCTGTGCTGCGCGACCTCTTCCAGGGCGACGACGGTGGCTGGCTCGAGGACCCTGCCCTTCTGGACCGGTTGGTGGCCGAGAAGCTTCATGCTGAAGCTGAGGCGCTGGTCTCCGAGGGCTGGATGTGGATCGAGGTCGCGACCGACCTGCCCTATGGCTACAGCCACGGTCTGCGGCGTCTGGCCGGTGATCCCGCGCCCATGACTGACGAAGAAAGCGCGGCCCACGCTGTGCTCCTCGCCGAGTATCGTGCGCTGGAGGAGGAGTATTCCGGCCAAGACGAATACCCCGAGGAGATCGATGCCCGGCTCGGTCAGCTCGAGATGGCGATGGAAGCGCTCGAACAGCGGCCCTTGATCTACGACCCGGCCGAAGTTGCTCGCGCGGGCGTCTTCGTCACGCTGGATCGGGATGGCACGCTGGCTATCTATCGCGGCTATGTCCGGCCCGAGGATGAGCCGCGCGAGGAGACCGCGGTCGAGGATGGTGATGGCTCGGATGCCATGGGGCAGGGGGCCGACGTCGGTGGCTCGGGCCAGCGTCCCTCCGCCTCCTCCACACCGTGCACCGTCATCACCTCGGTTGGTCAGCCGATTGGCGCCGAACCGTCCGAGGAAGAAGATGACGGCGCGCTGAAGCCGCTGCCCGAACGGCTGGTCATGGAACTGACGGCCCATCGGACCCTCGCACTGCGGGAGGCCATCGGGCGCTCGCCGGACGTGGCGCTGACGCTTCTGCTCCTGAAGCTGGTGACGGATACCTTCCGTACCTCCTCTGCCACGGGCAGCTGCCTCGAAGCCTCGGTGCGTCACGTCTACATGTCGGCGCAGGCGCCCGATCTGAAGGACAGCGTCGTGGCGAAGCTCGTCGACGAACGTCATGCCGCTTGGGAGGCTGATCTGCCTATTGGTGACGATACTGCGCTCTGGGACTATCTGACCGTGCTCGACCAAGGCAGCCGTATGGCGCTCCTGGCGCATTGCCTCAGCTTCGGCATCAACGCGCTCCATGAGAAGGTGAACCCCTATGGGGCGGGCATCTCCGCCAGCGGTCTGACCCGCCGCATGGCGCATGCCGATCTGGTGGCGCGTGCCGTCGATCTCGACATGGTCGAAGCGGGCTGGGAGCCGACGTGCGATGGCTACCTCAACCGTGTGCCGAAGGCCCGCATCCTCGAGGCCATGCGCGAGGCGAAGGGGGAGGGGACTGCGCAGCTTCTCGATCACCTGAAGAAGGGCGAAATGGCCACCGAGGCCGAGCGGCTCCTCAAGGGCAGCGGCTGGTTGCCCGAGGTCCTGCGCCGGGCCGATCTGGCGGCACTCGACGGCGAGGAGATCGCAGAAGGGCAGGGGGAGGAGGTAGGCCAGCACGAAGACGTCGATCTCCCGGCCTTCCTGACGGCCGATCTGCCGAAGAGCGTCGTGTCGATGATGGCTGCGGAATAATCTGAGCCATTTGGGGGCGGGGAAACCCGCCCCTCACACTCACAAACACAGCAATATCAATATGTTGAATGCGGATGCTCGCATTCGGGATGAGGAATCATGTCTGCAACAACCATCATCGACACAGCCCCCCTCGGGGCACTGATCCGCTACACCGACGGCTGTCCCAAGCCTCCCGCACGTTTCACCAAGAAGCTCGCGACCTGGGAGCGCTCGAACGGCGTCGGTCGTCTCGTGAAAAAGGAACCGCCCCGGGTCTATCCGACCTGGACGGCTCCGGCCTCCTTCACGCTGCATGAGGGGAACTTCTCCTCGGACGGGGTCATTCTCGTCACCATCATGCGCAGCCATTCGGCCGATAGCCGTCTGATCTTCGAGGTGGCCGAGGAACCAAAGCTGGGGCAGGTCCGCGTGCTTCTGGACTTCGGTGGCAACACCGAGCTGCTTCATCTGGCGGAGTCCGTCACCGCGGCCGAACTCTGGATCGCGCGGGAGGGCTATAGCAATGCGCGGCTCGAGATCGTCGATGCCGACAACGGCGATAGGGCAGGGGGCGCGGACCTGGCCGCCTGAGCCCTGAAAATGCGTGAGAGGCCTGCCGAAGGGCCGGCCTCTCACCGACCAAGAACCTCGTCTCGCGATGTCGCAGGCCGCCGGAGGATCCATCCCCCACAGACGGAGGTCTTCAACCAAGAGCCTGCCCGGGAGGCGGGCGGTGTTCAAAGCATCAGCGGGACAACAGGCTCCTGACGTTGGGGCACCATCCCCCGCTCGCCATTCCCTTCCTTGCCCCGAATCCTGTCTTCGAGATCAACCCGCAAGGGGTCGGACTATGGGCAAGCCCGTGCCGCCGGGTGGATTCGGACGAGCCGAACGCACCCGGTGATGTCAGCCAGTCTTCGGGCCTGCGGGGTCCTGTCGCGCGGGGGATGGTCCCCCGCCTCCAAGACAGGAGCCAAACAGATGTCCCGCAAAGACGCTCACGCCTTCGCAGCCTCCCTCGCCGCCACCCTCATGGTCTCGATCGTCGTCTTCCAGGCAGGGGATGGAACCTTCGGCGCCGTCCCCGCCGATGAAATCGACGGCGACGAGGTTCAGGTGATCGCTGAGGTTGACCCGTGGGCATGATGCCCACGGACTCAACGAGGGCGCGGCGTCGGGGCAGGGGCCCCGATCCGGGCCTGTCGCCTGTCCGCTGTTGCAGCCGACCGGCAGAATGTGGCGACGATGGTCGGCATGGCGATCCTGACACGATCGAAGCACACGCCTCGGCACTCGGCGTCTCTATCGGCATTATCCGTCACTGAGGGTGCCGGGAAAGCCGCTTGATCATGGACGGGCTTCGTCGGAAGCTGTCGCCTGTCAGGTTGAGGTGCCATCGCATGCTATATAAATCATTGATTTCATTATATGGGTCATCGCTGGCGGGTAAATCGGCTCCCACTGACGACTTGGTCTGGCACTTCACTCCGTCCGAAGACTTGAAACTATTTCGCGAGTATGCGCTCGGGGCTTTGCAACAGGCCAAGGTGTATCTGCTTGATCACTTGGCAGCAGCCTATGCCGATACGCTTCATGACGCTGTTGCCAAACAGGCCGCCGAAACCGGTTTGCCGGCGATGGCTATTCTTGGTGAGGTGAAACTACCGACTGACGTCGTTTGGGTAGAGTTCGACGATCGGGAGCTCGGCGTTGCACGCTTCGAGCGCGCTTCACCAGTGACAAGGCATGACGACAAGCCATTGGGCACTGGCTTGCGCGGCTACCTTCTTGATGACCGCAACGATGGCCATCTGCGGATCACGATGTTCCATCGCCGCGAAAATTCGCGTGTCGTCGACCCGATATGCGCTCTGCTTGTCAAGCGCACGCCAACGGGAGAGCTGAATTACGACGACGGCGAAGTCGAACTCAGCCGTTCCGTGGTCGATTTCCGCGTGAGGAGCGGAGATACGGTGGAAATGATCAATGGTCGACGCACGGTGCACCAGGTTGAAACAGGGTACGACCTGTTCATTCCTTACGCGCTCTTTGCCATGCTGGTTTCACCGGACCTGGGCGGGATCATCCCCACGGAAGCCGAAACCTTCACCCCCAAGGACACGAAGACCGCACGGAAGTTCGGCAAGTCGTGGATCCTTGGCGCCCAGAGATCACATCTGACGATCCGGATCGGCCCGCAGGCGGCTGCACACATGGCGGAAAGGACTGCTCGCCTTGAATTCGAGCGGCAAGCACTTGAGGCGCGGAATGGACCCATCCGTCACTGGGTTGCCGAGCATGAGAGGCACTATCGGAGCGGCAAAGTGGTTCTGGTCAAAGGACATCACCGAGGTCAGGTGCCGATGCCAAATCTGCCGACGCGCGTGATGGGTCCGAAGTCTGATGCGGCCAGTTTTGAGTTTCCGGCTACCGAGCCGTCAAACCAAGACTGACCCGGCATTTTCCGGCCGTGATTTCAGACCGCCAGGTCGCTCGGGTCTTTGCCCGAATTGATGTGATCCGTGAACCATTGCGGTTTCCGGCCACGGCCTGACCAGGTGACGGCCGCGTTCTCAGGGTGCCGGTATATCGCCACGGCTGGCGCTCGGGTGGTTTTCACCTCGACTCCGATCAGGTCGGCGAAGGAGTAGCCCATCTCTTTGGCGATGACCTCCAGCTTGGCACGGGCATCTGCCTTGTGCCGGTCCTCGTAAGTGGAAATCGCTTTGGCGAGGTCCTTATGCATTTGCCGCAGTTCCTTGAGCGACATCGCCTCGAGATTGAAATCTACCATTCGGCCCTCGTGTCCTGAATGATGCATCCGGGATATCCGTCCGGTCGCGATATCGCAACTTCCGTGGAGGTCACAGCGAGATGGCAGGGGGATGGAGTTAGCCTAGGCCGCAGGGTCGACTCTTACGCAATTGCTTCAACCCTATTGCCTTGGCCAGGAAGGCCGAGTTCTGCGAGAGCCCCAGGTCGCCCCAATCCCCGGTGCCATCCCTTCGACTGACAATCCCCTAAGCCTGTTCGGCCTCTGGCGCGCAACCCCGCGTCAGTCCGGGCCGTGTTGCCCCCTTGGGGCTGCCCGCTCCACCCCGGCCCTCTGGAGGTTTCCGGTCGCCGTTCCGTCGCCCGTGCACGCCTCAGCCGACAGGCTTTTTCCGGGTCTTGTCGAAGGGACGGTCCCAGGGACAGGAAACAAGAGGTGCTTACCATGCAGAACATCGTCATCCTCGCCGGCAACATCGGTCAAAAGCCCGAAGTGCGCTCGACCCAAAGCGGCACGAAGATCACCAACTTCACCCTGGCCACCTCGCGGCCGCGCCTCTCGGAAGGTCGTGTGATGCGCGACGAAAACGGCTACCGTGTCATGGACACGGAATGGCACCGCATCACCTGCTTCAACGGTCTCGGCAAGACCGTCGCAGAGCACTGCGAAAAGGGCATGAAGGTCCTCGTTCACGGCCGCATCCACTACACCAAGTGGATCGACAGTATGGGGAACGACCGCTACGGCTGCGAGATCATCGCCGAGAAGGTCGACTTCCTGAGCCGCCCGAAGTCGGCCGAGAATGAAAACCCCGAGCTGGTCGACCGCGACGACGAGATCCCGTTCTAAGAACGGGGTCTCCCCCTCGGGCCCGGCGGGGAAACCCGCCGAGCCAAAGGCGGTTTTCGCCTTCTGTTGCCCGCCTCCTTGAGCGTCCGAGGCCGCATAGACTGCGCAGCTACCGGTTCGCGTCCCTTTCTTCGACGATGCCGTGACTGCGATAGGCATCAAGCATCATGCGAGTGTATTCGGCCGTGCTCTGTGTCACGGTGCCCAAACCGGGCCACGCGAACAGCGGATCCGACCACATAACTTCCAACTCCAGCTCGATCCCGAGCACTGCAGCCACGTCGATCGCCGCCGTGGGTTCCTTTTCTTCGGGCCAGTAGTGATCCTCGAAGGAAACAACGACATCGAGATCGTCATCCACCCAGATTTCGGCCAGACCTGCTCCCATGCGCTCACTGGCATTGGTTGCATCCTCGAACAGAGCTGCCCGGATCAAATGGGTCACCTGGTCCTTGCTGAGATCAAGCTTCGGCCGCGGATCGACGATAGAGACGATGGGTTCAGTCCCTTGCCCTTCGGCACGAGCTTGAACCGGCACTGGCTTTTCCTCGTTCGGTCCTAACCAGAACGCTTCAGGAAAAATGTTGATTGGTGATGCGCCGCAGCCGGGGCAATGCCAATGGGTTCCAGCGATCTGTGGGCCGGTGATTTCTGCGTTGCAGTGCAGGCAGTACCAGAGGTTTGATTCCTCCATCTCCAAAAACGGGTGGCGGACCTTTCCCTCTGCATCGGGTTTCGTGGCGCGCCGTGGCCAATCGGCAAATCGTCGCGCTTTCACGCTCTGCATCAATTCCTTTGCAATCCCGATGGCTTCTTCACACAGCACCCGATCGTTCATCGGGCTGTTCTGGGCATGCTTGATGTCGATTTCGACCCGAGGGGCAACTGAAGGGTTTTCTGGCAGGACGATCCGCCAACCATCACCTTCCATGCGGACGTCGCCAAGCATTGTTTTCAGCGCGTATGGATGCCCTCGGACTTCCCCTCGAGTGATGGCATCGGGGCCCCCGAAGATATGGTCGAAGGTCGAACCCTCGTAGGAAGTGATCCGTTCCACGAAGGCCTTGATCGTGGCGACTTGTGCTTCGGAGGGAGCCCACTCTCCTTTGGCGCTACCCGTCAAGGCATTCCAATGGGGAAAGTCCAATCGCGCCGCAACAAGGTCGAGCGCTGCGTGCTGTGGTTGACCGGTCGCTCTGGCGTAACGCTTTGCCAGTAGTTTCAAGTTCTTAAGCTTATCGTTCTGTGTCATGATCCATGTCCAAGCTGGATCCGACTAGGTGCCCGCTGCTAATCAGACCCGCCTATGGCATGAAGTCTGCTGTCCGAAGTCAAAATCGCTGCAAAGCTTCGCGTGGCGGGCACACCGGCCTGCGAGAAAGGCCGTACACAACGTCTGCCATTTTCGATTGCAGGTCAAGACCGATGCGTTGCGGGGTTGGAGCGCCTCTGGCTTTGCGCCGTTTGCCCGAGAGAGTCCGAGTTTAGCCGGTTTCCCGGTGACGGGTTGAGGGTCGGGAGAGTGGCTTCCGGCGCCTGTCACGGGAGATAGCCGATGGGCGTTGTGGAAGTTCTGGATCCGGTCGCACCGGCGCGGGCGGGTGGCTGGAAGGTGGATGTGAGCCGGGGGGAGCGGAACGGGCGGGTGTCGTCCGAATGGTTCAACCGGCCCGATGACGAGCGGTATCTGTCGCTCGACGATCTCTGGGCATCGGTGAAGGGCCGGTCCGAGCGCAGCCGTAGCCGTGTGGTGCAGACGGCGGATATCCGGGTCGAGGCCGCGCGTGACAGCGCCGAGCGGCTTCACCTGGTCCTTCCGAAAGCGCATGAACCTGTCGCGCCCACGCATTGGGCGTTCGGCCAGCTGGCCAGCATCGTAGGTGCCCCGGCGTCCTACCTGCGCCAGTTGCCTGCGCCGCTGGCGGGGATCAACCTGCAATACGGCCTGACCAACCATCGCGCCGAGCAGGTGAAAACCTTTGAGACCGAGGATGGCCGCACAGAACTGCGTGCCGTGACCGGCCCCGACTATGGCCGCATCCACGACCATGAGCTGGTCGAGGCGGTGCAGCGCATCGCGGGGAACGGCACCGGCGACACGCGCTGGAAGGTGCCGGGCGTTCTTGATTGGTCGACCGGGGTGTACAACCCGGATGTCGAGATCAGCCGTGACACGACCACGCTCTATGCGTCCGACCGTGATGTCTTCCTGTTTCTGGTCGATGATCACAACCCGATCGAGGCGGGAAGGCTGCCGGATGGCTCGCCCGACCTGTACTTCCGAGGCTTCTATTGCTGGAATTCGGAGGTGGGGGCGAAGACCCTCGGCATGGCCAGCTTCTATCTGCGGGCGGTGTGCCAGAATCGCAACCTCTGGGGCGTCGAGGATTTCCAAGAGATCACCATTCGCCACTCGAAATACGCGGCCTCGCGCTTTGCCCATGAGGCGGCCCCGGCGCTGACGCGCTTCGCCAATTCCTCGCCGCACGGCTTCGTGAACGGCATCAAGGCCGCGCGGCAGCAGATCGTCGCGCGGACGGACGAGGACCGGGATGACTTTCTGCGCAAGCGCGGCTTCTCGAAGGCGGAGTTAGGCAAGATCATCGAGAAGGTGCTGATGGAGGAAGGTCGGCCGCCCGAAAGCATCTTCGATTTCGTGCAGGGCATCACGCGGCTTGCGCGCGACAAGACCCAGCAGGACGCCCGCCTCGACATGGAGGGGCGCGCCAAGAAGCTCCTCGACCGGGTCGGCTGACACCGGCCCGCCACTGCGACCGCCTGCATGCGCGGCGGTCGCACTTTCCCTTTCGACAAGCGCCCGAATGGACCTGCCCAGAAGTGGCCGGGGGCCTCGACGCGCGCAGTTCTGCGAGATGCCCATGACTCCCCAAGAAGAAACCATCGTCCTCGAGGCCCGTGACATTCTCGGCCGTTACCTCAGTCAGAACCCGGTCATCGGCAGCTGGCAAGCGCTGATGGACTATTGTGCGCTAACCGTCCGCGGTCCGATCGAGCGGTTCCACGTCCTCTACCTCGACCGCAAGAACCGGATCATTTCCGATGAGCTTCTCTCGACGGGCACGGTTGACCATGTCCCGGTCTATCCGCGCGAGGTGATCAAGCGGGCGCTTATGCTGAATGCCAGCGCCCTGATCTTGATCCACAACCACCCATCGGGAGATCCGACGCCCTCGGAGGCCGATCTCAGCATGACCAAGGAGATCCAGAAAGGGTGCAAGTATCTCGGCCTAACGTTGCATGACCACATCATCGTGGGCGCCGGAACGGAGCTGAGCTTGCGGGCGCTCGGCAAGCTCTGACGCTGCGGCCAAATCCATCACTGCCGCCCTTTCGAGGAAGAGGGCGGCGGTTTGGTCTTTGACGGTTTGAGGCGGGGAGAACGGCTTCCCGCGCCGTTGGAGATTTCCCCATGTTCGACTTGCCCCTGCCTATTCACCAGACCGCAGTCCCTCGGGGCTTCGCGCCTCCCTTACCGTCGGGCGACACTGATCCCAACCTGCCCTTCGCCCTGACTCTGTCGCGCCGCGCGCCGGCCGACCTTCTGTCGGGCCGGGCCGCGCCTTTCGTCCTCTCCCGGTTCGCGACTGTGGCAGCCGCCATGCAGGGCGCGATTGAGCATGCCGAGGGGGTCGCCCCGGATGCCGCGCCCCAGCTTCTGGCGATCCTCGATCGCGATGAGCGCCTCGTGTTAGCCGGGGCGGCCAGCGACCACGCTGTCGCTTGGTGCCACCCGGTGACGAGCGCGGCCGAGGCGCGCGGCGTCGTGACCGAGGCAAGCCAGCTACGCGCGCAGGCGGGACGCGCATCGGCCTGGGGTGAGGCCGATCTGGCGGTTCGGCTGCGCCACCGCGCCGATCTTCTGGACGGGCGTCTCGTCGACCCGCTCTGGCGCGCCCTCGCCGCCCGGGCGCTGCAGGTCGCGGCGTGACGCCCGAGAGGCAGAGAAGGGCAGGGGGGATTTGGAGCTTGTCCGGGAGAGAGATCGCCCGGACCGGCTCCAATCCCTTCCCTCTACCGGAGAATCCCGATGACCCTGACCGAACCTACCCTCGCGCCGCCGATGACGCCCCCGACCGTCGACATGGCGCAGATATTCGCCGCGCATGCCGAGCGTGCCGCTCGGACCCTCGCCCTGCGCCCGGGCAACAAGGACCGCCTCTTCGACGGCCTCACGGCCGCCGGTATCACCCACGTCACCGTGACCTTCGACGGCGCCGGGGACAGCGGCCAGATCGAAAGCATCGGCGCCTGGTCCGGCGAGACCGCCGTCGACTTCCCCGCGACCGAGATCGAATACGCAGCGCTGACCTGGGACGACCCCGAGGTCGAGATGCGCCAGCTCTCGCTGGAGGATGTCGTCGAGCAACTCACCTACGACTTCCTCTCCGACACCCATGGTGGTTGGGAGAACAACGACGGCGCCTACGGCGAGTTCTGCTTCGACGCCTCCGCCCGCTGCATCCATCTTGAGTTCAACGAGCGATTCACCTCGTCTGAACGTATTCGGCGTCTACGCCCCATTGAATTTCGGCTTGCGGGCTGCGGCGATGTGATGAATCGGAGGGCTGTCGGTAGCTCGTCAGGGAGTACGAGACGAGGTCCTTATTCGCCGTCGGCCTGCTGGGCATAGGCCCATGGC
>JADCEN010000016.1 GCA_020250175.1 Rhodobacter sp.
CATCACAGTCTTCAACACCTACGAAGAAATCGTCGACGCCTGTTGCAACGCGTGGAACTTCCTCGCCAACGACCCAAAGGCCATCGCATCCATCACCTCACGCGAATGGGCAAAGGTCAGTTAAAAGGGCCACTGGTATAAGCCAGGCGTCGGGATTTATCCCGTTCATGCGGGCTGTTTCGATGCCTGTACAGGCGATGGCCCGCAGCCTAGCCTCGGCCTTCGGAACCCATGAAGAGGCAGTTTCTCCGGAGAGCATCGATCAGTGCAGATCAAGCTTCTCGCGCGCGCAGATTTCCGAACGGGGATGTAACGGCAGATGACCGCAGTATTCGCCAACCGGCACACGCGCGAAAAGGCCGGGACCGGCGCGGCCCCGCGCGATGGGGCGGCTCGGCAACAGTGCCTGCGCGAAGGTCCCGCAGCAGGTGCAGGCCCCGCGCGGACGCACGGCCTGGCAGATGGCAAACCGGCCCGGGATGTATTCCCGCTCCTGCGTCACATCCTGCGCCGCGTGCTTCGATGGCAGCGCGGGCCTTTGCATTCTTGTGGACGCTGAGGGTGTCGCAGATCACCGGATCGCCGGGGCTGAGTGGTGGTGCGGGCATCTGTTCGACCCGGGCGCAGAACGCATCGCCGTCCATCGCGCCCCCGATCAGCATCGGTGCATCGATCCGGTCGCTGCGCAGACCCGCGATGAACAGCTTGCCCCGGACTTGATCCGGGGTCTGCGTCTGCCAGTGGCCCTGCGGGACCGCGCCCAGGCAGGGCGCACCCCGGGCCGCACGCCCGAAACGGCGGGTCATCTTCGTACCAAAGCCGCTTTCATCACTGACCGCGCGCTTTTCGGGGGCCAGCGCCGTCATCCCCGCCCGCCACCCGGTGCGCGCACGGGCGTGAGCTACTCCCCGATCTTTGGGCAGATTTCTGGCTGATTTAAGCTGCTGCCTGCACCTGCTGATCTGTTTGGGTTGCGTTGAAGTAGACCACGGCGGGCGGTTGACCGCCATGGGCGGCATGGGGCCGTAGATGATTGTAGAAGGAAATCCGGCGTCCGACGCCAGCCCGGGCCTGTGATCCGGTTTCCCAGGCGTGCAGACAGACGCAATCGTATTTCAGGGACCGCCAGAGGCTCTCGACGAACCCGGTCGTCTGCCGCAGCGCCATACCGAACAGCACCTTCATCGTCAGGCAGGTCCGGATGGCGGCGTCGCTGTAGTCGGGTTGCCGCCCGCGCTTGCCGGTCGGCGCAGCGTCCCATGTCATCGCGGGATCGAACCAGATCGTCAGCGAGACCCGACGCTTGAGCGCCTCGTTGTAGGTTGGCCAGTTCCGGGTCTTGTAGGTCGGGGGTGTCGGTCTGCTCATGCAGCACAGCTACCACACTCGATTCAAGAGATGAATCCGTCACACGATTTGTGAAACATTGCCGCGCCGCGTGCATGATGGCCCAACTATTGCCGCCAGAATACCTTGGCGGGGTTCGCATCAGTCATTGTGATAAAGGTGTTCACCCGGACGGAATGACTTTTTTGTGTGCGTTGATGATCAGGGTTGACACGGAGGCAGGACAGTGGGTTGATAACGATTGTGCGATGTCGTACCTTCCGCGTGAAGCGTGCGCGTCGCAATCAGGAAACGCAAAAGGACGACGATATGAGACATAGCTTGCTTGGGGTTATACTGTGCGCCCTGCCCCTCTCTGCCGGACTTGCAATGGCCGATACGACGCCCGCGGACGTGATGGGGACATGGCAGACGGAAGCCAAAGAACAACCTGCTGCCGATGGTAGCATGACCTATATGACAATGAGCACGACCTTTACCGAAGACAAGCAGGAGCTTCTTGTGTCGGTGTACGCCGATCCGGAACGTCAGATTAAGCTGTTCGAATACTCGTCCGGAGGGCCCTGGGAGCCACAGGGGCCAGCCGAGGGGGTAGATGGTGCGATGGCGATCAACCTGACAAACGATTACTCTCTTGCGACGATCTTTGTCGATGCTCCCGACCTCTGGGCATCGGTGAGCCTGGCGGAATGCCCGATGACAGTCGGCGAAGCCGTGGATATCACAACCTGTGCTAACGGCCCTCCGTTCATTGTCACCAACTGCATTGACAAGGACATCGTGTTGGTCGACGAGGGGGGCCAGCGCCTGCGCTATGGCGGTGGCGGCGTAGACCGGTGTGTTGAGCGTCCTGTACAGCTTTCCACCGACGTTTTCATGCGTGTGGAGTGAGATCGAGCAACAGTTGCTGCGGCGTGTCTCTCATTGGGTGCGCCGCATGCATGGTAGCCCAGCCGATACCGCCAGAGCACCTTGGCGGGGTTCGCATCAGTCAGTGTGATAAAGGTGTTCAACCGGACGGAACGACCGTTTTGATGTGCGTTGACGACCAGGGTTGACACGGCGGCAAGATAGTGGGCAGGCCGATCAAGCCGGGTCGTGTCGCGAAAGCTGTGGAAATTCTCTGGCGTCGCGCTCCGGGCATTTGAAGGTTCGGTTTCTCGGGCTGCGAGGTCAAGAGGCATCGGCTCGATAGGCTGAGAGAGGGTTTCCCAGCCGTCGACCTTCCGCGCCTGTCTGCGCCGCCGCGACCACAGTCTTTCTTTGCGCGTGATTCCATGGCGCGCGCGCAGGCGCGCGACGCCCATCGCCGAGGTCCCGACGCCTGCATCGGCCAGCCGCGACACGATCCCGCGCAAAAAACAGATCGGGCTCATCTTCAAGCCAGCCGGGGAGTTCGGCCGCCTGGGCCTCCAGCGTCTCAAGGCGCCTGTCCCCACCCATCGGCAGCACCTCCGCGCCCTTCGCCGTGCCATGCGGCGGCCCACCGAACCGATGTTGCGCACGGGATGCGCATCCGGCGACCAGCCGCACTGGCCGACATGCCCTCATCCAGAGCGGCCACAAACCGCCCGCGCAACCCGGTGAAATACGGTCTCCCCCATGAATGCCGACCCCCTTCACGGCAGTCAGTCTGAACCGGAAATCAAGCCCGATGGGAAGCCCATGGATTCAGGCGGGTCAGGAACTGCTCTTCAGGTTCAACACAATGCATATGCAATGCCTATGCATTTCTTGGCGTCCCGGGGCGCCCTGCCCCGCAATCTGCCGTTCCGTCACGCGACAGTCCGGGCCTGTTTCGGTCCGGTCTTGCCCGAACGACCGATGCCGGATCGGCTACCAGGCCCGCAGTGGCCGCAAGAGATGAGCCTTCTTTGAAAGATGTTCGCCCATTCGCAGGTGCAAGCCGTCCAGCATACGGATGCCGTCCAGCAGGAACGGCCCCTTGTTCAGCATCACGCACTCCGCCCGTGCCGCCATTGCGGCATCCGTCATCTCCCCGCGTGAGGGTACGCCAGTCTTCAGATAGCTTTCCATCACTTGCGTTGCCCAGACAACCGGAATCTGTGCGGCTTCGCAGAGCCACAGGATTTCCTCCTGCATCTCTGCAACACGGGCAAAACCAACCTCGACCGCCAGATCGCCGCGGGCGATCATCACCGCAGTCGGCTGAAGGGACGCTGCGGCGACGATCAGAGATGGAAGGTTCTTCAGCGCAAGCCGGGTCTCGATCTTCAGGATCAGGCCAAGGTCCCGCCAGTCATCGGGCCGCACCCCTGCCAGCGCCGACTGGAGATCGGCCACATCCTGCGTTGTCTGGACGAAGGAAAAATCGACCGCGTCGGCATGCTGCGCGACAAAGGGCAGGATCGCCCGGTCGTCGTCGGTCAGGGCGGGGATGGCCAACTCGGCGTCGGGAAAGTTGATGCCCTTTTCAGGCTTCAATCTGTAGCCTTTCTCGTCGGGGCCAGCTTCGATCCTGAGCAGAACGCCCCAGGGTTCGACGGCCGCAACCCGTGTCGAAAGCTTGCCGTCGTCAATCTGGATACGGTGACCGACGCGGGTCGCGTCGAGCGCTGCATCCAGTTCGCACTCGATTGCGGGAAGATCGTGCGGTACCTTCGAATGCCGGTTTCTGCGCAAGATGGCAAGCTGGTCACCGACATGCAGACGCGGGGTTTCGCTCTTCTCGTGCAGTTTGCCTGTCCGGATTTTTGGCCCAGGCAGGTCCATAACGACGCGCATCCCGCGCCCGGTTGCTGACCCGGCGGCCCGGACGTGCCTGACCATGGCAGACCACGCGGCGGTATCATCATGCGCGCAATTGATGCGGACAGCCTCGACCCCAAGGTTCGCCAGCTGCAATGCCAGATTTGCATCCTCCGCCGCGCTGGACGGCAACGTCACCATGAGGCGCACAGGGCTTTCCGCTCCGTTTGTTCCAAGAACAGCATTGGCGCGGGCGACAATGCGGCGTTGCCCGGCGAAGAATTCATCTGTCTCGGGCGGAAGTGCTGGCGGCTGGTGCCCGCAAGCAAGCATCAGCATGCGTTGGATCGCCGTCAGTGTCGGCATCACCCGGCTTTCCGACCGGCCAAGGGACGAAAGTCCCGCTGCCATGAGGCGGGCCTGCAGATCGCGCAGATCGCGGTGGCGCAGCGCCAGATACTGCGCCAGGTTCGCGGCACTTCCTGCATAGTCCGACCCGTCAAGCCAGGGTCGCCAGGATGCGACCATTTCGGACGCGTCATCTGCGACACCTGCAATCAGCGCATCGATTTCGCGGGATAGCGACAACAAGTCTTCATGCGGCATGGGACCCTCCAATGCACCGTGTCTTGCATCAAAGTACGACGACTTCTTGACGGTTCCGGTCATGCCCTCATTTTCGCCAGGCTGACGTCTCTGACCGGAAAGACCGCTGCCCGAACCTGCGGCCAGATGCAGAAGCCTGTCGGCCAGGTCAGCGAGCGCTTCAACGAAAAGGAATGCGACAACGTCTTCATGGGCGCAGGATTTGAAACCGAAGAATCGCAGTGCGCTGCAATCCATCTTCTGTCCGCAGATATCCTTGCGGGTGACCTGGCCGCAGGCCAAAAGGGGATGGACAGCCCCCGGGAAAGTTCCGCACAGGATTCGCCCTCAGACCGCGATGTTGTCGATCAGGCGCACGCCGCCCGCCCAGGCGGCGGCCAGAAGGCGGGCGGGGCTGTCGAGCCGGTCGGTCCGCAGCAGGGTCCGTGCATCACAAAGCTCCATGTAGTCGACCCGGTCAAAGCCTGCGGCCAGCACGGCCGCCGTCGCGGCGGCCAGCGCCTGCGGCACCGGCACGCCCGCCCGCATCGCGCGCGCCGCACCGGCCATTTCGCGGGGCAGGGCTGCGGCCACTGCCCGGGCCTCGGCCGTAAGCCGCGCGTTGCGCGATGAACGGGCCAGACCGTCCGCCTCGCGGATGGTGGGGCAGGCCACCACTTCGGTGGGGATGTTGAGATCCGCCGCCATGCGCCGCACGACCTGCAGTTGCTGCCAGTCCTTCTCGCCGAAATAGGCACGCTCGGCCTGGGTCATGCCGAACAGTTTGGCGACGACGGTGACCACGCCGTCGAAATGGCCGGGGCGGTGCAGCCCCTCCAGCCGTTCCGGAAGGCCTGTCACCCGGACAGAGGTGGCAAATCCCTCCGGATAGACCTGATCCGCGCCCGGCGCGAACACCGCATCCACGCCCAGCGGTGCCAGCAGGGCGGCATCCGCCGCTTCGGTGCGCGGATATCCGGCCAGATCATCGGGGCTGTCGAACTGTTTGGGGTTCACAAAGATCGTCACAATCACCCGGTCGCAGTCGCGCTGCGCCGCCCGCACCAGGCTCAGGTGGCCCTCATGCAGGGCCCCCATCGTGGGGACGACACCAAGGGTCGCGCCCGCGTGCTTCCAGCCATGCACGCGGGCGCGCAGCTCTGCCACCGTCCGCAGGATGGGGGTCACGGCCGTCACTCCGGCCCGTCGTCGGAATACACCTGGTCCGGCCCCGGAAAGCGCCGGGCGCGGACGTCTTCGGCATAGGCCGCCACCGCCGCATCCGCCAGCCGGCCCAATTCGGCATAGCGCCTGACAAACTTCGGATGAAAACCGGCGAAAAGCCCCAGCATGTCATCGATCACCAGAACCTGCCCGTCACAGGCGGCGGAAGCGCCGATGCCGATGGTCGGAATGGCGATGTCTTCGCTGATCTCGCGCGCCAGCCGTTCCGGCACCTTTTCCAGCACCACGGAAAATGCCCCCGCCGTTGCGGCAACGCGGGCATCGGCGCGGACCCGCGCGGCATCGGCGGCCCGTCCCTGCACCTTGTAGCCGCCGAATACGTTCACCGCCTGGGGTGTAAGCCCCACATGCGCCATCACCGGAATGCCGCGGGCCACCAGAAAGGCGATGGTTTCGGCCATATGCTGCCCGCCTTCCAGCTTGACCGCCCCCGCCCCGGTTTCCTGCAAGACCCGTGCGGCGCTGCGGAAGGCCTGTTCGGGGCCTTCCTCGTAACTGCCGAACGGCAGGTCGATGACGATAAGGGCGTGCGACGATCCGCGCTGCACCGCGCGGCCATGCAGGATCATCATCTCAAGGGTGACGCCCAGCGTCGTCGGCAGCCCATGCACCACCATGCCCAGACTGTCGCCCACCAGAAGGATATCGCAGTGCGGATCGGCAATCCGCGCAATCGGGGTGGTATAGGCCGTCAGACAGACGATGGGCGCACCACCCTTGCGCGCCAGGATATCGGGCGGCGAGATGCGGCGCGAAGGGGGGGCGTTTGCGCTCATGTCCCGGTCTCCGTCAGCGGTGGACAGGGTCAGCAATAGCCGCGACTCGCGGGAATGGCCACTCTGAATGCGACGGCCCCTCGCCCGGCACGCCGCGCCGGGATAAGCTGGGCACACCCACAGCACCGGAGGCTGCCCGGATGACCCATTTCGCCCGACTGACCCGCGACGGGCTTGTGCCCGAAACCAGCCGCCCCGACCCGGCCCGCGTCCTGCGCGGCGATCCGGTGCATACGGCCTGGCCGCTGGAAGACCGCGACGGCCTGTATTGCGGTCTGTGGCAATCCACGCCCGGCGCCTGGCGCGTCAGCTACAGCGAATGGGAATACTGCCACATCCTGTCAGGCCTGTCGGTGCTGACCGAAGACGGAAAGGCCCCGGTCACGCTCCGCGCCGGCGACAGCATCGTGATCCGCCCCGGCTTCAGCGGCATCTGGGAGGTGGTGGAAACAACGCTGAAAGACTACGTCATCCGCCTGTAGCCGTCTGGCGACAGCGTGCCAGCCGCAGGGACCGCCGGGCGGAAAGGCAGGAAAGCCTTCCGCCTGCGCGTGCCCTGCGCGATCTGGCCGGGGCCATCGCCCCGGTCCAGGGGGGCGCTTTTCACCCGCCGGTCAGGGGCCAAAGCCCCCGTCCAGCGCCCGCTTCGCCCCCGCCGCCTGCTTCACCTGAAACAGGGCCTGACCATCCGCCGCGAAATGACCCGCACAGGTTGAATCCTGCGCTTTTCGGGGACAGAGGCGCGCGAGGGCAGGCTGGTGGATGACATGCCGGACAAGGTGGAACGGGTGTTTCAGCCGCAGTGACCCGCACGGCATCCCCCACCTGCCGCACCTTCCTGTGCCGCGAAACACCACGCCGTCCTTCCCTGCCGTCCGGCAATGCCGCGCCGGACGTCAGGCCATCCGGTGCCGCACCGTCCGCTGACCCGGTCAGCCCGCATAGGCCGCCTGACACCGGATTGCAGAACCGGAACACAAAGCCTTCCGGATGCTTTGCGGCAGGTGCAAACTGCCCGAGCATCGACAAGCATCTTGCGAAAACCGGCATTCGCGCCAATGGATAGGGGGCAAACGCAAGTCCGGGCAGGGGCAGCATGATCCTTTTCAACCGCAAGACCCTGGCACGCCACCTCAAACCCGCCCCCCTTCCCGCCGGTCACTTTGCCGTGCTGGACGCCTGGGCGGAGATGATCCGCTCTGGCAGGGTCTATGCGCTGAAGGAAACCGCCCTGCGTGGGCAGTTCGAGGCAAAAATCATTGAAGGCGTTCTTGGCTACCACGGGTCGGCGGGTGGAGCCGAATATACAGTCTCCAGTGAACAGGCGATCCTGCGGGGCAGCGCCGATCTGGCCCTTGGCCGGTTCGGCGGCAAAACCCCGGAAATTCTCGCCCCATTCGAACTGAAAGGGGCCAAAACCCGCAACTTGGACGCGATCATGCCGGGGCGGAACAAGACCCCCGTTCAACAGGCCTGGGAATACGCCATGAACGCGCGGGGCGTGAAATGGGTGCTGGTTTCGAACATGATCGAACTGCGCCTTTATGGCTTTGGCGAAGGCACCACGGCCCATGAAACCTTCCATCTCGACCGGTTGACTGACCCCGGCGAATACGCCCGCTTCATGCTGCTGCTGTCGGCCGAAAGCTTGTTGTCGGGCCACACGCTTGATCTGCTGAAGCAAAGCCGCGCCGAAGACAAAGATATCACCGACCGCCTTTATCAGGATTACAAGGCGTTGCGCGTAAAGCTGATCGGGGCTGTTCGGGTGGCTGACCCGGCCATCGCGCCCCTCGACGCAATCGCAGTCGCCCAGAAAATCCTTGACCGGGTACTGTTCATCGCCTTTGCCGAAGATACCGGCTTGCTGCCCGGCAACACCCTTTCGAAAGCCTTTGTTACCCATAACCCCTATAACCCCAGCCCGGTCTGGGACAATTTCCTCGGCCTGTTCAACGCAATCGACAAGGGCAGTGAGGCGCTGAAAATCCCCCGCTACAACGGGGGCCTTTTCCGCCAGGATGATACGATCAATGCCCTGACCCTGCCCGATGACGTCTGCGAAGGGTTCAAGACCCTGGGCGACTATGACTTCGCCTCCGAAGTGTCTGTCACTGTTCTGGGCCATATCTTTGAACAATCCATCGCCGATGTGGAACGCCTTCAGGCGCAGGCGCGGGGCGAGGAAACCGCAG
Source organism: Rhodobacter sp. (assembly GCA_020250175.1). Taxonomy (GTDB): domain Bacteria; phylum Pseudomonadota; class Alphaproteobacteria; order Rhodobacterales; family Rhodobacteraceae; genus Aliitabrizicola. The sequence goes on from JADCEN010000016.1 coordinate 8,858, forward strand.
AAGAACGGTCCACCGGCACCACCGGGCGGCGCAAGCGGGATGGGGTGGTTTACACCCCCGATTACATCGCCCGCTTCATCGTGGCCGAAACCCTGGGCGCGCATCTGGAAGAAGCCTTCACCGACATTCTGCACAGCCATGCCAGGGCCGGGGCTGATCTGTCTGACTATGTCGCCATTCCGTGGCGCAGGAAATCGTCCGAGCTGGAAGCCTGGCAAGCCTACCGCGACCGGCTGAAGACCCTGCGCATTGTCGATCCCGCCTGCGGATCGGGCGTGTTCCTGATCATGGCCTTCGACTTTCTGAAGGCTGAACTGACCCGCGTGAATGACAAGATCGCCACGATGGAAGGCAGGATCGGGCAGTATGGCAAAAGCGATACGCAGGACCTTTTCGATCCCGACAGTGAAATCCTGACGAACAACCTGTTCGGGGTGGATGTGAATGTCGAAAGCGTCGAAATCGCCCGGCTGTCGCTGTGGATCAGAACCGCGCGGCGCGGCAAGGTGCTGGACAGCCTTGATACCAGCCTGCGCGTGGGCGACAGCCTGATCGAAGACAGCAACTTTGCCTATCTGAACCACGCCTTCACCTGGGAAACCGCTTTTCCACACGTCTTTGCCGAAGGCGGGTTCGACGTGGTTCTGGGCAACCCGCCCTATGTGCGACAAGAGCTATTCTCAAACCTGAAGCCCTATCTACAAAAGCGTTTCGAGAGCTATCACGGTGTCGTTGATCTCTTTGCCTACTTTTTCGAACGTGGGTTACGCTTGTTGAAACCGGGCGGGCGGCTGGGTTACATTACATCCAGCACCTTCTTCAAGACCGGGTCGGGCAAGCCCCTGCGGGATTACCTGTTGCGTGAGGCGACCATCGAAGACGTCGTCGATTTTGGCGATCTGCAAATCTTCGAGGGCGTGACCACATATGCCGCCATCCTGACCATGAAACGCGGGGCCGCGCCAAAGGCTCATGAACTCCGCTACTGGAAGGTTGACGCCATGCCCGAAACCAACTTCCAGGCGGCATGGGAAGTCGTAGCAGAGCCGTATCCGCAAGCCGCCCTTGGTGTCGGAACGTGGGAGCTAAAGAAACCTAACTTGCGGGCATTGAAAGAGAAAATCACGGATGGTAAGAAGACGCTTCGCGCGGTATACGGAAAGCCCTTCAGAGGCGTTACGACAGGCAGAAACGACGCATTTGTAGTCGATCAAAATACCCGCGAACTTCTTATTTCCAAGGACTCTTCATCAAGTGACGTTTTGTTCCCATGGCTTGAAGGCAAGAGTCTTAAAAGATGGCATCAAGAAGGTCGGAATCAGTGGATCATATTTGCGAGGCAGGGTTTGGACCTGACAGACTATCCTGCAATTCTTGAACATCTTTCGATGCATCGTGAAAATCTAACACCGAAGCCAGAGAATTGGAAGCCGGCTCATCCAGATGATAGGTGGCCTGGCCGCAAGTCAGGCACCTATCTTTGGTCAGAAATCCAAGACAAAACCGCATACTGGAGGAAATTTTTGGGCGACAAGATCGTCTCAACTAAAATTTCATCACAGCCTACATTTTCTGTTGATTATTCTAGCTCCGTTTTAAGCAATACAGCATACTTGATCGACGCTAAGTCGGACAATGAATTTGTAACTGCGCTTCTAAATTCAAATATCGCAAGTTTTTTCTTCAGAAGTATCTTTGTAATCAAATCTGGTGGTTTTTTTGAAATTCAGCCTGATGGGCTAAGTGCGTTCCCAATCCCACCCGTCAATGGAACCTCAAAATCTGAAATTTGTGATATAGTAGGTGCGCTAAAGTTGACTACCGAAAAGCGTCTCGCCCTACAAACCGCCCTAACACGCCGCATCCCCGATCTCTGCCCGCCCGGTCGCGACCCCAAACTGTCAACCCGGCTGCAGGAATGGTGGACCATGCCCGACTTTGCCGCCTTCCGGGCAGAGGTGAAAAGGGTGTTCAAGGCCGATATTCCCTTGTCGGAGCGTTCCGCCTGGGAAGACCGGATCACCCGCGACCGCGCTGAAATCGCCCGCCTTTCGGCGGAAATTGCCGCTGCCGAAGCCCGGATCGACCGCATCGTCTATGGCCTGTTCGACCTGACCCCCGACGAAATCGCCCTGCTGGAAAGCGTGGTCTGACAAACCATGCAGGCCGCACAGGCCCCGCGGCACGGCCTTCACCGGTCCATTCCCTGCCAAACGCTTGACGCGCCTCTGTAACCACTGGCAAACAAACGGAACTCCCCCATCCTGCCGCCTGTGGCCCAGGTCCCGCCACCACCTTATCACCCCGCCGGATCGCAGAGACGGGCCGGTTTGCCCCCGCGCACGCCCCGCTGCGCCCGATTGCCCCGCCCGGCCGGATCGGTTAGCCTGCCGCCGGTTTCATTCACGGAGCATCCATGTCCACCATCGTCAAACTGCCGCCGCTGTCCTCTGTCACCCCCTCTGACGCCACGCTGGACGGCTGGGTCGTGACCGAAGGCAGCCCCACCATGAAGACCTGGGTCCTGCACACCGCCTCGGACGGCACCATGATGTCGGGCTATTGGGAGGCCACGCCGGGCAGCTATCACGCCACCTACTCGGCCTATGAATTCGTCCACCTGATCGAAGGCCGCATCGTGATCACCCCCGATGGCGGCACCCCGGTGACGGTCGTGGCGGGTGACGCCTTTGTGGTGGAAAAGGATTTCAAGGGCACCTGGAAGATCGAAGAGAAGGTCCGCAAGCACTTCGATTTCCGGATCAAGTAATGCAAAAGGGCGCGCCCTGCGGCGCGCCCCCAAAGTCCGGACGACCCGGCGTTACTGGACGGTCGGGGCTTGGTCCTGGGTCACTGCCTTCGCCTCAAGATCGGACGCGCGGGCAATCTCGATCCGGCGGGGCTTCAGCGCCTCGGGCGTTTCGCGGACCAGATCGATGTGCAGCATCCCCAGCTCATGCGAGGCCCCCGTCACGCGGACATGATCGGCCAGCGCAAAGCGCCGCTCGAAGGCGCGGGTCGCGATGCCCCGATGCAGATAGCTGCGCCCGGACTCGTCGGGGTTCTTGCGCGCGGCCACATGCAGGGTGCCGTCCTTCACCTCCACACTCAGCTCGTCCGAGGTGAAGCCGGCAACGGCGACCGAGATGCGATAGGCATTCTCATCGGTCTTTTCGATGTTGTAGGGCGGATAGGTGGGCTGGGCCACATCATTCGCCAGCACGCGGTCCATCAGGTCGGCGACCCGGTCAAAACCAACGGTGGCGCGGTACAGGGGGGCAAGGTCAAAGCTGCGCATGGTCATCCTCATCAAGCGATGTGTTGCGCCCTCCCTCGCGGGACGGGCGGGTGATGTCCGGGCCCGTCATGGCACCCGTACCAGCCAAAGGTGGGAAAACGCCTGCCGGGTTTCAAGGGGCAGGGCATGACGGAACGCACCCCGCCGTCGCGTCATCCCCCTGCCGCCCTGATGCGGCAGATGCGCGGCACCCGGCACAGCCCTTGCGCTGCGCAAGGCCGCTGTCCGGGTTTGTCAGCAAGCCGGGCAGCATACCCCCAAAGGCGGCGGTGCCCCTGCCATTCCCGCAACCCGGCCAGGCTGACCCGGACGATCCGCGCCCGCAGGCCGCCGGGCGGCATCAGAACCGGGGCAAGCCGGATCGGACAGGCCGGGATCGTGGCCGCCTCAGGGCCCGGTGGCGACAAGGGCGCGCGGCTGTGGCCCGCCGGTCGCCCAATCCAGCAGCTCAACCGTATGGACCACGGGAATCCCGGTGCCCGACCCGATCTGTATCATGCAGCCGATATTGCCTGCCGCGATGACCTGGGGCGCCTTTGCCTCGAGCGTGCGGACCTTGCGGGCCTTCAGCTGGCCCGAGATCTCTGGCTGCATCAGGTTATAGGTGCCGGCCGAGCCACAGCACAGCTGGCTGTCGGCGGGTTCGACCACCTCGAACCCGGCGCGCTTCAGAAGGTCTTTCGGTGCGGTCTTCACCTGCTGGCCATGCTGCAGCGAACAGGCGGCGTGATAGGCCACGCGCAGCCCCTTCGGCGCGCCCTGCGGCAGGCCAAGGCGGACCAGCAGTTCCGACACATCCACGGCAAGCCCGGCCACGGTCGCGGCATCGGCTGCAATCGGATCGGTGCGGAACATGTGGCCGTAATCCTTGATCGTCGTGCCGCAGCCCGAGGTGTTGATGACCACGGCATCCAGCCCCCCTGCCCGCACTTCCGCCATGAAGGCGGCGATGCTGCGCGCCGCCGTGGCATGGGCCTCGGCCACCTTTCCCATGTGATGGGTCAGCGCCCCGCAGCAGCCCTGCCCGCGCGCGATCACCACCTCGCAGCCCAGCCGGCGCAACAGGCGGATGGTGGCATCGTTGATGTCGGTGTTCAGCGCCTTCTGCGCACAGCCGGTCATCAGGGCCACGCGCATCCGCCGCTGCCCTTCGGCGGGAAAGACCTGCGGGTCGTCGTTGCGGCTGACCGGGGGGATGTGGCGCGGTGCCATGGCCAGCATGGCCCTGAGCCGCCCGTCCGGCAGCAGAAAGGCAAAGGGCCGCCCCAGCTTTGCCCCCAGCAGCGCAAGCCGAAAGCGCATCGGGTGCGGCAGCACCCTGGCCAGCATCCAGCGCAGGATGCGGTCAGACAGCGGGCGGCGGTAGGTGCGTTCGATGTATTCGCGCGCATGATCCACCAGATGCATGTAATGCACGCCCGAGGGGCAGGTTGTCATGCAGGCAAGGCAGGACAGGCAGCGGTCGATATGCCGGACCGTGCGCGCATCGGCGGGGCGGCCCTTTTCCAGCATGTCCTTGATCAGATAGATGCGCCCGCGCGGGCTGTCGAGCTCGTCGCCCAGCACCTGATAGGTCGGGCAGGTGGCGGTGCACAGGCCGCAGTGCACGCAGGACCGCAGGATTTCGTTCGAGCGCGCCGTGGCGGGGTCGGCAAGCTGGGCTTCGGTAAAGGTCGTCTGCATCGCCGGGTCCTTCGGTTTCAGCCCATCAGGCCGGGGTTCAGGATGCCGCGCGGATCAAACTTCCGGCGCAGGGCGGTGGCCAGGGCGGCCAGCGCCGCAGGCTGTGGCTGAAACACCGGAGCAACCGGCCTTTCGGCCCGGATCAGCGTCGCATGGCCATCAAAGGCACCCAGACGGGCGCGCAGATCTGTCCCCGGCGCGGTCCGCACCCAGACCAGCCCCCCGCCCCAGTCATAAAGCACGGCCTCGGCACCGATGCGCGCCACCAGCCCCGGCGCGTCCGAAGGCTTGACCGACAGCTTCCAGACATCGCCAGGCTGGCCGTGGAAGGGGGCCACATCACGGATCGCCTGCCATTGCCGCGCGCTGTCTTCGCCGTCCAGCATATCGGCGGAACCGAAGCGGGCCAGCAGGCGGGCAAGCCTGCCGCTGCGATAGACAACTATCCCGGCGAAGCCCTCGATCCGAAGGAAGGTGCCCTCGCCCGGCCAATGTGCAGCCGCCGTCACCTCGAAGGGCGATCCAAGGGCGGCGGCCATCGCCTGCACGGCGTACAGATCATCCAGCCCGCGCAGCACCAGCGTGGCCGAAGCAGCGGGCACCGGCAGCAACTTGAAGCTGACTTCGGTCAGCACGCCCAGCGTGCCATGGCTGCCCGCCAGCAACTTGACCAGATCATAGCCCGTGACGTTCTTCATCACCCGGCCGCCGTTCTTCACCGCCATTCCGCTGCCATCGACAAAGCGCAGGCCGATCAGGCTGTCGCGGCAGGCCCCCGCCTGCAGGCGGCGCGGGCCGGATGCATTGGCGGCAACCACGCCCCCCAGAGTTGAGACGCCGGCAGTCCCCAGCAGCCCGCGCAGGTCCGGCACCTCGAAAGCCAGGCGCTGACTTTCGGCGGCCAAGGCCTGCTCTACCTCAGCCAGCGGCGTGCCCGCCCCCGCCACCAGCGTCAACGCGCCGGGCTCATAGAGCGTGATGCCCGACAGGGCGCTGCAATCCAGCACCTCCGCCGCCCCGCCAAACCACAGGGTGCGCGTGCCGCCGCCCCGGATGCGCAACGGACCGGTCCTGTCCTGCAATAGGGCGGAAAGCTCGGCTTCGTTGGCGGGACGCATTTCTACCACTATCTGTTCTCAAATATCCTCGGGGGGTGCGGGGGGCAGACAGCCCCCCGCCGCGTCTCAGGCGCTGCGGCGCGTTTCGGTTACGTCCAGCGGAAACACCTTGGCCGGGTTCAACAGCCACTGCGGATCAAACACATCCTTGACGCGCAACTGCGCCTCCATGTCATCGGGCGTGAACTGCACCGGCATCAGATCGCGCTTTTCGACGCCCACGCCATGTTCGCCGGTCAGGCAGCCGCCGACCTCGACACAGAGCTTCAGGATATCGGCACCCAGCGCCTCGCACAGGTCAAGATCGCCCGGCTTGTTGGCGTCAAACAGGATCAGCGGGTGCATGTTGCCGTCGCCTGCGTGAAATACATTGGCCACATCCAGGCCGTAGCTGCGGCTCATCTCGCCGATGCGGCGCAGCACAACGGGCAGCGCCGACACGGGGATCGTGCCGTCCAGGCACATGTAGTCGTTGATCTGGCCCAACGCCCCGAAGGCGGATTTGCGGCCCAGCCAGATCCGCTTCGATTCCTCCTCGCTGCGGCTTTCGCGGAATTCGACGGGGTCGTGACGCAAGGCGATGGCGCGGATCAGGGCAAGCTGTTCGTCGATCTCGGCAGCCGAGCCTTCCACCTCGACAATCAGCAGCGCCTCGCAATCGGGGTAGCCCGCCTTGGCGAAGGCTTCGCAGGCGCGGATGCAGGGGCGGTCCATGAATTCGATGGCAACCGGCAGGACGCCTGCCTTGATGATGTCAGACACGCAGGCACCCGCCACCTCGTTCGAGGAGAATCCGATCAGCACGGGGCGCGCGCCTTCGGGCTTTGGCAGGATGCGCAGGGTGGCTTCGGTGACGACGCCAAGCTGGCCCTCCGACCCGCAGATCACGCCCAGCAGGTCCAGCCCGCCGGGGTCCAGATGCGCGCCGCCGATCTGCAGCACGCTGCCATCCATCAGCACGATGGTCACGCCCAGCAGGTTGTTGGTGGTCACCCCGTATTTCAGGCAATGCGCACCGCCCGAGTTCATGGCGATATTGCCGCCGATGGCGCAGGCCAGCTGGCTGGAAGGATCGGGGGCATAGAAAAAGCCGTCGGCTTCAACCGCGCCGGTAACGCTCAGGTTGGTGCGGCCCGCCTGCACGCGGATGAACCGGTTGGCATAATCGGTTTCCAGCACCCCGGTCATCCGGGCGACGCCCAGGATCACGCAATCCGCCGTCGGCAGCGCCCCCCCGGCCAGCGAGGTGCCGGAACCGCGCGGCACCACCGGCACGCCTTCTTCGTGGCACAACCGCATGATGGCACTGACCTCGGCCGTGCTGCGCGGCAACACGGCGGCCAGCGGCGGGCAGCGGTAGGCCGTCAGCGCGTCGCAGTCATAGGCCCGTGTTTCAGCCGGCGCATCGATCACGGCATCGCGGGGCAGGATGGCCCGCAATCGATCCACGATCCGCGTCTTGCGCGACAGGATCGACGGGTCTGGCAGCGGCATATCCATGAGAACCCCCTATTGGTAAGGAAATATAACCAATTCGTCGCGCTGGCAAGCCATTCTCTGAAAGGGTGCGGGGCATGACATGGCACCTTCCTCGCGTTGCCTGATCTGCCAGCGCCTGCTGTGCTGGCCGTTCCCGATGATCCGGCCGATCCGCCGGCCTGTCACCGCGCCGTCCGGGCGGCAGAGGTCAAGATCACTGCCGCGCGCAGTTTCAAACGCGGGCTGCGATCTGTCCCTTCCGCGCTGGTGGCGCTCGCCCGGCTCTTTGGGGCTGTTCCCCTGATGGCGGCGACGGCGCTGTGCCTGGCCGTTCTGATCCGGCGCGAATTCGCGGCGCGGTCGCGGGCGGTCCTTCTGCGCGGACCCTTTGGGTCAGCGCCGCCCTTCGCGCAGCCATGCGGCCAGCGTCAGGACCGAGGCGATCAGCAGCCATGCCCAGGCGGGCAGCAGCGGGGCAATGCTGACATCCCGGGTAACAAATGCATTGCGCGGCGTGATCCCGATCCAGCCGCGCCCCGAGGCGACGCGCCCCTCGCGCACGGTACGGATATCGGGCGTGCCATCGGCCAGCCGAAGGATACCACCCCGGCCAGCCTCGACGACAGGGGCCAGAACCGCGCCGCTGGCCAGGGTCTGCTCGAATTCGCGCGGTGCAGACGGGCCTATGGCGACGACGGCGGTCAGCTCGCCCTGCGCCAGACGGTACAGGCCCATATCGGGGGCCTCCCAGACCAGTTCCTGCCGGCCCGGTGCCGTTTGCGGCATCGGCAGGGTCGTTTCGGTGCCGTCCGGGGCGGTGATCGTCAGATCGCCCGCTGGATCGCCGATGGTGCGGCGCGTGACGGTCAGGGTCTGGCCCTGCGCGGTTGCGGTCAGCGCCTCTTCCTCCAGTTCGGGTTCCTTCAGCATCCAGTGGGCCAGGCGGCGCAGCAGTTCAAGCTGCGGCCCGCCGCCTTCGTACCCCCGGCCCCAAAGCCAGGCGTGATCCGAGGCCAGCATCGCCACGCGGCCGTCACCCACCCGGTCCAGCACCAGCAGGGGCCTATTGCCCGCGCCTTCCATCACCACCTGTCCGCGCGTTGCCTGCACATCGACCAATCGGAACCAGCGGCCCCAGGCCGGGCCTGCCGCAGCATCACCGGCAGCGTCCGGAAGCGTCGCCGCATCCGCCTTGTCCGGCACAAAACCATCCAGCCCGGCAGTCACCGGGTGGCGCTGGCCCAACGCGGTCATTGACGGAACAAACCCCTCTTCGATCACCCGCCCCGACGGCACAACGGGCAGGATATCGGCAAGGGGCGACCGGAACAGGCTGTCAGCCGTGGCGAATTCCGGCCCTGCCGCCATAAGCACGGTGCCGCCCTTGCGCACATAGTCCGCCACGTTTTCCAGGTAAGAGGTGGGCAGGATGCCACGCTGGCGGTAGCGGTCGAAGATGATCAGGTCAAATTCGTTGATCTTCTCGACAAACAGCTCGCGGGTGGGAAAGGCGATCAGCGACAATTCGGTCACCGGCACACCATCCTGCTTTTCCGGCGGGCGCAGGATGGTGAAATGCACCAGATCGACCGAGGCATCGGATTTCAAAAGGTTGCGCCAGACGCGTTCGCCTGCATGCGGCTCTCCCGACACCAGCAGCACGCGCAGACGGTCGCGCACGCCGTTGATCTGCACGACGGCGGCATTGTTCCGGTCGGTCAGTTCGGTGTCCACCGTGGCCACCTGGAACTGCAGCACGTTCATCCCGCCATGCGGCAGACGCAGCGGCAGCTGCAGATCCTCGCCCGTGGGCACGCTGAACTGCTGCGGCGGCGCGCCGCCAATGGAAATCGTCAGCTCTGCGGTATCTCCCAGATCGGCCGGCAGGGCACCCTCATCGTCGATGCGCAGGGTCAGCATCACATCCTCGCCCAGAATGGCAAAGGCCGGGGCGTTGCGGATGGTCAGCCTGCGGTCCCAGTCGCTGTCCTGTCCGGTCAGCAGGACATGCACCGGCGCAGGCATGGCGGGGGCGGCGGGCAGGTCATGGGCCTGCCCGTCGGTGATCAGGATGGCCCCGGCAACGCGGGCGCGCGGTTCCTCGGCCAGGGCCTGGGCCAGCGCCGTCATCAGCAGCGTGCCTTCGTCGCCGGGCGCATCGCCCAGGCGGATGATGCGCAACTCGGTGTTCGGCAGGGCCGCGACCTCGGCCTCGACCGCCGCCAGCGCTGCCGCCGTCTGGGCGGGGCGGTCGCCGATGCGCTGGCTGGCGCTGGCATCGACCACCGCCAGAACGATGTCCGGCAACGGCGTGCGGTCTTCCTGTTGCAGTGACGGGTTGGCGATGGCCAGCAGCAGCACCGCCGCCGTCAATCCGCGCAGCCACCAGCCCGCCAGCCTGCGCCACAGCGCAACCGCGATGCCCAGCGCGCAAAGGCCAAGCGCCACGTACAACACCAGCCAGGGCAGCAGCGGGTCGAAGACAAGCGTTCCGGTCACTGTCCCAGCCTTTCCAGAAGCGCAGGCACATGGACCTGGTCGGATTTGTAGTTGCCGGTCAGCACATGCATGATCAGGTTCACGCCGAAGCGGTAAGCAATCTCGCGCTGGCGTTCCCCGGCAAAGCCGCGGCCTACAGGGTAAAGCGGCGCGCCCGCGTCATCAACAGCCCAGGCCGAAGCCCAGTCATTGCCGCCGATGACCACCGGCGTCACCCCGTCATTCAGGTTGCGAAACGGCATACCTTCGACCTGTTCGGCATCCGGGGCCGATGCCTCGACCCAGATCGACCGGCCTGCGTGGCGGCCGGGAAAATCCTGCAACAGGTAAAAGGTGCGGGTCAGGACATGGTCCGCCGGAATGGGTTCCAGCGGCGGCACGTCCAGCTGCGCGGCCAGTTCCTGCAACCGTCGCCCTTCGGGCGTTGTCCCGCCGAACCCCGCCACATCCGCATCGCGCGTGTCGAACAGGATCATCCCGCCGGTGCGCAGATAGCGGTTCAGCGCTGCATAGGCCTTGGCCGAGGGCAGCGGTTGCGTGGCCGTCACCGGCCAGTACAGAAAGGGAAAGAACGCCAGTTCATCGCGGTCCAGATCAACGCCGATCGGGGCCTCGGGTTCGATCGACGTGCGCTCAGCCAGCTTCTGGCTCAGGCCGCGCAGACCGGCCTCGGCCAGCGCATCCACCTGCGCGTCGCCCGTCAGCACATGGGCCAGAACCACGGCTGTCGTCGCCTGCAGCGCAAGCGCGTCATCCTCTGCCCCGGTCTGCTGCGCCTGCGCTGGGGGGGATATAGCCAGCAGGCACAGCGCCAGCACTGCACCAGTCGCCCCGGCGGCCCGCAGCCGCCCCGTCAGCCACAGCGAGGCCAGGATATCCACCAGCAAAAGCGCCAGCGCCCCGGCAAGGAAGGCACCCTTCAGCGCCTGCTCACGGTCCGCCGTCAGGCCTTCGACCGGAATGCGGCCGGGCCAGACTGCCGGTGCAAGGACCGTCTCGGGGCCGATCACGTTCAGCGCCACGCGCCGGTCTGCCCCGGCGAAAAGCCCCGGCGGAAGTCCGTCACGCGGGCCGGTGGCGATGCCTTGGGCCAGAACCTCGCCCGCAACACCGGCAACATCGCCTGCCTGCGCAACGGTGCCATAGGCGTCCAGCACAGCCGCGGGCACCCAGATCTGCCCGGCAAGGTCGCCCGCCTGGGGTATGGCGGGACGGGTGGATACCGCCAGCCGTTCCAGCATCTGCACGAAAAGACCGGACAGCGGCAGGGTGGACCATTCGGCATTGGCCGTGACATGCACCAGCACCACCTGTCCCTGCCCCACCGGCTTGCGGGTGACCAGCGGCGTGCCATCGGCCAGGGCGGCAATGGTCCGCCCCGCCAGATCGGGATCGGGCTGGGCCAGAACCTGCGACCTGACCGTCACATCCGCAGGAACCGCAAGCCCGTGGAAAGGCGAGTTTTCGGGAAAGGGGGCAAGGGCCTTCGGCTCGCCCCAGCTCATGGCACCGCCGACGGACCGTCCGCCCTCGCGCAGACGCACCGGCATCAGCGGGTCTTCTGCATCGCGGCTGACATCGCTGGCCGCCAGGCGCGGCCCGGCAAAGCGCAACAGCAGACCGCCCTTTTCCAGCCAATCCAGCAGCCCGTCGGATTCCGACACCGACAGTCGCCCGACATCGGCCAGAACGATGACATCGGGCGAGGCCAGCAGCACATCCTCGAGCGTGCCGTCGATCAGATCGGCCACCGGTTCCAGCGCCTGTTCCAGGTAATGCGTCGGCGACAGCAGTTGCAGCCCCTCGCGGGTGCCACCGCCCGCGATCAGGGCAACCTTGCGCCGCTTGAGGCTGTCATCGGTCAGGCTGACGGCCCCGGCGGACCTCAGGCCGACAATCTCGAACCGGGTCAGGCGGTTGCGCAACTCGGGCGGAAGCGACAGGTCCGTGACCGCTTCCGTCTCGCCCGCCTTGAACACCACCGCGACCCGGGCCAGTTCCCGCTCTGCCCCCGACGGATCGGGGCCAAGTGCCGAAACCTCGAATTCCGCTTCCGCCGCCGGTACCGCACGCAGGGCGCGCACCTTGACCACGCCCTCCTCGAACACGGCGGGCCGCAGGGTGACAACCGGGCGCGGGCTTTCGAACACGGTGACGGTCCCGCGTGCTTCCAGCGCGGCAAGCAGGGCGGCCCGCCCCGGATGATCCAGCCCGTCGGACAGCCAGAAGCTGTCAAACCCGTCCTGCGGCAGGACCGCCGCCCATTGGCCAAGGTCCGCAGGTGCCCAGGGCTGCGGGTCCAGCGCGCCCACGCGGCCTGTCCAGGCATTCGCTGCCTGAAACACGGGGGCCTGCGGCGCATCTGTCAGGCGCAGGACGGCCACAGTGCGCCCCGCCCGCCCGGCATCCTCGACCAGGGCCGAAGCGCGGTCGATCCGGCGCGGCCAGTCGCGCGCATCGGCCCAGCCGCCGTCCAGCAGGATCAACAGCGGGCCCGTCCCCGGCTGGCGGTCCTGCGGGTTCAGAACCGGCCCGGCGAAGGCAATGATCGCCGCCGCAACAGCCAGCATCCGCAGCAGAAGCAGCCACCACGGTGTCCTGTCCGTCTCGGCCTTGTCATCGGTCAGGCCCAGCAGCAGGGCGACGCCGGGAAAGCGCCGCCGGAACGGTGCCGGAGGAACGGCGCGCAGCACCAGCCACAGGACGGGCAGCGCCATCAGGGCCAGCAGCAGCCAGGGCGCGGTAAAGCCGATGGGACCAAGCAGCAGCATCAGCGCCCCCGTTCCAGGGCGTGATACAGCCAAAGCAGGGCCGCCTGCGCCGACTCGCCGGTGTGGTGGGTCAGGAAATGCCAGCCCGAGGCGCGGCCAAGGGCCGCAAGACGGTCTTTGCGTTCGGCCAGCCGCGCCAGATAGCGCGCCTTCAGATCGCCTGCGCGCAGCGTCTCGTGGCGCAGCGTGCCGCCCATCGATTCAAAGATCGTGCGGCCGTCGAAGGGAAAGCTTTCCTCGGCAGGGTCCAGAACCTGCACCAGCGCACCGCGCACCCCTTTGTCCGAGGCGCGGGCCACCGCATCTTCAATGCCCGTCATCTGCCCCAGAAAATCCGACAGGAAAACGGCCCGGCCATGCGCGACCATGCCGGACGCAACCGGTGCGCCGTAGTCCGACGCCCCGTCACCCGCCAGCGCCAGTGCCAGCCGGTCAATCTGCGCACGCCCGGACCGGGGCGGGGCAGTATCGCCCGCCAGGCCCACCCGCTCGCCGCCGCGCAGCAGCAGAACGGCAAGCGCCAGCGCCAGCAGCCGCGCGCGGTCCGCCTTTGGCGGGCGCGCCCTGTCGCCGGTGAAGGCCATCGACCGCGAGGTGTCGACCCACAGCGTCACCGATTGCGCCGCCTGCCATTCGCGTTCCCGCACGAAATGCGAATCCGCCCGGCCCGACCGCCGCCAGTCGATCATCCGCACGGAATCGCCCGAATCTGCCGGGCGATATTGCCAGAATTCATCGCCCATCCCGGCACGCCGCCGCCCGTGCCCGCCCAGGATCACCGTTGCCGAAAGATGCTCGGCCGCGGCCAGCAGCGGCGGCAGGGCCTGACCAAGCGTCTCGGCCCGTGCCCGCAGGAAAAGGTCTTGCGTCACGCAGCGGCCTCAAGGGCCGACAGCCGGGCAACAACACCGTCGATCACCGCGCCAAGGCTTTCGCCCCGCGCCCGCGCGGCAAAGCTGAGCGCCATGCGGTGGATCATCACCGGGCGGGCCAGCGCGCGCACGTCATCCGCATCGGGCACAAGCCGCCCGTGCAGCAGCGCCCGCGCCCGCACCGTCAGCATCAGCGCCTGTGCCGCGCGCGGGCCGGGGCCCCAGCTGAGCACATCGGCCAGCGCCGCGCCTTCGGGTTCCTGCGGGCGGCAGGCGCGCACAAGATCAAGGATCATCCCGACCACCCGGTCGCCCACCGGCATCCGGCGCAGCACGGCCTGCGCGGCCAGCAAGTCTTCGGCGGTGAAGACCTGATGCACCTGCGCCTCTTCCGCCCCCGTCGTTGCAATCAGGATGTCCCGCTCGGTGGCGCGATCCGGGTAGCCGACATCGACCTGCACCAGAAAGCGGTCAAGCTGCGCTTCCGGCAGGGGATAGGTGCCTTCCTGTTCGATCGGGTTCTGGGTGGCCAGAACATGAAAAGGACGGCCCAGCGGGCGGTGCTGCCCCGCGATGGTCACCTCGCGTTCCTGCATGGCCTGCAACAGCGCCGACTGGGTGCGCGGGCTGGCGCGGTTGATTTCATCGGCCATCAGCAGCTGGCAGAACACCGGGCCTTCGATGAAGCGAAAGGCGCGGCCGCCGCCGTCGGCCGTTTCCAGCACCTCGGACCCCAGGATATCGGCCGGCATCAGGTCTGGCGTGAACTGGATGCGGTTGCCCTTCAGGCCCATGACGGTGGACAGCGTATCCACAAGGCGGGTCTTGCCCAGGCCCGGCAGGCCGACAAGCAGGGCATGCCCGCCGCAGAGCATCGCCGCCAGAACCAGGTCCACCACCTGTTCCTGACCGATGAAGCGGCGGTTGATGCTGATCTTTGCCTGCGCCAGCCGCTGGCCCAGAACCTCGATTTCAGCGACCAGGTCTTGAGGCGCGGCCATGACAATCTTCCTTGCAAGGTTATATGCGCATCTGAGCAAACTATCCCTTCGCATACAAATGGCAAAAGGACAAAGCGGACAAATGATTGTGAGACCTTCCGCAGACTCGGTTCTGGCCTCGGCCCGGGCCGCCGCAAAGAAGGGCCCGCCGCCGGTGCATCTGTGGAACCCGCCGTTCTGCGGCGATCTGGACATCCGCATCGCAAGGGACGGCACATGGTTCTATCTGGGCACGCCCATCGGGCGACCCGGAATGGTGCGGCTGTTCTCATCGATCCTGAAGAAGGAAGACGGCCGCTACTATCTTGTGACACCGGTGGAAAAAGTGGGCATCCGCGTGGATGATGCCCCCTTCGTGGCGGTGGATTTCGAAGCAGAGGGTGCGGGGCGCGATCAGGTCCTTGCCTTTGTCACGCAGGTCGGGGACCGGGTGGTTGCGGGCCCCGATCACCCGATCCGGGTTGCGCGCGATGCCACGGGCGCGCCCGCCCCCTATATCCTGATCCGCAGCACCCTTGAGGCGCTGATCGACCGCAAATCCTTTTACCGGCTGGCCGACCTGGGCTGCCATCAGGACCACGACGCAGAAAGCTGGTTCGGCGTCTGGTCTTCGGGGCAGTTCTTTCCGATGATCCGCTCGGCAGAGCTGCCGCAGGACCTGACCTGACGCCAGGGTCGGCCCTTGCCGTTGCGGTCGGGATGACTATCATGCGTAAAGGCGCAGGCCGCCCCGAAGAAAGTATGCCGATGACCCCCGACGCCCCGGAAACCGAAGTGGTGACAAGCTGGAAAGTGGCCTGTGACGGCGGCGAAGGGGCGCTGGGGCATCCGCGCGTCTGGCTGAGCATTCCCGAAGACAAAGGCTGGGTCGAATGCGGCTATTGCGACAAGCGCTATGTCCATGAAAGCCGGGTCAGGTCAGCGCAATGATCCGGCGCTGGTTCCGGCGTCTTGCGGTTATCCAGGCCCTCCTTGCACTCAGCATCCTGACGTATCTTGCCGCAGCGGCGGCAGGGGGCCTTTTGTCCAACGGCGCGCCGGTTCCGCCGCCGGGGGAAGATACCTATCGCATCGGTCTGTTTCAGGGCACGCTTCATACCGACCTTCTGATCCCCGTCACGCCGGACGTGCGCGCGCGGTTTGCCTTTGTCCAGGACGCGGGCGTGCCCGTTCTGGACCCGCAGGCGGAATGGCTGGTGGTGGGATGGGGGTCCCACAGTTTCTTTGCGACCGTCGGAAGCCCGTCCGATATCACCGCCAGCACGCTTTGGCGGTCGGCAACCGGCGACGCTTCGGTTCTGCGGATCGACGTGGCCGGGCGGATTGATGATTTCAGCCGGATCACCCTTCTGGCCTTGACGCCGGTTCAGTTCGGCGCGCTGACCGATGCGATCCTGGACAGCTTCGCGCAGATGGCTGACGACGGGCGCATTCCCTTGCCCTATCCGGGGTTCACGCCAACCGACGGCTTTTTCGCGGGCCGCGACAGGTTTCATGCTCTGCGCACCTGCAATGTCTGGGTATCCGACCTGCTTGCGCGCGCAGACGTGCGTTTCGGGCGCTGGACACCGACAAACTATGCCGTGCGATTTGCATACTGGCGGTTCGTGCCCCGGAATTAGCCAACCCTGCGGGGCTGCACCGGGGCTGGCAGCGGCATCATGGGCAGGGCCTGGCTGACCGGTATCTCCTGCCTGCCACAGGGCAGCACCGCCTGGGGCCTATCGCTTTCGCGCCGCAGAAAATGCGCCACATGCAAACCGGACCAGGATTTGACCGCCACGCCCGTATTGGCCACCCCCTGCCCGATGGTTGTTCCGGTGTAATGATCCTGATATTCGGTCGTGACGGTAACCGTCATCCCGTCATCACAGGTGATCCAGGCTTCGCCGCGCCCCTGCCCGTTTTCGGATGTCCAGGTGCCCGAACAGCTGACGCCATCGCTGACCATCCCGGCTACCGTCCCCGTCCCGCGCCCGAAAGCGCGCCCTTCAAACCAGCGGCCTTCGGTGCCGAAACAGGCAAGGACGCGGCTGCAACTGGTCTGGTCATCGGTCAGGTCACAGCGCGTTTCAGCCCCGGCAGGGATGGCAAGCGGAAAAACAAGCACGGCGATGGGTAGCAGACAGCGCATGAACATGCGAAGACACCAGAAGGACACAAGAACGGAAGCAAAGATGGCGCAGAGCTTCGGCAAGGGCAACCACCTGCATCTGATCGATGGGTCGGCCTTCATCTTTCGCGCCTATCATGCGCTGCCACCCTTGACGCGCAAATCGGATGGCCTGCCCATCGGGGCCGTGGCGGGCTTTTGCAACATGCTGTTCCGCTATGTCGAGAACAACAAGAAGGGTGATACCCCCACCCATGTGGCGGTGATCTTCGACCATTCGTCAAAGACCTTCCGCAATGAGATCTACCCCCTTTACAAGGCCAATCGCCCCGACCTGCCGGAAGAGCTGCGCCCGCAGTTCCCGCTGACGCGCGAGGCGACGCGCGCCTTCAACGTCGCCTGCATCGAAACCGAAGGCTTCGAGGCGGATGACATCATCGCCACCCTGGCCTGCCGCGCGCGCGATGCGGGCGGGCGGGTGACGATCCTGTCGTCGGACAAGGACCTGATGCAGCTTGTCGGCGACGGCGTGGACATGCTGGACCCGATGAAGAACAGGACCATCGGCATCGCCGAGGTCGAAGAGAAATTCGGCGTGCGGCCCGACCGGGTGGTGGATGTGCAGGCGCTGACCGGCGATCCGGTGGACAACGTGCCGGGGGCACCGGGTATCGGCGTCAAGACGGCGGCACTGCTGATCCGGGAATTCGGCGACCTGGAAACGCTGCTGGCCCGCGCAGCCGAGATCAGGCAGGACAAGCGCCGCCAGACGCTGATCGACCATGCCGACCAGATCCGCCTTTCAAAACAACTGGTGCAACTGGATTGCAACGCCCCGCTGGATTTCACCCTGGACGCGCTCGAGGTGAAAGAGCCGGAGCCGGACGTGCTGATGGGCTTTCTGGAGGCGATGGAATTCCGCACCCTGACGCGGCGCGTGGCGGAAAGCCTGAAGCTGGCGGTGCCCGCCGCGGCCGTGATCCCGCCTGCGCCCGACGATACGGCCCCGGTGATCCATATGGCACCGCAGCCTTTCAACCATGCCGAGTATGAGGCGGTCCGCGACCCTGCCGCGCTGGCTGCATGGATCGCGCTGATCCGCGAGCGCGGCCATGTGGCGATCGACACCGAAACCACCAGCCTGGACGAGATGCGCGCCGAACTTGTGGGCATCTCGCTTTGCGTCGAGGCGGGCCATGCCTGTTACATCCCGCTTTTGCACCGTCAGGGGGGCGGCGACCTGTTCGGCGCGGTCGATCTGGTGGCGGGGCAACTGCCGCTGGAAACGGCGCTGGCGATGCTGAAGCCGGTGCTGGAAGACGACTCGATCCTGAAGATCGGGCAGAACATGAAGTACGACGCCAAGATTTTTGCGCGCCACGGCATTGCAGTGGCCCCCATCGATGACACGATGCTGATGAGCTATGCCATGCATGCCGGGCTGCACGGGCATGGCATGGACGCGCTGTCCGAACAGTATCTGGGGCATGTGCCGATTCCGATCAAGTCGCTGCTGGGGTCAGGCAAGGGCATGGTCACCTTCGACCGGGTGCCGGTGGATGATGCGGTGAAATATGCCGCCGAAGACGCCGATGTGACGCTGCGCCTGTGGAAAACCTTCAGGCCACAGCTGCACAAGGCGCAGGTGACCACGGTTTATGAAACGCTGGAACGCCCGCTGGTGCCGGTGCTGGCCGCGATGGAAATAGCCGGCGTGCAGGTGGACCGCGATACGCTGTCGCGCCTGTCGAACGCCTTTGCGCAGAAGATGGCGGGGCTGGAGGCAGAGATTCACGCGCTGGCCGGGGAAAGCTTCAACGTGGGCAGCCCCAGGCAACTGGGCGAAATCCTGTTCGACAAGTTCAGCCTGCCCGGCGGGGTCAAGGGCAAGACCGGGGCCTATGCCACCGGGGCCGATGTGCTGGAAGACCTGGCCGCAGAAGGGCACGACTTGCCTGCACGGGTGCTGGACTGGCGGCAGTTGTCCAAGCTGAAATCGACCTATACCGATGCGCTGCAGGACCATATCAACCCGGAAACCGGGCGGGTCCATACGTCCTACTCGCTGACCGGGGCGGTGACGGGCCGCCTTGCCTCGACCGATCCGAACCTGCAGAACATCCCCGTGCGCAGCGAAGAAGGGCGGCGCATACGCGAGGCGTTCGTGGCCCCGCCCGGCAAGGTGCTGGTCAGCCTGGATTACAGCCAGATCGAACTGCGCATCCTGGCCCATATCGCCGACATTCCGGCGCTGAAACAGGCATTCCGGGACGGGCAGGACATCCACGCGATGACGGCAGCAGAAATGTTCAACGTGCCCATCGAAGGGATGGACCCGATGATCCGCCGTCAGGCCAAGGCGATCAACTTTGGCGTGATTTACGGCATCTCGGGCTTTGGCCTTGCGCGCAACCTGCGCATTCCGCGCGCCGATGCCCAAGGCTTTATCGACCGCTATTTCGAACGGTTTCCGGGCATCAGGGAATACATGGATGCGACCGTCGCCTTTGCGCGCCAGACCGGCTATGTGCAGACGCTGTTCGGACGGCGGATTCACACGCCCGAGATCAACGCCAAGGGGCCGACAGCCGGTTTTGCCCGCCGCGCCGCCATCAATGCGCCGATCCAGGGGACGGCGGCCGATGTGATCCGCCGCGCGATGATCCGAATGCCCCGCGCCATCGCCGACCTGCCCGCAACGATGCTGCTGCAGGTGCATGACGAATTGCTGTTCGAAGTTGCCGAAGACGCGGTGGACCCTGTAGTGGCGCGGGTGAAAGAGATCATGGAAGGGGCCGCAGCCCATGCCGTACACCTGTCAGTGCCGCTGACGGTAGAGGCCGGATCGGGGGCAACCTGGGCTGCGGCACACTGACATGGCGCGGGCTGCCGAAGATGCGCCGATCCTGACGGTGCGATGCCGGGCCGACCTGCGCAACTGGCTTGAACAGAACCACACCGGGCCAGGGCCGGTTTGGCTGGCGACTTATAAGAAACACCACCCCTCTTACATGCCATATGAGCCGCAGGTGGAAGAGCTGCTGTGCTGGGGCTGGATCGATTCTGTCACCCGCGCGCTGGACGCCGACCGCTCGATGATCCTGATTGCCCCGCGCCGCGTCACCTCGGCCTGGTCGGCCATCAACAAGGCGCATGTCGAACGCGCCCGTGCCAGCGGGGCGATGACCCCGGCGGGCGAGGCAAAGATTGCCGCTGCAATGGCAAACGGGCAGTGGGCGTTTCTTGACGATGTGGAACGCCTCGACCTGCCGGCCGATCTTGCCGCCGCGCTGGCGGGGGGCACCCGGGCGGTATGGGACGCCTATCCAAGGTCGGTCAAGCGCGGCTGCCTTGAATGGATCAAGACGGCAAGAACCGCGCCGACCCGCGCGGCGCGGATTGCTGACGTGGCACAGGATGCCGCTTCAGGTCCGCGGCCCCGGCTGTTCCGCCGCTGACGCGCGGTCGATCCGCAGCTGATAACAGGTGTTGCGCGCGGACCGGACATGCACATAAGCAACGCGCGGGTCGCCAAGCCGTGCTTCGGCCTCTGCTGCAATCCGGTCAGTGGGCACCACAGCCCCGGTTCCATAGACGATCCGGTCATCCACCCCATAGCCGCGCAGGATGTAGTCCGGTGACGACAGGATTTCAGGGATTGCCGCCCGGTCGGCGGGCGCATCACAAAGCTCGGCACATAGAAAGATCGGTCCCGTTTCGGCATAGGGCTGCGGCGCGGGAAAGGGGCGGTGCGACAGGATCAGCATGCCCCGCCCTTTCGGGATGAACCGCAGGCAATGGCGGCACGGGTTGCCGTCGCCGTCAGACAGGACCCGCTCGGGGCGCTGACCATTGGCATCCGCGCCGCCGGCCTGATAGTGGCGGGCGGTTTGCGTGGGGATTGGCGTGAACAGGATGGGCATCCGGACTCCTCCTTTTTGCCGATCCTGTCTGCCCCCTTGCTCTGAGGCGACCCGAATCCTGCGGGTTCCCGCCGGTCAGGCCAGAAGCGGCCCCAGATTGCGCCCGCCCAGAATGTGCAGGTGATAATGCGGCACTTCCTGATTGCTGTCGGGGCCTGCATTCGCAATTGTACGGTATCCCGCACCGCCCGCGCCGGGGGCAACGCCCAGCAGCGCACAGACCTGTGCCGCCGTGCGGTGGAAATCCACAAGCTCTTCCGCCGAGCCTTCGGCAGCGAAGTGATCGAAGGTCACATATCTGCCCTTCGGGATAATCAGGACATGCGACGGCGCATGGGGGCGGATATCGTGAAAGGCCAGCGTATGGTCGGTTTCCAGAACGGTCTTGTTCGGAATCTCGCCGCGCAGGATGCGGGCAAAGATGTTGGTGTCGTCATAGGCGTATGGCATTGGCATGATCCCCGGAACCTGGTCGGCTGCGCTGATCATCTGCACCAAATCCGGCAGAATACCAAGTCTGTCGATCTGCCCCCGCCTGTGCCCGGTTCCGGCCCCCCGGCCAGGTCTCCGGGCCGAAACGCCCCCGCTGGCAGTCACACCCTGCGGACCGCTGCGGGTTATTCACACCGGTGACAGGCCCCGCCGGGAAAGGCGGCACCTTGCCGGGCCAGCCAGAACGGTCGGAAAAGGCCTGCGGGCGGGTGACTGCCACGCGGAAAGATGCCCGCAGGGGCCGCACGGCCCGCCCGCTGAACCGCCGCGAAATCGGACAGCGGACTTGAAAAGATGAACTGCCCGGTTCATCTGTTGGGGGCGATCCGGGACCGGACCGGGAGGCTTCGATGAACGCGGCGAACCAAGAGATCAAGCGGGGCCGGAAATATGGCCAGGTGCTTAACGGAGCGTGGGAGGTCTTTCGGCGTGACGGGTTCGAAGGGGCCAGCGTTGACGATATCGCGCGCGAAGCCGGTGTTTCGAAGGCCACGCTTTACAGCTATTTCCCCGACAAGCGGCTGCTGTTTCTGGAGGTCGCCAAAGGCGAATGCTGCCGGCAGGCGACGGAGTCTTCGGATCTTATCCCTTGCACGGCGGCACCTGTCACCGTTCTGACCGGTGCGGCCACGCGCATGGTCGACTTTTTTCTGTCGGATTTCGGCATGCGCGTGTTCCGGATCTGTGTCGCGGAAAGTGACAGGTTCCCGGAACTGGGACGAGAGTTCTACCGGAACGGCCCGGCCCTGGCCCGTGCCCGTCTGGTTGACTACTTCCACGAGGCAGAGGCGCGCGGGGAATTGCGGATCAGCGACAAGGACCTTGCGGCGGATCAATTCGCCGAATTGTGCAAGGCCGATCTGTTTTCCCGCCTTGTCTTCGGGGTCGGCGGCCCGATCAGCGCCGCAGACCGCACCCGCGTCATCACGGGCGCGGTCGAGACCTTTCTGGCACGCTACGGCGGTGCGGGCTGAGGCTTGTCAGGCCCTGTCGCGTGCCAGAAGCTGGCCGCTTGGGCCCGGCTGCACTTCGAAGCGGCTGATCTTCTTGATCAGATCGCTCAGCTTGGCGCTGCCATAGGTGCGCGTGTCGAAATCCGGGTTGCCTTGGGTGATGTACTGGCCGATCTGCCCCAGCGAATACCATTCGCCTTCCGGATCGATGGCGCGCATCGCGGCAATGATCAGCGGGATGGCCTTGGCGGGCGCTTCCTTTGTGCCAGACCGGGCGGGTGGCTCGACCGCCGGAACCTCAAGCCCCGGCTGGGCCGGTTCGCTGCGCGCCGGGCTGCGGGCGGGGTCTTCCGTGACGATCGCCCCAAGGTTCTCCACATAGATGAAGCGTTTGCAGGCCATGCGGAAGGCTTCGGGCGTTTTCTTTTCGCCGATGCCGTAAACATCCAGCCCCTGTTCACGCACCCGCGCCGCCAGCCGGGTGAAATCACTGTCGGAACTGACCAGCACAAAGCCGTCGAACAGTCCCGAATGCAGGAAATCCATCGCGGCGATCACCAGCCCGATGTCGCTGGCATTCTTGCCTTTGGTGTTTGAAAACTGCTGATCCGCCACCAGGCCCAGGGCCGCCACCTTTCGGGCCCAGCCGCCAAGCCGCGCCGCCGACCAGTCGCCATAGATGCGCCGCACCGAGGCTTCGCCCAGGGCGGCGATCTCTTCGAATATCGCGTCGGCATAGGCGGCGGGGACGTTGTCGGCGTCGATCAGAACGGCAAGGCGGGGGGCGCGGGTTTCGGCCATTGGGATCGTCCTTTTCGGCTTTGCGCCCTTGTGCCTGAACGGGCGCGGCGGGGAAAGGCGCTTCAGGGGCCGGGCGCGGCAGTGCGCCCCGCCGGGTGCGTGTGTTCAAAAGACGACCACGCTGCGGATGCTTTTGCCCGCATGCATCAGGTCGAACCCCTTGTTGATCTCGTTCAGCGTCAGGGTGTGGGTGATCATCGGATCGATCTGGATTTTGCCCTCCATGTACCAATCCACGATTCTGGGCACATCCGTCCGGCCGCGCGCGCCGCCAAAGGCGGTGCCTTTCCAGACCCGGCCCGTGACCAGCTGGAACGGGCGCGTCTGAATCTCGGCCCCCGCCGGGGCCACGCCGATCACCACCGAAACGCCCCAGCCGCGATGGGTGCATTCCAGCGCATCGCGCATCACCTGGACGTTGCCGGTACAGTCGAACGAGTAATCCGCGCCACCGATCTGGTCGAAGGGGGTTTTCGTCATGTTGACGATGTGCGGGACGATGCTGCCGTCAATCTCGGCCGGGTTGACGAAATGGGTCATCCCAAAGCGTTCGCCCCATTCCCTGCGCGCCGGGTTGATATCGACCCCGATGATCATGTCAGCCCCGGCCAAACGCAGGCCCTGAATGACGTTGAGCCCGATGCCGCCCAGGCCAAAGACCACCGCCTTGGCCCCGATTTCGACCTTTGCCGTATTGATCACGGCCCCGATGCCGGTGGTCACGCCGCAGCCGATGTAGCAGATCTTGTCGAAGGGCGCGTCTTCACGCACCTTGGCCAGCGCGATTTCGGGCAGGACGGTGTGGTTCGCGAAGGTCGAGCACCCCATGTAATGCAGGACCCGCGTGCCATCGGGCATCGAGAAGCGCGAGGTGCCATCCGGCATCACGCCCCGGCCCTGGGTGGCGCGAATCGAGGTGCAGAGGTTGGTCTTGCGGCTGAGGCAGGACGGGCAGGCGCGGCATTCCGGCGTGTAAAGCGGGATGACGTGATCGTCCGGCTGCAGGCTTGTCACCCCCGGCCCGACCTCGACCACCACGCCTGCGCCCTCATGCCCCAGAATGGCCGGGAACAGGCCTTCGGGATCAGCACCCGACAGGGTGAATTCATCGGTATGGCAAATGCCCGTGGCGCGGATTTCCACCATGACCTCGCCGGCCTTCGGGCCGTCAAGGTTGACCTCCATGATCTCCAGCGGTTTTCCGGCGGCTATGGCAACGGCGGCGCGGGTGCGCATGATCTTCCTCCCGGTGTGATATCTGCTGACAGTGCGGCAAAGCCGGCGCGGCTGCAACGGGGACTGCGGCGATTGGCAGCGCGGGGGCGGCATGGCAGTATTGCCTTGCCGTTTTGCGAAAGGTTCCGCCGATGCATGCCGCCCCGCTGTTTTGCCTGATGGCCCTGTCCGCCTGCGCCGGACCCGCCCCGGCCCAGACGGGTGGCCCGGCCAGCCCGGTGCCGCCTGCCGCCGAAGACAGTTGCGGCGCGGCAGACTTTGCATCCCTGATCGGTCAACCGGTGTCGCGGTTCAGCGCAGGGGCAAGACAAGGCCCGGCACGCGTCATACGGCCGGGCCAGCCCGTGACCATGGATTACAACCCCCTGCGCCTGAACGTCCTGCTGGACGCAGACGACCGGATCATGGGGTTAAGCTGCGGCTGACTCAGTTCTTGTAAACCGAATGACAGGCCTTGCAGGCCCCGCCGATACCGGCCATGCCGGCCTGGACGCTTTCCAGCGACGAGGTGTCCAGCGCCTCGGCCTGGGCCAGCAAGGCTTCGGATTTCGTCACGAAGTCGGCCCAGTTTGTCCAGACTTCCGGCTTGGCGTCGGACAGCGGATCGGTGGCTTGCGGTTCAAACTTGGCCGGGATTTCGGCGGCGGCGGCGGCAAGGTTTGCCTTGGCGGTTGCGGCGGCTTCTGCGGTGAAGGTCGCCTTGCCGCCAGCCATTTCGCCCAGCACCTTGGTATTCGCCGCGATGACACCCATCAGGTCCATCCGCGCCTTGACGGTGGGGTCCTGAACGCCGTCCTTGGCAAAGGCCGTGCCTGCAAGGATGAGGGTGCCGACAAGAATGGTCTTGGTCACTGGCTTCATCTGAGTCTCCTGACGCTGCGCGTTTGGTCACGCCGTTAAGCGTAGCCTGTGACCTTCTGTCACGGAAGCTTATCTTTGAACAGAAGCCTGCTTTTGGCCGGAATTTTATCGGCCATGCCGGACTCGACTCTGTCCGGAGAAATGGCGTAAATGGAACATATAAAGAACATTTATGGCGCAACCATGGCGCAACGGCGGATTCTTTCCTTGTGGTTTCCAAGGCTTGCCGCAGAACGGTACCTGCGGCGGCTGGGCGGCGCGCTGCCCCGGCCCTTTGCCGTGACCGAGGACCGAAACGGGGCGCAGATCATCGTCTCGCTTGACCCCGAGGCCGAGCGTGCCGGATTGCGGCTTGACCAGCCCCTGCGCGATGCCACCGCCATGTGCCCGGGCCTGCTCACCCGCCCGGCCAATCCGCTGGCCGAGGCCGCCTTTCTGACCGTGCTGCGCCGCTGGGCTGGCAAGTTCTCGCCCTGGGTGGCGCAAGAGCCGCCCGACAGCCTGCTGATCGACCTGACCGGCTGCGCGCATCTGTTCGGGGGCGAGGCCGCATTGCTGGCGCAGGTGGACCTGGACTGCGCCGATCTGGGCCTGACGATGCGGGCGGGCATCGCCGATACGCCGGGGGCGGCCTGGGCACTGGCGCGCTTTGCAGGCCAGGGGATCAGCCCGTCCCGCAGCGGCGATGACATCATGCAGGAAGCCCGCGCCACCCGGTCGCGCGCGGCAAAGCGGCGGGGGTGGGAGCGCGGCGGTCTGCCCCCTGCGCAAGCATTCCCCCCGCTGCCACAGGGCGTGATCGCCCCGCCGGGCCAGATGCGGCAGGTGCTGGCACCGCTGCCGGTGGCGGCCTTGCGCCTGCCGCCCGATACGGTGGCGGGTCTTGCCCGGCTGGGCCTGCACCGCGTGGGCGATCTGACGGGCCTGCCCCGCGCCGCACTGGCCCGCCGCTTTGGCACTGAAACGCTGCGCCGTCTGGATCAGGCGCTGGGTCTGGAAACCGAACCCGTCAGCCCGGCCCGCGCGCCCTTGCATTTCGCGGCCCGCATCACCTTCCCCGATCCCATCGGCCTGCTTGCGGATGTGCAGGCGGGGCTGGACCGCCTGCTGCCCGCGCTGGCGGCGCGGCTGACCGAAAAGGGGCGGGGGGCGCGGCGGGTGCGGGTGCAGGCCTTCTGCAGCGATGGTCGGATCGAGGTGGTCGAGGTGGGCCTGGCCCGCCCCGCCGCCGACCCGGCCCGCATCCGCCCGCTGCTCTGGCTCAAGCTTGACCGGATCGATCCGGGCTTCGGCATCGACTGCCTACGCCTGGAGGCGGTCGAAACCGAACCCGTCCACGCCACCTGGCACAGCGGCCATCAGGACGCCGCAGCGGCCGCCGGGGCGCAGCGGTCCGGCACCCTGGCGCTGGCGGATTTGTTGGGCAAGCTGGGCGCGCGGCTGGGGATGGATGCGGTGACCCGCCTGCACCCGGCCGAAAGCCATATCCCCGAAAAATCGGTGCAGGTGCTGACCGCCGCCTGGTCCGCCCCGGCCCCCGGCCCCTGGCCTGTGCCCCGCGCGCCGCGCCCGCTGCTGCTGTTCCGCCCCGAACCGGTGACAGCGCCCGAGGTGCCGCTGGTGCCGCAGCACTTCCGCTGGCGGCGGCGCGAGCTGCGGGTGCTGACCGCGACCGGCCCCGAACGCATCGCGCCGGAATGGTGGCTGGATGATCCCGACTGGCGGTCCGGCCCGCGCGATTACTGGCGCGTCGTGACCGATACCGGTGACAGACTGTGGCTGTTCTTCGCCCATGGGGCCGATCTGTCGCCGGGCTGGTTCTGCCATGGCCGGTTCGGGTAGGCAGAATACTGTGTGACGCTGGACAACCCCAATCATCACTCATTGCGGTAGGCGCGGATTGCATCCCCGTCCAGATCACGCGCCGGAACCAAACGATAGTGGCGTTCTTCGACAACCTTCACTTCGCCGTCCACAAGTAAAAGTTCAAAAAGGGCAATGACCCTATCCTCCATAAACTGCGCGGCAATCGCACGGGCACGCAGGCCCGGAAACTTCTGTTCGACAAAGCGCAAATCCTGTGTCGTCTGAACGATCCCGATCTGATCCTTTCCGCCCTTGGCCTGTACGGGGATGATGTAATGACATCCCCGTTTGTCGAGTCCGACATACAGCTCATCTATCTCAATCTGGCCGATACCCTGGACGGTTGTTCTGAGATGGTTTTGAAGGCTGTACGTCGTCAGGCCCAGAAAGGTATCAATCAGCCGGTTGTACCTGACAATCGCAAGAAGGGCCTGTTCGTCGTCCAACGCGTAGGCACGGATCAACTCGGGTGTTGCATCCGGGATTGCTGTTCTGATGAGATCAGCGCGAGGAACGATCCGGTTGATCCTGACCAGACGGAACCTGTACGCAGATCGGCCCGCGCCTTCGATGATCCATTCCTGGCGGCTGAGTTGCTGGCCGACGGATGAGGCGGTGGCATGAAGCAGTCACGTTTCATGTCACTGGTCGAGGCATTGGCCAATGTGGTCGTGGGCTACGGGGTCGCCGTCGTCACGCAGATCCCGGTCTTCCCGATCTTCGGGCTGCACACGACGCTGGCGCAGAACTTTAAGCTGGGGCTTGTCTTCAACATTGTCTCGTTTGGCCGCAGCTACGTTTTGCGACGGCTGTTCGAGCGCCTCAGGGTTGCCAGTCGCTCCGGCGGCCATGCCGGACATGGAGAACCTGCACCGCCCCGTCGATGACCGCGTAGTAGATCCTCCAGCGGGTTGTCCGGCCGTAGAGCGCGCGGCGGATCGGCAGTTCAAAGGCCTGTGACTCGGGCGCAAGCGGGTGCGCGTCGGGCATCACGCCAAGGGCAAGGATGGTTTCCCGGATGCCCGCGAGCCATCCGTCTGCGGCTCGCGGGTTACGGTCGCGCAGCCAGATCCATGAGGCTGTCAGATCATCCGCCGCGTTCGGCGTGATGATCACGAGCAAGGGTGCGGTCATTTTATCTGGGCAAGTCCGTCGAAGAAGCGGCCAACCTCAATGCCTTCACCGGCTCGGGCCTGCGTCAGACCCTTGCGGATACCTGCGACCGTCTCGGCATAGTCGAGTTGGTCCTGCATCTCCTGCCAAGCGGCGGCGTCCATCACGACGACCGAGGGCTTGCCGTTCACGGTCAGGATCTGCGGCCGACCGGTTCCCTTGATGCGTGCGATCATCCGCGCCGAATCCCGCTTGAACTCTGTCAGCGGGCTGATGTCCTCGGTGATGTTCATTGCAGGCCTCCTGAAACACATCGAATTCTGTGTGAATTTAGCGCCTTTATCGATGCGCGTCGAGGATTATGGCCGTCAGCCGATCCGGTAAACCCGTCCGCGTCCTTCGACCGTCTCGGAGGTCACGTCGAGCCGGAGCTTCTTCTTGAGGAACGTCTGATTAACAGTTTCGGCCTTGCCGAGATGGCCGTCTGAGCGTCGCTGGGACATTTTTTTCGGGCAAATGACGGCCGAAGCGGGAAAATTGAACTTATGGGCGGCACAGTGAACCGGATCGACTTCGACAGCGGCGGCAACATCGAAGCCTGCCTGCTCGAACCCAAGGCTAAGTCCGCCTGCTCCGGCAAACAGGTCAATACCGATCGGGCGCATTGCGGGTCCTGAGCTCATTTCGAATCACCTTGACACTATGCGAGTTGAAACGGGTTGTTGATCAGATTTTGGTCCGGCTGTGCAGCGTGCGGTCCGCGAAAGCATCGGGCGGGTTTGGTACGGAATGGATTCGGACGCAGGGATGAATTCTGGCGGCTTGCAAGAGAGAATTCCGGCAACTCATCAGATGTCACCTATGCACCAAGGCCCGGCATCCCTGCTCAGGCCACCATCGCCAGCCCCGGCGTCAGCCAGGGGCGCAGCAGGGCCATGGGGTGGCTGCGCAGGGTCAGGCGCATCGACACGTAATCTTCCACCACCTTTTCGCCCTCGCTCATCTCGCGGAACACCACGGCGGGCTCCACGATGCCTTCGCCGTCGATATCGCCTGCAAACAGCGGCAGCGGCCGGTCGCCGGTCAGCGCGCGGGCGGCCCACAGCGCGTCGCGGCGGCTTTGGCCCAGGGCGGCAAAGCAATCCGCCTCGGCCAGGCGGGTGACGGTGGCAGGACCCACCCCGGCGCGCCGCCACACGTCCTGCACCGCCTGATAGCCGTTGCCGCGCGCCGCCACGACCCACATCCCTTCCTCTTCGGACAGGCCCCGGACCTGGCGGAAGCCCAGCCGCAGCGCCAGGCTGCCATCCGCAGCCTTTTCCATCCGGTTGTCCCAGGTGCTGGCATTGATGCAGGGCGGCAGCACCCGCACGCCATGCTCGCGCGCATCGCGCACGATCTGCGCCGGGGCGTAAAAGCCCATCGGCTGGCTGTTCAGCAGCGCGCAGGCGAAGATGCCCGGATGGTGCCGCTTCATCCAGGCCGAGGCATAGACCAGATAGGCGAAACTCGCCGCATGGCTTTCGGGAAAGCCGTAACTGCCGAACCCTTCGATCTGCGAAAAGCAGCGGGCCGAAAAATCCTCGTCATAGCCATTGGCACGCATGCCCTGCAGGAAACGCTCCTTCAGCTCGGTCACATTGCCATGTTTCTTGAAGGTGGCCAGCGCGCGGCGCAGCCGGTCCGCCTCCAGCGGGGTAAAGCCTGCACCGATGATGGCAATCTGCATCGCCTGTTCCTGAAACAGCGGCACGCCCAGCGTCTTGCCCAGCACGCGGCCCAGATCATCCGACGGAAAGCTGACCTGTTCCTGCCCGTTGCGGCGGCGCAGATAGGGATGCACCATATCGCCCTGGATCGGGCCGGGGCGGATGATGGCCACCTGGATCACCAGATCATAAAAGCGGCGCGGCCGCATCCGGGGCAGAAAGTTCATCTGCGCCCGGCTTTCCACCTGAAACACGCCCAGGCTGTCGGCCCGGCACAGCATCTCATAGGTCGGCGCGTCTTCGGGTGGCAGGGTGGCCAGGGTATAGCGCGTCTGATGATGCTGCGCGATCAGGTCGAACCCCTTGCGGATGCACGACAGCATGCCCAGCGCCAGGATATCGACCTTCAGGATGCCCAGCGCATCGATGTCGTCCTTGTCCCAGCAGATGACCGTGCGATCCTCCATCGTTGCATTCTCGATGGGCACCAACTCGTCCAGCCGGCCTTCGGTGATGATGAAGCCGCCGACATGCTGCGACAGGTGGCGGGGAAAGCCCTGAATCTCGTCGATCAGCTCCATCGTCTGCACCAGGCGGCGGTCGGCAGGGTCCAGCCCGATCTCGCGCAGGCGGGTTTCGGTGATGGCCCCCGGCCCGCCCCAGCCCCAGATCTGGCTGGACATCGCCGACAGCGTGTCTTCGGTCAGGCCCATCGCACGGCCCACCTCGCGCACGGCGCGCTTGCCGCGATAATGGATCACCGTGGCGCACAGCCCGGCCCGGTCGCGCCCGTAACGGTCATAGATGTGCTGGATCACCTCTTCGCGCCGCTCATGCTCGAAATCCACATCGATGTCGGGCGGCTCGTTCCGCGCCTCGCTGACGAAGCGTTCGAACACCATGGTGCCGATCTCGGGCGAAACGGCGGTGACACCCAGCGCATAGCAGACCACCGAATTGGCCGCCGATCCGCGCCCCTGGCACAGGATGCCCCGCCCGCGCGCGAACAGCACGATGTCATGCACGGTCAGGAAATAGGGCTCGTAGCGCAGCTTGCCGATCAGGGCCAGCTCATGCGTCATCTGGGCGCGGACCTTGTCCGAAGCACCGGCCGGATAGCGCCAGTCAAGCCCCGCCCAGGCCAGCCGTGCCAGCCGCTGGCCTGCCGTTTCGCCATCGGCCGTTTCCGACGGGTAGTCATAGCGCAGCTCGTCCAGCGTGAAGGTCAGCCGCGCGGCAATCTCGCCGCTGCGCTGCACCGCCGCCTCGTGCCCGGCGAAAAGGCGCAGCATTTCAGCCCCGGACCGCAGGCGGGTTTCGGCATTGGCCAGCGCGCGGCGGCCCAGCGCATCGACCCGGCAGCCCAGGCGTATCGCCGTCAGCACATCGGCCAGCCGCCGCCGCGCCCCATGATGCATCATCGGCAGGGCCGAGGCGACGGTGGGTATGCCCAGCCGGTCTGCCAGCCGCGCCAGCCGGTCGAACCGCGCCCGGTCCTGCCCGTCATAGCGTGGGGCCATCAGCAGCGAGACCTGCCCCGGAAAGCGGTTTGTCAACCGCTGCGCCAGCGCCATCCAGTCGCCCGCCGCCCGGTCGCGCGCCGCAGGGTGCAGCAGCATCTCCTGCCCCGCGCCCCGGTGAATCACGTCTTCGGTGAAAAGTTCGCAGTCGCCCTTTTGCGCGCGCCTGCGCCCGTCGGTCAGCAGCCGGCACAGCTGCCCCCAGGCCGCCCGGTCACGCGGCAGCAGCGTCACCGCCAGCCCGTCGCGCGTCACGATCCTTGCTGCGGGGATCAGGCGCGGGGCCGCGCCACCGCGCCGGGCAATCTCGCGCGCCTCGACATGGGCGCGCACGATGCCCGCCACGCTGTTGTCATCGGCAATCGCCAGCGTGGGCAGGCCGAGGTCCGCCGCACGCCGCATCATCTCTTCGGGGTGCGACGCCCCGGTGAGGAAGGTGAAGTTGGAGGTGACGGAAAGCTCGGCGAAGGGCATGGGCAGGACCTGAACGAAACAGGAACATTCTGCCATGATTCGGTGCTTTCGGCCAGTGCCGCCTGGCCCGGCCGGTCGCGCGGGGGGCTGTCTGCCCCCCGGTTACCGCTGCGCCCGCCCGGCGCGCAGCGCTTTCCCCCCGAGGGTATTTTTCCCAAGAAGAAACGGCAGAGGATTCAGCGCAGCTTTTGCAGAATCTCCAGGCTGGCATAGCCATCCGGCACCGCGCCGATGGACCGCTGAAAGGCGCGCACAGCGGCGATGGTATTGGGGCCGATCTTGCCATCCGCCGCGCCGGGGTCAAACCCGGCGGCGGCCAGCCGCTGTTGCAGTTCCACCCGTTCCCGGAACGTCAGCGCCCGGTCCTGCCGGGGCCAGGCGGCGCGGATCGGCGGGCCGCCCGCGATCCTGTCGGCCAGGTGGCCAACGGCGATCACATAGGCATCGGCCGAGTTGTATTTTTCGATCACCTGAAAATTGGCAAAGATCAGAAAGGCCGCCCCCTGCGCGCCCGCAGGCAGCAGGACCGAGGCCGGACCATGATCGGGCAACGCACCGCCGTCGGCCAGGCGCACCCCCTGCGCAGTCCAGCCGGCCACCGGCTTTTTCACCCGCTCTCCGGTTTGGCCATAGTCGAACCCGGGCGGCAGCGTCACCTCTACCCCCCAGGGCCTGCCGGTTTGCCAGCCCGCATCGGCCAGGTAGGCGGCGGTGGAGGCCAGCGCATCCGCAGGATCGTCCGACCAGATATCGCGCCGCCCGTCGCCGGTGAAATCCACTGCATGGGCAAGGTAAGAGGTTGGCATGAACTGCGTATGGCCCATGGCCCCGGCCCAGCTTCCGGTCATCGCGGCGGCATCGACATCACCGCTTTGCAGGATGGTCAGCGCCGCCAGAAGCTGCCCCTCGAAGAAGGGCCCCCGCCGGGTGTCATAGGCCAGCGTGGCCAGCGTGCCGATCAGAGGATAGGTGCCGCGATAGGTGCCATAGGCGCTTTCCAGCCCCCAGACCGCCACCACCACTTCCTTGTCCACGCCATAGGCCGCTTCGATCTGCTCCAGCAGCGCCAGATTGGCCTGAAGCGCGGCGCGACCGTTCTCGATCCGCGCATCCGAGACGGCGCTGTCGAGATAGTCCCAGATCGTCTTGGTGAATTCGCTCTGATTGCGGTCTTTCTCCACGACAGAAGGATCAAAGCGGGCGTCCCTGAAGGCGGCATCAAAGGTCTGTGGAGTGATGCCTGCCGCCATGGCGCGGGTCCGAAAGCCCGCCACCCAGGCCGTAAAGCCTGCTTCGGTTGCCATCTTCATCCCGTTATCTCCCTGTGCGGGCGGCGCGCCGGTTGCCTGCGCGGCCAAGCCGGCACCAACCGTTCCCAGCACGGCCAGAAGCCAAAGTCCGATCCGCATGCCCTGCCGCCGCCTGTGTCCTTTTTGCCCGATGGATAACGTGACCTGCACCCGGCAGAAAGCAAGCCGTCCCGTCGCGGCAGGATGCAGACCCTTCGCATTATCCGTTCACAGATATCCTTGGGGTGATGAGCAGTCAGAACCCCCCCGTTGAAGGCTGTCCGCGAAGAACGCCCGGTCCGGGACCGGGCCGGGGGAAGACAGCCCCCGCCCGCGCTACTTGCGCCGCCGCACGATCTTGCGTGCCAGTTTGGCATCCCGCGCGGCGGCCTTGCCCGGCTTGCGCGGCGCAAAGCGCCCGCGCTTGGCGGGTGCCCCCGCCGCAGCGGTCCGGCCCTCGATCTCCAGAAGGTCAAACACCAGCCCGCCGGTGACCGGCACGGCTTCGGACAGGCGGACCGTCACTTTCTGGCCCACACCGATGGTCAGGCCGCTGTCAGCCCCCATCAGCGTCTGGGCCTGCGCGTCGAAATGGAAGAACTCGCGCCCGATCGAACGGATCGGGACCAGACCGTCGGCCCCGGTTTCATCCAGCTTCACAAACAGGCCAAAGCGCTGCACGCCCGCGACGCGGCCCGAAAACCCGGCCCCGATCCGGTCCGACAGATAGGCGGCAAGATAGCGGTCGGCGGTGTCGCGTTCTGCCGCCATGCTGCGCCGTTCCGCGTCCGAAATCATCTTGGCGGTGTCTTCCAGCATCTCGATGTCCTGTGCCGAAAGCCCGTCATCGCCCCAGCCATGCGCGGCGATCAGCGCACGGTGCACGATCAGGTCGCTGTAGCGCCGGATCGGCGAGGTGAAATGCGCGTAAGACTGCAACGCCAGCCCAAAATGGCCGAAGTTCGACGGGTTGTAATAGGCCTGGGTCATCGACCGCAGGGTGGTGATGTTCATCAGCTCGTCAAATTCCGTGCCCTGGGCCTGTGCCAGCAGCCGGTTGAGATGGCCGGTCTTCAGCACCCGCCCCTTGGCCAGCGTAAAGCCCGAGGCTTCGGCCACCTCGCGCAGCGCATCCAGCTTTTCCGGGCTTGGTTCTTCATGCACCCGAAACAGCAGCGGGCGGCGCAGGCGCACCAGTTCCTCGGCGGCGGCGACATTGGCCAGAATCATGAATTCCTCGATCAGCCTGTGCGCCTCCAGCCGGTCGCGGAAGGCAACCGACACGACCTTGCCTTCCTCATCCAGCACGATCTTGCGCTCGGGCAGATCAAGGTCCAGCGGCTGGCGCAGCGCCCTTGCCCTGGTCGCGGCGGCATAGGCCGCATAAAGCGGGGCGATGACACGTTCCATCAGCGGGCCGCATCGGTCATTGGGGGCACCATCGGCGGCGTCCTGCACTTCGCCGTAATGCAGGGTGGCCGCAGACCGCATCAGGCCGCGCACAAAGCGGTGGCTGATCTTGTGTCCGCCTGCGTCCAGCTTCATGCGGACCGCAAGGCAGGGCCGCACCGCACCCTCATGCAGCGAACACAGGTCCCCCGACAGGCGGTCGGGAAGCATCGGCACCACACGGTCGGGAAAATAGGTGGAATTGCCGCGCTTGCGCGCCTCGCGGTCCAGCGCCGATCCGGGGCGCACGTAATGCGCCACATCGGCGATGGCGACCCAAACGATGTGGCCACCGGGGTTGGCGGCATCGCTGTCGGCCTCGGCGAAGACGGCATCGTCATGGTCGCGCGCGTCGGGCGGATCGATGGTGACGAGGGGCAGGTCGCGCAGGTCTTCGCGCCCCTTGATCGTCGCTGGCTTTGCCGCGTCAGCTTCGGCGATGACGGCATCCGGGAAATGGTCTGGAATGCCATGCTGGTGAATAGCGATCAGCGACACGGCCCGGGGCGCGGACGGGTCGCCCAGCCGGGTGACGATGCGCGCCTGCGGCAGACCCAGACGCTTTGGCCCCGTTTGCTCGGCTTCCACCAACTCGCCGTCGCGGGCGTTCTGGGTGAATTCGCGGGCAACACGCCATTCCTTGTCGGCCCCCTTGTCGATCGGCACGATGCGCCCGCCTTCGGCATCCTTGCGGAAGATGCCCAGCAGCTTCAGCGGGTTTGATCCGATCTTGCGGATCAGCCGCGCCTCATACTGATGCGACTCCCCCTGCACTTCGGTCAGGCGCGCCAGAATCCGGTCGCCCTCTGCCACCGGGGCGTCGGCCCTGCCGGGCAGGAACAGGATACGCGGTTCATCTTCCGGGCCCTGCCATTCGGTCGGCCGCGCGAATTGGTCGCCCTGCCGGTCGGGCGGCAGGATCGTCAGGATGCTGACCGGGGGCAGCTTATCGGCATCGCGGTAGGTGCGGCCGCGCTTTTCCAGCGCGCCGTCCTGCTCCAGCTCTTTCAACAGCCGCTTCAGCTCAATCCGTCCGGCATCCTTGATGCCGAAGGCTTTCGCGATATCGCGCTTGGCCGTCAGGGCGGGGTTGTCGGCGATCCATTGCAGGATCTGCTCTTTGGAAGGGATTTGCATCATGGCGTTGGGTAGCATGACGCGGGGCAATCGTCACGGGGGTTGGTCGGGGTACCGCGTGATCCCTGCCGGGCCATTGATCCTTCCCCGACATGTCAAAAGCGACGTCCAGAGACTGCGGAATGTCGCAGGCCGCGCTACCGCGACCCTTGCCGCCCGTCCTAGCATGGCCCAACCGAACGACCGGAGACCCTTGATGACCCCGCACCCCCGACTGATGTCGCCCCTGACCCTGCGCGGCCACACTCTGCGCAACCGGATCGTCTTTGGTGCGCATACCGCCAACATGTCGGACCAGGGCCTTCCCGGCCCGCGCTTTAGCGCCTATCTGCTGGAACGCGCCCTGGGCGGGGCGGCGATGATCGTGGCCGAGCCGATGCCCGTGCACCGGACCGGCGTGCTGACGCGCGGCAATTTCCTGCACGGAACCGATGACGTGATCCCGCATTTCCGCAAGGTGACCGAGCCGGTGAAAGAGGCGGGGGCCGTCATTCTGCAACAGCTTTACCACATCGGCGCGCATGGCGATTCCGACCTGAGTTTCGCGCCGCACTGGTCACCTTCGGGCGGGCCATCCTATCATGACAGCGACGGATCGCACGCGATGACCGGGGCAGAGGTTGAGGAGCTGTTGCAGGCGCATGTCGATGCAGCGGTGCGCTGCCAGAAGGCCGGGTTTCAGGGGGTCGAGGTTTGGGCCGCCTATCATTCGCTGCTGGACCAGTTCTGGACGCCCTGGTCCAACAGCCGCACCGATCAGTGGGGCGGCAGCCTTGAGAACCGTACCCGCTTTTCGCGCCTGCTGATCGAGCGCATCCGCCGCGCCTGCGGCGAAGACTTCATCATCGGCCTCGCCATCAGCTATTCCACTGCCTACAGCGTGACGCTGGATGGCCAGGCGCTGACCGAAATCGTGGCGCTGCACGATGCCACGGGGCATGTCGATTACGTCACCTGCGGCTTTGGAAGCTATCTTGACTTCGAAGGCATCATCCCGCCCTTCACCCATGCGGAAAAGCTGACGACGCCGCTGACCACGCTTCTTAAATCAGCGGTCAAGCATGCGGCAATCACGTCAGAGGCGCATATCCGCACGCCCGAGAATGCCGAAACCATCATTGCCAGCGGCGAGGCCGACCTGGTGTCGATCGTGCGCGGGCAGATCGCGGACCCGCATCTTGCCCACAAGACCGCCGAAGGGCGTGCCTCTGACATCCGGTCCTGTATCTCTTGCAACCAGATGTGCTGGGGCCGCCGCAGCCGCGATTACTGGATTTCCTGCCTGATCAACCCGTCGGCCGGCCGCGAATGGGAATGGGGCGGCGACCGGTTTACCCGCAGCGCAGCGCCGGAACAGCTGCTTGTCATCGGGGCCGGGCCAGCGGGGCTGGAAGCGGCCCGCGTTGCCGCCGAACGCGGGCACCGGGTGGAGATCGCCGAGGCCGCAGGCCAGATCGGCGGCCAGTTCCGCCTGGCCGGGATGCAGCCGCGCCGGGCACAGATCCTGGACCTGATGGGCTGGTACGAACGGCAGTTCGACCAACTTGGCGTGACGCTGCGGCTGAATACCTTTCTGGAGGCAAACGACATCGCCGCCCACCCGGCCAAGACGGTGCTGATTGCCACCGGTTCGCTGCCCGATCCCGATGCCCGCCAGCGCTGGATGCCGCAGGAGCCGCGCCTGCCGGGGCTGGATCATGCCGTCTGGTCCCCCGAAGAGGTAATCCGCCGCGAGGCGCGGCTGGGCGATACGGTGATCCTGTATGACGAAGGCGGCAACTGGCGCGGTGCCGGCACCGCCTGGCTGCTGGCGGAACAGGGAAAGACGGTGATCCTTGTCACGCCCGATGCCTATGTGGGCAAGGAAATCACCCGCACGGCAGCGGACGGCCCCCTGCGGCGAAACCTTGCGCGCAAGGGCGTGATCTTCAAGACCGAACATTGCATCCGGCGCTGGCACGGCAACGGGGCGACCTTGCGCAACCTTCTGACCGGGGCAGAGGAAACCGTCGCCGGGTCGGCGCTTGTCATGGCCACCACGACTCTGGCCTTTGATCCGTTTCCGGAACGCCTTCCCGGCAAGATCACGCAGCGGATCGGCGATTGCGCCGCGCCGCGTCAGGCTGCCTATGCGTTTCACGAGGGCAGAAAGGCCGCTCTGGCCCTGTAGACCGCGTAGGGGACGGGCCGCTTGCGGCAGCCCGCCTGTTGTCGGCTGCGCCTTACGGGGCGGGCGGCGTTGCGGGAAGGAAGGCGAAAGGTTTTGCTTCCTTGAAGTCCGCCGAAACCTCGCCCGAAAAGATTTGTCCGTCCTGAATCGTCAGCTTGCGCACGGGTGCGCCCGCTTTCAGGTCCAGCTTTGCAAGGGACACCCAGAAGGTGTTCGGGCGGGTGGCCGAGTCGAAGTAGTAGATAAGGTTCGTCTGGTCCGACACCGTGCGCCAGATGGTGGACGAGATATTGGGCTGATCCGGGGTGGAAATGCCCAGCGGAACCGAAACGGCGCGCTGCACGCTCATCACGCTGGCGACCGCCTGATAGGCAAAGGACTGATTCGGAACACCCTTGATATAGGCAGGGTCCGCCTTGCGCGGGATCACGCTCAGCAAAAAGGACGCGCGTGCAAACCGGTCTGCCGCCGTATTGGTGCCGGGCAGGAAGGTCAGGCCGCCGATCTTCTTCCAATAGGCGTTCAGGGCAAGCTGCTGGTCATAGGTCGGCGAGTTCGTCATCACGACGTATTCCTTGCCATGATGCACCACAAGCTTGCCGCCGATGTATTCGAAGATGGCGGAATCGCCCGTGGCATCGGAAATCGACAGGTGAAGGGCCGCAGGCGCGCCATTGGGCAGGGTCGGGGCCAAAATGGCAAAGGGCTCGGCTGCAAGTCCGGCCACCGCTTCGGCCACAGTGGCATAATTGTCCAGAACATATTGCGGCCAGGCCGCGATGCTGAGCAGTTTTGCATCGGCAGACGGCGTGCCGAAATCAGATTCAGCCAGGTACAGCAGGTTTGCAACAAGGCCCTTCTCGTTCATTCCGTCAGTCGTCCCGCCGTCGTATCCCGACACGATCACGCTGCCGTAACGCGAGGTCCATGCAACAGAACGCGGGCCTGCCGCACCATCGCGCGCCATGTCGGCCGGGAACACCCAGATGTCCGAGGCCATATCCTCTTTCCAGTCCATGTTGCGGCCCGTAATGACCATGCCATCGTCGCCGACGTACAGGGTCCGCGTGCAGGCCAGCGCCGGGGCAGCCAGCGTTGCGCCCAGCAGGGCCGCTGCCGCAGCAGCTGCAACCGCCTTTCTGAAGTATTCCGACATCTTGATCTGTCCCCCATTATCGCGGGCGCGGGCTTGCAGACTGCACCTGCCTTTGATCGTCCGCCTCCGGGTCCGGCAAGTCAAGCCATGGCGGCCGCTTGCAAGGTCCGGTCGCAGATGCGCGCACCAGACCCGATGGCGCAGGCTGACCCGGACGGTCAAAAGGGGCAAGGTGCCGAAAAGGTCACGCTTTTGCCGCTTTCGATATCCCGCAAGCGCAGGCTTTCCGCATGCAGCATCAACCGGGGAAAGTCCCGGGCGGCCCCGGTGGCATAGAGCGGATCGCCCAGAATCGGATGGCCGATCTCCGCCATATGCACGCGCAGCTGATGGCTGCGTCCGGTCAGCGGCATCAGCCGGACGCGGCTTTCGTCATCCTGCGCCTTGACCACCCGCCAGTCGGTCACGGCCGGCCGGCCGCATTCGTGGTTCACGTGCTGCCGCGGCCGGTTCGGCCAATCGACCGTAAGGGGCAGGTCGACACGGCCCTGCTGCGGCTCCAGCCGCCCCCAGACGCGGGCAAGATAGACCTTGCGCACCTGCCGCGCCTCGAACTGCTGGCCCAGCTTTGCCTGCGCGGCCCGTGTCAGCGCAAAAACCATGACGCCCGAGGTGTCGAGGTCCAGCCGATGCACAAGCAGCACCTCGGGAAAGGCCCCGCGAAGCCGCCCGATCAGACAATCGGCGCGGTCATCGCCCCGCCCCGGCACGGACAGCAAGCCTGCCGGCTTGTCAACGACCACGATCTGCGAATCGTGGTGGATCAGCCGCAGCGGGGTGTCGGGGGGCGCGTAAACAAATCCGCTCATGCCAGGGGGCATAGCGAAGCAGCGACGCGCGTCAACCCTCCGGCAGGCCGCGATGCCGCAAATGACCGCGGGCCCGATGCCCCGCCCTGACCATCCGGGCCCTGCGTGCGCTGCCGCAACGCCCCGACCGCGCGCAGGAACCGGGCAAGGTCACGCGCGGCACTGCTTGGCGACTCCCGCCCGATGCTCAGCCGGTGTCGACCGGGCGGCGGATCAAGGCGGCCGCTTCGCGCAGCAGCGGGCGCAAGCCCGCACCACCGGTGTCGATCATTTCAAACAACTGCCGCCGCATCCGGGGTTCCCAGAAGGCGTTGATATGGGCAGCAACGCCTTCGACACCTTCGTCATGCGGCTTTGATTCAAAGAAAATGGCAATCTGGTTTGCCATGTGCGCCAACTTTTCATGCGACATGGGCCGACTCTCCGGAAAGAACGCGATCAGGGCGGGTGAACACCTCGAATCGGTCGGTGCGCGCCAGGGCGATCAGCGTGATGCCCGCCGCCTCGGCCAGGTCCACGGCATGGGCCGTGGGGGCGGACACGGCAATCAGCACCGGCACCCCCATCGCGGCACATTTCTGCACCATGTCGATGGATACCCGGCTGGTCAGCACCACCGCACCGGCGGACAGCGCCATTCCGATGGTCGCCCCGGCAAGCTTGTCCAGCGCGTTGTGGCGCCCGACATCCTCGCGGCAGGCCACCATTCCCTGCGCCGGGGTCCAGAAGGCTGCGGCATGAACGGCCCGCGTCGCATCGTGAAGGGGCTGCTGCCCGGGCAGCGCGCCGACGGCGGCGAAGATCTGCGTGGGCGTCAGCCGCAGCGCCGATGCGGTGACGGGCGGCAACCTGCGGACGGCCTCTTCAAGCGAGTCGATGCCACACAGACCGCACCCCACCGGACCGGCCATCGTGCGGCGGCGCGCGGCGAGGCGACCCTCGGCTGCGGGATGCAGCCATATCTGCAGATCGATCCCAAGATCGGTCTCGACCACGGTGATGCTGGCAATCTCGTCCGGGGTCGCGATCCCTTCGGTCAGGGTGAAACCGCGGGCGAAATCCTCCAGCGCGGCAGGCGTCGCCATCATCACCGCCTGGGTCGTGCCGTTGTAGCTCAGCGCCACTGCCGTTTCCTCGGGCAGCATCCGGGTGCCCTGCTGAAACGTTCCGGCCTGGCAGGCCAGTCGGGTCAGGGGGCGCTTGGTGTGCATCATTCCGCCGCCGGAAGAATGCGGCGGGACTGTTCTGCCTGTTCGGCATAGTCCATCTGCCATTCAGAGGGTCCGTTCGACGGGCCGATCTGCACCGCCGTCACCTTGTATTCCGGGCAGTTGGTCGCCCAGTCGGAATAATCCGTGGTAACGACATTGGCCTGCGTTTCGGGGTGGTGGAAGGTCGTGTAGACAACACCGGGCGACACGCGGTCGGTGATCCTGGCGCGCAGCGTCGTCTCGCCCGACCGGCTGGCCAGACGCACCCACTGCCCGTCGGCAATGCCGCGCACCTCTGCATCATGCGGGTGCACTTCCAGCAGGTCTTCCGGGTGCCAGACGACATTGGCCGTGCGCCGCGTCTGAGCGCCCACGTTATACTGGCTGAGTATCCGCCCCGTAGTCAGCAGCAGGGGAAAGCGCGGGCCGGTCTTTTCATCAGTTGCCACATATTCGGTGCGGATGAACTTGCCGCGCCCGCGCACGAAGCCGTCAACATGCATCAGCGGCGTGCCTTCGGGTGCATTTTCGTTGCAGGGCCATTGCACCGACCCCAGCGTTTCCAGCTTTTCATAGCTGACACCGGCAAAGCTGGGCGTGGTCAGCGCAATCTCGTCCATGATCTGGCCGGGATGGGTATAGGTCCAGCCCGCGCCCATGGCATTGGCCAGAAGCTGCGTCACCTCCCAGTCGGCATAGCCGTTGCGCGGGGCCATGACGCGGCGCACGCGGTTGATGCGGCGTTCGGCATTGGTGAAGGTGCCGTCCTTTTCCAGAAAGGTCGATCCGGGCAGAAAGACATGCGCGTAATTCGCCGTCTCGTTCAGGAACAGGTCATGCACGATCACGCAATCCATGGCAGCCAGGCCTGCGGCCACATGCCTGGTATCCGGGTCGGATTGCAGGATGTCTTCGCCCTGGCAATAAAGACCCTTGAAGGTGCCCTCAACGGCGGCATCCAGCATGTTGGGAATGCGCAGGCCCGGCTCGTTGTCAATCTTCACGCCCCATAGGCTTTCGAAAATGTCGCGCACGGCATCGTTGGACACATGGCGGTAGCCCGGCAATTCATGCGGGAAAGACCCCATATCGCAGGACCCCTGCACGTTGTTCTGGCCGCGCAGCGGGTTTACGCCCACACCGGGCCGCCCGATGTTGCCGGTCAGCATGGCAAGGTTGGCAATGGCGATCACCGTGGTGGACCCCTGGCTGTGTTCCGTCACACCCAGGCCGTAGTAGATGGCCCCGTTGCCGCCCTTGGCATAAAGCCGCGCCGCCTCGCGCAGGTCCTTGGCCGGAACGCCGGTCAGAAGTTCCGTCGCCTCGGGCGAATGGTTCGGGGCTGCGACGAATTCGGCATAGTCCGCGAATTCGTCCCAGTCGCAGCGGGTGCGGATGAAATCTTCGTCGAACAGGCCTTCGGTGACGATCACATGGGCCAGCGCCGTGACCACCGCCACATTGGTGCCGGGCCGCAGCGGCAGGTGATGGGCCGCCCTGACATGCGGTGTTTTCACCAGATCGATCCGGCGCGGGTCAATGACGATCAGCTTGGCACCCTTGCGCAGCCGCTTCTTCAGGCGGCTGGCGAACACGGGGTGCCCGTCGGTCGGGTTCGCGCCGATCACGATCACCACATCGGTCTGTTCCACCGAATCGAAATCCTGCGTGCCGGCACTGGTGCCGAAGGTCTGGCCCAAGCCATAGCCGGTGGGCGAATGGCAGACGCGGGCGCAGGTATCGGTGTTGTTGTTGCGCAAGACGGCGCGCGCCAGTTTCTGGACCAGATAGGCCTCTTCATTGGTGCAGCGCGACGAGGTGATGACCCCGACCGACTGCCGCCCGTGTTTTTCCTGAATGCCCTTCATCCGGCTGGCGGCGAAACCCAGCGCCTCGTCCCAGGACACTTCGCGCCAGGGATCGCTGATCTTCTCGCGGATCAGCGGCTTCAGGATACGGTCCTTGTGGCTGGCATAGCCATAGGCGAAGCGCCCCTTGACGCAGGAATGGCCCCGGTTGGCCTTGCCGTGCTTGTAGGGCGTCATCCGTACCAGCTCATCGCCGCGCAGTTCCGCCTTGAACGAACAGCCGACCCCGCAATAGGCACAGGTGGTAATGACCGACCGTTCCGGCGTGCCGATGTCGATGATCGACTTTTCCTGCAATGTAGCGGTCGGGCAGGCCTGCACGCAGGCCCCGCAGGACACGCAGTCAGAGGTCAGGGCGGTGTCGGTCTTTGCGCCAAAGGACACCCGGCTGTCCCAGCCGCGCCCTTCGATGGTCAGGGCGAAGGTGCCCTGCACCTCTTCGCAGGCGCGCACGCAGCGCGAACAGACGATGCATTTCGCCGGATCATAGGTGAAATAGGGGTTGCTGTCGTCCTTTGGCATCCACTGCGGGTTTGCCTTGCCGGATGTGTCGCGGGCCTTGAAATGCGTCTCGACCGCTTCATAGCGCACATCGCGCAGGCCCACGGCCCCCGCCATATCCTGCAATTCGCAATCACCGTTCGCCGAACAGGTCAGGCAATCCAGCGGGTGGTCGCTGATGTAAAGCTCCATCACCCCGCGCCGCAGGGTCTTCAGCCTGGCGGTCTGGGTGCGCACCTTCATTC
Organism: Rhodobacter sp.; assembly: GCA_020250175.1. Lineage (GTDB taxonomy): Bacteria > Pseudomonadota > Alphaproteobacteria > Rhodobacterales > Rhodobacteraceae > Aliitabrizicola. The sequence goes on from JADCEN010000016.1 coordinate 52,475, forward strand.
CGGCGGCGACGGGGGTGGTGCAGGAGGCAGGCGTACCGGCCCGCCCCTCGATCTCGACCAGACACAGGCGGCAAGAGCCGAAGGCATCGACGCTGTCGGTCGCGCAAAGCTTGGGCACCGATATGCCGGCCTCGGCCGCGGCGCGCATGACGGATGTTCCTTCCGGCACGGTCACATCAAAGCCGTCCACGGTCAGCGTGACCATTGCTTTGGACTTCGCCGCAGGGGTTCCAAAGTCGCGGTCGGGGAGGATGAAGTCTTTCATTCGGCGGCCTCTTTGGCGGATGTGTGGAAATCATCGGGGAAATGCGTCAGCGCCGACATCACCGGATAGGGCGTAAACCCGCCCAGCGCGCAGAGCGAGCCGGATTTCATCGTCTCGCACAGGTCGGTCAACAGGGGGATCGCCGCCTTATCGCCCCGCGCGATCCTGTCAACCGTTTCCACCCCGCGCACCGCGCCGATGCGGCAGGGGGTGCATTTGCCGCAGCTTTCGATGGCGCAGAATTCCATCGCAAAGCGGGCCTGCGCCAGCATGTCGGCGCTGTCATCGAACACCACGATCCCGGCATGGCCGATCAGGCCGCCCTGGGCTGCATATTCCTCATACCCGAACGCCGTGCCGAACACCGCGCGCGGGAAATAGGCCCCCAGCGGCCCGCCCACCTGCACCGCCTTGACCGGCCGCCCGCTGGCCGTGCCGCCTGCCAGATCATCCACAATCGTGCCCAGCGGCATGCCGAAAGCCGTCTCGAACAGCCCGCCGCGCCGGACGTTTCCGGCGATCTGCAACGGGATGGTGCCGCGTGACCGGCCCAGCCCGAAATCGCGGTAATGCGCCGCGCCTTTTGCAAGGATGACCGGCACCGTCGCCAGCGAGATCACGTTGTTCACCACGGTCGGCCTGCCCATGAAACCTTCCAGCGCGGGCAGCGGCGGCTTGGCGCGCACCACGCCGCGCTTGCCTTCCAGCGAATTCAGCAGCGCGGTTTCCTCGCCGCAAACATAGGCCCCCGCGCCGATGCGCAGTTCGATGTCAAAGGCAGGCCCAAGGCCCAGCACGCTGGCCCCCAGCAAGCCGGAAGCGCGCGCCAGCCTGATCGCGTCCGCCAGCACGGCATTGGCATCGGGGTATTCCGACCGGGAATAGATGAACCCTTTGTCCGCCCCCACACCCAGCCCCGCAATCACCATGCCTTCGATCAGGGTGAAGGGATCGCCTTCCATCATCATTCGGTCGGCGAAGGTGCCGCTGTCGCCTTCGTCGGCATTGCAGACGATGTATTTGCGGTCTGCCGTGGCACCCGCCACCGTCTTCCATTTGATCCCGGTGGGAAAGCCCGCGCCCCCCCGGCCCCGCAGGCCCGAGTCGGTCACTTCGGCAACTATGCCCTCCGGCGTCATCCCGAGCGCGCGGCGCAGGCCCGCCAGCCCGCCATGCGCCTGGCAGTCATCCAGCGACAGCGGGTCGATGATGCCGCAGCGCGCAAATGTCAGGCGCGTCTGCGCCTTCATCCAGGGCAAGTCTTCGGTCCGCCCCAGCGCCTTGTCATGCGCACCGAAGCCTGCCTCGAACAGCCCCGCCACATCGCCCGGTCCGACCGGCCCAAAGGCCAGACGGCCCGCTTGCGTTTCCACCTCAAGCAGCGGCTCCAGCCAGACCATGCCGCGCGATCCGTTCCGGACCACGGTCACCTCAAGGCCGCGCCGCAGCGCCTCGGCCTTCACTGCCGAGGCAACCTCATCGGCACCAAGCGCCTTGGCCGCTGAATCGCGGGGGACGTAAATCCTCACAGCCGCACCTCTGCGATCAGCGCATTAAGGCGCGCCTCGTCCACCCGGCCCAGGACGCGCCCGTCAACAAGTGCCGCCGGCGCGCAGGCGCAAAGCCCAAGGCAGAACACCGGCTCCAGCGTTATGGTGCCGTCAGGCGTGGTCTGGTGCCACCCGATGCCCAGCGCCTCCCTGGCATGGGCGGCAACACGGTCTGCGCCCATGGCCTGGCAGGCTTCGGCACGGCACAGCTTCAGCACATGACGGCCCGCCGGTTCTTCGCGGAAATCGTGATAAAAACTGATGACGCCATGCACTTCGGCCCGGCTGAGGTTCAGATGCTGCGCGATGACCGGCAACGCATCCTGGGGGATGAACCCGAAAACCCCCTGCACCGCGTGCAGGACCGGCAGCAGCGGCCCTTCCAGGCCGTCATGTGCGCGCAGGATTTCTTCCACCCGCGCTGCGATGTCTTCGCCGACTGACGTCATCATGGCCCTCCGCTTGGCGCAGCAGCATTTCTACACCAGTCGATAGCCTTTTCAATATTGAATACTCGTGGATTGATAGGCTTTATCTATCGAACCAGTCGCTCCGCCTCGGCCAGAAGGGCGGCGAGCACCGGGGTCAGCGGGTCGCGCCGGGCCGTGACCAGCCCCACAAGGTGCTCTGCCTCCGGCTCGATGATCGGGACGGCCACAAGGCCGCCGGCCAGCGCCGGCTTTGCCAGTTCGGTCGGCACGACGCTGGCCCAGTGCCCGGTCATGACATGCGCAATCAGCGCAATCATCGAATTCGATTCCACCTGCGGCATCACGGATGCCCCGGTTTCCGCCAGATGCTGGTCAACGATGCGCCGGTTCTGCATGTCGGCGGTCAGCAGGCACAGGGGCTGTTCCGCCACGTCGGCCCAGGTAACCCGGTCCCGCCCGGCAAGCGGCGTGCCGGGCGCGCACAGCAGCCGGTAGAATTCGGTGTAAAGCGGCACCTGCGCCACGCGCCCCAGCGGTTCATTGTCCAGATAGGTGATGCCGGCATCCAGCTCCAGGCTTTCGATCCCTGCCAAAATCTCGCCAGAGGTGCGCGACAGGATCGAAACGCGCACGTTCGGGTTGCGCAGGATGAACGGGGCGGTCAGCTCTGCCACCATGGGAAGCGCGGTGGGGATAACCCCGATCCGCACAGTGCCCGACAGGCCGGACCGGACAGCTTTCATCTCGGCCCGCAGCGCCCGCATGTCGCTGACAATGCGCCGCGCCCAGTCCAGAACCCGCACCCCTTCCGCCGTCAGCCCCTGAAACCGCGACCCGCGGAATACAAGCTGCACGCCAAGCTGGTCTTCCAGTTGCCGGATGGCGGAACTCAACGTCGGCTGGGTCACGCCGCAGACATCGGCGGCGCGGCCGAAATGCCGCTCATTGGCCAGGGCGATGAACATTTCCAGCTTGTCGATCATGCCCCCGTCATTGCATCAAAGCCGCCAACGGGCAATGATCGCAGTGGAACCGGCTTGTTGACGCCGCCGCGCTGCCCTAAATCAGGGGGCATGAGACGCTTCATCCCCTTCCTGAAGAAACAGCCGCTTGTCGCCGTGATCCGGCTGCAGGGCACCATCGCATCCGGCGGGCGCTCCGGCATCGGCTTGAACGATGCGGCGCTGGCCCCGCTTGTCGAAAAGGCGTTCGCGCGCGGCAAGCCCAGTGCGGTTGCGCTGGTGATCAATTCTCCCGGCGGCTCGGCGGTGCAATCTTCGCTGATCGCCGCCAGAATCCGCAGGCTTGCCACCGAAAACAACATCCCCGTCCACGCCTTTGTCGAAGACGTGGCCGCATCGGGGGGGTATTGGCTGGCCTGCGCGGCGGATCAGATCTGGCTTGATGAAAGCTCCATCGTCGGATCGATCGGGGTCATCTTTGCCAGCTTCGGCTTTCCGGAATTCATGGCGCGTCAGGGCATCGAACGCCGCGTCGTCACCTCGGGCCGGTCGAAAAGCCTGGCGGACCCGTTCCTGCCGGAAAAGCCAGAGGATGTGGCCCGCCTGAAAGCGCTGCAGGACCCCATCCATCAGGCCTTCATCGCACATGTGAAGGCGCGGCGCGGGGCACGGCTTGATGACTCGGCCGATCTGTTCAACGCCGACATCTGGGTGGGTGCCGGGGCAGTCCGTGTCGGCCTGGCCGATGGCCTGGCCCACCTTGTGCCGAAAATGAAGGAACTGTTCGGCGACAAGGTCAGGCTGGTGCCCTATGGCCAGCGCCGGTCGCTTCTGCAGCGGTTCGGGGCGCAGATCACCGGTTCTGCCCTGTCCGAGGTTGAAGACCGCGCACTGTGGGCGCGGTTCGGCCTTTGACATGCTGGTGAAGACGGTCCTGCTGTTTCTGCTTGCCATGGTGCTGATTGCCATGATCGGGCGGGCCTTGTTCCCGGATACGGTGCGCCGGCTGGTGCGGCGGCGACCCAAGGCGCTGAGGCCCGGCACCTGCCCGCGCTGCGGCAGCTACATCATCGGCACGGGTCCCTGCGCCTGCGGCCCATCCGGGAAGAAACCATGAGCGCGCCACACGCCGCACCGAAACGTGCCCTGGTGACGGGTGCCGCACGGCGTCTGGGCCGGGCCATGGCCCTGGCGCTGGCCGGGCGCGGCTATGACCTTGCCATCCACTATGCCGGATCACGGGACGAGGCCGAGGCGACCGTTGCCCAGATACACGCCCTGGGCCGCAAGGCCGTTGCACTGCAGGCTGATCTTCTGGTCGAGTCCGAGGCCGAAGCGCTGGTTTCGCGCGCCGCAAGCGGGCTGGGTGGCCCGCTGACGCTTTTGGTGAACAACGCGTCGATCTTTGAATACGACACCCTTGCCACCGCAACACGCGACAGCTGGGACCGGCACATCGGCTCCAACCTGCGCGCGCCATTCGTGCTGATGCAGCAGTTTTCTGCGCAGGCTCCGGCTGCCTTGCGGGACGAGGCGGGCGAACCCGCAGCGCAGGCGATGATCCTGAACATGATCGACCAGCGCGTCTTCAAGCTGACGCCGGAATTCATGACCTATACCATCGCCAAGATGGGCCTTTGGGCGCTGACCCGCACTGCGGCGCAGGCGCTGGCACCCGATATCCGGGTCAACGCGATCGGCCCCGGACCGACGCTGCGCGGCGCGCGGCAATCGGAAGGCCACTTTGCCGATCAGCGGGCGGCAACCATCCTGCAGCGCGGCGCTGACCCGTCCGACATCGTCGCAGCCATGCGATACTTTCTTGATGCGCAGGCTGTGACGGGCCAGATTCTGTGTGTCGACGGGGGCCAGCATCTTGTCTGGCGAACCGAAGATGTGCTTGGCGTGGAATAGGCCCCCGAACGCCCGCGCAGCGGCGTTCCGCAGACCGTCGGCGAAAGTTTTCCACTTTGGACCCGCGCATCACACAATCGTTGCAATTCCTTCATGGAAATCAGGGATTTGCCAGATATCCCAAAATAAACCTATATAAAACAACATGTTAGAAAAATGCCTAAAAATCAGGCGAAGTAGCGAACTTGTGAGAATCCAAGGAAAATTCCAGCCTCCCGGAATGTTTTGCGCAGAATTGTCCACAGAAAGCGTGGACAGGTTTCTTCTTGCCCGTCCGCAATTATCGTTGCAGGCAAGACCGGGAATCGGTGAATTCCAGAAAGGATGAGTCCACCGTGCAGGCAGAGCAGGAAACCACGCCCAAGGCACCTTCCGGGCACACGGTCATTCAAGGCTATCTCAGGACGATAGACAGCTCTCCCGGTGTCTACCGCATGCTCGATCCTGTGGGCACGGTGCTTTACGTCGGCAAGGCGCGCAACCTGAAGGCGCGGGTGTCCTCCTATGCCCGGCCGTCGGGCCATTCCGGCCGCATTGCCCGGATGATCGGCGAAACCGCGTCGATGATGTTTCTGACGACACGCACCGAAACCGAGGCGCTTTTGCTGGAACAGAACCTGATCAAGCAGCTCAAGCCGCGCTACAACGTGTTGTTGCGCGACGACAAGAGTTTTCCGGACATCCTGATCGCCAAGGACCACGCCTTTCCCCAGATCAGGAAGCACCGGGGCAAACGGGCTGCGGAGGGTACCTATTTTGGGCCTTTCGCAAGCGCGGGGGCGGTGAACCGCACGCTTAATCAGCTGCAGAAGGTCTTCCTTTTGCGCACCTGCACGGACGCGGTCTTTGAAAGCCGCACGCGCCCCTGCCTTCTGTATCAGATCAAGCGCTGTGCGGCGCCCTGCGTCGGCAAGGTCGGGCGCGACGATTACACAACCCTGGTCGGGGACGCCGAGCGTTTCCTGCAGGGCAAGACCACCAGGGTTCAGGCCGATCTTGCTGCGGCGATGGCCGAAGCCTCTGCGGCGATGGAATTCGAACGGGCGGCTGCCCTGCGCGACCGTATCCGCGCCCTGACCCAGGTGCAGTCGGCCCAGGGCATCAATCCCAAGGGCGTCTCCGAGGCGGACGTTGTTGCGCTGCATCTGGAAGGCGGGCAGGCCTGCGTCCAGGTTTTCTTCATCCGCGCCAACCAAAGCTGGGGGAACCGCGATTTCTATCCGCGCACCGGGGCCGGGGCGGAAGCGCCCGAAATCCTTGAGGCCTTCCTGGCCCAGTTCTATGACGACAAGGAGCCGCCACGGCTGATCCTGCTGTCGCACCCGGTCGAGAATGAAGATCTGGTGACCCGGCTTTTGTCCGACCGCGCCGGGCGCAAGGTAGAGCTGGCCGTGCCCCGGCGCGGCGAAAAGGCCGAACTGGTGGAAAACGCCGCCCGCAATGCGCGCGAAAGCCTGGCGCGCAAAATGGCCGAAGGTGCCTCGCAGAACCGGCTTCTGGCGGGACTTGCCGAAGCCCTTGGTCTGGACGCGCCGCCCAGGCGGATCGAAGTCTATGACAACTCTCACATCCAGGGCACAAATGCCGTGGGCGGCATGATCGTGGCCGGACCGGATGGCTTTCTGAGGTCGCAGTACCGCAAGTTCAACATCCGGTCGGACGCAGGTGCCAACAGCGATGATTTCGGCATGATGAAAGAGGTGCTGACCCGGCGTTTTGAACGCCTGCTGAAGGAAGACCCCGACAGGTCGTCAGAAGCCTGGCCGGACCTCTTGCTGATCGACGGCGGTGCGGGGCAGGTCAGCGCGGTGGCGGACATCCTTGCCGGGCTTGGCCTCGACGATATCGCCATGATCGGTGTGGCCAAGGGCGTAGACCGCGACGCCGGCAAAGAGGAATTCCATCGCCCCGGTCAGCCCCCCTTTGCGCTGCCCCATACCTCGCCCGTCCTGTACTTCGTGCAGCGCCTGCGGGACGAGGCGCACCGCTGGGCCATCGGCGCACATCGCGCCAAGCGGGCAAAGGCCGTCAGCGCGACGCCGCTGGATGACATTCCCGGGGTCGGGGCCACCCGCAAACGCGCCCTTCTGGCGCATTTCGGCAGTGCCAAGGCCGTTGGCCGCGCAGCGGTCGATGACCTGAAGGCGGTGGAGGGGATTTCCGATACTCTGGCGCAGGGGATTTACGACTTTTTCCACGCAAGGGGTTGATCCGAGCGGGCAGGCCCCACCGGCCCCGTCCCCCGCAGCGCATTGCCACCCGCCGCAGCTTGTGAGATGCAGCGTCGGACCTGCCTGCCTGCCGCAACGGACCCCGCCTTCATGCGCAGCCTGACATATGCACAATCCGGCCTTCTGCTTTTGCTGGCCGGGGCCGCCGCAGACTCGACCTCGGGCCTGTTCACCCGGCTGCTGCCGACCGACGGGTTCACGACCGCCTCAGGGCGAGGTCTAGCAGCCTTTGCCTTTCTGTTCGTGGTGCTTGCCGTTCGCGACGGCAGGGGGGCGCTGCGCGCGCTTGCCGGGGTCGGCGTCTGGGGGCTGGTCTTTGTTGCGCTGAACTCTGTGGGTATGATCCTTAACATCCTGTCGCTGAGCCTGACCAGTGTCGCGAATTTCTTCATGATCTTCGCCACCGCCCCCTTCGTGGCAGCGCTTGCGGCCCGGCTGGTGCTGGGCGAACGGATGGACCGCGCCACCTTTCTAGCCGCCTGTGCCGGATTTGTCGGCATTGCGGTGATGATGTTTGCGGGGGCCCGGTCAGGCGCGGTCCTGGGGGATTTGCTGGCGCTGGTCTGTGTGTTTCTGTACGCGGCGGTGGTGCTTGTGCTGCGGCGCTGCCAGACCCTGGATATCCTGCCTGCCATCACGCTGACCGTTCTTGCCAGCGGCATGCTTGCCCTGCCTTTTGCGGATTTCTCCATGGTCCGGCCGCCGGACATCGCCCTGTTCGCGGTTTTCGGTGCGGTACAGCTTGCGATCGGCAATCTGCTGATCTTCACGGCTGCGTCCCGTATCCCGGCGGCGCAATCCGGTTTGCTGGGCATCCTGAATGCGGGCTTTGCGCCGCTCTGGGTCTTTGTGTTTCTGGCGGAAGTACCGCCCCCGGCAACGCTTGCCGGTGGTGCAATCATTCTGACTGCTGCCGTCGCACATCTGGTCTGGACACTCTCGGCCAGCCGCCCTGCAGCACAGCATCGCCGCAGCGGCTGACACTGTGGCAGAACGGCACGTCGGCAAGCCCGGTTGCGGCCCGGGCGGCAGGGTTCGGGCGCTTCTTGCGTGGAATCTAGGTATTTCAATATGTTACGCGATGTTTCCCGTGTGCAACACTGGTCTGTGGTTGCGCTATTCCTGTTCCCCCGCCCCCCGTGATCGGTTATTGCGGCACCATGAGGTGGAACATTCCCAACACACTGACGGTTCTGCGCCTTCTGGCCGCCCCGGGAGTGGCCGTGATGTTCCTGTACTTCAATCGGCCTTGGGCCGACTGGCTTGCGCTGACCCTGTTCATAACCGCCGCAGTCACCGATTGGTTTGACGGCTATCTGGCCCGGCTGTGGAAGCAGGAGTCCAAGTTCGGCACAATGCTTGATCCGATTGCCGACAAGGCCATGGTGGTGATCGCGCTGCTGATCATCACCGGATATTCCGGGATGAACCCCTGGCTGATCCTGCCCGCAACAGTCATTCTGTTCCGGGAGATTTTCGTGGGCGGGCTCAGGGAATATCTTGGCGCGAAGGCGGGGCTGCTTGCGGTCGCGCCGCTTGCGAAATGGAAGACGACCGCCCAGATGGTGGCGATTGCGGTGCTGTTCCTTGGGACCGGACTGGAACATGTGGAAGGCATGGCACGCCAGGGCATGACACCCGATCAGTATGCGGATGCCGTGGCGGCGGGTCTGGCCGATCCGATCCGGTCCTGCGGCGCGCGGGGCTGCTCTTCACTGGCGACCATGGTCGGGCTGGTGCTGATCTGGATCGCCGCCGCGCTGACCTTTGTCACCGGCTGGGATTACTTCCGCAAATCCCTGCCTTTCCTGCGGGACGACAGATGATCGACGTGCTTTACTTCGCCTGGGTCCGCGAACGCATCGGCCTGCCGCGCGAAAGGATCGAGACATCGGCCGCCACCGTGGCCGACCTTGTCGCCGAGCTGTCAGCGCGGGAAGACCGCTATGCGGCGGCTTTTGCCGATCTGTCCAGCTTGCGCGTGGCCCTTGACCAGGACCTGTCCGATTTTTCGGCCCCGCTGGCGGGCGTGCGCGAAGTGGCCTTCTTTCCCCCGATGACGGGCGGCTGACATGCGTATCGCGGTCCAAAGCGCGCCGTTCGACATCGGCACTGAAGCGGCGGCCTTTGCGCAGGCGGCGGCGGAGGCCGGGGCGGTGGTCACCTTTACCGGGATCGTACGCGATCTGTCGGGCGGCCTGTCGGCCATGGAAATCGAACATTACCCCGGCATGACCGAACGGGCGATCCGCGACATCGCCCTGCAGGCCATGTCGCGGTGGAACCTGATCGATGCGCTGGTGATCCACCGCCATGGCAGGCTGCGCGTGGCGGAACCAATCATGATGGTGGCTACCGCCGCCGCCCACAGGGCAAATGCCTTCGAGGCGGCGGAATTCCTCATGGATTATCTGAAATCCCGCGCGCCGTTCTGGAAAAAGGAAATCACCGCCTCGGGCGCCGAATGGGTGGCCGCGACAGAGCAGGATGAGGCGGCCCTGACGCGCTGGTGACGGCCCAGTCCGGGGCAAACCAGACCGCAGACGGCAAAACGGCGGCCGCGCAAGACGGCCGCCTGCCGATCAGGCCAGCCCCGCTTACTGATCCATGTAGATATGCCGTTCGGCCTTGGCACCGGGATGGGTCACCGCCCCCCAGCGCGCGCCGCCGACAAGTTTGGCGAATTTCCACACCGCGCCGGTTTCGTACTGGGTCTGGCGCGGGCCGGCCCATTGCGCTTTGCGCGCGGCAAGCTCGGCATCGGTCAGCGCCACCGAAAGCGTGCCGGTCAGCGCGTTGATGGTTATGACATCGCCGTTCTGCAGCAGGGCAATCGGCCCGCCATGCGCCGCTTCCGGCCCCACATGGCCCACGCAGAAGCCGCGCGTCGCCCCCGAGAACCGGCCATCGGTGATCAGGGCCACCTTCTTGCCCATGCCCTGCCCCGAAAGGGCGGCGGTGGTGGCCAGCATCTCGCGCATGCCCGGCCCGCCTGCGGGGCCTTCGTTGCGGATCACGATCACCTCGCCTTCCTTGTAGGCGCGTTTCTGGACCGCCTCAAACGCCTCTTCCTCGGATTCAAAGACGCGGGCGGGGCCGGTGAACACCTGTTCTTCCTCGCTCATGCCCGCGACCTTCACGATGGCCCCGTCCGGGCAGATGTTGCCCTTCAGGCCAACGACGCCGCCGGTCGCGGTGATCGGGGTTTCAATGGGATAGATCACGCGGCCATCAGCCTCGCGCGTGATCTCGTCCAGTTCCTCGCCCAGGGTCCGCCCGGACGCCGTGATGCAGTCTTCGTGCAGCAGTCCGGCCTTGCGCAGTTCCTTCATCACCACGGGCACGCCGCCCACCTCGTACATGTCCTTGGCAACATACTGGCCGCCGGGGCGCAGGCTGACGAAATAGGGCGTATCGCGGAAGATATCGCAGACATCGAACAGATCGAATTCGATCCCCGCCTCATGCGCTATTGCCGGCAGGTGCAGGCCGGCATTGGTGGACCCGCCCGTGCAGGCCACCACACGCGCCGCATTCTCCAGGCTCTTGCGCGTCACGATATCGCGGGCGCGGATGTTCTTTTCGATCAGCTGCATCACCGCCACGCCCGAGGCATCGCCATACTGGTCGCGGCTTTCGTAAGGCGCCGGGGCACCTGACGAATTCAGCAGCGCCAGCCCGATCGCCTCAGAGACGCAGGCCATGGTATTGGCCGTATACTGCCCGCCGCAAGCCCCGGCACTGGGGCAGGCGACCCGTTCCAGAATGTCAAGCTCGGCATCCGTCATGGTGCCCGCCTGATGCTTGCCCACCGCCTCGAACACGTCCTGCACCACCACATCGCGCCCGTTCAGCTTGCCCGGCAGGATCGACCCGCCATAGATGAAGACCGACGGCACGTTCAACCGCACCATCGCCATCATCATGCCCGGAAGCGATTTGTCGCAGCCTGCCAGCCCGACAAGGGCATCATAGCAATGCCCGCGCATGGTCAGTTCCACCGTGTCGGCAATCGCATCGCGCGAGGCAAGCGACGAACGCATCCCCTCATGGCCCATGGCGATACCGTCGGTGACGGTGATGGTGGTGAATTCGCGCGGCGTGCCCCCGCCCTTCTTCACGCCCATCTTCACGCTTTGCGCCTGCCGGTTCAGCGCGATGTTGCAGGGGGCCGCTTCGTTCCAGCAGGTGGCAACGCCGACCCAGGGCTGATGAATCTCTGCCTCGGTGATCCCCATCGCGTAGAAATAGCTGCGGTGCGGTGCCCGTGCCGGACCTTCCGTCACATGGCGGCTGGGCAGTTTTGACTTGTCGAAGCGATGGCTGGTCATACGGTGCTCCCCCTGAACTGGCTGGATACGCCAGATAAAGGGCGCGGGCGGCACGGGCAAGGCGGGAATGGTCAGTCCGTCTTCGGATCAGACATCTGTCCGAGTGACCAGTGCCGTCTCTGCATCCAACTGCGCCTTTGCCGCAGCTCGTGCATCCATCATCCGGCCGCGGGTGAAATCCAGCGCCCGGTTCACAAGCAGCACGTCCAACATGTAAAGCACCAGCCCTGTCACCAGAAACAGCACCGCGCAGACGAACAATGTTTCGACAACCGGTGTCAGTTGCACCTTCGTCTGCGCATCAAGGAACAGGGTAATGACCGCAAGCGCCAGAAAAAGCGAGGCAAGGGTGCAACTGAACACCGCCCAGCGAATCCGGTTCGCCCGGGCAAGGTAGAACAGCAACTCTTCTTCCAGCCGGATGTCCTGATCGGCTGGCGACCTCAGGGATGTTTCCAGCATCCGGCAGCGATCCACGATCCGGTTCAACCGCGTGTCGATGATCAGCAGCGTCGTGCCGATGGCCGACAGCAGAAACACCGGCGACAGCGACGCCGCGATCAGCGGCGAAAGCGTGGAATACATCGTTCCGGTGGCCATCGGTCTGCTTCCTGTCCTGGGGCTGTTTTCCGCCATGACCGGCAGGATAGCGCGATGCCGGGTGAAAAGCACTGTGCAGAAAGCACTTTTTGACCGTGTTTTGCCGGGCCGGGGCAGTCCGGTCACGCAAACATCCCACCCTTGCGAATTGCATTTCCCGGCCCCCCGGCTTATCTCCGAACGCAACCGCCGCGACCAAAGGGCATCCCCCGCGATGAACTGGATCTCGAACTACGTCCGCCCCAAGATCAACTCGCTGTTCTCGCGCCGCGAGGTGCCCGAGAACCTGTGGACGAAATGCCCCGAATGCGGGACCATGCTGTTCCACCGCGAATTGTCGGACAACCTCTTCGTCTGCACCAGTTGCGATCACCATATGGCGATCAGTCCGCGCGCCCGCTTTTCGGCGCTTTTCGACGGCGGCATCTTTACCGAGGTGAAGGTGCCCGAACCGCTGTTTGATCCGTTGCACTTTCGCGACCAGAAGAGATATCCCGACCGGCTGAAGACCGCGCAGAAAGCCACCTCGGAAAAAGAGGCGATGCTGGTCGCGGAAGGCGAGATCGGCCGCACCCCGATCGTGGCCGCCGCGCAGGACTTTGCCTTCATGGCCGGCAGTATGGGCATGTATGTGGGGAATGCCGTCATTGCTGCGGCAGAGCGGGCCGTCAAGCTGAAGCGGCCGCTGGTGCTGTTTTCCGCCGCCGGCGGCGCGCGGATGCAGGAAGGCATCCTGTCGCTGATGCAGATGCCGCGCACGACGGTTGCGGTGCAGATGCTGAAAGAGGCGAACCTGCCCTATATCGTCGTGCTGACCCACCCCACCACGGGCGGTGTCACCGCATCCTATGCGATGCTGGGCGATGTGCAGATCGCCGAGCCGAACGCGCTGATCTGCTTTGCCGGTCCGCGCGTGATCGAGCAGACCATCCGCGAAAAGCTGCCCGAGGGGTTCCAGCGCGCCGAATACCTGCTGGACCATGGCATGCTGGACCGTGTCACCCACCGCAAGGCGCTGCGCGACGAGTTGATCCTGCTGACCCGGATGCTGATGCAGCAGCCCCCTGCTGTCCGGGGCGATCTGCCCGCACCCGGCACCATCGCACCGCCCGAACCGGCGGACACCGCCGAGGTCAAGGGATGAGCGTCAGGTCTGACGTCATCCTGGACCGGATGATGACGCTGCATCCCAAGGTCATCGACCTGACCCTTGACCGCGTTCACCGGCTTCTTGCGGCGCTGGACCATCCGGAACGCCGCCTTCCGCCGGTGATCCATATCGCCGGGACCAATGGCAAGGGGTCCACCCTGGCGATGATCCGCGCCGGGCTGGAATCGGCGGGGCAGCGCGTGCATGCCTATACCTCGCCGCATCTTGCGCGGTTTCACGAACGCATCCGGCTTGCGGGCACCCTGATCCCGGAACCGCAGCTTGCCGACCTGCTGGACGAATGCGTGACGGCCAATGGCAACGATCCGATCACCTTCTTTGAAATCACCACCTGTGCCGCCTTTCTGGCCTTTGCCCGCACCCCGGCGGACTGGACGCTGCTGGAGGTGGGTCTTGGCGGGCGGCTGGATGCAACCAATGTCATCGAGGCCCCGCGCCTGACCGTCATCACCCCGATCAGTCTGGACCATCAGCAGTATCTGGGCGACACGGTGGCCAAGATCGCCGGGGAAAAGGCGGGCATCCTCAAGCGGCGGGTGCCCTGCATCGTCGGGCCGCAGACCGAAGAGGGACTGGCGGCCATCGAGGCGCGCGCGGCCCGCCTGGGTGCGCCCCTGCTGGCCTATGGCCAGCACTGGCACATCACCGAAGACCGCGGGCGGATGATCTATCAGGATGAAAGCGGTCTTTTGGACCTGCCCCTGCCGAACCTTCCCGGTCCACATCAGATCCAGAACGCGGGTGCGGCCATCGCCGCCCTGCGCCATCTTGGTTACGGCGCAGAGGTTTGCGAAGCCGCCGTCACGCAGGCGGTGTGGCCCGCGCGGATGCAGCGGCTGCGGCAGGGCCCGCTGGTGGCGGCAGCCCCCCAGGCCGAGCTTTGGCTGGACGGCGGCCACAACCCTGCCGGGGGCGAGGCGCTGGCAGCCACGCTGGCGCGGATGCCGAAACGCCCCACGCATCTTGTCTGCGGCATGCTGAACACCAAGGACATCGGCGGCTACCTGCGCCCGCTTGCCCGCCACGCCGACAGCCTGACGGCGGTGTCGATTCCGGGGGAAAGGAACACCCTTCCCGCCGAAGAAACGCAAGCGGCCGCCCGTGCCGCAGGACTGTCCGCCACCATGGCCGACAGTGTTGCGGACGCGGTGCAGCGCATTGTGGCAACCGACCCGCAGGCGCGCATCCTGATCTGCGGATCGCTGTATCTGGCGGGCCAGGTGCTGCGCGAAAACGGCTGATCAGGGCCGCAGCACACGCACCTCTGTCCGGGCCGATTGCCCGGTTGCGTCAATCACCGACAGCGTGACAAACCCCGCGCCCGGCAGGTTCAGCAGGGTGTCGCGCGCCGCGGTCGCCACGGCGACGGGCCGTCCGTCGGCCAGCCAGGTGAAGGGGGCCACCCCACCCCCCACCCGCACCAGCAGCGCGCCGTCCACCAGTTCCACCTGTGCCCCGTCCGGCGGAAATGCCACGCTTGGCGCATCGGCGGCCTGAAAGACAGCAGTGCGCGGGCGAAAGCGCTGCAGTGGCGCGGGCAACTGTGCGTTCGACACCAGCAGCGTCGCAGGCGGGGGCGGCGGCAGCGGATCAAGCTGCGGCTTCAGCCGGTTGAAGGCCTGGAACAGCACAGGCGCGGCAAGTTCGCCGCCAAAGGCCCCCGGCACCGGCGTACCATCGGCCCGGCCCATCCAGACCCCGATCACATGACGCCCGTCAAATCCGATCGCCCAGGCGTCGCGGTGCCCGTAACTGGTGCCGGTCTTGTAGGCCAGACGGTTTTCCGGTGCCCCGGGCGGGGGGGCCAGCCCGGACAGGATGTCGGCCACCTGCCAGGCCGCCGTCGCCGAAACCAGACGGCCCGCCTCGGGGCCGGTCCCCGTGACACGCAAGGGCAGCGTCACGCCCCCCCGCGCCAGTGCGGCGTAAAGCTGCACCATGTCGGTCAGCGTCACGCCCACCCCGCCCAGCGCCACCGCCAGCCCCGGCTGGTTTCCTGGGATCGCCGGGTTGATCCCCGCCCGGCGCAGCGCCGCCACAAGCCGGGCCGGGCCCATGGCATCGGTCAGCGCGACAGCCGGGATGTTCAGCGACAGTTGCAACGCCTCGCGCGCGCGCAGCGTGCCGTGAAAGGTGCGGTCGAAGTTCTGCGGCGCATATCCGCCGAAATCCGTTGCGCGGTCTTCCAGCAGCGTTTCGGGATGCGCCAGACCTTCGTCAAAGGCCAGCGCATAGATCAGCGGTTTCAGCGTTGATCCGGGCGACCGCAGCGCAGAGGTCATGTCAACAAAACCCTGACGTGCATCCCCAGTGTAGGCCGCCGATCCGACCGAGGCCAGCACCTCGCCGGACCGGTGGTCTGCAACGACGATCGCCACCTGCAGCGCATCGGGCCGGGCAGCCACAGCCTCGGCCGCCAGCGCCGCAATCTGCGCCTGCAGCCGGGCGTCGAGAGTCAGACGGTGGCGGTGTTGCGCCGGGTCTGCAGCCCGCATCCGGTCCGCCAGATGCGGGGCCAGGGCGGGAACCGGGCGGCGATGGTCCGGCACGGCTTCGGTCCGCGCGGCTGCGGCCTGATCGGCATCGATCAGGCCCGCGCCTGTGGCCCGGTCCAGCACACGGCTGCGGGCCGCTTCGGCGCGGTCCGGGTGCCGGTCCGGGCGGCGGCCTTCGGGCGATTGCGGAATGGCCACCAGCAGGGCCGCTTCCGCAGGGGTCAGACGGCGCGGTTCCTTGCCGAAATAGGCCAGCGTCGCCGACCGGACCCCTTCAAGATTGCCCCCGAAGGGTGCCAGGTTCAGGTACAGCTCAAGAATCTGCTGCTTTGACAGACGGCGCTCCAGTGCCAGGGCCACGCGCATCTGACGCAGCTTGCCGGACACCTGTCCGGTTCCGCTGTCTTCCAGCAGACGGGCCACCTGCATGGTCAGCGTGGAGCCACCCGATACCACGCGCCCGCTCCATGCCGCCTGCAGCGCCGCCCTGAGCAGCGCGCGCAGGTCAACCCCGGAATGCGCATGGAAGCGGCGGTCCTCATAGGCGACCAGCATCGCCAGATAGCCGGGATCGACCGATCCCTGATCCACGGCCAGCCGCCAGCGCCCGTCTTCGACCTGAAAGGCGCGCAGCAGCACGCCGGTGTGGTCCAGCACCTCGACCGAGCTGACGGGCATCAGCGGCGGCAGCACGGTTGCCGCCACCCAGCGGTCCCCCGCATCCCGCGCAAGGGCCGCCAGCCACAGGCAGGCCGCCAGCGCAAAAAGCCTGCCTCCGCGCATCACTCGGTCACGGTCACCACGCCCGCGTCGCTGCGCGCGCGGAAGTCCGGGCGATACATGTCTTCCACCGTGGCCGCCGGGTGGTGGAAGGTGCCGGGCGACACGGCGCGAACGATATAGCCCAGCCGGAACGGCGCGGGACCGGACCGGTCGATGGCCGTCACGAACCGGTCCTGCCGGAATTCGGAATGCGCAACGTCCGACTGCAGATCAAAGGCGTCCAGCCCGGTCAGGTCGCCGCCCCGGATCAGGTTCGGGTTGTCAATCTCGAACCCTGCGGGCAGCGGGTCGCTGACGATCAGCCGCGCCGCGCCGGATGCGAAGGGCGTCACCTTCAGCACGGTCAACAGCCGGGTTCCCACCGGAACGAGGGCGACATCGGCAGGCTGACCGTCCAGCGTGTGGTAGCTGCGGGCAATGGCATAGCCGTTGCCCCCCGCCGGTTCCGGTTCGGTCGGAATGCCAAAGGCGGTGACGGTCAGCATCGCATCGCGCGCGCCGGTATTGGCAACGACAACCGGTTGCGCCGCATCGCGGTTCAGCACGCGCACCAGCGGTCCATCGGCCGGCGTGCCGTTCAGCGTGATCCCGTCGGCAGCCTGTGCCGCTATCAGCGCATGGGCGGCCAGCAGCGCCCAGGTCGCTTCCTGTGTCGAAAGGGTGCCGCCGCGCGCGGCAATGCGGGCTGTCAGCGCATCCTGGTCCACCACCGTGGAACCGGCCTCGGCAGACAGGGCCAGCAGGGCGGCGGCATCGCGCAGGTTGGTGCCGAAATCGGCACGGAAGAGCTGCTCTTCCCCGTCCAGAGGCAGCCCCTTCAGCCGGGCGGCAGCCCGCGCAAACATGGCATCCGCCCGCGTCTGGTCGCCATAGCTGGCCAGCGCCACGCCCAGTTGGGCCGCCGCTGCGGGCGTGCTGAACGCATCGCCCTTCACATCGGCATAATAGCGCAGATCACCAATGGCCGCCGCACCCTCGCGCGCCAGCACCATCAGCTGATAGGCCAGCGCCTCGCCGCCCGTATCGAAATCGGGGGCGTAATTCACCTGATTGCGCAGATTGTCCAGCGCCGCGCGGAAGGCAACATCAGGCACCGCAATGCCCTGCGCCCGGGCGCGCGACAGGAAATCGGTGACAAAGGCATCCAGCCAAGGGTCGCCCGACCCCGACCGCCACAGGCCGAAACTGCCCTGGGACGACTGGTTTGCCAGAATCCTGCCAATCGCCTGATCAATCCGGTCCCGGATATCCTTGGCCTGATCCAGCTGCATGACCTGTGCCACCTCGTCAAAGTACAACAGCGGCAATGCCCGCGAGGTCAGCTGTTCCGTGCAGCCAAAGGGATAGCGGTCCAGCGCCGCCAGCAGGCCCGGCGCGTTCAGCCGTGCCAGCGGGCCGACCGCCAGCGTGGCCAGCCCCGAATCGGGTTCAAGCCCGGCAAAGACATTCCGGTCAAAGACAAAGCTTTCCCCAGGTGCCAGGGTAAAGCGGCTGGTGCGCGCCAGTTCGGGGTCGTTCACCTGAACCGGAACCGTCAGCACCTTCGTCAGTTGGCGGCCATCGGGCGTGGTCAGGGCCACAGTGATGGTCTGGTTGCCGGTTTGCCCGGCGGTGACGGGAATGGAAATCACCTGCTTGCCCTTGTCGGCCAGGTCGAACCCTGACGGCACCGCGCCAAGGGTCAGCCCGTCTGACGCAACATCCAGCCCCATGCGGCCCGACGGGCCGGTGGCATGCACAATTTCCAGCAGCAGGCGGCTTTGATCGCCCGGCGACAGAAACCGTGGCAGGCTGGCGGTGACAACCACCGGGTCACGCACCAGCACATCGGCCTGCGCCTGCCCGACCCCGGTCCTTGACCAGACAACGGCCATGACGCGGACCGTGCCGTTGAACGACGGCAGGTCAAAGCTGACATGCGCCCTGCCGTCCGCCCCCACCGCCACCGGGCCGGTGAAATAGGCCACCAGGTCCTCGGTGGGCGGCGGGGCCTGAAGCCGCGCCTGCGCGCCCGCATCACCGCCCGACCGGAGGGTGCCTTCGGCCCCGTTCAGCCCGTCGATCAGCCGCCCGTAGATGTCACGGATGCCGACCCCCAGCCTGCGCTGGCCAAAGTAATGCGCCGACGGATCGGGGGATTTGAACGCGGTCAGGTTCAGAATGCCAAGATCGACGGCGGCAATCGTCGCATAGGCCACTTCGCCCGGCTGGCCGCCCTTGACCGTAACGGCAATATCCAGCGGCGCGCGGGGGGCGGCTTCAGCCGGGATGTCAAGCGAAGCCGCAAGGTGCCGCTGGCCCGGATCAACCGCCGCATGGGCCAGGCCCAGCGCACGGGCCGGGTTGCGGCCCGCCGCCACATCCATCGGGCGCAGCACCGAAACGGTGACATAGGCCCCCGCGCCCCAGTCATCCGTCACTGGCAAGTCGATCAGGTTTTCTCCCTCGGCCACCGCAACCGCCTTCATCGCGATCAGGCGGTTGGACAGGACCGTGACCAGCGCGGTTCCTGCCGCGCGCGGAACGACGCGCAGCCGCGCCGTCTCGCCGGGGCGGTAGGCCGCCCTGTCCAGCGACATTTCCAGCGTATCGGGCGTGCGCGCCACATCGGCGGCGGCGAACCATCCGGCGCTGAACCCGGTGGCAGAGGCGGCCGTGCCGCCATCCGCCTGTTCCACCACCAGCTCATATTCGCCCCAGCCAACCGGCTGCGCAATTTCGGCAGGGCCCCGGCCCAGCGTCACCTGTCCCGCACCCACGCGGGTGCGCATGGTGACAGGTTCCCACTGCCACTGGCCAAACCGCTGATACCATTGATAGCGGGTATCGATCCGGTTCACTTCCCAGGTCACGGCCATCGGCACCGGCGTTTCGTCCGGCCCGACCGCCAGCAGCGAAAACCGCGCTTCGGCCCCTTCGCCCAGCACACCGTCAAACAGCGGCCTGATCCCGATCATCGGGGCGGATGGTTGCAGCGCGCGGGTGATCTCGCGCTCCACCGGCCGGCCAGAGCCTTCGGCCACCCGCAGGGTAAAGCGCGCCTCCAGCGGGCGGGCCGGATCATCCACCTCTGGCAGCCGGACCGTGACATCGGCATGACCGGCATCATCGGTGCGCAGCCCCGCGCCCAGCGACAGCATCTGCGGCGAAAACGAACCATCGGCGCGGCCAAAGACATAGCCGGGGAATTTGGCAAGGCCTGCGGCCGCGCGCAGCAGCACCTCTCCCTCAATGGCCAGACCGGCACCCGGCGCCCCGAACAGATAGCGCGCGTCGATGGAAAGTGTCGGTGAATCGCCAAGCCGGATCGGGGCATCGGCCAGCGTCAGGCCAAAGTCGATCCTTTCCGGCAGGAAATCCTCTAACAGAAACGTCGTCGCCGCCAGGGGCGGGGCATTGACATCCGCCAGCACCTCCAGCCGCCAGACGCCGCGCGGGGCGGTGCCCGCGACGGGCAGGGCAAAGACATGACCGCCCGCGCGGCTGTCCTGCGACAAATGGCGGGAATACTCGACACCATCGGGGCGCTTCAGGATGGCGGTCAGCGGCAGCCCTTCAATCGCCTGTGCCGCGCCGTCGCGGGTCAGGGCAGTGACGAACACGGTTTCCCCGGCGCGATAGGCCCCCCGGTCGGTGGTCAGGAACACATCCACCGGGGGGGCGGCCTCTCTCCCTTCCACGCCGCGGTCGGACAGGTCGAATTCCGGATCGGTCAGCGACAGGAAGGCAAGGTCACTGTCCCCGTCGCGCAGGGTGATCAGCGCCGGGGCCGCACCACCGGTGCCGCGCGCCAGACCGGCATCGAACCGGGCATAGCCCGTTGCATCGGTGGTGGCGGTGCCCAGCACGGCATTGGCGCGGCTGAGCAGTTCCACGGCGACGCCCGCTTTCGCGTCTGCTGTTGCCAGGCTGCGCACGAACACATGCAGCCCGTCCACACCCGAAAGCGTTGTCACCCCCAGGTCGGAAATCACGAACCATTGCCAGGCGGGGGGCACGTTGTAGGGGTCCGTGCCGGGGACGGCGGCGCGCAGCGCATAGATGCCCGCAGGCAGGCCCGCCAGCGCCTGATCCATCGGCAGGCGGGTGGTGATATCGCGGTTCAGCTCTTTCACCACATCGGCGGTGCCCTGCCACAGTTCCGCGCCGACGTTGCCGGCAAAACTGCCTTCCGACCAGGGCTGCATCGGTTCGGAAAAGAAACCGTCCTGTATGGCGCGCAGCATGCTGCGGTCGGACACGGCGTAAAGCCGCAAATCCAGCCTGTCGGTGTTCACCGTCTCGACCGGAATCGACGCGCCGCCCGCACGCGGCAAGACATAGGTGCGCCCCGCAAAGCGTGCCGATGGCGTGCGGTCACGGATGTATTGGGTGATGGTCACCGATTTGGCCAGCGTCTGCCCGTTGGCCGCAGGAAGCCCTTCGCGGAAGGTCACGGAGTAACGCGCGCCGTGCTGCACACCTTCCACGCACAACTGCCGCCAGCCGCCGGGAACCACGGTCAGGCCGGGGTCGGTCATTTGAACAAAAGCCGTGTAATCGACGCCCGTTTCTGCAAGGTCTTCCGAGAAAGCAGCGCAGAGGCGCGGGCGCGCACTGTCTTGTTGCACATCGGTTTCCAGGATGCGGAAGCCGTATTTGCCGATGGCATCCTGCACCAGCTCTTCCGTGTCGTCGCGCGGTTGCAGGCTTTGCGCCAGCCGCAGCGCCTGCACGGTATCGCCCCCTCGCCCCACAGCTTCCAAGGTCTCGCCCAGCACAACCAGCACCGTATGGCGCTGCGCCGCGCTTGCAGACCGCAGATAGGCGTTGGTCGCCGCCAGGACGGCACGGTTAAGAAGGTATTGCTGCGCCTCGCCGTCCTGCTGTCCTGCCGCAAGCAGCTGGCGGGCATAGTCGGCCCAGTCATCGGGCGCGTCGGTGCTGTTCAGCGCCGCCACATCGAACCTGCTGGCAGGTTCGGCACTTATGCCATATCGCACCTGCTCTTCTGCCGTCAGACTGCCTGTGACCGGCACATCCGCCAGCCCTTCGGCCTGAAGCCGGGCCTGATCAATATCGGCATCGGTCAGAAAGGCCAGTTCCGCCCGGCGTTGCGGTGCCAGGGCCAGCACCGCCGCAGCGGTGCGCGCGACCGTGCCGGACAAGGCCCCGTCAAAAGGCACGCTTTCCGGTGACCCGGTTTTCGGAAAGCAGGACCCGTTGGTGCTGTTGAAGGTAAAGGCGGTGCAGCGCTCATCGGCAAGGCAAGCCCGCCCGCAGGCGTCAAGGGTGGTGTCGAACAGGCTGGACAGATCCCCCCCGGGAAGATCAACCCCCTCGGTCAGGATAAGCCGCCGCTCCGGCACGGGCGATTGCTGCCCTTCGGCAGGGCCGCCGATGACCAGGGCAAGGGAAAGCAGCGCGGTCGCGCTCAAGGTCCGGGCCATGACACACATCCGAGTCACCCTTTTTCTGCTGATGTCCAATGCTGTCACGCCGCAGGGATGCCTTCAAGGCAAACCCTGCGTTTGCGGCCGGTCGTTAAGCCACGGTTCACGATGTTGCGTCAGTCTGGCCGAAGGGGCAGGTGCCAGAAGGCACAGTGACAGGTCAGGGCAGGAATGGACATCGCCGAGCGGCTTGCAAAGGAACGGCGGGGCAGACTGGCGGCGGAACGGCTTCTGGAACAGAAGCAGCGCGAGCTGTTCGCCGCGAATGAGAAGCTGGCGCTTCATGCCCGGTCCCTGTCCGACCAGATCGTCGAGCAAAGGCAGGCCGTGCGCAGCGCCCTGTCCGAAGCCGAGGTGCTGAAGGGCCAGAACAGCCGCTTCCTGAGCGATCTGGAAAACGCGCATACGGCTGCGGTCATGGCCGAGCGGCGCCTTTGGGATTCGATCAACACCATCCGCGACGGCTTTGCGGTGTTTGATCCCGCGCAAAGGCTGGTCGCTGCCAACCGGGCCTACCTTGCCGCTTTCGACGGCCTGGCCGTTGCCCCGGGGCTCGGCTATGACAGCATCGTGCGCTGGGCGGCAGAGCAGGCCATCGTCGATACGGGCGGGCTTTCCGTTGATGCCTGGGTCGATGCCATGATGGCGCGGTGGGACAGTGATCCGATCGAACCGGTCGTTCTGAAATTCTCCAACAATACCTGGGTGCGCATCGTGGACCGCCGCGCGCGCGACGGCGATATGGTGACACTGGCCGTTGACATCACCGAGCAGATGCGCATCTGGGCCGCGATCGAGGCCATCCCCGATGGTTTCGTGCTGTTTGACAGGGACGACCGCCTGCTGACCTGCAACCAGCGCTACCGCGACATCTATCCCGAATCAGCCCCGGCCATGGTGCCCGGTGCCCGGTTCGAGGATATCCTTCGCTTTGGCCTTGAACATGGCCAGCATGCCGATGCTGTCGGCCGTGAAGAGGCGTGGCTCGCCGAACGTCTGGCGCTGCACCGGCAGTCCGACGGCGTGCAGGAGCAGCAGCTGCGCGACGGACGCTGGCTGCGTGCCCATGACCACCGCACGCCGGATGGCGGGCGTGTCGGGCTGCGCGTCGACATTTCCTGGGCCAAGCAACAGCAGGCCGCGCTGGAAGCGGCCCGGCAGGCGGCCGAGGCCGCGAACCGCGCCAAGTCGGCCTTCCTTGCCAACATGAGCCACGAGATCCGAACGCCGATGAACGGGGTTGTGGGCATGGCCGAACTGCTGTGCGACACCGCCCTGTCAAACGAGCAGCGCCTGTTTGCCGAGACCATACGATCCTCGGGCGAGGCGCTTTTGGTCATCATCAATGATATCCTTGATTACTCAAAGATCGAGGCCGAACGGCTTACCCTGCAACCCGAACCCTTCGACCTGGAACGGACGATCCACGAGGTCGCCATGCTGCTGCAGCCAAAGGCCCGCGCCAAGGGCATCGGCGTGATGATCGACTTCGACCTGTTCCTGCCGACGCGCTATATCGGCGATCCGGTGCGTCTGCGGCAGGTGATGACCAACCTGATGGGCAATGCGGTGAAATTCACCGATTCCGGACAGGTGCTTGTCCGGGTCGTGGGACTGGAAACCCAAACGGGCCTGCAGCAGCTGCATGTCACGGTGGAAGACACCGGCATCGGCATTGCGGCTGAGCATCTGGACCACATCTTCGGCGAGTTCAACCAGGTCGAGGCGGAAACAGACCGCAAGTTCGAGGGAACCGGCCTGGGCCTGGCCATCACGCAGCGCCTGATCGAACGCATGGGCGGCATCGTCTGGGTGGACAGCGAACCGGGCCAGGGATCCTGCTTTGGCTTCCGGGTGGACCTGCCGGTGGCCGAAGCAGGCGGGGTGCCGCCGGCACAGATAGGGGTGCGCCGCGCGCTTGTCGTGGACGCACAGTTCATCAACCGAACCATCATGGAACGGCAGTTGGGCACCTGCGGGATCGACGTGGTCCAATGCCGGTCGGCGGCCGATGCGCTGATCGCGCTGCAGCAGGACAGCGCGATCGACCTGCTGGTGACGGACCAGGACCTGCCCGAGATGGACGGGCTCGATCTGGCGCAGAAGGTGCGGCAGGCCGGATATGCCTTGCCCATCGTGCTTTTGTCGTCCGATCCGGCTGCGGTCCGGGCCCTGCCGCAGGCCGATTTTCTGGCGGCGGTGCTGCAGAAACCCGTCCTGCGGTCCGATCTGTACCGTCGCCTGCAAGGCCTGTCCGGACCAGCCGCCCCGCCCGAGGCAAGGCCCCTGCCGCCCCCGTCAGCAGGGCGGCTGATGCGCGTGCTGGCCGCCGAGGACAACAGGACGAACCAGCTGGTGTTCCGGAAGATGACAAAGCATCTGGCCATCGACCTTGTCTTCGCCAACCATGGGCGCGAGGCGGTAGAGATGTTCCAGTCCTGGCATCCGGACCTGATCATGATGGATGTCTCGATGCCCGAGATGGATGGCCGCGATGCGACCAGGGCAATCCGGGCACTTGAGGCGCATCTTGGCGGCCATGTTCCCATCGTGGCGCTGACCGCCCATGCCATGGAGGGTGATGAAACCGGGATTCTGGCGTCCGGAATGGACCGCTATCTGACAAAGCCCCTGCGCAAATCCGCGATCACGGATGTGATTGTTGCCTTTTGTCCGCCAGATGCCCGGCCGGTTGCCAGCGCCGTCGAACTGGAAGCCGGATAGGGCCCCTCAGGCGGCGGGGCGAAGGAACGCCCATCGGTCCCCATCGCTCCTCTGCGGCTGAAAGCGGTAGCCGCCCAGGTCGAAGTCCTGAAGGGACGCAGGGTCTGTCAGACGGTTCTCGGCGATGAACCGTGCCATCGCCCCGCGCGCCTGCTTGGCAAAGAAGCTGACGACCTTCGGATCACCGGCCTTGTCTTCCAGGAAGACCGGCGTGATCACCCGCAGCTTCAGGGCGCTTTTGTCGACGGCACCGAAATACTCCTGCGATGCACAGTTCACCACTATCCCGGTGCCGACGGTCTTCGCCTGGGCGTTCAGCGCCCGCGCCAGGCGCGTGCCCCAATAGCCATAAAGGTCGGCGGCCCTGGCCGTGGCCAGCTTGCTGCCCATTTCCAGCCGATAGGGTTGGATCGCGTCCAGCGGGCGCAGCAGGCCGTAGAGACCCGACAGGATGCGAAGACGGTCCTGCGCCCAACGCAGGGCGTCTTCGGAGAGGGTCTTCGCCTCCAGCCCGATATAGGTATCGCCCGCGAACATCAGGGCCGCCGGGTGCAGCTGATCCGGCTGCGGGGCGGCGGCGAAGGACTTGAACCGGTCACGATTCAGGGCCGCCAAGGGTTCGGAAATGGCCATCAGGTCCCGCAGCTCGGCCACCGACAGGCGGCGGGCCGCGCGCGCAAGGCGTGCCGCATCGGCGGCAAACGCCGGTTCGCTGGGCGTCATCGTCCCCGGCAAAGTCACGGGGTCAAGGTCCAGCCGTTTGGCGGGCGAGATCACGGTCAGCATCGGGAAGCCTCATCTGGGGCATGAAGGGTAACTGCGGGGGCGCGATTGTCCAGCCTTACCCCTCACGGATCGCGGCAAGGAAGGCAGCCCCGAAACGCGCCGACTTCAGCGGGCCGAGGCCTTGCATCGCCTCGAGCTCGGCAGCGCTGGCGGGGCGCGCCTCGGCGATCTTGCGCAGGGTGGTGAAGGTGCAGCTCAGCGGCTTTTCCGTGCCATCCTCGCCGCGCTGCAAGCGCAGCTGGATGTCGCAGAGCCGGTCGAAGAGTGCCCCCGCATCGCGCCCGGCAAGCTTCATCCGCTGGGGATGCAGGGGCACCGGGGCGCTGCCGGTGATGACCTCCAGAAAGGCCGCGCCGAAGCTTTCGAGCTTCTTCGCGCCGACCCCGCTGATTGCCGCCATCTGATCGAGCGTCACGGGGCGGCGCTCGGCCATTTCGATCAGGGTGCGGTCGGGGAAGATGATGTAGGCGGGCACTGATGCCGCCTCGGCCAGCGCCCGCCGCTTCGCTTTCAGGGCTGAGAGCAGGGGCTCGTTTTCGTCGGAGATGAGGGCGGTGACGGCGGGACGGGCTGCTGCTGACTGCACCGTATCGCGCCGCAGCGTGATGCTGGCTTCGCCGCGCAGGATCGGCCTTGCGGCATCGGTCATGCGCAGCGCCCCGTGCCGGTCCGCGTCGGGGCGCACCAGATCGCGGCCCATCATCTGGCGGAAGACGGCCCCCCAGGCCGGTTTTGACAGATCGCGTCCGACGGCAAAGGTGGGCAGCCGGTCATGGCCGCGGTCCTTGACCTTGGGGGTCGCGTTGCCCGTCAGGATGTCGATCAGATGCCCCGCACCGAACCATTCGCCGGTGCGCAGCATGGCGGACAGGGCCTTGCGCACCGCCTCGGTGGCATCAAACAGGGCTGCTGGGCTGTCGCACAGATCGCAGTTGCCGCAGGGCGGCGACGTTTCGCCGAAATATCCCAGCAGCACCTGGCGGCGGCAGGCTGTCGCCTCGGCCAGCCCAAGAAGGGCATTCAGGCGCGCATGGTCCGCCTCGCGGCGGTCGGCGGGGGCAGGGCTTTCGTCGATCTGGCTGCGGCGCAGGCGGATGTCGTCGGGGCCGTACAGGGTCAGTGTATCGGCGGCGGCACCATCACGCCCGGCGCGGCCGATTTCCTGATAGTAGCCTTCGATCGACTTCGGCAGATCGGCATGGGCGACCCAGCGGATATCCGGCTTGTCGATGCCCATCCCGAAGGCAATCGTCGCCACCACGATCAGCCCGTCTTGCTGCTGAAAGCGCACTTCGACCCGCCGGCGGTCTTCCGCCTCCATCCCGCCGTGATAGAAGCAGGCCGAATGGCCCGCCTCGCGCAGCGCCTGCGACAGGGTTTCGGTCTTGGCGCGGGTGGCAGTATAGACGATGCCCGACTGCCCCTTGCGGGCAGCGGCAAAGGCCAGGATCTGCTGGCGCGGCGTGTCCTTGACCTGAAAGGCCAGCCGCAGGTTGGGCCGGTCGAACCCGCGCAGAAAGGTGGACGGGGCCACGCCATCGAACAGACGCGCCACAATCTCGGCCCGGGTTTCGCTGTCTGCCGTGGCGGTAAAGGCGGCAAGCGGCACATCCAGCGTGCGGCGCAACGCGCCGATGCGCAGATAGTCGGGGCGGAAATCATGGCCCCACTGGCTGACGCAATGCGCCTCGTCCACCGCGACAAGCCGGGTCCGCACGCGCCGCAGCATCTGCACCGTCGCGGCCGAGGCCAGCCGTTCGGGTGCCATGTAAAGCAGCTTGATGCGGCCTTCGTCCAGGCCCCGGAAGACCGCCTCTGTTTCTTCTTCGGTATTGCCCGAGGTCAGCGCCCCCGCCATGACACCGGCGGCCCGCAGGGCCCGCACCTGATCGCGCATCAGCGCGATCAGCGGCGAGATGACCACTGTCACCCCGTCTCGGCACAGCGCCGGAAGCTGGAAACACAGCGACTTGCCACCCCCCGTCGGCATGATCGCCAGAACATTCTCACCGGCCAGGACCGCCTCGACAATTTCGGCCTGACCGGGCCTGAACCCGGAAAAGCCGAAAACGGACTGTAGCAGGGCAGACGGATCGGGCATGGAACTGGTCACAGGAAGGCGGCCCGGTCCGAACGGCAAGGGTCCGTGGGTGCCAGAGGTCACATGAACATCGCCGCGTTGTTGGTCAGCACGATGCGAATGGCATAGACGGCCAAAAGCACGATCAGCGGGGCCAGATCAAGGCCGGACATACGCGGCAGAATGGTGCGCACGCGGCTGTAAACCGGTTCCAGCAGGCGGTTCAGCCCATCCCAGATCTGGGCCACAAGCGGCTGGCGCAGGTTCAGGACCTGGAAATTGATCAGCCAGCTCATGATGATATGGGCGATGATGATGAACTGGGCGATGTCCAGGATCAGCAGCAGAATCTGAAGAAGCGATGTCATATCCCGGTCCTTTGCAGCACGTTGCGCCACTGCTACCGTCCGCGACGCACAAGGGCAACCATTTCCCGCAACGCAAGCCGCTTGCGCCCGCCTGCCGTTCCCGGTTCTATCGCGGCAGGCAAAGGGGGAGCCGGGATGACAACAGCGGCACGCCGGATCTGGGGATGGTTCTTCTTCGACTGGGCCAGCCAGCCCTACAGCACCCTGCTGCTGACCTTTATCTTTGCCCCCTACATGGCCAGCCTGCTGGGCAGCGGGACGGCGGCGCAGACGGTCTGGGGTTTCGGCATCGGGGCGACGGGCCTGCTGATTGCCGTTCTGTCGCCGCTTCTGGGGGCGGTGGCCGACCGCTGCGGGCACAGGATGCGCTTCATCGCCTTCTTCTCGGTGCTTTATGTGCTGGGGGCCTGGGGCCTGTGGCAGGCGGCTCCCGGTGATGTCAACCTGTGGTTCGTGATGATCAGCTTCGGGATCGGTCTGATCGGCATGGAATTTGCCACCACCTTCTCCAATGCCATGCTGCCGGACCTTGGCACCCGGCAAGAGATCGGCCGCATCTCGGGATCGGGCTGGGCCTTTGGCTATCTGGGCGGGGTCATCTCGCTGATCCTGGTGCTGACGCTGCTGGCGGAAGGCACGACGGGGCGAACGTTTATCGGACTGTCGCCCATCCTGGGGCTGGACCCGGCACTGCGCGAGGGAACCCGCGCGGTGGGGCCGTTCACGGCGATCTGGTATGCCATCTTCATGATTCCCTTCTTCCTGTGGGTCCGGGAACCGCGCCGGAGCGATACTATCGGGCTGCGGGCCGCCGCCCGCCACGCCTTTCCGGACCTGCGGCGCACGCTGGCCAGCCTGCCGAAGCGGAAAAGCCTTTCGGCCTTTCTGGTCTCTTCCATGCTGTACCGCGATGCGCTGAACGGCATCTATGCCTTCGGCGGCATCTATGCTGCGGGTGTGCTGGGCTGGGGCGTCACCGACGTGGGTGCCTTCGGCATCCTGGCCGCGATCACGGGCGCGGTCTTTGCCTGGCTGGGGGGGCGGGCCGACAGCCGGTTCGGATCGCGGGCCGTGGTGGTGGCCTGCCTGATCGTTCTGACGGCCCTTGCCGCCGGAATCGTCTTCATCTCGCGCGAGGCTGTCTTTGGTCTGGCCGTTCCGCCGGAAAGCCGCTTGCCCGATCTTGCCTTCTACGTGCTTGGTGCCCTGATCGGCGCGGCCGGGGGGGCGATGCAGGCCTCAAGCCGCACCATGATGGTACACCAGGCCGATCCGGCCCGCATGACCGAAGCCTTCGGTCTTTATGCGCTGGCCGGAAAGGCCACATCCTTTGTCGCGCCCCTGTCGATCGGGATTGTCACCGCGGCGACGGGAAGCCAAGCTTGGGGAATCACCCCCTTGATTCTACTGTTTGCCCTGGGTCTGATCCTGCTGCTCTGGGTGAAGCCAAACGGAGACGGAGAGTCCGGATGAGTCGAATCCTGATTGTCTTTCTGGCACTGGCGTTTGCCGGGCCTGCCGCCGCACAACAACTGGCCAACCGTCTGTTCGGCGCGGCCGAAGCGCCCTCTGCGCAGGCGCCGATGCCCATCGGCAGCTATGCACGGGGCTGCGCGGCGGGCATGGTTGCCATGCCCGAATCCGGCCCAAGCTGGCAGGTGATGCGCCTCAGCCGGGGGCGCAACTTCGGCCAGCCCGAAATGATCACGTTTCTGAAGCAGCTCAGCGTCGCGGCGCAGCAGGTCGGCTGGGCGGGGCTGTATATCGGCGACATCAGCCAGCCGCGCGGGGGGCCGATGACCTCGGGCCATGCCAGCCACCAGATCGGGCTTGATGCCGATGTCTGGATGCTGCCGCCGCGCCGCCTTGACCTGACGCAGGCCGAACGGGAAAAGATCAGTTCTGTCGCGGTCCGCTCTGCCGATCAGCGCAGTGTCACGCCCGCCTGGACCCCGGCGCACAAGACCCTGCTGCAGGCGGCGGCGTCGGACCCCAGGGTTGATCGCATCTTTGTCGCCGCCGCCGTCAAGATCGACATGTGCAGGACGGCCACGCGCAAGGACAGGGACTGGCTGCAGAAGATCAGGCCTGTCGCCGGGCATGACACGCATTTTCACATCCGCCTGAAATGCCCGCAAGGCGCGCGCCTGTGCAAGACGCAGACCCCGACGGTCAGGGAACTGTCCGATGGCGGAAGCGGCTGCGACGAGACTCTGACCTGGTGGGTCACCGATTATCTGAACCCGCCCAAGGCGGCAAAGCAGCCGGGCAAACCGAAACCACGCGAAAAGACCGTACGGGAATACACGATGGCCGATCTGCCCGCGCAATGCGCCGAAGTTCTTTCCTCGCGCTGATCGCGGCGCTTGGTCTTGTCGCGGGGGCTGCAACGCCTTCGGGGCGGTCGGAAACTGCGGGCTTTCTTGGCAGCTACCTGTGGTTCAATGACGACGCACGCTTTGGCGGAATTTCGTCGCTGGAGTTGTCTGAAGACGGGACCCGCCTGATCGCCCTGACCGACCGGGGCACGTTGATCCATGCGACGATCCGACGCGACGCCACAGGACAGATTGCAGAGATAGTGGTTGAAGCGCTGGTCGCTTTGGGCATTCCGGCGACGGATCAGATCACTTCGTTCATTTATGACACAGAAGGGATTGCGCTTGCGCCGGACGGATCCTTCTTTGTCTCGACGGAGAGGAACACGCGGGTCCTGCAGTTTGACTCCTCTGGCCAGGTAGCCGTGGCCTTGCCCGTGCCGCGAGAGTTCGGGGCCATGAGGCCGAATGCCGGGCTTGAGGCGCTGGCGATTGACAGGGATGGTGCCCTTTATACCATGCCCGAAATCACCGACCGGAAGGACGGGGCCTATCCGGTGTTCCGGTACAGCAACGGGCGATGGGACCGATCCTTTCTGATCCGCGGAACAGAAGGCTTCCTGCCGGTTGGCGCGGACTTCGGTCCGGATGGCCGTTTGTATCTTCTTGAACGGCAGTTTCGCGGGCTTGGCGGCTTTGTCACGCGCATCCGGCGCGTTGTACCCGAGGGACCGGGCATCGCTGCTGACGAAGTTCTGGTTGAAACCGCTCCCGGCACCTTCGGCAATCTTGAAGGTTTGTCGGTCTGGCGGGATGCAGGAGGGTCGTTGCGGCTTACCCTGGTGGCGGACGACAATTTTCTGGTCTTCCTTGCCACCGAAGTCGTCGAATTCGCCGTCCCTGATTGACTTGGGGGTTCGCGCAGGTCTATGGCGCGGCGTCCGCCCGGCAGGCGGGTCAAGTATCCGCAACCTTGTCAAAACGGACCACAGGATGACCCGCAAGCTGGTGCCCGGCATTCTGGCCATGGCGATCATCGTCGTTGCCTCGAACATCCTGGTGCAGCACCGGTTCGGCCCATGGCTGACCTGGGGGGCCTTCACCTATCCCTTTGCCTTTCTGGTCACCGACCTGACCAACCGCTTCTACGGCGCGCCCGCCGCACGCCGGGTTGTCTGGGCCGGCTTTGCGACCGGTGTCGTCTGTTCGCTGATCGGCACGCAGATCACCGGCGACTTCGGCCCGCTGGTGACGCTTCGCGTCGCCCTTGCCTCTGGAACCGCCTTTCTGGCGGCGCAGATGCTGGATGTGGCCGTGTTTGACCGGATGCGGACCGGTGCCTGGTGGAAACCGCCGCTGGTCTCGACCCTGCTCGGCTCGTCGCTGGATACGGCGCTGTTCTTCGGCATCGCCTTTTCGGCCAGGCTCAGCGTCATCGAGCCTGGCAACGATGTGTCCTGGGCGGGACAGGTTCTGCCGTTGCTGGGGTTTGGCCCCGCAGCGCCGCTTTGGGTGTCGCTGGCCACCGCGGATTGGCTGGTGAAACTGGCACTTGCCTTGGTGGCACTGGTGCCGTTCCGCATGATCCTTGCGCGGAGAAACGCAAAGGTAGCGTAAAAGCTTTTGACAAATACAAAATCTGTGCCACCTTTCCATCATCGGCAACATTTTGAAAGGAGGTGATCCAGTGTCTAGAGTGATGTTGGAGAGAGGTGTCGGGACAGTCGGCGGGGGTATGGTCTAGGGGCAGCCCTCTGGAAAACACACCACCGATTGGGCTTGAAACCTAACTGGCCCATCTCCTTGGAACTCGGAAAGGGTCGCCCCAGCGGGCGGCCCTTTCTCTTTATGCGTGCTACAGGTAGCCTCCGGCCATGTTGAAGATCACCGACACCGTGTTTCTTGCCGACTGGGAGCTGACGGAAAGCTTCTCGCGCGCATCCGGCCCCGGCGGGCAGAATGTGAACAAGGTGGAAACCGCCGTGGAACTGCGGTTCGAGGCGGAACGCTCGCCGCATCTCACCGCGC
Source organism: Rhodobacter sp. (assembly GCA_020250175.1). Lineage (GTDB taxonomy): Bacteria > Pseudomonadota > Alphaproteobacteria > Rhodobacterales > Rhodobacteraceae > Aliitabrizicola. The sequence continues at coordinate 84,944 of JADCEN010000016.1, forward strand.
CGGTCAAGACCCGGCTGAAGCGGCTGGCCGGGCGCCGCTGGACGCTGGACGGGGCCATCGTGATTCGCGCGGAAGAAACGCGTAGCCAGATCCGCAACCGGGAGCTGGCAAGGGAGCGTCTGGCAGAGATGATCCGCGAAGCCCTGGTCGCCCCCAGGCGCCGGGTGCCGACCCGGCCCACATTGGGCAGTCAGAAGCGGCGGCTTGCCGAAAAAGCCGTGCGGGGCGAGGTAAAGGCGGGCCGCGCCCGCCCGGTGGAGGATGAATGACCGAAGATCAGGTACAGCGGCGCGCGCGGCTGATGGGGCCGAATGTGCCCACCTTCTACCGCACCCCGCTGCATCTGGTGCGCGGCGAAGGTGTGTGGCTGTGGGATGCCGCCGGAAAGCGCTATCTCGACTGCTACAACAATGTGCCGCATGTTGGCCATTGCCACCCCAGGGTGGTCGGGGCGATCTGCCGGCAGGCCGGTATCCTGAACACCCATACCCGGTACCTTCACGATCTGGTGCTGGACTATATCGAACGGCTGACCGCCACGCTGGGCCACGGCATCAGCCAGGCGATCATGACCTGCACCGGGTCCGAGGCGAACGACATCGCCCTGCGCATGGCGCAGGCCGCAACCGGCAAGACCGGCATCATTGCCACCGACAACACCTATCACGGCAACACCGGGGCCACATCGGTCCTGTCCACCCGCCGCCCGCCGATCGGCGGCTATCCCGGCCATGTCCGCCTTGTCCCCGCGCCGGATTCGCTGCGGCCCGTGGGGGGAAGCCTGCAAGGCCAGGCCCAGGCCTTTGCCGCCCAGGTCGCCCGGGCGATTGCAGAGCTGGAGGCGACGGGGCACGGGTTTGCCGGCATGATGCTGTGCCCGGTCTTCGCCAACGAAGGCATCCCCACGGTGCATCCCGGCTTTCTTGACCCGACGGTTGCGGTCATCCGCCGTGCCGGGGGGCTGGTCATCGCCGACGAGGTGCAGCCCGGTTTCGGCAGGGTCGCCAGCCATTTCTGGGGGCATGACTGGCTTGGCGTCGCGCCCGATGTGGTGACCGTGGGCAAGCCGATGGCGAACGGGCATCCGGTTGCCGCAGTTCTGGCCACGCCCGCCGTGATGGGTGCCTTTCGCGACGCCTTCGGATATTTCAACACCTTTGGCGGCAACCCGGTGTCTGCAGCGGCCTGCATGGCGGTGCTGGATGTGCTGGAGGATGACGGGCTGCAGCAGAATGCGGCACGGGTCAGCGCCCATGCGATGGACCGCCTGCGGGCCCTGCGCCACCCGCTGCTGGCCGAGGTGCGCGGTGTGGGTCTGATCTTTGGCGCAGAATTCGTGCTGGACGACGCGATGACACCCGCGACCGGTTTCGTGGCCGACGTGGTGGAAAGCATGGTGCAGCGCGGCTTCATCCTCAACAGGATCGGGCGCGCGGGAAACACACTCAAGATTCGCCCGCCGATGCCCTTCTCGGTTGAAAATGCCGACATGCTGATGGATGCGCTGCAGGATGTGATGGCGGAAACGCCGGTTCCGCGATGACCGATGCGGACGAGGCCGCACGGGCCTTTGGCGGGTCCTTGCCGCAGTTGATCCGCAAGCGTGAAAACGCGGTCTATGAGGTGATGCTGCCGTCAGGCCGCGCGGCATTGCGGCTGCACCGGGCGGGATACCAGTCTGCCGCAGCCATCCGGTCGGAATTGTGGTGGTGCCAGGCGCTGGCCGGGGCGGGCGTGCCGGTGGCCCGGCCCGTTCCGGCAGTGGACGGGCAGCTTCTGGTGGCGCTGTCCACGGGCCGGCTGGCATCCGCTGTTGCCTGGGTTGACGGCGTGCCCCTGGGCGAGGCCGGCGTGCCCCTTGCGGGCGATGTGGCAGAGCAGGTTGCGCGCCACCGCGCCCTTGGGCGGCTGATCGCCCGGTTGCACAGCGCCACCGATGCCCTTTTGCTGCCGCCGGATTTCGTGCGCACGCGGTGGGACAGGGACGGCCTGCTGGGGGAAACGCCGTTCTGGGGCCGCTTCTGGGACCATCCGGCCCTGACGATTGAGGAGGCCTCGCTGCTGCGCAGGACGCGCGACTTCCTGCGCGACAGGGTGCAGGACCATGCCGCCAGCGGCAGTTTCGGGCTGATTCATGCCGATGTCCTGCGCGAGAATGTCTTCGTGGGCGAAGCCGGGCTGTCCCTGATCGATTTTGACGATTCCGGCTTCGGCTTCCGGCTGTACGACCTGGGAACGGCGCTGTCGCAGAACCTGTTTGAACCGGCCCTGCCCCGGATCGCGCAGGCGCTGGCCGAAGGTTACGGCGAAACCCGGCCGCTGGACCCCGCGATGATCCCCGTCTTCACCCTGATGCGCTGCTGTGCATCGGTGGGCTGGACCATGCCGCGACTGGCGCCGGACGATCCGGTTCACCGCAGCCATATTGCAAGGGCGGTCGGGTTGGCCAGGCGGGTGATGGAGGGCGGGGGGCTTTGGGACTGAGGGGGCGGTCGCGGCAGCCGGGTCAGCACTTTACGACGTCAGACCAGCACCTCGTCCGCCACCTGGGCACCGACACCGAACACCTTCTTGTAGCGGGCGATTTCATCTGGCGGACCCATCGCCTTGTTCGGGTTGTCCGACAGTTTCACGGTGGGCCGCCCGTTTGCCGAAACCGCCTTGCACACCAGGCTGAACGGGGCCAGCGTATCGCCCGCGACCAGCCCGCGAAAATCATTGGTCAGCATGGTGCCCCAGCCGAAGCTGACCTTCACCCGGCCCGCAAAATGGCGGTGCAACGATTCGATCCGGTCCACGTCCAGCCCGTCAGAAAAGATCACCAGCTTGTCGCGCGGGTCTTCGCCGCGCGCTATCCACCAGCGGATCGCGGTTTCCGCCCCTGCCACCGGGTCGCCCGAATCGATGCGGATTCCGGTCCAGCTTGCCAGCCAGTCGGGCGCGTTTTGCAGGAACCCATCGGTGCCGTAGGTATCGGGCAGCATGATCCGCAGGTTGCCGTCATGTTCTTCGTGCCAGTCGGCCAGAACCTGATACGGGGCCTGGGCAAGCTCTGTGTCGCTGTCCGCCAGCGCCGAATAGACCATCGGCAGTTCATGCGCATTGGTGCCGATGGCTTCCGTTTCGCGCCGATAGGCGATGAGACAGTTCGATGTGCCGGTGAACTTGCCGCCAAGCCCTTCCATCAGGGCCTGCACGCACCAGTCCTGCCACAGGAAGGAATGCCGCCGCCGCGTGCCGAAATCGGCCAGACGCAGCCCGTCGATCCGGCGCAGACGTTCCACCTTTTCCCAAAGCCGGGTCATGGCGCGGGCATAAAGCACCTGCAGCTCGAACCGCCCCATGTCCTTCAGTGCCGCGCGGGTGCGCAACTCCATCAGCGTGGACAGGGCCGGAATTTCCCACAGCATAACCTCGGGCCACTTGCCTTCGAATGTCAGGCGATACTGGCCGTCATGCTTTTCCAGATGGTAGGGCGGCAGGTGCAATCCTTCGAACCACTGCATGAAATCGGGGCGGAACATCTGGCGTTTGCCGTAAAAGGTATTGCCGCGCAGCCAGGTGGATTCGCCGCGCGACAGGCGCAGCGTGCGGATATGGTCCAACTGTTCACGCAACTCGCCCTCGTCGACCAGATCGGCTAGCCGGACCGAGGTTGACCGGTTGATCAGCGAAAAGGTAACGTCCGTCGCGGGTTTATTGCGGAAAATCGACTGGCACATCAGAAGCTTGTAGAAATCAGTGTCGATCAGGGACCGCACGATCGGGTCGATCTTCCATTTGTGGTTGTAGACCCTTGTGGCAATATCCACCATGTCAGGGCTCCAGCTTCACGCCGGCGTCGCGCATCAGGCGGCGTGCGGCGGCCAGCGACCCGTTCAGGTCGATGGCGCGCGTCGCCCCTTCCAGCACGGTCACGTCATAGCCGTGCCGCGCCGCGTCAACCGCCGACCAGGCAACACAGAAATCCGTGGCCAGCCCCACCAGCGTCACCGATGTGACACCGCGCGACCTGAGGTATCCGTCCAGCCCCGTCGGGGTGGTGCGGTCGTTCTCATGAAAGGCCGAATAGCTGTCGATGTCCGGGTGAAACCCCTTGCGCAGCACAAGCTGGGCCGCATCGGCATTCAGCCCGGCATGAAAGGCCGCGCCATGGGTGCCTTGCACGCAATGCCTGGGCCACAACACCTGCGGGCCATAAGGCATCTCGGTCATGCTGAACGCAGCCGCCCCCGGATGGCTGGACGCGAACGACCTGTGATCCTGCGGATGCCAGTCCTGCGTCAGCACCCGCACGGCGAAATCCTGCAGCAAGACGTTGACACGGGGAACGATCCCGTCCCCGCCGGTGACCGCCAGCGCGCCGCCCGGACAGAAATCATTCTGCAGGTCGATCACGATCAGGGCCTCTGTGGCAGGTCGCATCGCAGCCTCTGCTGTATGTCAGGTGCTTTCGGTAGGGTGCCGTCACGCCTGCGTCAAGCCGAAGGGCTTGCAGACCTGTCCCGGACGGGCCTATCAGGCGGCATGCTGACGGTTGCCGCGCTGTATCAGTTCACCCGCTTTGCCGATCCTGCCGCGCTGCGGGGTCCGCTGCTTGCGCTTTGCCTGTCGCAGGGGATCAGGGGCACGCTGCTTGTGGCGCGCGAAGGGATCAACGGGACGATTGCGGGCGCGCGCCGGCAAATCGACACCGTGCTGGATCACATCCGTTCACTGCCCGGCTGCTCGGGCCTGGAATGGAAGGAAAGCCCGGCAGAGGCCATGCCCTTTGCCCGGATGAAGGTGCGCCTTAAGCAAGAGATCGTGACGCTGGGCCAGCCCGATGTCGATCCCATTGCCGGAACCGGGCAATATGTCAGCCCGGCCGGGTGGAACGCGCTGATCACATCGCCCGATGTTGCGGTGATCGACACGCGCAACAGCTACGAAGTGGCCATCGGCACCTTCCGCACTGCGGTTGACCCGCAGACCCGCAGCTTTCGCGAATTTCCTGCCTGGTGGTCGGCCAACAGGGAACGCTTCGCCGGAAAGAAGATTGCGATGTTCTGCACCGGCGGAATCCGCTGCGAAAAGTCCACGAACTGGCTGTTGGGTCAGGGCGTTGCAGATGTCTTCCATCTGAAAGGCGGCATCCTGAGATATCTGGAAGAAATCCCCAGGGCGGAAAGCCTGTGGGAAGGCGAATGCTTTGTCTTTGACAGACGGGTCTCGGTCGGGCATGGCCTGCGCCCCGGAGACCTGACAAGTTGCGGGGCCTGCCGCCGGCCTGTCACCGAACAGGGCCGCGCCGACCCGTCGTTCGAAGAAGGCGTGTGCTGTCCAGCCTGCCGCGAAGAATACACCGGACAGGACAGGGACCGGTTCCGGCAGCGCCAGCATCAGATCGCGCTGGCATTGGCCCGCGGCGGTTGGCACTTGGGCCAGGCCTGAGGTCCGGTTCGGTGCCGCGATGCGGATGGTGACCATCCGGGACCGGGATGCAACCGACACCCGCGACCCCAAGGGGCGAAGCTGTTCCCGCCGCTTCCAAATGATCGGCCCCGCTGTCTGTCCATGCGGATATTCCGGGCATCGGGGAAGCCAGGACCGCCTTGCTGTGGCCGCCGTCACCGGGACGCTGCCGGGGCCGATGCGGCGGGCGGCAACGCCCTGACCTGCGGCGACCGGACAGGCACCAGGATCAACCCTTGATCATTGCCGGTACTTCTGCCCTGTTCAAAGGGCGCAAAACCTTGTGCCCTGATCGCCACGGCGCAGGACGACACCCCTTACCCTGGACGGAACAGCAATGAAACCCATCCACCCCGACGACCGCAAGATCGCCAACATTCACAACGCCCCGTTCCGGCCCTTTGTCTATGACGATGGCCTGGCGCTGGGCGATGAAATCCTGCAGCTGGATGATGATCAGCCGCTGGGAACCGGCTTTCACGTCTACCGGATGCCTGCGGGCATGACGACGCGCGGGCACCGTCACAACGGGCACGAGCAGTTCCTGATCCTGGAAGGCGAGTTGATCGAAAGCGACGGCACCGTGCTGCGCAAAGGCGACATGGTGTTCTACCGCGATGGGACCGAACACAATTCCCACACCCCGAACGGCTGCCTTCTGGCTGTCCATATCTCAGGTCCGGAATTCAGCACAGACGGGGGCTGAGCAAACGAAGCGCGCCGCGCGGCCCGCGCGAAGCCCGGCGGTTCCGCCCGCCGTGCCGTGCGGGATCAGGCGGCAGGACGGGCCCCGGCCTTCGGGTCACGACCGGCCCTGCCGATGCCCCCGCAGCGGGGGGTGCCGCCCGTGCCGGGTTTGCGGCGGGCGCCTGGGATGCGGTCCGGTGCAGCGGCCACAGGATGCGCGGCACGCCCCCGGCAAGTGCCCGCACCCGCCGCGTCAGGTCATTGCACGATGAACTCGGCGTGAAGCGCCCCGGCGGAGTTGATGCTTTTCAGGATGTCGATCATGTCGTTCGGGGCAACACCCAGCGCATTGAGACCGGCCACCACCTGCGACAGGGTGGTTCCCCCGGTCACCATCGCAAGGCCCGTGCCCTGTCCCTGCGTCACATTGATGGTGGTATCCGGCACCACAACCGTCCTGCCCTGCGCAAAGGGGTTCGGCTGTACCACCTGGGGCGCTTCCTGCACGCTCAGAGTCAGGTTGCCCTGCGCCACCGCCACTTCGCTGATCCGGACATCGGCACCCATCACGATGGTGCCGGACCGCTGGTCGACAACGACCCGCGCCCGGGACTCGGGCGCTATCACCAGGTTTTCCACCCTGCCCAGAACATGGGCGGGCGAGCGCATGTTGGCCGCAACCACATCCAGCGCCACGGTGCCGGCATCGGTCATCACGGCAACCTGGCGTCCGAAACTGCGGTTGATCACATCTTCGATCCGCTCTGCCGTGGTGAAATCGGGGGTACGCAGCGCCAGCCGGATCGATGTCAGTCCCGAAAAGTCAAAGGCAATCTCGCGTTCTACCCGCGCGCCAGAGGGGATGGAGCCGGAGGTCGGCACGCCTTCCACCACACTGGCCCCGTCCCCCTCGGCCGCGAAGCCACCGGCAAGCACCGGCCCCTGTGCCACGGCATAGATCTGGCCGTCGGCCCCGTTCAGCGGCGTCATGATAAGGGTGCCGCCGCGCAGGTTTTGCGCGTCGCCGATCGCGGAAACGGTCACATCAATCTGCGAACCGGCACGGGCGAAAGGCGGCAGGGTGGCCGTCACGAAGACGGCTGCAACGTTCTTGGGGCGAAACTGTTCGCCCGCCACGTTCACGCCCAGCCGTTCCAGCAGATTGGACAGGATCTCTTCGGTGAACGGGCTGCTGCGCAGGGCGTCACCCGTTCCGTCCAGGCCGACCACAAGGCCATATCCAACCAGATCATTGCCGCGCACCCCGTCGAATTCGACCAGATCCTTGATGCGGATATCTGCCGCCAAGGCGGGCAGGGCGACAAGCGAGGCAAGCAGCAACAGCAGCCGGATCACAGGTAGTTCGCCAGGCTCAGGCGCGACAGGCGCGCGGTTACGGCATAAAGCGTGTCCAGTTGGCTTTCCGCCTCGGTCAGGGCCGTTGCGGCTTCGTAAGGGTCTGCGGACACGATGCCAATCCGCGCAATCTGCAAGGCCGTCGCTTCGGCCATATTGCGTGTCGCCGCATTCGCTGTGCGTTCTTGCGCAGTGCCGATCCGGGCGGCCAGCGCGCCCCGCGCATCGGCCGCCTCCAGCAGCACCGCCCCGGCGGTTTTCGCCAGTTCGGCGCGCTGGGCCGCATTTCCGCCCAGTGTCCCCCTGTCCAGCATCGCAGCCAGCGCCAGCCCCTTGAGCGTATCGCGCACAGCGGCATCGGCCGCTGTCGCATCCAGCGGAACCGTCTCTCCCTCGGCCACCGTCACGGGAGAAAGGGCAGGCCCCCCGGTATAGGCAACGGCCGCATAGCCGGCCGGGCTGGCGAACCAGGCGTCGACCGCCGCTGCCACGCCCTGTGCTGTGGTTGCTGACGCGGCGGCGGCAACCACAGCGTCCAGAATCACATCTGCCGGGGCCAGGGCGGGAGCGCGCGTTTCGGTCCCGGCGAACAGGCTGCGGTCCCCGACCCGGGCATTGAAGGTTGCCACGGCAGATTGGAACTGCGCCAGCGCATCCTTGGCCACTGCATCGACCGATGTCGGGTTTCCGGGGCCTGTCACCGAAAAAAGGGCGGAACCCAGCTTCCCCGACATGTCCGAGACGATGGCAAGCGCCGATTGCATGGCCTGCGTCGAAAGCGCGGCCTCGGTCGTCACGGACTTGAAGGCATCCAGCCGGGCCAGCGTCGCATCCAGTGCCGTCAGCGCGGTAAAGTCACCCCTTACGGCGCGTCCGATATCCCTGATGCGCCCTGTGGTCACCTCTTGCGAGCGCTGTTCAAGTTCGGCCTTCAGCTGTGTCGTCTGGTTGCGCAAGGTAAAGCTGCGCGCAAGATCGCCGATGGAAGACAGCGTCATCGTTATATTCCCAGCAAGATTTGGATCATCGAATCGACGGTCTTGATGACCTGTGCATTTGCGCCGTAGGCCCGCTCGATCAGCAGCAGGGATTGCAGTTGCTGATCGGTGTCGACGCCTGCGGCAAGCTCGTCGGCGCGCAGCGAATCGTGGCGGGCTGCAGCATAGCTTTGCTCGGCTTCCGCCCCGTTCCGCGCCCGTGAGACATAGGACAGCACATCAGACGCAAGGCCCGAAAAGCTGCGCGCCCCCGGCTCAAACCCGCCGGATGCCGGAGAGATGAAGGCGTTCAGACGCCCGCGCAGCGCGGTCAGCAGCGCGGCTTCGCCCGGCGGTCCTTCTGCGGTGGCACCCAGCCCGTCGCGCAGGCGCCAAAGCGCCCCGCCCCTGGCCGGATCGACCGCCGTGTTGACGGCAAGCCGCCCTGCCAGTCCGGTTTCGGTTGCGGCATTGAAGGCCGCCCCGGCATCGGTGAACAGGCCCGGCGCACCGGCGGGCAGCGTGGTGTCGGTCGCAGAATCGGCAAAGCGGGCGATCAGATCGCGGGCCGCCGCATCCAGCCGCTTCTGCTGCAAGGGGGCGTCGACATCGCGCAGACGGAAATTCGCGGCCATCGCCCCGCCGTCAAGCTTGCCGGACCCGTCGCCAAAGGTCACCGGCTTGCCGTTCATCGTCAGGCCGGAGAGCGCCCCCGACTCCAGCGTCATGTCCGGGGTGATCCTGCCGACGGGCGTAAAGCCGAACAGGGCGGGCCGACCGTCCAGCAGAACGGCCCCCCCGGTTGAAATCAGCGCGATCCGCCCCGTCTCGCGGTCGATCTGGCGCAGGGGCACGATTTCGGCGATCTTGTCGATCAGTTGCTGGCGCTGGTCCATCAGCGGAGAGGCATCGCGGTCCGCGACAACCTGCTTGAGGATCTGCGCGTTCAGCGCCGCCACCTTGGCCAGGGTGTCGTTCAGCTCCTTTACATTCTCGGCAATCGAATCATCCGCCCGCTCGCGTTCCATCTGCACGGCGATCGAGGCTTTGCCGACATGGTCGGCAAGTCCCTGCGCCGCCGTCAGAACCGCTGCCAGCCGCTGTTCGCTTTCGGGCCTGCCGGATGCAGAGAGCAGGGCCTGGTCCAGACCGGCGATCTTGCCGCCAAGCGACGCCACATCCCCGGGCGTGCCGATCACCGCCTCAACCCTGGCGAAGGCGTCGGCCAGCACGGCGCTGCCCGCCATGTTGGCCTGGGCGACCCTGCGATCCGACAACAGGATCTGATCGCTCACCCGGACAACGCCGGTAATCTCGACACCGCTTCCCGATCCGCCCAGGCTGCGTGCCGTAAGCTGAATCTCGCGCCGCCCGTAGCCATCGGTCAGCGCATTGGCCACATTGCTGGACACAAGCTCGGCGGACCGGGCGCTTGCCTGCAGACCGGACATCGCACTGGATAAGGAAAGAGATAGGCTCATGACAAGATCCTGTCACCTGCTAGCGTTTGATGTTCTGCGTTTCCTGCAGCATCTCGTCGACGGTCTGGATGACCTTGGCATTGGAAGAGTAGGCGCGCTGGGTCACAATCAGTTGGGTCAGCTCTTCGGCCACGTCGGTGGCGGACCCTTCGCGTGCAAATCCAAGCACCGTGCCCGTCGGACCATCGCCGGCATCCCACAGGAACATCGGGCCGCTTTCGGGCGAGACCTGGTAGGTCTGATTGCTCAGCGCAACCAGACCGTTCACATTCGGCACGTCCACCAGTGGCACCTGGCCGATGCGGCGGGTGAACCCCTGATCGTAAATGGCGTAGACATCGCCCTTCGAGTCGACCTGAACCGAGGTGACATTTCCCACCGGCGAGCCGTTCTTTGTAATCGTGACGGGGGCAAAACTGTCAGACAGTTGCGTCATGCCGTCGGGCGCGCCCGGCCTGCCGATCGACAGCGCAATGGACCCGCCCGCCACAGTCACGGGGATGGTGCCTGTCGCGGCGTTATAGGCACCACCCGAAATCGTCGTCACGGACGACAGCGTGCCCCCCGATCCGACCGCCGTGTTGAAGACCAGTGTGTACGACCCCACGACACTGCCGCCCGATGCGGAGTCGCGCAGGGTCATCGTCCAGGTGTTCGAGGAGCCGGTTGCCGGAACGGTCGGTTCAAAGGTCACATCCAGCGTTTCAGAGATGCCGACGTTGTTGAAATACTCAAGCGCAAGAGATTCTTCATCACCGCTGCTGGTCGAGGCAGTCGCCGTCGCAGGCAGATTCACGGAGAAGGCAATTTCGGTGGTCGGGTTGGCGGTGAACTGGTTGAGGTTGATGCGCACAGGCTGAAGCCCGGCGTTGCTGACACGCGGAAAGTTGGGAATCGTTCCGTCCGTGTCCGCCATCCAGCCCAGCAGGACCATCCCGGATTCCGTCTTCAGGTAACCCTGACCATCGGGCCGGAACGAACCGGTTGTCATCAGGCTTAGCGGATAGGTGGCCCCGCCGCGGTTCACGTCCTTTTCCGTCGTGACGGGAAGCATGCCCCGTCCGTCAACCGCAAGATCTGTGGCATTGGTGGAACCAACCAGTGATCCCCGCTGGTCGATCAGCCGCATGGTGGACACGCGCACGCCGCCCGCCGAATAGCTGCTTGACCCGCCACCCTGCAACACAAGCGAGTTGAAGTCGGCCACGGTGCGGCGATAGCCGAAGGTCGACGCATTCGCGATGTTGTCCGAGATGGTTGCCAGTTTCGTCGCATTGGCGTTGAGCCCGGCAACCCCGGCATTTAGAGAAGAGGAAATCGTCATCCGGCAGCGCCCTTATCGGAGGGTTAATGGTACGGACCCCACTTTGCGCGCGACGGCTTAAGAACGGCTTAATGCATGGAAGTTGAACTATTCAGCGGTCACGCCGCAGCAGGATCACCTCCAGGCGGTTGTTGCGGGTTGCCATGGGATTGTCGGTTGCCGGAACACGATCCGCAAATCCGGCCATGCGCTGAAGGCGTGCGCCCGGCAGGCCCGCCCCTTCAAGCTTGCGCCGCATCACGTCGGCCCGGTCTGCGGACAGGTCCCAGACCGGGTTTCGGATCAGGGTAATCGGATAGGACCGGACGTGCCCCTGCACGGCAACCTTGTTGCTGGCAAGATTGAGAACCTCTGCCAGAAGTTCCGCAATCTCGTCCAGAACCGGGGCGGGGGTGGCACTGTCCGGTTCGAAAAGTGCTGCATCCTCAAGATCGAAGATCTCGATGACAAGCCCTTCATCCGTGATCTTGGTCACGATGTGCCGCAAGGCCTGCTCCATCGTCATGCTTTCACCGCCGCGGGCCAGCAGGGCTTTCTCGACTTCCTTGATCGCCTCGTCCGCGCCCTCGCCTCCGGTCCCGTCGCCATCCGAGATGCGGTTGGCACCGCGCGCGCGGTCTTCCTCGGTCGGCCGGGCCACGGAGGCACCGGTGCCGCTTTGTGAGAAGGCTTCTTCGGAAAACACGCTGTCGCCGCCGAAGAACCCTTCACCGCCCCCCGACACCCGGTTGATCGGGATTGTCGGATTGAAGTAATCCGCTAGCCCCTTCCGCTGCTTTTCCGTCGTCGCGTTCAACAGCCACATCAGCATGAAGAAGGCCATCATCGCGGTGACAAAGTCGGCATATGCCACTTTCCAGGCACCGCCATGGTGCCCGCCCGCCTGAATGACCTTCTTGCGTTTGATGATGACTGGCGAAGCATTTGACTGCTCTGCCATCAGACACCCCACATATCCCCGCAACCGGCATAGCCACTGTGGGTGAACGCGGCTTTAACCTGCGGCATTTTAGCGGTTTCGTGCCGCTGATCCGCCTTGCACGGGGCGGCATGACCGGCACCGGCAATGCCGGGCCGGATCGGACCGGTCGCTGCTGCCGGGAACCGTATCTGTGTTGGATCGGTCTTGCCCGCCCGGACCGGGGAAAAGCCACGAACGCGCCTTGCGGGCGCGGGTCACATGCCGCTGACGGACGGTCCGGTAGTGGTGAGCGGGGGGGGATTCGAACCCCCGACCCCATGATTAAAAGTCACGTGCTCTAACCAACTGAGCTACCCGCCCTCACCATCCCGGATCGCCAGCGGCGTTCCCCGCACAAGACCCGATCTGGCACGGCAGTCAGCGACCCGGCCCGCAAGCTACGGAAAGTCAAGGGCTGCGCGCCAGAGACTCCGTCTCATGACAGGACCGCTTCCTAGAAACTTCACCCGGCAGGGTCAAGACCCAATCGGCAGGAAACCGCGTCAGGCTGGCAAAACGCGGGAAGGGGGCGTATATGCGCCCGATGACACCGCCCCGCGCCATATCCGGTCTGCCCTTCATGAAAATGCACGGGCTTGGCAACGACTTTGTCGTGATCGACTCGCGCGGGCGCGGGGCGGTGACCACGGCCGGGCTGGCGCGCGCGCTGGGCGACCGCAACCGCGGCGTGGGATTTGATCAGCTGGCAGAAATCCGCGATGCTGATGACGCCGATATTGCGCTGGATTTCTGGAACAGCGACGGTACCCGTGCCGGGGCCTGCGGCAACGCCACCCGCTGTGTGGCGGATCATGTGATGCGGTGTGCGGGGCGGGACAGCATCAGCATCCGAACGGCACGGGGCACGCTGCAGGCGCGCCGCCGCGCCGATGGACAGGTCAGCGTCAACATGGGCCAGCCACAGCTTGACTGGGCCGAAGTGCCGCTTGCCCGGCAGACGGACACATTGCATCTGCCGCTGCCCGGCGCGCCTGTGGCCGTCGGCATGGGCAACCCCCATTGCGTGCTGTTCGTGCCGGATGCCGATGCGGTTGATGTGGCGCGGCAGGGTGCCCTGCTGGAACGTGACCCGCTGTTTCCCGAAGGCACGAATGTCGAATTCACCACGCTGACCGGGCCCGACCGTCTGCGGATGCGCGTCTGGGAACGCGGCACCGGCATCACGCTGGCCTGCGGTTCGGGGGCCTGCGCCGCCGCCGTTGCGGCGCACCGGCGCGGCCTGACGGGGCGGCGCGTTGTGCTGGACCTTGATGGCGGCAGCCTGGAGATTGACTGGCGTGACGATGGTGTCTGGATGACCGGCCCCGCCACCCATGTCTTTGACGGGCTGCTGACCCCGGCCTTCCTTGCGGCCCGCAGCGCATGACCGCGCCGGTCTTCGCCACACTTGGCTGCCGCCTGAACGCCTATGAGACAGAGGCGATGAAGGAACTTGTCGCCGCTGCCGGGCTGGAAAATGCCGTCATCGTCAACACCTGTGCCGTCACGGCCGAAGCCCTGCGCAAGGCACGGCAAGAAATCCGGCGCCTGCGTCGCGACCATCCGGACGCCACCCTGATCGTCACCGGCTGCGCCGCGCAGACCGAACCTGAAACCTTCGCAGCGATGCCCGAGGTTTCCCGCGTCATCGGCAACACCGAAAAGATGCAAGCCGCGACCTGGGCCGCAATGATGGTGCCAGACCTGATCGGCGATACGCCTCGGGTGCAGGTGGACGACATCATGTCGGTGCGCGAAACCGCCGGGCATCTGATTGACGGCTTCGGGCGGCACCGCGCCTATGTGCAGGTCCAGAACGGCTGCGATCACCGCTGCACCTTCTGCATCATTCCCTTCGGCCGCGGCAATTCCCGATCAGTCCCCGCCGGGGTGGTGGTGGACCAGATCAAGCGGCTGGTGGACCGGGGCTTTAACGAGGTCGTCCTGACCGGGGTAGACCTGACAGGCTGGGGCGCGGACCTGCCCGCACAGCCGCGCCTTGGAGACCTGGTTCTGCGCATCCTGCGCCTTGTGCCAGACCTGCCGCGCCTGCGCATCAGCTCCATCGACCCGATCGAGGCCGACAATGCGCTGATGCAGGCCATCGCAACCGAACACAGGCTGATGCCGCATCTGCATCTGTCGCTGCAGTCAGGCGACGACATGATCCTGAAACGCATGAAGCGCCGCCATCGGCGCGACGATGCCATCACTTTTTGCAACGAAGCCCGCCGTTTGCGCCCCGACATGGTCTTCGGCGCAGACATCATCGCAGGCTTTCCGACCGAAACCGAACAAATGTTTGAAAATTCGCTGAAGCTGCTGGATGACTGCGGGCTGACCTTCCTGCACATCTTTCCGTTCAGCCCGCGCAAGGGCACCCCCGCCGCACGCATGCCGCAACTTCGCGGGCCCGAAATCCGCGACCGCGCTGCGCGCCTGCGCGCCTCGGGCGATGCCCGGCTGGCACGGCATCTGGTAGAGCAGTCCGGCATGACCCACCATGTGCTGATGGAAGGCCCGCGCATGGGCCGGACCGAGCAGTTTTCGGAAGCGGTCTTTGACAGCGACCAGCCCGAAGGCCGGATCATCGTGGCCGACATCACCGGCACCAGGGGTCAACAGCTTTCGGCACGGGCCAGGGCCGCCTGATCGTATCGCCCGTGCTGCCGCCGCAGGCTCCGGCCCTGCAAGGATCACCCCCGGGGTGGGCCAAAGCACACGTTTCCCCCCTTTCCCGCCCTTGATGATCGAACAGCTTGCATGGCGGCGCATTTGCCCGCATGTACCGTGTCGGGCACCGCCACACTGGGGCCCCGTAGCTCAGGGGATAGAGCGGCCGCCTCCTAAGCGGCAGGTCGATGGTTCGAATCCATCCGGGGTCACCATGTATCTCTGCGTTCGTGAAGCCACCGCAGAAGATGAACAAAGCATTGTCTGTTCAGGACCGCGCTCGCGACCGTTCGGGCAGCGACCCTGTCATTTCCGGCAGACCGCATGGTTGCCCCAAGGCTTTCAGGCTCAGGGTCCGGGCCTGCGTCTGCCAAGCTGCACGACACCTGTCGGGGCAAGTCCACCGGGGGGACGGCTTCACGGGTCTTTTCCGGTCAGCCGCGCGCAGGGGCCGTCAGCCGCCACCTGCGGAAAAGACATTTTTATATTTGCAAATTAAAACATTTTGATATAAGTGAGTCGACGCGTCTCGGTCACCGTCGCGGGAGAATCATGGATGGCACATATCGTGGTCCTGGGGGCGGGTCTTGGCGGCGTGATCATGGCCTATGAGATGAAGGATCAACTGGTCGCAGATGACCGGCTGACGTTAATCACCAAAGGCAAAAGCTACAGCTTTGTTCCGTCGAACCCCTGGGTCGCCGTGGGGTGGCGGGCGCGCGAAGACATCGAGGTCGATCTGACCGGGGTCATGGAAAGGCGCGGCATCACCCTTCTGACACAGGGTGCTGCACGGGTGCACCCGGCCGAAAACCGGATCGAACTGACCGATGGCACCGATGTCGCCTACGACTATCTTGTGATCGCAACCGGCCCGGACCTGGCCTTTGACGAGATTCCCGGATTGGGCCCCGAGGGGCACACCGCATCGGTCTGCCATATCGACCACGCGCTGAAGGCCGAAGAGGCTGTCCGGCAGCTGATCGACCGGCCCGGCCCGGTCATCATCGGGGCGGTGCAGGGGGCAAGCTGCTTTGGTCCGGCCTATGAATTCCTGTTCATTCTTGAAACCGCCCTGCGCCGGGCCAGGGTGCGCGACCGCGTACCGATGACATTTGTCACCGCCGAGCCCTACATCGGCCACCTTGGCCTTGACGGGGTGGGGGATACCAGGGGGCTGCTGGAAAGCCAGATGCGGGCGCATCACATCAAGTGGATCACCAATGCCAGGATCACTTCGGTAGACCCCGACATCATGCATGTCGAAGAGGTGAACGACGACGGCAGCAGCAGGAAGCTGCATGATCTGCCCTTTGCCTTCTCGATGATGCTGCCCGCCTTCCGGGGCGTGCCTGCGGTGCGCGGGATTGACGGGCTGACCAACCCGCGCGGCTTTATCCTGGTGGACCGGTATCAGCGCAATCCGGCCTTCCGCAACGTCTTTGCCGTGGGCGTCGGGGTGGCGATTCCGCCGATGGGGCCAACCCCGGTGCCGGTGGGCGTGCCCAAGACCGGCTTCATGATCGAAAGCATGGTCACGGCGACCGCACTGAACATCGCCAGCCTGCTCAGGGGCCAGGAACCGGTCGAGGTCGGCACCTGGAACGCCGTCTGCCTGGCTGATTTCGGCGACGGGGGCGTGGCCTTTGTGGCGCAGCCGCAGATTCCGCCGCGCAACGTCAACTGGTCGTCGCAGGGCAAATGGGTACACTACGCCAAGATCGGCTTCGAGAAGTACTTCCTGCGCAAGATCCGCATGGGCAAATCCGAACCCTTCTACGAGCGTCTGGCCCTGCAGGCGCTGGGCATCGACAAGCTGAAATCAACCCACAGCGAACACGGAGACATCCAATGACCGTCAATAAAGCCGTTACTGCCTTTGCAGGCTTCATGGTCCTGCTGTCGCTGGCCCTTGCCTGGATTGTCTCGCCCTGGTTTCTGGCGCTGACCGCCCTTGTCGGTGCGAACCTGCTTCAGTCAGCGTTTACCGGAGTCTGCCCGGCGGCCACGGTCTTCCGAAAGCTTGGCCTGCCGAACGGTGCTGCCGCCTGATCCAAAGGTGCCCCCATGCCTGTTGCGCCGCGCTGCGTCTTCCTGTGCCTTCTGGGCCTTCTTGCCCTGCCGGGGCTTGCCCCTGCGGGTGAAATCATCCTGCAGCCCGTTGAGGTGGCCGAGACAAAGGCCCTGTTCGGCCAGATCGAAAGCCGCTTTGTCGTGCCGGCCCGCAGCCGGATCGGCGGGACGATCACCGCGCTGAACGTGACCGAGGGCGATGAGGTTGACGCAGGACAGGTCATTGCGCGGATCGTCGACGAAAAGCTGGACCTGCAGCTTGCCGCCGCCGAGGCGCGCCTTGCCGCGGCCCGTTCGCAGCTGGACAATGCCCGGACCGAACTGACGCGCAGCGAATCCCTGCTGGAACGCGGATCAACCACTGTGCAGGCGGTTGACAGGGTCCGCACAGGCGTGACCGTGGCCCGCAATGCGGTGGCCGAACTGGACTCCGGCAAGGCGGTCATCCTGCAGCAGATGGCGGAAGGTGATGTCAAGGCCCCGGCTGCCGGTCGGGTCCTGTCCATCCCGACCCGGCTGGGCGAGGTGGTCTTGCCCGGCGAGGCGGTGGCCACCATCGCGGCGGGCCAGGTTTTCCTGCGACTGGCAATTCCTGAACGCCATGCCACCGGCCTGACGATGGGCGACCGGGTGGCGATCGGCGACGGGGCCGAACTGCGCGGGGGCCGCATCGAAAAGGTCTATCCCCTGATCGAAAATGGGCGCGTGACGGTCGATGTGGCCGTTGACGGCCTGTCGGGCGCATTCATCGGCCAGCGCGTTCTGGTTCAGGTTCCGGTCGGCACACGGCAGGCCCTTGCCGTGCCACAGGCCGCGATCCGGCGCAGCGCCGGTCTGGACCTGGTCGTGATCAGCACCGGCGGGGTGGCCCGGACGGTTACGGTTGTGCCCGGCCCGGTCGTGGCCACGCCTGACGGTCCGATGGTTGAAATCCTGTCCGGTCTGCGCGCCGGCGACACGGTGATCCTGCCATGATCGCGTCGCCCAGGCGCGGCATTGCCGGTGCGCTGACCGATGCCTTCATCACCTCGCCGCTGACCCCGCTTGCCCTGGTCGCGGCCATCCTTCTGGGCATCGTCGCGCTGGTCACGCTCCCGCGCGAGGAAGAGCCGCAGATTTCCGTTCCCATGGTCGATATCCATGTCCGCGCCGATGGCCTGCGGGCCGAAGACGCGGTCAAGCTTGTGACCGAACCCCTGGAAACCATCGTAAAGTCGATCCCCGGGGTCGAACATGTCTATTCCCGGACGCAGGATGACGGCGTGCTGGTGACGGCCCGCTTTGCAGTCGGAACGGACTCCGACGCGGCCATCGTCCGTGTCCATGAAAAGGTGCGCGCCAATCTGGACCGCATTCCAAAAGGCGTTCCAGAGCCGCTGATCGTCGGTCGCGGCATTGACGATGTTGCGATCAAGGTGCTGACGCTTGCCCCGCGCCCCGGGGCCGCCGACCGCTGGACGCCCGCCGACCTGACCCGCGTTGCGTCCGAGGTGCAGGTGGCGATTGCGGCCCTTCCCGAAATCGGCCTGACCTATATCGTGGGGGAAACCGCCGAAGATATCCAGATCCGCCCGGACCCCGAGCGGCTGGCACAGGCGGGCCTGACGTTGCAGGCGCTGGCGGCCAAGGTCGAGGGGGCAAACCGCAGTTTCCCGGTGGGGACCGTTCGGGAAGATGGCCGTCAGATCGGCCTGACCGCAGGCCGGACACTGACCGACCTGAGCGAAATTGAAAACCTTCTGGTGACGACGCGCGACGGGCGCCCTGTTTATGTCCGCGACGTGGCCGATGTTGCGCTTGTCACCGATACCGCAGAGGCGCGTGTGTTCCAGCTTGACCGCGCCGGGGCGGGCTTTTCCCGCGTGCCTGCCGTGTCCCTGGCTATTGCAAAGCGTCCCGGTGCCAATGCCGTGGCCATTGGCGAAGAGATCCGTCATGCCGTCGAACGTCTGGAAGGCAGCGTGATCCCCAAGGATCTGGTCGTCCACGTCACCCGTGACTATGGCGAGACCGCCAACGAGAAGGCGAACGAGCTGCTGTTCCATCTTGGTCTGGCGACACTGTCCATCGTTGCGCTTGTCTGGGTCGCCATCGGCTGGCGCGAGGCGGTTGTGGTGCTGATCGTGATCCCGGTCACGATCCTGCTGACGCTGTTTGCCGCCCGCGTGATGGGCTACACGCTGAACCGCGTCAGTCTGTTCGCGCTGATCTTTTCCATCGGCATCCTTGTTGATGACGCCATCGTCGTGATCGAGAACATCGCCCGCCACTGGGGCATGAAGGACGGCCGCCCCCGCCGCAGTGCTGCGGTAGATGCCGTGAGCGAGGTCGGCAACCCGACCATCGTTGCCACCCTCACCGTGGTCGCCGCCCTGCTGCCCATGCTCTTTGTCTCGGGCATGATGGGCCCCTACATGAGTCCAATTCCCGCCAATGCCTCGGCGGCGATGGTGTTCTCGTTCTTCGTGGCCGTGATCATCACGCCCTGGCTGATGCTGAAGCTGGGCAAGGCCCATGCCGGTCACGGGCAGGCGGCCGAAGCGGGGGATGGCGGCGGTCTGGGCCGGCTCTACCGCGCCGTGGCCCGCCCGATTCTGGTCTCGCGCGCGCGGTCCTGGGCCTTCCTTCTGGCGGTGCTGGCGATGACCGTGGCATCGATGGGGTTTTTCTACACAACCGCCGTCACGGTGAAGCTTCTGCCCTTCGACAACAAGTCGGAACTGGCGGTTCTGCTTGACCTGCCGCGGGGCACATCCGTCGAGGAGACGGACCGCACCCTTGCCGATCTTGCGGCGATCCTGGCGGATATCCCCGAAATCACGTCAATCCAGTCCCATGCCGGCACGGCGGCACCGTTCAAATTCAACGGCCTTGTGCGCCACACCTATCTGCGGGCCGAACCGCAGATGGGCGACCTGCAGGTCAATCTTTCCCCCAAGGGCGAAAGGGCGCGCGAAAGCCACGCCATCGCCCTTGAAATGCGCGGCCGGATTGCGGCCCTGCCGCTTCCCGAAGGCGGTGTCGTCAAGGTCGTGGAACCGCCCCCCGGCCCGCCGGTGATGTCAACGCTTCTGGCCGAAATCTACGGCCCCGATGCCGAAACCCGCCGTGCCGTGGCGCGCAAGGTCCGCGACGCCTTCGGAACGGTGCCCTATATCGTCGATACCGATGACAGCTTCGGCATCCCTGCCGAACGGCTGCGCCTGACGCTGGACGACGCCAACCTTGATGATCACAGGATCGAACCTGCCGATGTGTTCGATACGGTCGCCCTGCTTTATGGCGGAAAAACGGTGGGGTATTCCCACCGCTCCGGCGGACGTGACCCCATCGCGATCCGGCTGGCCCCCTCCAGGGCAGACCGCGTGGTGAACGAACGCACGCTGGCCACTCCGGTTCCGGCGAACCTTCTGCCGGGGGACAGGTCGGTGGTGGAACTTGGCGATGTCGTGAAGATTGCCGCCGAAACAGCCTCTTTCCCGATCTTCCGCCGCAACGGCAAACCCGCCGAGATGGTGACGGCAGAACTTGCCGGTGATTTCGAGGCGCCGCTTTACGGCCAGATCGCGGTTGGCCGCGCCATTGCCGCCGCAGACTGGGGCGATCTGCCCAAGCCGGTGATCGTCCAGCACGGCCAGCCTGAAGACACCCGTGCGCCGGTGCTGCTGTGGGATGGCGAGTGGGACGTGACCTGGATTACCTTCCGCGACATGGGGGCCGCGTTCGGCGTGGCCCTGGTGGGCATCTATATCCTTGTGGTGATGCAGTTCGGGTCTTTCAGGCTGCCATTGGTGGTGCTGACCCCGGTGCCATTGACGCTGATCGGCATTCTGTTCGGCCACTGGCTGTTCGGCGCGCCGTTTTCGGCAACCTCGATGATCGGGTTCATCGCGCTTGCGGGCATCATCGTGCGCAATTCCATCCTGCTTGTGGATTTCATCCGCCACGCGCAGGGCGCGGGCCGTCCGCTGCTGGACGTGCTGCTCGAGGCGGGCTCGATCCGGTTCAAACCGATCCTTCTGACGGCCCTTGCCGCCATGATCGGGGCTGTCACCATCCTGACCGACCCGATCTTCCAGGGGCTTGCCATATCGCTGCTGTTCGGGCTGTTTTCGTCAACCATCCTGACGGTCCTTGTCATTCCGGCGATCTACATCACATTCCGGGGACACAGGGATCCTGCAGGCAAGGGGGCCGCCGCATGATGGACAGACCGGCATCTGACGCATCCGAAGGCGCTTCGGCGCATCTGGCGGTCGGCAAGGCCACCTCATTTCTCAAGCTGCTGGCGCACGAGGGGCGGCTTGAGATCCTGTGCCTGCTTGTGGACGGCGGACGTACCGTGGGCCAGATCGGAACCAGCCTTGGCCTGGCACAGTCGGCTGTCTCGCAGCAGCTGATGCGTCTCCGGGCCGAGGGCCTTGTGGTGGCGAACCGGGAAGGCAGAAGCATCCGCTATGTTCTGGGCCGACCGGAAACGGTGATCGTGATCCGCGCGCTGCAACAGGCGTTCTGCCCTCCGGGCAATCCGGTGCAGCTTTCTGAAACCGGCTGATACCCCTTTTCAGGCATTGGGGGCGGGCGGGACGCTGGCGTGAGGCCTGGTCCCGTCGATACCGGCCAATCCGCCGATAGCATTGGCAGACTGCCACAGCCTGCCGGACCGGACGGGGCCCCGACGTTCCGGAACTGTCGGGCGGCGAACGGGGATCGGCCCCCGAACAGAGGTGTTGCGCCCTGAACGCAAACGGCAAACCGGCCCTGTGCGGTGCCTTTCACGCGGTGTTGTTTCAGCCGCACCGCACGCCGCGCAAGAAAACCCGCGCCCCGAAGCCGCAAGGCGCAGGAGCGCCCCAGACCAGGGTGACGGGCAATCGGGGCGATCGCTCTTGGCTTGGCACATGTCTTTGCGCGCGGCGGAAATGCAGCGGCAGCATCACAGCCTTGTATGCGGTCAACGGCCCTTCGGCCTACCCGACATGGCTGAAAAAGCGCTTTGGCGCGCGGTCCAGCAACTGCTGCGCCAGGGTCTGCCCCAGATCAGCCGCATCCGTGGCCGCGCCACGCAGCTCGCCCGAGATAGCCTCGCTGCCATCGGGGCGCAGGATTTCGCCGCGCAGATGCACCACGCCGCCCTCCAGAACCGCCAGCCCGGCAATCGGCGTTTCGCAGGACCCGTCCAGGCGGCGCAGAAAGGCGCGCTCCGCCGCCAGCCTGATGCCGGTCGGGCCATGATGGATCGCCGCCAGCAACCCCGCCACCCGGCTGTCCGACATCCGCCGCTCCACCCCGATGGTGCCCTGCGCCACCGCAGGCAGCATCTCGTCCACCTCGATCGGCCCGCGCGCGACATGCGCCATGCCCAGCCGGTTCAGGCCCGCCATGGCAAGGAACGTGGCCTGAGCAACCCCGTCTTCCAGCTTGCGCAGCCGTGTCTGCACATTGCCCCGGAACTCCACCAGGCGCAGATCGGGCCGCCGCAACGCAAGCTGCGCCCGCCGCCGCAGGCTGGATGAGCCGACCACAGCCCCGGCCGGCAGGTCGGCCAGCCGCGCGGCACCCGGCGAAACAAAGGCGTCGCGCACATCTTCACGGGGCAGACAGCAGTCAAGCACCAGCCCCTCGGGCTGCACCGTCGGCATGTCCTTCATCGAATGCACCGCGATGTCGATGCCGCCGTCCAGCAGCGCCTCTTCGATCTCGCGGGTGAACAGGCCCTTGCCACCGATCTCTTTCAGCGCCTTGTCCAGGATCTGGTCCCCCGTGACCTTGATCACGACAATGGCAAAGGCCGCCTCCGGCAGGTCAAACGCCGCCATCAGACTTCGCCGCACCTCCTGCGCCTGCCACAGGGCAAGCGGCGAGCCGCGGGTTCCGATCTTCAGGGGCTGGGCAGGGCTGGGCAGGGTCTGTGTCATGGCTCAAGGCTTACCGATGTCAACCGGGGCTGACAACTCGGTATTGACAAGGCTGCGGTGCCAGTGGACCCATCGCCAAAATCCGGAGACCGAGATGACCGAAAAGACCATCCTGCGCGCGCTTAAGGGCGAAATCCTTCCGACACCGCCGATCTGGATGATGCGTCAGGCGGGCCGCTACCTGCCCGAATACCGGGCCACCCGCGCGCAGGCGGGCGATTTTCTGACCTTGTGCTACACGCCCGATCTGGCGGCGGAAGTCACGTTGCAGCCGATCCGCCGCTTTGGCTTTGACGCGGCCATCCTCTTTGCCGATATCCTGCTGTTGCCGCAGGCGCTGGGGGCGGACCTTTGGTTCACAACCGGCGAAGGGCCGCGTCTTTCGACAATCGCCACCACGCAGGATGTGGACGGGCTGAAACCGGTCGATGCCATCCACGAAACACTGGCACCCGTCTATGAAACGGTGCGCATTCTGGCGCGCGAACTGCCGGCGGAAACAACGCTGATCGGCTTTGCAGGTGCGCCCTGGACGGTGGCCACCTATATGATCGCCGGGCGCGGCACCCCCGATCAGGCCCCGGCCCATGCGCTGAAGGCGGCGGACAGGGCGGCGTTTCAGGCGCTGATCGACCGTATCACCGACGGCACCATCGAGTATCTCTCGATGCAGGTGCAGGCCGGGGCCGAGGTGGTGAAGCTGTTCGACAGTTGGGCAGGATCGCTCAGGGGCCAGGATTTTCAGGATTTCGCCGTCGAGCCCGCCCGCCGGATCATCGCCGCACTGAAGGCCCGCCACCCGGGCCTGCCGGTGATCGCCTTTCCGCGCGAAGCCGGGGCGGGCTATATCGGCTTTGCAAAGGCGACAGGGGCCGATTGCGTGGCGCTGGACAATTCCGTCACCCCCGAATGGGGGGCGGCAAATGTCCAGAAAGACGGCTGCGTGCAGGGCAACCTTGATCCGGCGCATATGATCACCGGCGGCGCGGCGCTGGACGGGGCTGTGCGCCATGTCCTGCACGCCTTTTCGAAGGGGCCGCATATCTTCAACCTTGGGCATGGCATCACCCCCGATGCCGACCCGGAAAACGTGGCCCGGATGATTGCCGTGGTCCGGGGCGGCTGACCTGCCCCCCTGTTCCTGCGGCGGCGCAGCTTTGCCACCCCCGTCCCGCGCGGAATTCAACAGCCGCGCCTTGCGGGGAACAAGCCGGTCATGCACCCGATGCCCGTCCTGCGCAGGATTACGGTCGCGACCTTTGCCTGACGCTGGCCCTTGCCGCGCGCCGTAAAGACGCAATCCCGGCACCCGGACCGGCGCAGGCCTGCCGATGCCGGGACTGGCGCGCGCCCCCGCCTGCGGGCGCGCATCGCCGGACTGTCCCATCCCCTTCCTGACATCCTGCGGAAAGCTGCCCGCTGCCCCGCGCCGCAGCGCCCGAACCGTCCACCGGTCCAGGCCCGGCGCAGGGGCGATGCCCGGCCCGTTGTGATGCCCGGCCAGCCGGAAGCGGGCGCAGCCAAGACTCTCAGCCTGCTGCGCCAGCGCAGGCCGTGCAGCGCAGCGCTGTCGCCGTGGCCCCGCCATCCGGCACCGGGGACCGATCAGCGGATCAGTGTGCGGCCCCCGAAAGGCCTGCCCCGGCACGGGGACGGGCGCGGCCAGACCTTGCGGCGCGGCGCTTATGTCTTGCGACTGAACTCTGCAAAGGCCTGGGCATAGTCGGGGTGCCAGCGCGACAGGGCGGGCCGGTTTTCCACGATATCGCCCGCCGCCCACAGGATGCGGCGTTCATCCAGCGCGCGGGGTACCTCATTGTCAGGACAGAGGATATAGAAATCGCCCGCCGCGACCCGGTCGAACAGAAAGGCGACCGTCTGCTCGGGCGTCCAGGCGGCTGCGGGCCTTTCCGTGCGCCCCTGCGCTGTCAGCGCGGTGAAGACAAAGCCGGGGATCAGCAGATGCGCGGTGATCCGCCCCGGGGCAAGTCCGCGCAACCCATGCGCCAAGGCTTCGGTATAGGCCTTTACCCCGGCTTTCGACACATTATAGGCCGGATCGCCGGGGGGCGTGGTGATGCCCTGTTTCGATCCGGTATTGATCACAAGGCCGGGGCGGCCGGCATCGATCATGCCCGGCACGAAGACCTGCGCGCCATGGATGACCCCCCAAAGATTGACCGCCATCACCCTGTCCCAGGCGGCCTGCGGCCCGAACAGGTCACTGCCGGGCTGAATGCCGGCATTGTTCATCAGCAGATCGACCTGTCCGAACCTGTCCAGAACCATCGTGTGCAAACGCTTCAGGTCGTCAAGACAGCCGACATCGGCCTCTACCGCCAGTACATCACCCGCGCCCGCACCCCGGATCGCCTGGGCTGCCGCGGCCAGACGGTCTGCACCAAGGTCGGCAAGGGCAACCCGCATGCCCAGCCCCGCACAATGCAGCGCCGCCGCCCGCCCGATGCCCGAGGCACCGCCCGTGATCACGGCCACGTTTCCGGGACAAAGGACGGGATGGGTCATGCGGGGTTCCTCCGGGGTGCTGCACGGCAAGGGTCGCGCGATCTGCCGCCAGAGGCAAGCCGGAACCGCCTGCGGCCGACAGCTACAGCGCGACCGAAAGCGCCGTTCCCACCTCCTGCGCCCGCCGCAGTGCAACGGCGGCCACCGCAAGGTCCTGCAGACCCATTCCGGTGCCGTCATACAGGGTGATCTCGCTGTCCGACCTGCGGCCCGGATGCCTGCCGGTCAGCACATCGCCCAGCGGCACAATGGACGACGCCGCGACAAGACCCGCCGCCACCGCATGCTGCGCTTCGCCAATGCTGACCGATTGCGCAGGCTCATCCGTGAACAGCGCCGCCCGCGCCAGCAGGGTCGGCTCCACCTCTTGCTTGCCGATGGTGTCGGTGCCCATGCAGGACAGATGCGTGCCCGGCCGCACCTGTGCATCCCGCAGGCTGAAGCGGTCAGAAGAGGTGATGGTTATGATCACATCGGCCTCGGCCCCCAGCCGGTCCAGGCTGACCGCCTCAAATGCCAGGCCCAGCTCTGCGGCCACTGCCCCCAGCCGGGCCAGTTTTTCCGGCGACCGGTTCCAGGCAACCACCCGCCCAAACGCCCGCACCCGCGCCGCCGCCCGCAGCTGGAACTGCGCCTGATGGCCCGCGCCAAGGATGCCCAGCACCCGCGCCTCCTGCCGCGCGAGCCGATCAATGGACAGGGCCGAAGCCGCTGCCGTGCGCAGCGCCGTCAGCAGGTTGCCCCCGACCATCGCGATGGGACGCCCCGTTTCGGGATCAAAGAGATAGACGGTGGATTGGTGGTTGGTGATCCCGCGCGCCGCATTGCCCGGAAAATACCCGCCCGCCTTCACCCCCAACTGCCCGCCCGCTGCATCCAGCCCGGATTTGAAGCCGTACTGCCGCCCCCCGCCCAGCGCCTCGCGCACCACGGGAAAATTGCGCGCCTCGCCCCGCGCCATCGCGGCAAAGCAGGCTTCCATGGCAGCGAAGGCATCGGCTGGCGAAACCAGCCCGGCAATCAGCACTTCTGGAACGATATACATCGGCAAAGGTCCCCAAGACGGGCCGAAGCCCTGCCATTATCTGTTCAGAAATATCCCAGGGGGTGAGCCCCGCAGGGGCGAGGGGGCCATCGCGTTTGGGATTTCGGTCCTCCCAAACGTGAACATACATGGAACGATGGGGCGATTCTGGTCGCGTTGTACATCGAATTTCACCAGATTTCTTCGCGAACACGGCCTGACAGTTTCAAACGCAATTCCCCTGCAGCGGGCGGTAGGGCTCTTCCTTGTGAAGGTCATTGTGGCTGTGCCATCCGCCAAGAGCGCGGAAGTTTGATCGCTGGATGCCTTTTGCGTTTCTGTCGCGTTCGGAATAAATCGCCGATATCAACCCTGAGTGGAAGACCTCAGTGTTCGTTTCGGGGAGCTGCAGAGAAAAAATCTGTGTAGGAAAGTAATGGTTCTCGGTCAAATCCACTTGGGGTGCAACAGCGACCCCGTCGCCATCTACAGGGGTTGTCTCGTTCATGCTTACGTTCCTCTTACTTGGGTGGAAGGGCGGAAAGGGTTTCAGCCTGCTTGATGAATCGCGATACATAGTCGTCACACAACAGAATGCGGCGTTCAGACCGGCTCCAGGAAGCTCCTCGATCGCAGTGGTCGAAGTGCAGTGTAATCGGTTCGGGCCAATCAAAGCGCCGAAGGTCAGTGGCGACAATCTCTAGGATGCCAGTGGCTTGCATGGCCTCTGCAAGGGGACCCTCACCATAAATCACTTCGACCTTCTCCGAAGGATCGCCGTCAGGGCGCATGTGGGAGGCAAGAACAGCAGACCACCCTTCGATTTGGTCGGGTGCAGTGTCGGAGCAGTCAGAAAGATCACTCTCCGAAAAGCCCAACCAAGCGATATCTAGCGTCCACTTTGCCGGGTCTGCGCCATAAAACAGGCATGCAACCTGATAGGCGCGCCGGATGTCAAGTTCATGCTCTCCCTTGAAGTCGTAGTTCGCGGGATTGACTTCGGAGTCCTCGTAAAGCCATGACCTGACTCGATCACTAACGATTTGCGCAGCCCTGTCGGTTTGCTGCTGAGTGATCCAGACAGTTGCAAATGAGTCTGCCATGACCTCTTCGTTGGCAAGAACCGGAAGGTCAAACTCCCTGATGAGCGCATGCCCAGCCTCATGGTACAACACATGAGCAACAACATTTATTGCGAACAGTGGGATAGTTGCGTCGAGTCCAGTGTCTAAGTCTTCCGTTAAAACACTTTTCGGATCAGAGCCATTGTATGGGTCAAGAACTCTGGTTCTGATCATTGAAGAACCATCCATGAGAGCCTGAGCATAGTCTCCACGCTTAATTGGCGCTACAAAAGAGTCCGACATCGCGTTCTTTATTTCGTCACCCCATTGCTCCTTGATTTGCGGGCTTACCTCATAACTCAACATGCGCTCTTTCAAATCAAGGACAAATATGATCGCCTTTTCCTGATCTGGATTTTCCTGCCGCCAGGACTGATAGATTCTGTCACCATAGTCGAAAAATCCTAATTCCTTATTTGCTGGGTCATTCCTAAAATCTTTCTCGATCAGAAACAGGATAACGAAGCCGGTTTCGTCGCGAATGGCATCTAGATGATCTACCAACTGATCTACCTCATCTTCAGAAAGAACACCGGCGCGGTCTTCAATTCTTGAACTGGCAAACAAGGAATCAGCTTGACCGATGCTCGGGAGACCGAGCAGTAGTATGAAGCAAGTGGCGAGTAACCTTAACATGGGGGATATTCTTTGAAGCACTGGCCCAAAAAAAGGCCAGTACTAACTACACTAACTAGATATAGACACCTTCATCGCCTTCATCCCCATCAGTGGGATTGGTGGTCTCGTTACCCTCGTCATTCTCGTCGTTTTCATCCTGCTCATCACTTTCATCACCTTCGTTGTTCTCGTTGTTCTCGTCGTGCTCGTCAGGGCCATCGCGTTTGGGATTTCGGTCCTCCCAAACGTGAACATACATGGAACGATGGGGCGATTCTGGTGGTATTGTACATCGAATTTCACCAGATTTCTTCACGAACACGGCCTGACAGTTTCAAACGCGATTTCCCTACGCAGGGGCGAGGGGGGCAGCGCCCCCCTGCCTCAATAGGCCTTGCCGCGCGCCGACACCGGCCAGACCACCTCGACCTTGCCGCCCCGCACGCCCACATACCAGTCGTGCACGTTGCAGGTCGGGTCGCAGTGGCCCGGCACAAGCCGCAGCCTGTCATTGACCTTCAGCACCCCATCCGGGTCTTCGATCACGCCATGTTCGTCCGAGCATTTCACATATTTCACATCTGTCCGCCCGAAGATCACCGGCAGGCCGCTGTCCACCGATTGCACCTTCAGTCCCGCATCGCAGATCGCCTTGTCGGGCTTGGCATGGCTCATCACCGAAGTCAGCAAGAACAGGGCGTTTTCCCATTCGCCCTGATCAATACGGTGTCCGTCCTTATCCAGGATGCGGCCATAATCGGCGTCCATGAAGGCATAGGACCCGCACTGAAGCTCGTTGTAGACGCCTGATGCGCCCTCGAAATAATAGCTGCCCGTGCCGCCGCCGCCCACGATGTCGCAGGACAGCCCTGCCGCCTGCAGCCCGTCCACGGCGTCCTTCACCTGGGCCACGGCAAGGTCGATCTTGGCCTTGCGGTCCTCGTAGCGGTCCAGGTGCTGCATGGCCCCCTGATAGGCCTGAAGGCCGCTGAACCTCAGCCCCGGCGCGGCATCGATCGCCCTTGCAATGGCAATGACCTCTGGCGTGGTCTTCACACCGCAGCGCCCCGCGCCGCAGTCAATTTCGACCAGACACTCGATGGTGGTGCCATGCCGCAGGGCCGCCGCCGACAGGTCGGCGACATTGGCAATGTCATCGACGCAGCAGATTGTCCGCGCGCCCAGCCTGGGCAGGCGCGCCAGCCGGTCGATCTTGGCCGGGTCACGCACCTGATTGCTGACCAGCACGTCGCGGATGCCGCCGCGGGCAAAAACCTCGGCCTCGCTGACCTTCTGGCAGCACACCCCGACCGAGCCGCCCAGCCGTTCCTGCAGCAGGGCCACGTCCACCGACTTGTGCATCTTGCCATGCACCCGGTGGCGCATCCCCATGGCCCTGGCTGCATCCCCCATCTTGCGGATGTTCCGCTCCAGCGCGTCAAGGTCCAGAAGAAGGCAGGGGGTCTGGATTTCGGCCTCGTCCATGCCGGGCAGGGCGGGAATATCATAGCCAACCTCAAGACCTTCGAATATGGCGGGTTTGTTCATCCATGCCTCCCTCAGCCCTGCATCCAGGGCAGTCTGTCCAGATCGACGTTGCCGCCGGTGATGATGACGCCCACGCGCCGGCCCCGGAACACCTCGGGGTTCTTCAGGATGGTGGCCAGCGGCACGGCACAGCTCGGTTCGATCACGATCTTCATCCGCGCCCAGGTCAGGCGCATCGCATCGATGATCTCCTGTTCGGTGGCCGTAAGGATGTCGGTGACGCGGGACTTCACGAAATGCCAGGTCAGGTCTTTCAGCGGCACCTTCAGCCCGTCCGCCACTGTATCAGGTGCATCGTCGGCAATGATATGCCCGGCGCGCAGGCTGCGCAGGGCGTCGTCCGCCTGTTCGGGTTCCGCCGCAAAGATCTGCACCTGGGGCGCGATGGCCGACAGCGTCAGGCAGGTGCCGGAAATCATCCCGCCGCCGCCGATCGGGGCGATGACCTGATCCAGCCCCTCCACCTGCTCCATCAGTTCGCGCGCACAGGTCGCCTGCCCGGCAATCACACGCGGATCGTTGTAGGGATGGACAAAATCGGCACCGGTCTGCGCCTGCACCCGGGCAAAGACCTGTTCGCGCGACGAGGTGGACGGCTCGCATTCCGTGATCGTGCCGCCATAGCCGCGCACCGCATCCTTCTTGGCCTGCGGCGCGGTGCGCGGCATCACGACGGCGCAAGGGATGCCCCGGCGTCCGGCAGCATAGGACAGCGACAGCGCGTGGTTGCCGCTGGAATGGGTGGCCACGCCGCGCGCCGCAGCGGCATCCGGCAGGCCGAAGACCGCATTCGACGCGCCCCGCACCTTGAACGCGCCCGCCTTCTGGAAATTCTCGCATTTGAAGAACAGCGTTGCGCCTGTCAGCCGGTCCAGAAAGCCGGAGGTCAGGACCGGGGTGCGGTGGATGTGGGGCGCGATCCGGGCATGGGCCGCAAGGACGTCATCATAGGTGGGGATCAGCATGATGGTCCCTTCACGCGGCGGCCTTCGCCGCCTCTGGCCCCTTGCGGTAGAACGCCTGCGCTGCGGCAACACCCGACCCCAGTTGCACCGGCCAGCCCAGATCGGCCATGCACATTTCTGCCGTGGCAAGGCCCGACAGCATCATCGGTTCGGTCAGCAGGCCCAGATGACCGATGCGGAACACCTTGCCCGCCACCTGTCCCAGACCCACGCCAAAGGCCATGCCATAGGCGTCGGCCGCATGCTTCACCAGATCCGTGCCGTTGCAGCCCTCGGGCAGGACCACGGCAGTGACTGTGTCTGAACAGAGGTCCGGTGTCACGGCACAGGGGCGCATGCCCCAGGCCGCAACCGCCCGGCGCACGCCCTCGGCAATACGGGCATGGCGGGCATAGACCTGGGCCAGACCCTCATCCTCCAGCAGCTCGACCGACCGCGCCAGACCGGCAATCAGCCCCACCGCCGGGGTATAGGGATAGCCCCCCGCGACCGTGCTGCGCAGCATGTCGCGGAAGTCGAAGAAGGCGCGCGGCAGGGTAGCCCTGTCC
This sequence comes from Rhodobacter sp., assembly GCA_020250175.1. Taxonomy (GTDB): domain Bacteria; phylum Pseudomonadota; class Alphaproteobacteria; order Rhodobacterales; family Rhodobacteraceae; genus Aliitabrizicola. Next base: position 116,201 of record JADCEN010000016.1, read on the forward strand.
ATCGCCGCCAGTGCCTTGGGCGAAACCCCCAGAATTGCCAGACCGGCGGGCAGCATGAACCCCTTCTGACTGCCCGCAATGGCGATATCGACGCCCCAGCCCGACATCTCGAAGGGCATTGAGGCAATGGAAGAGACCCCGTCCACGAAAAGAAGCGCCGGGTGGTCTGCGGCATCCAGCGCGCGGCGCAGACCGGCAATGTCGGATTTCACCCCGGTGGCGGTTTCGTTGTGGGTGGCCAGAACGGCACGTATCCTGCGACCGGTGTCGGCCCGCAGTGCCGCCTCAATCACAGCCAGGGGCGCGCCTTCGCCCCAGGGGGTTTCAATCACCTGAACGGTCAAACCGTGGCGCTGACACAGCTCGATCCAGCGCTGGCTGAACATGCCAAAGCGCGCGGCAAGAACCGTATCGCCCGGCGACAGGGTGTTGCTGACCGCCGCTTCCCAGCCGCCGGTGCCGGTCGAGGGCAGGATGATGACCTCGCCGTCCTCCATCTTCAGAACCCGCCGCACCCCGTCCACGGCGGGGCGGAACAGACGGGCAAAGGCCGGCGAGCGATGGTCCAGCGTCGGCATGTCGCAAGCCTTGCGGATTGCATCGGGAATATTGGTCGGGCCGGGAATGAAGACCGGGTTCTGCAGCGACATTGGACTGTGCCTTTCTTGGACAGCGCAATCCTAAAGCTGCGCTCCGGGTGGCGCAATTTTTTCGAACGATTTTTTCATTTCGAGATTATTCCTGATAAGCTCGTGGAATCAAGGGGGGACAATTTTTCACCCCCACAAGGGCCGCGAGGCCGGACAGCAGGGGACTCGCCTTTGAATGTGTCAGGCCGCCCCCGGATTCTTTCGAAGGAAATTCTGGTGACGATATCGCCCGGAGCCTGTGTTCTGTTCCCAAGATGGTCCTGTGACCGCCGGAAAGAAATCCAGATGCGACAGCCCTGCGCGGCGGAAGGTGGTGCCTTGCGTTGCCCTTACCCACCGCCCCCATGGCAAAGGCCATCGCCTTTGCCACGCCGCCACGCTGCCACCCCGTGCAGCGGGGGCCAAAGCCCCCGGCCAGCGCCCGACCCGCCCACGGGCCGGGCGCTTCTCGCCCGCCGGGCCAGGCGCTGGCCTGCGTTGTTCCCGGACCTGCCGGTCTGCGGGGGACCATCCCGCGCGGGCGGGGAAACGAGGTGCGTTTCCTGTTCCCGCCCGCACTGACGAAAGCAGTTTCACCGCTTCAATGGCAGGGGCCATCGCCCCTGCCACAGCGCCACGCTGCCCTTTGCCAGCCGGGGGCCAAAGCCCCCGGCCAGCGCCCGACCCGCCCACGGCGGGCGCTTCTCGCCCGCCTGGCCGGGCGCTGGCCAGCGTTGTTCCCGGACCTGCCGATCTGCGGGGCACCGTCCCGCACAGGCGGGGGAAACGCAGTGCGTTTCCTCTTCCCGCCCGGAGCCAGGGCGACGGCCGTGCGCCGAGCCTGTCCCCCGCCCCTATGGCAAGGGCCATCGCCCTTGCCACAGCGCTACGGTGACACCCCTCCAGCCGGGGGCCACAGCCCCCGGCGGGCGCTTTGCACCCGCCGGGTCGGGCGCTGGCCTTCGGTGCGCAGGGCGGGATGGACTTTGCTGCACCGTCCCGCAGTGGCGGGGGAAACGCGGAGCGTTTCCTGTTCCCGCCCGCAGAGGGGGCGGAACAGGGGAGCAGCATTTGAATGTGTCAGGCCGCCCCCGGCTTCTTTCGAAGGAAATTCTGGTGACGATGTCGCCCCGAGCCTGTCTTCTGTTTAGAAGATGGTCCTGTGACCACCGAACAGAAATCCAAATGCGATAGCCCTGGGCCGGACAGAAAAGGACCTAAGATGGCTGACCCCCGCCCCCGAGGACGACCGAAATCCTTCACTGACCGAAGCGACCAGAACCGCGTCCAGTCGGTGGGCCGGGCCATGGCGCTGCTGCGGCGTCTTTCCGACAGCCCCGGGATGACCCTGTCCGAACTGGTGGCGGCCACCGGCGAATCGGCGGCCACCGTCTATCGGGTGCTGGTCACGCTGCAGGAACATGACATCGTGGAAACCGAAGACCCGGGGCAGCTGTGGCATGTGGGCGGCGGGGCGTTCCGCATCGGTTCGGCCTTTCTGCGGCGCACCAAGGTTGTCGAGCGCGCTCGTCAGCCGATGGACCGGCTGATGCGCGACACCGGCGAAACCGCCAACCTTGGGATCGAGAACCGCGACGAGGTGATGTTCCTGGCCCAGGTTGAAACGCATGAGGCGATCCGCGCCTTCTTTGCGCCGGGCACGAAATCGCCCATGCATGTCTCTGGCATCGGCAAGGCGCTGCTGGCCTGGTATCCGGCGGACCGGGTGCGGCAGATCGTGCAGCGCCGGGGCTTGCCCGGTTTCACCACATTCTCGATCACCTCGGAGGTCGGCCTGGAGCGGGACCTGGCCCGGACCCGCGACCGGGGCTTTGCCATCGACGATCAGGAACGTGCCGAAGGCATGCGCTGCGTCGCCGCCCCCATCTTCAACGCCTTTGCCGAACCGGTGGCGGGCCTGTCCGTCTCTGGCCCGGCCTTTCGCTTGCCCCTGTCGGCAACAGACCGCATCGGCGCGCTGGTCTGCCGCGCCGCAGATCAGGTGACGCAGGCAACCGGGGGCGTGCGGCCTTGACGGCCCCCTGCGCCACGCGGCCCGGCCCGCAGCCAGGCCGCCGCCCCGGAATGTCCTGCAGAGCCGCGCCTGCGGATCGGTGCCGACGCCAGGGATGGCGCTGGTCCGCTTCCCGCCCCGCAAACCGGCCCCGGTGCCAAATTGTCCGACCTTGCAGCGCAACCCTTCCCGCCGCCGGTAACCTCGCCTGACCGTTTGGCAGATGTCACGGCTTTCTCTGCCCTCCCATGCCAAATCCGCAGGCAACCCGGGCGGCCGGCTGGCATTGCGCGGGCCTGCCAGGCTTTCTGTCACACCTTTGGGACAGGTCCCGCCTGCGCCGGGCGCGGTCCCTGCCCCGCGCGCGGGGCCTTTGTGATGTCGAACTGACCTGATGACCTTGACCGCAGTGCCCCGGCCGGCCCAGATAACGGCAAAGGAAAGGATCAGGATGACACCCCCTATCGACGGGCGCTGTCTGTGCGGTCGCATCGCCTATCGCGCCATCGCCGCCCCCCTGTGGCAGATGCATTGCCATTGCGAAAGCTGCCGGCGCGCCACGGCGTCCGGTTTCACCTCGTTCTTTGCGATTGCGGATGGGGCGTGGCACTGGACGGCAGAGGAACCGGCGCTGTTCCGGTCTTCGCCCGGGGTCGAGCGGCGCTTTTGCGGCACCTGCGGCACCCAGATGGCCTATCGCAGCGCAGCAGCACCCGCCGAGATGCATTTCTACGCCGCCACGCTGGACGATCCCGCCCGCTATCGTCCCACCGCCCATGACCACGGCGCAGAACGCCTGCCCTGGGTGGTTCTGTGCGATGGGCTGGCGCAGATATGACGCGGGCCTGCCCCCCCCGGCGTAGCGCGACAGGTTCCACCCGACATGCATGAAAGCCCCTGATGACCGACCTTACCCTGCTTGGAATACCGGGTGCCCTGCGGGCCGCATCCACCAACCGCCTGCTTCTGGCCGAGGCGCGGCGCAGCTTTGGCCCGGCGTTGATGACCGAAGCCAGCCTGCGCCTGCCGCTGTACGACGGCGACCTTGAAGAGGCGCAAGGCATACCGCCAGAGGTGCAGCTGCTGGCCGACCAGATCCGGGCAGCGGACGCGATTGTGATTGCAACGCCGGAATACAACAAATCCCTGCCCGGCGTGCTGAAGAACGCCTTGGACTGGGTCAGCCGCACCAAGGGCGGTCCGTGGCGGGATAAACCCGTGGCGATCATGTCCGCCGCCGACGGGCGCGGCGGCGGCGACCGGTCTCAGTTCGCGCTGCGGCTGGCACTGGTGCCGTTCCGCGCCCGCGTGCTGCCGGGACCGGAAGTGATGGTGGCAGAGGCATCGAACGCCTTCGGCCCGGATGGCAGGCTGAAGGATGAGCGGTATGTCAGGGCGCTGACCGAGTTGATGGCGTTACTGCGGGCAGAGGCGGGGCGAAATGGCCTGGCCGGAAACTGAAACGGGACGTCATGCTGACCGACAGAGCATTTGAGTCCGAAGGGGAGTCCCGAATGAGTCCCAAAACAGGCCAGGTTTCCCTCAGAGCCCCTGTTCCCGCTGATGCAGAGGCGCGTGCGGCACTTGGCATTTCCGCCGCGATCAATCGCATGTACGGGTTTGTTTCTGAAATCCCGGATATCATGACCGGCGACCACGCGGAACGCTGGTTTGAAAAGACTGTGAACCACCCGAACGCCTGGGTCATCGAAGAAGACGGCAAGCTGGTTGGGGGAGTCGGGTTAAACAACCTTGACAAGGTCGACCGCCGCGCAAGACTGGCCATCGGGCTGTTCAACGAACGCCATCTTGGCAGGGGGATAGGACGCCAAGCGATAGACCTGGTGTTGCAGCAGGCTTTTGGTCCCTTGGGCCTGCATCGGGTCGATCTGCGGGTCCTGTCCTTCAACATCCGTGCAATCCGGTGCTATGAAGCCTGCGGCTTCAGGCTTGAAGGGATCGAACGGGAGTCTGCGCTGGTTGGCGGTGACTGGCATGATGACTGGATCATGGCTATTTTGGAGCAGGATTTCCGGGCCCGCACTGCCGCGAGACAGGCAGGGCGCAGTTAAACCGGTCGGCAGCCTCTTCACGCTGCAAGAAAGAACAAAGATGCCTGATGCCATCAAGCGCTTGTCCCGGAACGAAATGGATCGTGCCGCAGTTGTCATGCGCACAGCATCCAACGATCGGCTTCCATGGCTGGCGGACATCCATACGCCGGAAGAAGATCGCGCATTCTTCCGGGACAATGTCTGGTCAAGGTGCGAGGTGTGGGGGGCGTTTAACGACGAGATGATCGGCTTCATTGCCTTTGCCTGGGAATGGATTGATCACTTGTATGTCTTGCCTGAAAGTCAGCGTCAGGGCATGGGGCGCGCACTTCTTGAAGTGGCAAAGACAGCCCGGACCTGCCTGCAACTCTGGACCTTTCAAAAGAACCTTCCGGCACGGGCATTCCATGAGAAGACCGGTTTTCTGGCAGTAATACCAACGGCCCCCTCGCCTGACTCGTATGCCGGTGGCCCTGGCGCGTTTGTGTTATTGGATTTCCTTAGCTCTTGAAGTCTGACTCACTGGAACCTCAGCATAGGGAGGTTGCCATGGCAGGGATCGCGGTTACGCGGA
>JADCEN010000017.1 GCA_020250175.1 Rhodobacter sp.
GATCGCGCCATCCATCTGCGCCGCACCGGTGATCATGTTCTTCACATAATCGGCATGGCCGGGACAATCGACATGGGCATAGTGGCGGGCGGCGGATTCATATTCCACATGCGCGGTCGAAATCGTGATCCCCCGCGCCCGCTCTTCCGGCGCGCCATCGATCTGGTCATAGGGCTTGAATTCGCCGAAATACTTGGTGATCGCCGCCGTCAGCGTGGTCTTGCCGTGGTCAACATGGCCGATCGTGCCGATGTTCACATGCGGTTTGTTCCGTTCAAACTTTGCCTTTGCCATTATGGCCTCCTGAATTTCGGGTCCTGACGGTGCGCGTGGCTGCACCCTGCGGGGCAGGGGCGCACTTATCGATTGGCAACGGGGAAATCAAGCACCTGCGCGCGGTTCACTCATTGGCCGGCACAAGTCCGGGCGGGCGCGGCCTGGGCCGCAGGACAGGCACCCCCGGGTCTGGCGGGGCCAGCGGCGTGGCCGAGATTGCCACGGGGGCCGCCCCTGCCGGTGCGCCCGACACCACACGCGGCTGCGGCGGCGGTGTGGACAGATCGGGGGCGTCGCCGGGAACGGCCCGGGCCGGGTCGAACCATTGCGGATTCTCCAGAAACCAGCCTTCCAGCGCCTTGGCAACGTTGTAGGACAGGGCTTCGATCTGCTGTTTCTTGGTGCTGGTCAGACCGGTTCCGATCACGCTTTCACCCGACAGGCTTTCAAAGACGGTGAACTGCCGGGCTTCGCTGTTCAGCTTCTGGCTGTTGGCATCGTCCCAGATATTGGCGCTGACCACGACGACCGATTTCGGCGCAGCCACCACCGGAATGCCCGGCGGGGCCAGCGCATAGCCGTCGATATTGATGCCGATGTTGTAAAACCGGTCGCCGTCATAGCGGGCGGGTCCGAACCGGTTCGCGACCGCCTTCTTCAGGCCGGTTTCCCATTCTTCCGCCGTCGCCTCGCGCGAGATCGGGACTTTCTGCATGTTCTCGGTCACGACAATGTTCAGGCCCAGCCGGAAGGGGCCCAGATCGACAGGCGGTTCATCCAGATCCTGTGCCGCACATCCCGCAACCAGGATCACGGCGCAGCCGACACCGATCAGCCTCAGGACATGTGCGACGCTCATTCAGGCGACCTTTCAGAAACCACGCATCGGGATACCGTGCCCGGCAGACCGGCGCAACGCCCGTGCTTGCACGGCGGCAGAGCGGCCGCTGCCCCTTGTGCTTCGGGGGCAAGACGCGACTGTGCCGCAGCATCGGTGCCCTGACCCATCAGGTGAACCGGTTGTCACGCGGAAACCCGTGGGGCGGGGCCTTGCCCATGCCCGCCCGCCGCGCAACCCATTCGGCAATGCCGGTTTCGCGCCGGGTCTGGCCGTTGGGCATCGACCAGCACAGACCGTCAGCCAGACGGAAGGTGGTGATGTCCGACAGGCCGCCATCCAGTTCCAGCACGCCCTGTTTGCCGCGCAGCGACAGGTATTTCTGAAGCCGAACGCCTTTCCCGCGGGCCATTTCCGGCAGTTCCGACAGCGGGAACACCAGCAGCTTGCGGTTCTTCGACACAACGGCGACATGGTCACCCTGCACCGGACGGCAGGCCACCAGGCGGGCCCCGTCCGACAGGTTCATCACGGCCTTGCCGGCCCGTGTCTGGGCCATCACCTCTTGCGCAGTCACGATAAAGCCGTCGCCGACGCTGGAGGCCAGAAGCAGCCTTTCGTCCGGGTGCCAGACCATCAGGTCCACGATCTCGGCCTCGTTCGGAAGATCGACCATCAGGCGCACCGGTTCCCCCATGCCGCGCCCGCCGGGAAGATTTGCGCCAAGCAGGGTGTAGAACCGCCCGTTCGACCCGACGAGCAGGATCTTGTCGGTGGTCTCGGCATGGAACAGGAACCGGCCCCCGTCGCCGTCCTTGAACCTGATCTCCGAGTCGAGCGGGACATGCCCCTTCATCGACCGGACCCAGCCCATCTTCGAACAGATGACGGTGATCGGCTCGCGTTCGATCATCGCCTCGATCGGCACGTCTTCCACATCGCCCGCCTCGGCAAACCGGGTGCGCCGCGCGCCGACCGCCGTCGATTTCCCGAACTGCGCCTGCACGGCGTCAAGCTCTTGCCCGATCCGCTGCCATTGCAGGCGGTCAGAGGCCAGCAGATCCTCCAGCCCGGCCCGCTCCTTGAGCAGGGCATCATATTCCCGGCGCAATTCGATCTCTTCCAGCTTGCGCAGCGACCGCAGGCGCATGTTCAGAATGGCCTCGGCCTGCGCCTCGGTCAGTTCGCCTTCGGCCTCTTCGCCGCGCACCGGGGGCGGCACATAATCTTTCTCGGACAGGGCGCGCGGATGCGGAACGCCCCAGCTTTCGGCGATCAGCGCGCGTTTCGGATCGGCATCATAGCGGATGATGTCAATCACCCGGTCCAGGTTCAGGAAGGCGATGATGAAGCCTTCCAGAATCTCCAGCCTTGCATCGATCTTTTCCAGCCGGTGGCGGCTGCACCGCCGCAGCACATCGCGGCGGTGATCCAGAAAGGCGCGCAGCACCTCTTTCAGCGAACAGACGCGCGGCACGCGGCCGTCAATCAGCAGGTTCATGTTCAGCGAAAAGCGGATATCCAGATCGGAATTGCGAAACAGCATGCCCATCAGCATGTCGGGGTCGACGGTGCGGGCGCGCGGTTCCAGCACGATGCGCACATCTTCCGCCGATTCGTCGCGCACATCGGCCAGTGCCATCACCTTCCTGGTCTGGATCAGTTCGGCCAGCCGTTCGATAAGCTTCGATTTCTGCACCTGATAAGGAATCTCAGTGACCACAATCTGCCAGGTGCCCCGGCCCAGATCCTCGGTGGCCCATGTCGCGCGCAGCCGGAAGGCGCCGCGCCCGCTGCGATAGGCGTCAAGGATTGATCCGCGCGGTTCCACGATGGTGCCGCCGGTGGGGAAATCGGGGCCAGGCACCAGCGCCACGATGGCCTCGTCGGTGCAGTCAGGCTCGCGCAGCATCAACTGGCAGGCGTCGATCAGCTCGTGCAGATTGTGCGGTGGAATATTGGTGGCCATGCCCACGGCGATGCCGGACGATCCATTCGCCAGCAGGTTGGGAAAGGCGGCGGGCATGACGACAGGCTCTTGCAGCGTGCCGTCGTAATTCGGGCGGAAGTCCACCGCGTTTTCGGCCAGCCCTTCCATCAGCAGCTCTGACAGCGGGGTCAGGCGTGCCTCGGTGTAGCGGCTGGCCGCCGGGTTGTCGCCGTCGATATTGCCGAAATTCCCCTGCCCGTCCACCAAGGGGTAGCGCAGGTTGAAATCCTGGGCGAGACGCGCCATCGCGTCATAGATCGCCATATCGCCATGCGGGTGATAATTGCCCATCACATCGCCGGAGATCTTGGCGGATTTGCGAAAGCCCCCCGTGGGTGACAGGCGCAGCTCACGCATTGCGAACAGGATGCGGCGGTGGACCGGCTTCAGCCCGTCGCGCGCGTCGGGCAGGGCACGGTGCATGATGGTGGACAGCGCATAGGTCAGATAGCGCTCGCCAATGGCGCGGCGCAGCGTTTCAGAGACCAGCACAGGCTCGATCTTGGGGTCGTCAGGTGGTTCAGACATGGATGTGGTGTAGCGTCCCGGCCGCGCATGGTCCAGATGGAACCGCAGCCGGCGGTCCGCCGATTTTTCGGGGCACGCCCGATGCGCCGTGATAAACTTGCGCCATGGTGCGGAATCGGAGCCATGTTCAAATTCGTCTTTCTCTTGTGCCTTCTGATCGCGGCAACGCTTCTGACGCTGGGCGGGCGCAGCGATGCGCCCCTTCGCGACGGTCTGGCCGGAAAGTACGCCCCGCTTCACTACAAGGACTCCGGGCCGGTCACGCCGCAACCGGCCGGTCTGGCAGCCGCCGGGCAAGGCCCCCGCCCTTTGTCGCCGGGCACCGCTCCGGCCCCGGCGCGCGCCGTGCCGCAGGCACGCCCCCAGCCCGAGCCTGCGGACAGCCCTGCGGTTTCTGCCGCTTTCGCAACCACCGGGACCGTGCCCGAAGATGCGCAGACAGCGCCGGGCCTGACGCTGGCCCTGCCCCCGGTAGAGACGGCAGAACGGGGCGATCCGGCCAGTCAGCCCCCCACGCCGCCGGTTGCCGGTGCCGATGCCGCCCCGCTTGAGCAATATGTGCTGGCCGATTCGGTGAATGTCCGGGCAGGCCCTTCCGCCCGGACCGACTCTTTGACCAGGCTTGATCGCGGCGACGCAGTGCAAATACTGCCGTCAGATACGCCGGGCTGGTCGAAGGTCCGGCTAGAGCGCGACGGGCTGGAGGGGTTCGTTGCAAGCCGCTTTCTGGGCGATCCGCCGCAGGACGGGATTTTCACCCCTGTGAACTGAAAGCCGTTTGCCAGCCCCGATCCCGCCCCCTATGACCCAGACAGGGGTGCTCGGGGGCAGGCATGACAGCGAAATCAATTCTGATCACCGGATGTTCGTCCGGCATCGGTCTGGACGCGGCGCGCGGGCTGAAGGCGCGGGGATGGCGTGTCTTTGCAACCTGCCGCCAGCAGGCGGATTGTGACCGGCTGCAGGCTGAAGGGCTGGAAAGCTTTGCGCTTGATTACGCCGATCCGGCCAGCATCACGCGGGCGGTCCAGACGGCCCTGCAGCGCACGGGCGGCATCCTGGACGCCGTGTTCAACAACGGGGCCTTCGCCTGCCCGGGTGCGGTCGAAGACCTTCCGACCGAGGCCCTGCGGGCGATCTTCGAGGTCAACCTCTTTGGTTATCACGAGCTGACGCGGCAGATCATTCCGGTCATGCGCGCCCAGCCGGATGGCGGCAGGATCATCAATTGCTCTTCTGTTCTGGGTCTTGTGGGCGCGCCCTGGCGCGGGGCCTATGTGGCGACAAAATTTGCGCTGGAAGGGCTGACAGATGTGCTGCGCCTCGAGATGCGCGGCACCGGCGTGCGGCTGATCCTGATCGAGCCGGGGCCGATCACCTCGCGCATCCGGCAGAATGCCGTTGCGCATTTTGAACGCTGGATCAACTGGCAGGCCTCGCCGCGTGCAGCACAATACCGCAGCACGCTGGTGCGCCGCCTGTACGAAGACCGCGGCCCGGACCGGTTTGAACTGCCCGCGTCCGCAGTCACGCAAAAGCTGATCCGCGCGCTGGAAGACCGGCGTCCTGCCGCGCGCTACTTCGTGACCACGCCGACCTACCTGATGAACATCGCGCGGCGCATCCTGCCCACGGCGGCGCTGGACTGGATTCTGGCGCGCGGCTGAGGCGCGATTTCTGTTCGCCTTCCGGGCAGCCGCTGCTAGATGCATCGCTTTGGGGACAGGACAAAGATCATGCTGAACGATCCGCTCTTCATCGTTGCCGCCGTTGCCGTGCTTGGCGTTCTGGTCATCCTGATGATCGGGATCGGCGGTTTTGCCCGTGGCGGCGATTTCAACCGCAAGCATGCCAACCGGATCATGCGCTACCGCATTTATGCGCAGGCGGCTGCGGTTGCGCTGATCCTGCTGTATGTGACCTTGCGCAAATACATGGGCCAGTAAGGCCGGGGGAGAAGATGGTCGTCCTGTCAAAGATCTACACCAAGACCGGCGATGCCGGGGAAACCGCACTTGGCAACGGGGTCCGGGTGGCCAAACACTCGATCCGGGTGAACGCCTATGGCACGGTCGATGAAACCAATGCCACCGTCGGCATGGCCCGGCAGCATTCGACCGGCGAAATCGATGCAGCACTGGCACGCATCCAGAACGACCTGTTCGATCTGGGGGCCGACCTGTGCCGCCCCGACATGGAGCGCGACCATGAGGCGGGCTATGTGCCGCTGCGCATCCTGGACCGCCAGGTGCTGCGTCTGGAAACCGAGATCGACGCGATGAACGCCCGGTTGCAGCCGCTGCGCAGCTTCATTCTGCCCGGCGGATCGGCCCTTGCCGCGCATCTGCACCTGTGCCGCACCGTCAGCCGCCGCGCCGAACGCCTGACGGTGGAACTTGCCACCATGGAAGCAATCAACGCCGAGGCGGTGAAATACCTGAACCGCCTGTCCGACTGGTTCTTTGTGGCGGGCCGGATTGCCAATGACGATGGCAAGGCCGACGTGCTGTGGGTGCCCGGCCTGACCCGCGACGTATAGACGCGACGTCCGGGCGTCGTTCTGCGTCGATTTTGGCCTGTTTTCGCCGGGGCGAAGCGGCTAACAACAGGGACAAGAGCGTGGGCACCCCCTTGGGGTGCAAGATACGGGAGTGTTCCGCCAATGAAGGTCTTGGTGCCGGTCAAACGGGTGATCGACTACAACGTGAAGGTCCGTGTCAAGGCGGACGGGTCCGGGGTTGATCTGGCCAATGTGAAGATGTCGATGAACCCATTTGACGAGATTGCCGTCGAAGAGGCGATCCGCCTGAAAGAAAAGGGGCTGGCCGAAGAGGTGATCGTCGTTTCCATCGGCGTCAGGCAAAGCCAAGAAACGCTGCGCACCGCACTGGCGATGGGCGCGGATCGCGCCATTCTGATCGAAGCCACCGCAGACGTGCAGCAGGATATCGAACCGCTGGCAGTGGCCAAGCTGCTTGCAGCCGTGGTCAGGCAAGAGGCCCCGGGTCTGGTGATCTGCGGCAAGCAGGCCATCGACAATGACATGAACGCCACGGGCCAGATGCTGTCGGCCCTGCTGGGCTGGAGCCAGGCGACATTCGCCAGCGAATTGGCTGTCGAAGGCGACCATGCCGTGGTGACGCGCGAAGTGGACGGCGGACTGCAGACGATCCGGGTGCAGCTGCCGACCATCGTCACCGTCGATCTGCGCCTGAACGAGCCGCGCTATGCCAGCTTGCCCAACATCATGAAGGCCAAGAAGAAGCAGCTTGATGAAAAGACGGCCGCCGACTACGGCGTGGACGTGACCCCGCGCCTGTCCGTTCTGAAAACGGTGGAACCGCAAGGGCGCAAGGCCGGCGTCAGGGTGGCGAATGTGGCCGAACTCATTGCGAAACTCAAAGACGAAGCGGGGGTGATCTGATGGCCGTTCTGCTGATTGCCGAAGTGACCGGCGGCACGCTGGGCGCAGACAGCACGGCCAAGGCGCTGACAGCCGCAAAGCCGCTGGGCGAGGTGCACCTGCTGGTCGCCGGTGACGGTGTGGCGGCGGCGGCGGCGCAGGCCGCGCAGTTTGTCGGCCTGTCCAGGGTGCTGACGGCGGATGATGCCGCCTATGGGCGCGGGCTGGCCGAACCGCTGGCGGACCTGATCAAGGGCCTGTCGGGCAGCTACAGCCATATTCTGGCACCGGCCACAACGGCGGCCAAGAACGTGATGCCGCGTGTAGCCGCGATGCTGGATGTGATGGTGATTTCCGATGTGACGGCGGTGATCGATGCCGATACCTTTGAACGCCCGATCTATGCGGGCAATGCGATCCAGACGGTAAGATCGTCGGACGCAAAGAAGGTGGCCACCATCCGCACCGCCGGATTCGAGGCGGCCGGCAAGGGCGGTGCCGCCCCTGTCGAGGCCATTGCCGCCGCCGGGAACGCGGGCCTGTCGGCCTGGGTGGAAGACAAGGTTGCCACCAGCGACCGCCCCGAACTGACCTCGGCCGGCATCGTGGTGTCGGGCGGGCGCGGCGTGGGATCGGAAGACAACTTCGCGCTGATCGAAAAGCTGGCCGACAAGCTGAACGCCGCCGTGGGTGCAAGCCGTGCAGCTGTGGACAGCGGCTATGCCCCGAATGACTGGCAGGTGGGGCAGACCGGCAAGGTCGTGGCCCCGCAGCTGTATATCGCCGTCGGCATTTCCGGCGCGATCCAGCATCTGGCCGGCATGAAGGACAGCAAGGTGATCGTCGCGATCAACAAGGACGAAGAGGCCCCCATCTTCCAGGTGGCCGACTATGGTCTGGTCGGCGATCTGTTCACCCTGGTGCCGGAGATGATTGAAAAGCTGTGAGCCGTCTGAAACGGGACCGGCACGGCAGAGGCGCAGCGGTCATCGGTGCCCTGCCCGCGCCTGTCATGGCCCGAATGAACCCGGTCGCCGTGATACCTGCTGACGCCGCAGTCCGGCTTCTGACCGGCCACACGGACTGCCCGAAGGCGAAAGGCCGGCTTTGCACCGAAGGCCAAAGAAAGCGCGCAGCCCGTGCCGGTCATCGGTGCCAGGTCTGGCGCGGCCATCGCGAAGGTCGCTGGATGCAGCCTTAGGACCAAAGCAAAAGGTCGATCCCCTGATCGACTGCGTCTATTCAGCCCGTCCTGATTGCGCCTGGTTTCCGAAACTGCTTCTGCGGGACTTGGGCACGGACTGTTGCCGCCAGACCCCGGCCTGCGCCAAGCCCCGGCAGGAAAGGTGCGGGCATGGGGCGGGGCCGCGGGATATCCGGGCGGCGGGGGGCATGAAGCGGTTTGACCGAACCGGCCCCACAGCGCAGACCTGCCGGGGCGGCGCGCAGCATATACAAGGGGTGCTGTCGCGCAGGTGCGACAGCGCTTCGCAACAGGCAAGCGTCACTGCGCCGGTTCGAGATGCGCCCCAAGGCGGGCCATCAGCGGGGTGAAGACCGGAAAGCTGGTGATGATCGGCGATGCATCATCGACGGAAACCGGCTGTTTAGACGCCAGCCCCAGGATCAGGAAGCTCATCGCGATGCGGTGGTCAAGATGGGTCCGGGCGGTGGCCCCGCCCGGCACGCCGCCCGGACCCATGCCGTGGACGATCAGCGTATCCTCATCTTCTTCCACAGGCACGCCGCAGGCTTCCAGCCCGCGCGCCATGGCATCGATCCGGTCGGATTCCTTGACCCGCAACTCCCGGATGCCCCGCATCACGGTCGTCCCTTCGGCAAAGGCGGCAACGACCGACAGGATGGGATATTCGTCGATCATCGACGGCGCGCGTTCGGGCGGCACCTCGATGCCGGTCAACGGGCCGAAGCGCACCCGCAGGTCGGCCACCGGTTCGCCACCCTCCTGGCGCGGGTTTTCGAACAGGATGTCCGCGCCCATGTCCACCAGCGTCAGGTACAGGCCGTTGCGCGTCAGGTTCTGGCTGACGCCGGGCACGAAGATGTCGGAACCTTCGACCACCAGCGCGGCACAGACCGGGAAGGCGGCCGAAGATGGATCGCGCGGCACCGCAACGGTCTGGGGGCGCAGCTCTGGCTGGCCGGTCAGGGTGATGACATTGCCTTCGGGGGTCTTTTCCACATGCACGCGCGCACCAAAGCCCGCGAGCATCCGTTCGGAATGGTCGCGCGTCGGCTCGCGTTCGATCAGAACGGTTTCGCCGGGGGCGTTCAGGCCCGCCAGCAGGACAGCGGATTTGACCTGTGCGCTGGCCACGGGTGTCGTGTAGCGCACGGGCACGGGATTGGCCGCGCCCACCACCGTCATCGGCAGCCGCCCGCCGCTGCGCCCGTAGGCGCTTGCGCCGAACAGCGACAGCGGATCGGTCACGCGGCCCATCGGGCGCTTGCGCAGCGAGGCATCGCCGGTGAAGGTCGCGGTCATCGCGGTCGTGGCCATGCAGCCCATGATCAGCCGCACACCGGTGCCGGAATTGCCGCAGTCGATCACGTCCGCCGGTTCGCTGAAGCCGCCCACCCCCACGCCATGCACGCTCCACGCGCCTTCGCCGTGGCGCGTCACCTCGGCCCCGAAGGCGCGCATCGCGCGGGCGGTGTCCAGCACATCCTGGCCTTCCAGCAGACCGGTGATCCGGGTTTCACCCACGGCCATCGCGCCGAAGATCAGCGCGCGGTGGCTGATCGACTTGTCCCCCGGCACTTCGGCGCGGCCCGTCAGCGGGCCGGACCTGCGGGCGGTCATCGGTTGGGCGGTGCCATGGCCTGACATATGCGGTGTCCTTTTCTGCTCGGGGCCTGATAGCGCAGGCGGCGCGCCGGGTCCACGGGGCGGACAGAAGCCAGCGCAGGCTTTTGGCAGATTTCCTTGCAGAATTCTGCCGGCAGAATGCGTCAATCGCGGTGGAAGGTCAGGTAGTGCGGCGCGCGGCCTTCGCGCAGGGCCTTGACCTCGTAACGGGTAGACCGCCAGTCGTCCCAAGGTATGGGGCCGTCCCGGACAAGGCGGAACCCGGCCACGGGCACTTCGGCCCGGGCCTGCCGGATGTAATCGGGAATGTCGCTGGCGATGCGGAACTCGGCCCCAGGCCGCAGCGCGCGGGCCAGCGGCACCAGATGATCCCGGGTGACAAAGCGTCGGCGGTGGTGGCGGCGCTTGGGCCAGGGATCGGGGTAGTTGAGAAAGGCTTTCGCGACCGAGCCTTCCGGCAGCACATCGAACAGGTCGCGCACATCGCCCGGATGAATGGCCAGGTTGGTCACAGCGGCGCTGCGGATGCGGCCCAGCAGCATCGCCACGCCGTTGATGAAGGGCTCGCAGCCGATCAGGCCGATGTCCGGATAGGTCGCAGCCATATGCACCATGTGCTCGCCGCCGCCAAAGCCGATTTCCAGCCAGACCGGCCGGTCGTCGCCAAAGATCTGCGCCATATCCAGCGGGATTCGGTGCGGGTTTTCTTCGGTCAGGATACCCCGGGGCCGCAGCCTGTCGAGGTCTTCCGACAGGCAGGCCTTCTGGCCGGGACGCAGGGTCTTGCCAAAGCGGCGGCCGTAGAAATTGCGCCATTCCGGCCTGGGGGCGGTAGGGTCCGACATGCTCTGCCCTGAATACGATCGCGGCGGAGTATCGGGGGTGCCGTGCGGCGTCAAGCACAAGGGCGGGGGGGCTTTCTGCCCCCCGCGCTCCCCGAGGATACTTGCGAACAGAAAATGAACAGGCAGACGGCTTTTGCCGGTCAGACGGCGCGCTTCAACGCCTCGGTCAGGTCTGTCCTTTCCCAGCTGAAGCCGCCATCGGCCTCGGGCGGGCGGCCGAAGTGACCATAGGCTGCGGTGCGGGCATAGATTGGGCGGTTCAGGGCCAGATGCGTGCGGATGCCGCGCGGGGTCAGGTCCATCACCTTGGACAGGGCATGCTCGATCCGCTCGTCCGGGACAAGTCCGGTGCCGTGGGTGTCGACATAGATCGACAGCGGTCTGGCCACACCGATGGCATAGCTGAGCTGCAGCGTGCAGCGGCGGGCCAAGCCTGCGGCAACGACGTTCTTCGCCAGGTAGCGGGCAGCATAGGCCGCCGAACGGTCGACCTTGGTCGGGTCCTTGCCGGAAAACGCCCCGCCGCCATGCGGGGCGGCACCGCCATAGGTATCGACAATGATCTTGCGTCCCGTAAGGCCCGCGTCCCCGTCGGGTCCGCCGATCACGAAGGTTCCGGTCGGGTTGACCCACCATTCGGTCTTTGCGGTGATCCAGGCCGCAGGCAGAACTTCGCGGATATAGGGTTCCACGATGGCACGGATGTCGGCGCTGGTCTGGCTTTCATGGGCGTGCTGGGTCGACAGGACAATCGATGTCACCTCGACCGGGGTGCCGCCTTCATACCGCAGCGAGACCTGGGATTTGGCATCGGGGCGCAGGGTGGGTTCCTGGCCGGATTTGCGCACCTCGGCCAGGCGGCGCAGGATGGCATGGGCAGATTGGATGGGTGCCGGCATCAGCTCGGGCGTTTCCGAACAGGCATAGCCGAACATGATACCCTGATCCCCGGCCCCGTCCCGGTCAACGCCCTGCGCGATATGGGCCGATTGGGGATGCAGCAGGTTCTGCACCTTCAGGGTATTCCAATGGAACATCTCCTGTTCATACCCGATGTCACGCACGCAGCCGCGCACGATGTCTTCGATGCGGGCAAGCTCATCGGCCAGTTTTGCCTTGTCGCCAAGGCCCACTTCGCCGCCCACGACCACGCAGTTGGTGGTGGCAAAGGTTTCACAGGCGACGCGCGCATTCGGCTCTTCGGCAAGAAAGGCATCAAGCACGGCATCCGAGATGCGGTCACAGACCTTGTCCGGATGGCCCTCTGACACGGACTCGGAGGTGAAGGTATAGTTCAGACGTGACATGGGGAACGCTCCGTTGAAAATCCCCGTCACGCCAGGAAGCCGTTGTGACGGTTCGATCCAGCGGGCCTAGCGGCCATAGACCGGCTGGTCAAGCCTGCTTTCGCCGCATCCGAAGCGCCAGAAGTGCGGCAAAGGCGGCCAAAAGCGCCAGGACCGGCCCATCGCCCCGGCGCGCGTAGGGTGTTGCGGCAAGCGCAGGGGGAAGGGCCGTGTCAAGAAAGGCGGCTTCTCCCAGCGGGATCGTGGCAAGAACCCGCCCCTTGGCGTCGATCACCGCCGACACGCCGGTATTGGCCACCCGCACCAGGGGCAGCCCCTGTTCAATGGCGCGCAGCCGCGCCTGGGCCAGATGCTGGAACGGGCCGGTCAGAGTGCCGAACCAGGCGTCATTGGTGATCTGCAGGATCCAGTCCGCCCGGCCGGGGGCACCCCGCACATCCTGTGGAAAGATCGCCTCGTAGCAGATCAGCGGCAGGACCCGCCCGATCCGGGGGCCAAGGTCCAGGATCGCAGGCCCCGGACCGGCGGCATAGCCTTTGCCCTGCCGGGCCGCAAAGGCAGAGATGCCAAACAGGGCATAGGCCGTATCCCCGAAGGGGATGTATTCGCCAAAGGGCACCAGGTGATGCTTGTCATAGCGCGCCTGAACCTGTGCGTCGGGTCCGATCACGATCAGACTGTTGAAGTACCGCGTGCCGTCCGTGCTTTGGATTCCGGTCACGACCGGTGCGCCCTGTGCCGCTGCCGCGATGATCGGGGCCAGTTCGGGCGCATTTTCCAGCATGTAGGGCACGGCGGTTTCCGGCCAGATCACCAGATCAGGGCGCGGTGCCGCCGCCGTGAATTCCAGCAGCCGGTCGAAAAAGGCGCGGGCACGGACCGGGTCCCATTTCACGCCCTGCTCGGCATTCGGCTGGACAAGGCGCAGCATCAGGGGCCGGGCAGGCGGATCAGGCTGGGCCAGCCGCCAGGAACCGCCGCCCGCCGATGCGGCGACCAGCACGGCGGCAGCGGCAAGACCCCGGCGGCCAAAGGCAACCGGCAGGGCGGCGGCCCCCGTGGCCAGAAGGGTCAGCGCCAGCACCCCCCCAAGGCTGGCAAGCTGCGCGATCGGCGTTCCGACGAAGATATGCCCGATCGTCGCCCAGGGAAAACCGGTCAAGACATGGCCGCGCCCGAACTCTGCCAGCGTCAGGGCCAGCGCCAGGGCCAGAGGACGCCGCCAGCCCGTAACCTGCCAGGACAGGGCGGCTGCGCCCGCCCAGAACAGCGCAAGACCGAAGGACATGAACAGCACGGCGAAGGGTGCCATCCAGGCATGGGTTTCGGCATCGATCAGAAAGGGCTGTACCAGCCAGTTAAGCGCCAGCATGAAATGCCCGGTCCCCGCGAACAGGCCCAGCCAGGCCGCAGCCGCGGCCCCCCGCGCGCGCGCCAGCAGCGCGGTCAGCGCCGCCAGCCCGGCTAGGGCCAGCCACCAGAACCCCAGCGGGACCTGCCCCGATGCGACCACGGCACCAAGGCCGAAGGCAAGCCCCGCCTGGGCCCAGCCGGGCCAGCCCAGACGCATGGTCAGCCCTTCGCAGGCGGCATAAGGGCGGCGGGGGCGGCCTGCGCCCCCGGCAAACGCAGGCGCAGCCGCTTGATGCGGCGCGGATCGGCGTCGATCACCTCAAAGGCCACGCCGCTTTCATGCGGCACGATTTCGCCCCGGGCAGGCACGCGCCCCGTGCGCAGAAACACCAGCCCGCCCAGGGTATCGATCTCTTCATCATCTTCGTCCGCGCGCAGGCGCAGCCCGATGGCGGCCTCGATCTCTTCCAGCGGGGCGCGGGCATGGGCCAGATAGACACCGGGCTTCTCCATGGTCCAAAGAGCCGTGTCGGCCTCGTCATGTTCATCCTCGATTTCGCCGATGACCGTTTCGATCAGGTCCTCGATGGTGACCAGACCGTCCACGCCCCCGTATTCGTCGATCACCAGGGCCATATGCACCCGATCCTTCTGCATTTTCTGAAGCAGGACACCCACCGGCATGGACGGCGGGGCAAAAAGGACAGGCCGCAGCATCTTGCGCAGATCGAAGCTGCCGGTGTCCTGACCAAATCCGAATTGCAGCGCAAGGTCCTTCAGCAGAACCAGACCCAGCGGCTTGTCCAGGGTTTCGTCATAGACCGGCAGGCGCGAAAACCCGTGTTTGCGGAACACCGCGACAAGGTCTTCTCTGCCGATGTCCACCGGTACAGCGGTAATCTCGACCTTGGGAATCGCAACATCGTCCACACGCAGGCGCCGCAGGTTGCCGATGCCGGGCACGCCGGGCACCGAGGCCGCCGCAGGCGCAGGATCGGCCTGTCTGGACTCCGGCGCGGGTTCAGAAGAGCTGAGGGCGTTGATGATGCGGCTGAGAAATCCGCGCTGTCCACTCCCGGTCGGGTCGGCCTCTGCGCCAGGCGCGGCGTCTGACCCGTCGTTGCTACTGCCCATGTGTCCTTTCCTGCATCAACCCGCCCGCCGCACCGCCGGACGTTAAGCGCTGCAATATGGGTCGGTCACCCCGAGTTTGGCAAGCACCCTGATTTCGGTGTCTTCCATCAGGGCGGCATCGGCATCGTCGGCATGATCATAGCCCAGAAGATGCAAAACGGCATGAACGATCAGATGGGTGACGTGATCGTGCATGGATTTGCCTTGATCCGCAGCCTCACGGGCGCAGCTGTCATAGGAAATCGCGATGTCGCCCAGGTCCCGGCTATTGTCGGCAAGGCCGCCGGGATGCTGCGGCATGCCCCCGGGGGTCGCCGCCGCCCGGTCTTCGGATGGCCAGGACAGCACATTTGTGGGCACAGGCTTGCTGCGGAATTCGGTGTTCAGCGCGGCAATGCGCGCATCATCGCATCCCATCACCACGATTTCGAAGCGGGCGGGATCAAGGGAAAGCGCGGCCAGGGTGGCCCTGGCGGCACCGTCGGCCAGCGGCGGAAGGATGCCCTCCCACCGCGGGTCTTCCATGACTGTGTCAACCAGCGGCATCATCGTCGCGCTGATACGCCTCGATGATGCGCGCCACCAGCGGGTGGCGCACCACATCCCTGGCGCTGAAGTAGTTGAAGCTGACGCCCTTCACCCCCTTGATCAGCCGTTCCGCATCGGCAAGCCCGCTGGCGGTGCCGCGCGGAAGATCGATCTGGGTGCGGTCGCCGGTGACCACCATGCGGCTGCCTTCCCCCAGGCGGGTCAGGAACATTTTCATCTGCATGGTCGTGGCGTTCTGCGCCTCGTCCAGCACGACAAAGGCATTGGCCAAGGTGCGCCCGCGCATGAAGGCGAGCGGCGCAATCTCGATGCGCTTTTCCTCCATCAGCTTCTGCACCTGCTTTTGCGGCAGGAAATCATGCAGCGCGTCGTAAAGCGGCTGCATGTAGGGGTCGACCTTGTCCTTCATGTCACCGGGCAGAAAGCCCAGCCGTTCGCCTGCCTCGACGGCGGGACGGGACAGGATGATCCTGTCGACATGGCCGCCGATCAGCATCGTAACGCCAACGGCGACCGCCAGATAGGTCTTGCCGGTGCCGGCAGGGCCAATGCCAAAGGCCAACTCGTGGTCAAAAAGGTTCGCCACATAGGCCTTCTGCGCCTCGGTCCGGGGTTGCACCGACTTGCGGCGGGTGCGCAGCTCATACTTTGCGCCGGTGAACATCTCGATCTGTTCATCGTCGCGCGGGACATCGCGCATCGGCCGGCCCATGCGCAGCGCGCCGTCAATGTCGCCCGCAACCACGCCCTTGCCGGATTCCAGTCTTGCGTAAAGCGACCGCAGGACGGCTGCCGCCTGATCCCGCGCGCCCTTGTCCCCGATCACCGCCAGCCTGTTGCCCCGCCGCAGGATATGCACACCGGTCTGGTGTTCGATCTGTGCGAGGTTGCGGTCAAATTCGCCGCAGAGGTCGATCAGAAGACGATTGTCAGGAAATTCCAGAAGCGTTTCGACAACGTCTTCCGAGCGGGACGGGGGTTTCAGCGCGCTGATGCCCAAGGGCGGCTCCTTCTGTTGGCCTGGAACGGGGCTGGGAGGATTTGGCGAAGCTGTGGTGCCTTCTGCAGACTTGGTTACAAGGGAAAGTGTGCGGCCGGTTTGACGTGATGGCAAGAAGAATGGTGGGACCGCGCCGAATATCGGATGTGACTGCACGAAAAACCATCATGCCGCGATGCGGTTCCTGCCGGGCATGACGATAGCGCGACAGCACGGAAACGGCTGTGTGACAGTTCTGCGCCGGAGCCCGGCATCAGGCCGGCAGGCGCAGGCCCGCCAGCGAATTGGCCGAGCTTTCCACGATCCGCACGCGGATCAGTTCCCCCGGCGTTCCGGCGGGGTCGGCGACATGGACCGCCTGCAGATGGTCGGACTTGCCCACCATCTGGCCGGGCATCCTTCCTGCCTTTTCATACAGAACCCCCACCTCGCGGCCCACCATGGCCTGCTGCGCCGCGCGCTGCTGTTCGGTGATCAGCGCCTGCAGCACCTGCAGGCGGGCGTCGGCGGTAGCGGCATCCACCCCCGGTCTCTCGGCGGCGGGGGTGCCTGGACGGGGCGAATACCGGAAGCTGAAGGCGGCACCGAAACCGACGGCCCGGATCAGCGCCAGCGTCGCCTCGAAATCGGCATCCGTCTCGCCGGGGAAGCCAACGATGAAGTCGGATGACAGCAGGATGTCGGGGCGTGCTGCCCGGATGCGGTCGATCAGCCGCAGGTAATGATCTGCTGTGTGCTTGCGGTTCATCGCCTTCAGGATGCGGTCAGACCCTGACTGGACAGGCAGATGCAGAAAGGGCATCAGCTTGGCCTCGTCGCCATGGGCTGCAATCAGGTCGTCTTCCATGTCATTGGGGTGCGAGGTGGTGTAGCGGATGCGCTCCAGCCCGTCGATCCGCGCCAGATCGCGCACAAGGCGCGCCAGGCCCCGGCCTTCGGCGTGATAGGCGTTGACGTTCTGGCCCAGCAGCGTGATTTCGCGCACGCCGCGCGCCACCAGATCGCGCGCCTCGGCCAGCAGACGGTCGGGCGCGCGGCTGACCTCGGCCCCGCGGGTATAGGGAACCACGCAGAAGGCGCAGAACTTGTCGCAGCCTTCCTGCACGGTCAGAAAGGCGGTCGGTCCCCGCAGCATCCGGCGGTCCGGCAGGTGATCGAACTTGTCTTCGGCGGGAAACTCGGTGTCGATGGCGCGGGCACCCTGCCCCACGGCCCGCAGCAGGGCGGGCAGGCGGTGGTAGCTTTGCGGACCGACCACCAGATCCACCACTGGCGCGCGCCGCAATATCTCTTCGCCCTCGGCCTGGGCGACGCAGCCTGCCACGGCAATCTTCATGGCGGGCTTTGCCTGTTTCAGCGGCTTCAGCCGACCAAGATCGGAATAGACCTTTTCGGCGGCCTTTTCGCGGATGTGGCAGGTATTCAGCAGAACCATATCGGCGTCTTCGGGCCGGTCAGTCGCGACATAGCCCTCGGTTCCCAGCGTTTCCGCCATACGCTCGGAGTCGTAGACGTTCATCTGGCAGCCGTAGGTCTTGATGAAAAGCTTCTTCGCCGTTGTCATGCGCGTATGTCCCGTGGTCAGGCATGTTGTCTACACGATGACAACGGGCCTTCGCAACGCCGGGATGGGCGATGCGGCGCGTAACGGCGGGGGCAACCGGAACGCCCGGCTCGCAGACGGGCCGGGGGGGCGCGACAGCCCCCGGCATTTCGCCGGCAGGAAGGCCGCTGCGGTGTCAGACCCGGCGCAGGCGGATCACAACATCCACCCGGCTGATTTCAGTGCCGCCGGGGGCGGCGGGAAGACCCAGAATCTTCAGGTCTTCGGCAGGCGCGTCTGTTAGCTCGCCCCGGTCTTCCCAGTAAAAATGCGGGTGATCATCCACACGTGTATCGAAATAGCTGCGGTGGCCGTCCACGGTCACCTCCTGCATCAGCCCGGCATCGCAAAAGGCGCGCAGCGTGTTGTAGACAGTGGCAAGGCTGACCTTTTCGCCTGCACCGACACTGGCAGCATAAAGGCTTTCGGCGGTCACATGCCGGTTCTCGCCATCCCCGACAAGAAGCCCGGCAAGTGCCACGCGCTGCCGCGTGGGACGCAGCCCGCCCCGCGCCAGCCAGGCTGTGCTTCGATCCGCATCCATTGCCGTCATTGTCCTGCCGATCCAGTCCTTCAAACCAGTATATAGGGCGCGCGGGGGGAGATTTTCAAATGAAAACCGGCAGCAATCCTGCCGCTTGGCGGAACCGGCCGGCCAACGCAGGGCGTCCGCCGCCCTTGCCTCTGCTTCCTTGCCGATGGTAGAGGATTTGCAATATGGCGAAACACCGCGTGACCGGCAACGTTGGCGGACCTGGGGGGACTAAGGCGGATGGCGGGATTTCCCACAAGTTTCACCAAGGAAGACCTGCTGAAATGCGCGCGGGGCGAGTTGTTCGGGCCAGGCAACGCGCAGCTTCCCGAGCCGCCGATGCTGATGATGGACCGGATCACCGACATCAGCGGCGACGGCGGCGCGCATGGCAAGGGCCATGTCGTGGCGGAATTCGACATCACGCCGGACCTGTGGTTCTTTGCCTGCCATTTTCCCGGCAATCCGGTGATGCCGGGATGCCTGGGCCTGGACGGGCTTTGGCAGTTGACCGGGTTCAACCTGGGCTGGCGCGGCTGGCAGGGCCAGGGCTTTGCGCTTGGCGTGGGCGAGGTTCAGCTCAAGGGCATGGTGCGGCCGGACCGCACGATGATCCGCTACTTCGTCGATTTCACCCGTGTCATCGACCGGCGCCTCAAGATGGGCGTGGCCGACGGCAGGGTGGAAGCGGACGGCGAGGTGATCTATCTGGTGAAAGATATGAAGGTCGGGCTTGCGGCTGCCGCCGCCTGAAGTCCGGAGTCGGGAGAATAGGCCATGCGCCGCGTCGTCATCACCGGGATCGGGATCATCTCGCCCATCGGAAACTCGCCTGCCGAGGTTGAGGCCAATCTGCGGGCGGGCAAGTCAGGCATCGTTTACGCCGAAGACTACGCCGAGCACGGCTTTCGCTGCCGGGTAAAGGGCCAGCCGAACATCGTGCTGGAAGATGTGATCGACAAGCGCGACCTGCGGTTCATGGGTGATGGCGCGGCCTATAACTTTGTCGCCATGCGCGATGCCATTGCCGATGCCGGGCTGGCACCGGATGAGGTTTCAAATGAACGGACCGGGCTTGTCATGGGGTCCGGCGGGCCGTCGACCAAGTCGTTCTACCGCGCCCATGCCATCGTCAATGAAACCGGCAGCCCCAAGCGGATCGGCCCGTTCGGGGTGACCAAGGGCATGTCCTCCACCAACTCGGCCTGTCTGGCGACGCCGTTCAAGATCAAGGGCGTGAATTATTCCATCACCTCGGCCTGCTCCACCTCGGCGCATTGCATCGGCAACGGCGCGGAGCTGATCCAGATGGGCAAGCAGGACATCGTCTTTGCCGGCGGGGGCGAGGAACTGGACTGGACCCTGTCCTGCCTGTTCGACGCAATGGGCGCGATGAGCAGCAAGTATAATGACACGCCGCAAACCGCCAGCCGCCCCTATGACGCCACGCGCGACGGCTTTGTGATTGCGGGCGGGGGCGGCGCGGTTGTGCTGGAGGAACTGGGCCATGCTTTGGCGCGTGGCGCAAAGATTTATGGCGAAGTGACAGGGTATGGAGCCACGTCAGACGGCTATGACATGGTGGCCCCCAGCGGCGAAGGGGGCGAAAGGTCGATGCGGCTGGCGCTGTCCACACTGCCGCAGGGGCGGACAATCGACTATATCAACAGCCACGGCACCTCGACCCAGGCGGGTGATGTGACCGAAGTCGAGGCGATCCGGCGAGTGTTCGGGCGCGGCACGACGCCGCCCATAGCCTCGACCAAGTCGCTGACCGGGCATTCGCTGGGCGCGACAGGCGTGCATGAGGCGATCTATTCGCTGATCATGATGAACGGGGGCTTCATCGCCGCGTCGGCCAATGTCGGCACGCTCGACCCCGGGCTTGACCCCGGTGAAATCGTGACGACACTGCGCGAAGGGGTGAAGATAGACTCTGTCCTGTCCAACAGTTTCGGGTTCGGCGGCACCAATGCCACGCTGGTGATGAGCAAGTATCAGGCCTGAGTGCCGGACGAAGGGGGGCCAATGGCTGATCTGCTGAAGGGCAAGCGCGGGCTTGTCATGGGCGTTGCGAACGACCGCTCCATCGCCTGGGGCATCGCAAGGGCGATGGCACAGGAAGGTGCCGAACTGGCCTTTTCCTATCAGGGCGAGGCTTTTGGCAAACGCGTGGAACCGCTGGCGGCATCGGTCGGATCGGACTTTCTGGTGGATGTCGATGTGATGAACGACGCCGCGCTGGAGGCCTGTTTTGCCGCCCTGCGCGACCGCTGGGGCACGATCGATTTCCTGATCCACGCCATCGCCTTTTCCGACAAGTCCGAGCTGACGGGGCGGTTCATCAACACCTCGAGGGAAAACTTCAAGAATTCGCTGTGCATTTCCTGCTTCAGCTTCATCGACGTCGCGCGCCGCGCGTCGGAATTGATGCCCGATGGTGGCAGCCTGCTGACGCTGACCTTCCAGGGGTCGAACCGGGTCACCCCGAATTACAACGTGATGGGCGTGGCCAAGGCGGCGCTGGAATCTGCCGTGCGCTACCTGGCCAATGACCTTGGCCCGCAGAAGATCCGCGTGAACGCCATTTCGCCCGGCCCGATGAAGACGCTGGCCGGGGCCGCCATCGGCGGGGCCCGCGCCACCTTCCGCCAGACCGAGGCGAACGCCCCCCTGCGGTCCAACGCCACGCTGGAAGCGGTGGGCGGCACGGCCGTGTATCTGGCGTCCGACTGGGGCGCGTTCACCACGGGCGAGATTGTGCGCGTGGACGGCGGCTATCACGTGCTGGGGATGCCGCAGGCAGAGAATCTCTGACGCTGTCCCTGGAACAGTTGCGCGCGGCTGAAACCGGCTGCCCGCACCGGCGGCGTGCGGAAACGGTCCTGGCACTGGTCAGGGCACTTGACCGGTACGCGGGCCCTGCGGCACGGGCGGCCGGCAGACACGACCCCAAGGGTCAGGTCCGGTCCCGCCAACAAGCGGAAACGGACCCTCGCCGACCCCGGCGACACGTCCCGCAACCCGGTCAGGACCACCCCCTGCCACCGCCGCAGGCAGCCGGGTTCAGCCGCGCGCAACGGGGGTCATGATGCCCAAGGCTGCCCCTGTCGGATCGGTGATGATGGCGATGCGACCGGTATCGGGAACCTCGAACACATCCTTCATCACCCTGCCACCTGCGGCACGCGTGGCGGCAACTGCCGCATCCACATCATCCACGGCGATATAGGTGAACCAGTGCGGGGGCACGCCTTCCATCCCCGGCATCCCGCTCATGTCCATGATGCCCGCAATCGGCAGGCCGTTGCGGCTGGCGATGTGGTAGGTGTCTTCGCCCATCGGAACGGCGGAAAAACGCCACCCCGCCAGCGCTTCATAGAAGTTGCGCGCAGCCGCAACATCGCGGGTCATCAGTTCCGACCACCAGATCATGCCATGTGTGCTGTCCATCGTCCGCCTCCCTGTTGAAAACGTCGGCCCAGCATAGCACGAGTTGACACAAGGCAAGAAGACGCGACCGCGCGTGATGGCCCGCAATGACAGGTGGCAGGCTTCATCACGCGGAATACCTGAAACGCGGTGGTTCTTTTCGCAACTTTTGTCCGTGCCACGCCATTGCGCACCGGATTTGCTGGAGCGGGCGGCGGGAATCGAACCCGCGTCTCTAGCTTGGAAGGCTAGGGTCTTACCATTACACAACGCCCGCTGTGCCGACCGGGTAGGTATGCCACCGTCCCCGGCCCGTCAAGACGGTGTCGATGCAATCAGGTCCGCCGGCCGGCGGACCTGACTGCATCGACAATGCCGCCCCCGGAGCCGCCATGCAGATGGACCACGGCATCGGCGGCGGGGACCAGCGAGCGTGATTTGTACACGGCAAACTTCAGGTCCATCCTGCGCCCTTCGGGCATGGCATGGTCTTCCGGCACGTTGACGGTGCCGCAGACCAGGGTCTTGCCCTCGATCTCCAGCGGGGACACCGGTTTGGCGCAAGGTACGATGCCGACGACACAGCGGCTGTCGGCCCCGCCGTTGCGCAGCAGGGGAAAGGCCGAGACCTCCGGTTCGGTGGCGGCAAAGGCGGAGACGAAGGCAAGGATCTGATCGGGGGTCAGCGGGCTTTACCCTGCTTGGGGGCATGGTCCGCAAACGTGGCGGACTGCTCGCCGACCCGTCTACCCATAAGTCAGGGCTGACGCCTGTCCGGCGGCGATCCGGCCCCGGTCCACCAGACCGACGATATCCATCATGATCCGGTTCAGCTCGAAATCCTTTGGCGTGTAGACGGCGGCGACCCCCAGGGCGCGCAGCCGTGCCGCGTCGTCTTCCGGGATGATGCCGCCCACGACCAGCGGCACATTGCCAAGGCCGGCCGTCCGCATCCGGTCCAGCACCTCGATGATCAGCGGCATGTGGCTGCCTGACAGGATCGACAGGCCCACGACATGCGCCTGTTCGTCGGCGGCGGCGGCGACGATTTCATTGGGCGTCAGGCGGATGCCTTCATACCGGATGTCCATGCCGCAGTCGCGGGCGCGGGCGGCAATCTGTTCGGCACCGTTCGAATGGCCGTCCAGCCCCGGCTTGCCGACCAGAAACTTCAGCCGGCGCCCCAGCCTGACCGACACCAGATCGACCGCTTCGCGGATCGGCTCCAGCCCTTCGGTCCGGTTCGACGGGTTGCGCGAGACACCGGTGGGGGCGCGGTATTCGCCGAAGGCCTGGCGCAGCACGGCCCCCCATTCGCCGGTCGTGACCCCGGCCTTGGCGGCGGCGATGGAGGCGGGCATGACATTGGCCCCGGTGGCGGCGGCCTGCCGCAGCGCGTCCAGCGCGCGGGCCACGGCAACCGGATCGCGCGCGGCGCGCCAGGCGGTCAGGCGGGCGATCTGATCGGCCTCTGCGGCGGGGTCGGCCTGCATGATGGACCCGTCACCTGCGGTCAGCGGCGACGGCGCGGCTTCGGTCCAGCGGTTGACGCCGACCACCACGGTTTCGCGCGACTCGATCCGGCCGATCCGCTCCGCATTGGCTTCGACCAGGCGGCCCTTCATGTAATCGATGGCCGTCACCGCCCCGCCCATCGCGTCGATCTGCGCCAGCTCGGCCCGCGCGCCCGTCTTCAGCTCTTCCACCTTGCGGTCCACCGCCGGGTTGCCATCGAACAGGTCGTCGAATTCCAGAAGGTCGGTTTCATAAGCCAGAATCTGCTGCATCCGCAGCGACCATTGCTGATCCCAGGGGCGCGGCAGGCCCAGCGCCTCGTTCCAGGCGGGCAGCTGCACGGCGCGGGCGCGGGCGTTCTTCGACAGCGTCACGGCCAGCATTTCGATCAGAATGCGGTAGACGTTGTTTTCCGGCTGCTGTTCGGTCAGGCCCAGCGAATTGACCTGCACACCATAGCGGAAACGCCGGTACTTCGCCTCGGTCACGCCATAGCGGGTCTGGCACAGCTCATCCCACAGATCGGTGAAGGCGCGCATCTTGCACAGTTCGGTGACAAAGCGGATGCCTGCGTTCACGAAAAAGCTGATGCGCCCCACCATGCCGGGAAAATCTGCGGGCGGAACCTTGCCCTTCAGATCGTCCAGCACGGCGCAGGCGGTTGCCAGGGCAAAGGCCAGTTCCTGTTCCGGCGTCGCCCCGGCTTCCTGCAGGTGGTAGGAACAGACGTTCATCGGGTTCCATTTGGGCAGATGCTGCTGCGTATAGGCAGCGACATCGGTGATCATCCGCAGCGAGGCGTCGGGCGGGCAGATATAGGTGCCGCGCGACAGGTATTCCTTGATGATGTCATTCTGCACCGTGCCGTTCAGGGCGGCCACATCCACGCCCTGTTCCTCGGCCACGGAGATGTAAAGCGCCAGCAGCCAGGGGGCAGTGGCGTTGATCGTCATCGAGGTGTTCATCCGGTCCAGCGGGATATCCGCAAACAGCATCCGCATGTCGCCCAGGTGGGCCACCGGCACACCAACCTTGCCGACCTCGCCCCGGCTCAGCTCATGGTCGCTGTCATAGCCGGTCTGCGTCGGCAGATCGAAGGCCACCGACAGGCCGGTCTGACCCTTGGCCAGATTGGTGCGGTACAGCGCGTTCGAAGCCTTGGCCGTTGAATGCCCGGCATAGGTGCGAAACAGCCAGGGTTGGTCTTTCTGGGCGGTGGTCATGGCCGGCTCCGGGTTTAGCCTGGTAATAATCTTGCTTGATGGCGTGCATAGACGACAGATTGTATCCCGTCAATTCGCCGCGTAGCGGCAGGATCGGCACACCCCCTTTCAAGGCCCGTTTACCGGCCTGTTGGCCGCACCGCGGGTGACGTTGCGTCGCCAAACGTCCGGTGCTTCAATCCCTGATTTGGCACGATGTCGCGGACCAAGCTGCAAGTCCCGTCGCCACGATGTTGATTGCCGCCGCGAGTTGCGGCTTTCCAGGTGTCCGGCACCGGACCATCCACGCAGGCTCGCGGCTGAAACAGGGTCCGACCTCGTGCCGGGCGGCAAGAGCTTCCCCGAGTCCGGGACAAGGGTCGCCCAGTCGGGCGGACAAAGAGACGCACAGCTTTTCCCCCGCTCCTGCGGGACGGTGCGGCAGCGACCCTCGTACCCCACACAACGAAGGCCAGCGCCCGCCGGGGGCGGGTCGGGCGTTGGCCGGGGGCTTTGGCCCCCGGCTGGCGGGAAGCGACGTTGTGGCGTGACAAAGGCGATGGCCTTTGCCATTGCAGCGGGGCCGGGGAATGCATGGCACAGCCGTCCGCAGGCAGGCGCAGCGCAGGGCCAGGGCGATGACCCCGGCCAGGGCGCGCGGGGCGCGCGCGCACGCGGATGCCTGTCCTGCGTTCCGTTCAGCAGCCTGTGGGGTCGGCACTTTTCCGCGCCCCGCCACGCATGACGCAAATCCTGCCCCGCACCGGTTTGCCGCGACGAATTGCGGATCAACCGGATCGGGCCAGCGTTCCGGGCGCGTCCGGCTTGCCGCCGGTCCGCGCCGGGAAGCTGAACGGCCGCCTGTTGCGCCGCAGGCACCCGCGCGGCCGTTGCAGACCGACCGGAGGCGCAGCGCGCCCATGGCGATGTGGGCGGGATTCGGCCCAGGCGGCGCGCCTTGCCGCGAATGATGCCCGGTCTGCTCGGCCCCCGGGGCTTGGCAGGCCGACCGGTGCCGTGCAAGTCTGTGCCAATGACCCAGACCGTTGCGGTTCCCCTCTGGTTGCTTTTGCTGATCCTCGGCTTTGCGCTGATTGCGTTTCTGTCGCACTTTCTGTTTCCGTCGGTGCGCTGGTTTTTCCGCCGCCGGATGGAACGGGTGATTGCCCAGGTGAATTCCCGGCTTGAACGGCCGCTGGAGCCGTTCAAACTGATGGCGCGGCAGGACATGATCGTGCGGCTCAGCTACGATCCGAAGGTCATGGAAGCCGTTGTCGAGCATGCGAAAGAGGCCGGCATCCCTGAAAGCGTGGCTTTTCAGAAGGCGCGGGCCTATGCGGGCGAGATCGTTCCCAGCTTTTCCGCGACGGTCTATTTCGGCTTCGCGATCCGGGCGGCGCATTGGCTCAGCAAGTTGTTCTATTCGGTGCGCCTCGGCCGGGTGGATGACGAAATCGCAAGGATCGACCGGACGGCAACCGTGGTGTTCGTGATGAACCACCGCAGCAACATGGATTATGTTCTGGTCACCTGGCTGGTGGCAGAAAGGTCGGCCATTTCCTATGCCGTGGGCGAATGGGCGCGCCTTTGGCCGCTGTCGGGGCTGATCCGCGCGACGGGGGCCTATTTCATCCGGCGCAATGCGCGGTCGAACCTGTATCGGCGCGTTCTGGCGCGATTTGTGCAGATGGCCACGGTCGAAGGGACGACGCAGGCGATCTTTCCCGAAGGCGGGCTGTCGCTTGACGGGCGTGTCGGCAAGGCGCGGCTGGGGCTGCTGGGCTATATCGTGTCGGGGTATGATGCCGATCCGGTGCGGGATGTTGTTTTCGTGCCTGTGGGTCTGGCCTATGACCGGGTGATCGAGGACAGGCTGCTGATCGAAGCGGGGCAGACCGGGGTGCGGCGGTTCCGCGCGCGGCCGCTGTCCATCCTTGGTTTCCTGTTCCGCATGGCGTGGCGCAGGCTGCGCGGTCGTTTTCCGGGCTTCGGATCGGCCGCTGTCGCGTTTGGTCCGCCCCTGTCCCTGCGGGCGCTTCGGGCAGAGCTGCCGTTTCTGCCGGCCGGGGCGCTGACCGAAGTGCTTGGTGAACGGCTGATGGCACGGGTCACGCAATCGGTTCCGATCCTGCCGGTGCCGCTTGTGGCGGCGGCGCTGGCGGACGGCCCCCTGCCGAAGGCGGTTCTGGAAGACAGGATCGCCCGGATGAGCGCGGCGCTGGCCGGGATGGGGGCGGCGCTGGAACTGCCCCAGGGCGGGGCTGCCGCGACAATGTCCGAAGGCCTGCGTGTTTTGATTGCCCGCGGCATTGTCCAGGACAGCGGCGGTGCCCTGCGCCCGGTTCCCCAAAAGGATGCCATGCTGCAATTTTATGCCGGTTCCATCCTTCAGCTTCTGCGGCCAGCGGACACCGTTGCTGCAACGCCGCAGACATAAAATTACAAAAACAAGATGCCAGCTATTGCATTGTTGCGTCGATACCCCTAAACCCCGGCAAAGCGCGGGCCGATTATGCGGCGCGGCATTGGTCGAAGGGGGAGGGTGCCGTGATGGCCCTGGACAGTCAGTCGGTAGTCGCGGCCTATGACGCGCCGGTCAAGGACCTGTACGAAATTGGCGAGATGCCGCCCCTGGGCCATGTGCCGCGGCAGATGTACGCCTGGGCGATCCGCCGCGACCGTCATGGCCAGCCGGACAAGGCCATGCAGGTAGAGGTCGTGGATACATGGCAGATCGACAGCCATGAGGTGCTGGTTCTGGTGATGGCGGCGGGCGTCAATTACAACGCCGTCTGGGCTGCCCTTGGACAGCCGATCAGCCCGTTTGACGGCCACAGGCAACCCTTCCATATCGCCGGGTCGGATGCCGCCGGAATCGTCTGGGCCGTGGGCGACAAGGTGAAGCGCTGGAAAGTCGGCGACGAGGTGGTGATCCATTGCAACCAGGACGACGGTGATGACGAAGAGTGCAACGGCGGCGATCCGATGTTCTCGCCCACCCAGCGCATCTGGGGATACGAGACGCCCGACGGATCATTCGCGCAGTTCACCCGCGTTCAGGCGCAGCAGCTGATGCCGCGCCCCCTGCATCTGACCTGGGAAGAATCCGCCTGCTATACGCTGACACTGGCCACGGCCTACCGCATGTTGTTCGGCCATCAGCCGCATGATCTGAAGCCGGGCCAGAACGTGCTGGTCTGGGGGGCCTCGGGGGGGCTTGGGTCCTATGCGATCCAGTTGATCAACACGGCAGGGGCCAATGCCATCGGGGTGATCAGCGACGAGGACAAGCGGGATTTCGTGATGGGCCTGGGCGCGAGGGGCGTGATCAACCGCAAGGATTTCAAATGCTGGGGCCAGATGCCGCAGGTCGGAACGCCCGAATACAATGACTGGCTGAAAGAAGCCCGCCGCTTCGGCAAGGCGATCTGGGACATCACCGGCAAGGGCGTGAATGTCGACATCGTCTTCGAGCATCCGGGCGAGGCGACCTTTGCAGTGTCGTCGCTGATCTGCAAGAAGGGTGGCATGGTGGTGATCTGTGCCGGAACCACCGGGTTCAACTGCACTTTTGATGTGCGCTACATGTGGATGCACCAGAAGCGCCTGCAGGGGTCGCATTTTGCGCATCTGAAACAGGCGGCTGCCGCCAACAAGCTGATGGTCGAGCGTCGGCTTGATCCCTGCATGTCCGAGGTCTTTCCCTGGGCGGACCTGCCGGTGCCGCATGTGAAGATGCTGCAGAACGCGCACAAACCCGGAAACATGGCGGTGCTGGTCCAGGCACCGCGCACCGGACTGCGGACATTCGAGGATACGCTGGACGCCAGCCGCGCGCGCTGACACTCCGCTTGCCCTTGGCCACCTTGGCCGTCACGCAACCGGTCTGCCGCCCGCTGCGGCGTGCTGGCTCCGGGGGCGGCGGCTGCGCCGGTGGCCAGACCCGTCAACAACGCATCATCGCAAACTTACTGTAGCAAGGATTGCCTCAACCGCCCGTTCGGGCCGGGCAGGTGCGCGGCCACCGCTTCGACCGGCTTTGCGCAGACCCCGGGATCGGGCATCACCTGGCACCCCCGCTGCGACCGCAAGCCAAGCCATGGTCCGCCACTGGCCTTACCACAAAGTGAACCGCCATGGCCGGGCATCGGGCGCTTCAACGGCCAAACCGGGGATGTGGCAGGCAGGCCGTTCCGGCGCGGTGCCTGTTTCAGTGCCCTGTCAGGCGCCGACCCCGGCCTGCGGCAAAAGCTGCACCCCGTTGATCTGCCAGCCCTGACCGGTTTCAACCATCTGGTAATCCAGCAGATGCGTGCGGCCCGCCTGATCGGTGACCATCACCCGCTGCCACAGGTTGCCTGCCACTTCCCGCAGGTCCAGAAACTGCACTTCGGCGGGGCGCCAGACCATCGGATAGCCATTGCGCACCATCCTGCCGAAATTCTCGGGCGTGCCGAACATGCCCTTGATATTGGGCGAGGCAAAGGAAAAGGCCGTGCCGACATCTTCGGCGCGAAAGGCGTCAAACTGCTGCTGGATGACGGTTTCGATGGCCGGATTGCGCGCCTCCTGGGCGGCGGCGGACAGGACCGGCAGGCACAGCAAAACAAGGCTTAGAAGAAGTTGGCGCATGGGCGGCCTCCATCGCGGGTCATGTGGGAGGGTTTAGCGCGCAGCGGCACCGGAACAAGGGCCGCTTGCCGCAAAGGCCAAAAGCGCCCATGTTGGCCTGAAGGAGCGGCGCATGGCCTACCGGTTTTCCCCTGACGACCCAAGCCTGCAGCAGGCGCTGCGGCGCATCGCCGATGAAGAGCTGCGCGCGGCACTGGCGGTGCTGGACGACACCCGACTGCCGCCGCAGGCCGTCCATGATGTGCGCAAGCGCGCCAAAAAGCTGCGCGGGCTGTTGCGCCTGCTGCAGGGCAGCTTTCCCGACCACGCGCGCGAGAACGCCGCCCTGCGCGACGCGGGCCGCTTGCTGGCCCTGCGGCGTGACGCCGAGGTGCGCCTTGCGACCCTTGACTGGCTGTTCCCTGACACCCCGCAGGCGCTGATGCCGCTGCGCCGCCTGTTGGAGCAGGACCGGGACGCCCCCCCTGCCCCGTCGCATCACGCGGAGGCGGTGGAAATCCTGCGCGCCCTGCACAGCCGGGTATGCGGCTGGACGCTGACCGGCAAGGACCACCGGATCCTGGTAAAGGGCCTGGCGCGGACACGCCGCCGGGCCGCGCAGGCCATGGAAGATGCCGCGCGGTCCCCCGGCTTTGACGCGATCCACGACTGGCGCAAGCGCGCCAAGGATTTCTGGTATCAGACGCGTCTGCTGGCCCCGATCTGGCCCGAGATGATGGTGCCGCTGACAAAATCCGCCGAGGGACTGACCGAAGCCCTGGGCGTGCATCATGACATCGCCGTGCTGCAGGGCCATCTTCCGCCCGGTTTGCTGGACAGCGCCGCAGAGGCGCTGTTCCACCGCAAGGCCATTGCGGCGCAGCAGGAGATCGAGGCCCATGTCTTTGCCGAGGGCAGGCGGCTGTTCGCAGGCGACCCCGAGGCGATGGCACAGCTGTGGGGCCGCTGGTGGCTGCTGTGGCGCGATCAGGCGGCAAGCGCGCCCGACAGCCCCCGGTCGATCAGCGCCACGGTTTCCCCGACACCGTAAAGTGCGATGAAGCCGCCAAAGCGCGGGCCTTGGCTTGCGCCCAGCAGAACCTCATAGAGCGCCGTGAACCAGTCGCGCAGCGGGTCAAAGCCGTGGTCAGTGCCCACGGCAAAGACCATGGTCTGCAACGCTTCGGCATCCAGACCGCCTGTCCAGGCCGCCAGCCGGTCGCGCAGGTCCGACAGGGCGGCGCGCTCCCTGGCGTCAGGCGCGCGGAAGCTGCGCGTCGGGGCGACGAAATCGGTGTAATAGCGCAGCGCAAATCCGGCGGCGGCATCCAGATCAGGATGCGTTTCGGGCGTTGCTTCCGGCGCGTAGCGGCGGATGAAGCCCCAGAGACCGGCCTTGTCCACCGCCCCGGCCACGCTGGCCAGGTTGAGCAGCATCGCAAAAGACACGACCATATGCGACGGCGGCGGGTTGCCGCCGTGGATATGCCAGACCGGGTTGTTGACCTGCGCATCCACATCCTGCCCCGCAAAGGCCTTCAGCTGCTGATGATACTCGTCCACCGCCTTTGGGATCACGTCGAAATGCATCCGCTTGGCCGTCTTCGGCTTTTGATACATGAAATAGGACAGGCTTTCGGTCGCGGCATAGCTCAGCCATTCGTCGATGGTCAGGCCGTTGCCCTTTGACTTCGATATCTTCTGGCCGTGTTCGTCCAGAAACAGCTCATAGGTGAAATGCTCGGGCTTGCGCCCGCCCAGAATTTCGCAGATCCCGTCATAGATCGGCGTGTTGGTGGAATGATCCTTGCCATACATTTCGAAATCCACGTCCAGCGCGGCCCAGCGCGCGCCGAAATCGGGTTTCCATTGCAGCTTCACATGGCCGCCGGTGACGGGAAGCGTCCATTCGCGCCCCTCCTCGTCATCGAAGGTGACCGTTCCGGCCACCGCATCGACACGCCGGATCGGAACATAGAGCACGCGTCCGGTTTCGGGATGAATCGGCAGGAAGCAGGAATAGGTCTGCTGTCGCTCTTCCCGAAGCGACGGCAGCATCAGGTCCATGATCGCGTCATAGCGTTCGGCCGCCCGCAGCAGCGTGGCATCAAACTGGCCGGACCGGTAGAATTCGGTCGCCGAGACGAATTCATAGTCAAAGCCGAAGGTATCAAGAAAGCGGCGCAGCATGGCGTTGTTATGCGCGCCGAAGCTTTCATATTCGCCGAAGGGGTCGGGCACAGAGGTCAGCGGTTTCTGGCGGTGCAGGGCCAGCATCGCCTGCTGCGGCACATTGTCCGGAATCTTGCGCATGCCGTCGAGATCGTCGGAAAAACAGATCAGCCGGGTGGGAATGTCGCTGATCACCTCGAACGCGCGGCGGATCATGGTGGTTCTTGCCACCTCGCCGAAGGTGCCGATATGGGGCAACCCGCTGGGTCCGTAGCCGGTTTCGAACAGGACATAGCCTTTTTCCGGGTCCTTGCGGGCGTAGCGCGCCTGAAGGCGGCGGGCCTCTTCAAAGGGCCAGGCTTTCGACTTCATCGCGGCATCGCGCAGGGCAGACATCGGTGGCATCCTTGTGGCACCGGCAGGCCCCGTGCCCGCGATGCATCCCGTGTCCTATTGCCGGGGCGCATTCCCGTCAATATTCTGCACCGGCAAGAGGATATCCAAGGATCTGTGCCCGTGCCCGATACCCCATCATCGCTGACACCGCAGGACGCGCTTGTCGCGCTGATGATTGCCGTGTCGTTTTCGGACGAAACCATCCGGACCACCGAACTGGTGGCGATCCAGCGCATCGTCAATCATCTGCCGATCTTCGCCGGCTATGATGCGGACCGCATCCACACCACTGCGCAGACCGTCTTTGATCTGTTCGAGGAAGAAGACGGGCTGGATGCCCTGTTCGGCCTGATCCGCGATGCCCTGCCCGAACGCCTGCTGGAGACGGCCTATGCCCTGTCCTGCGACGTGGCGGCTGCGGACGGCAAGCTGAGGGATATTGAACTGCGGATGCTGGAGGAGGTCCGGCACGAATTGAACATCGACCGGCTCCATGCCGCCGCAATCGAATGGGGCGCGCGGGCCCGGCATTTGCGCGAATGATCAGTCGCCCCGGTGCCGCACGACGCGGTCGGTGATGAATTCTGCCAGCGCCGCCGCCGCAGGGGACGGGCGGGGGGCCGCCAGCAAGGCAATCTCTGCCGGGTCAAGCGGTGGCCAGCCCTGCGATTCGCCCAGCACCTGCAAGCCCTGCGGCACCATGGTGCGGGGCATCACCGCATAACCCAGCCCCGCCTTGACCGCTGCCGAAACCCCGGCATGGCTGGGGCTGGTGAAGACATCGGTCCAGGCAACATGTGCCCGGTCCAGCGCCAGGGTGGCGCGGCTGCGATAGACGCACGGGGCCGGGGCCACCACCAGCGGCAGCGGGCGCGCCCGTGCGGACAGGGCGGAAAGCGCCCCCTCGCCCGCAGGCGGGCCAACCCAGACCAGGGTTTCGCGCCACAGCGCCTGTGACCCGGCCTGACGGTCTGCCGGGTCCTGCTTGATGATGATCAGGTCCTGTTCGCCGGCCAGAAACTCTCCGATCAGCGGCAATGTCAGCTTGCAGGACACGTGAAGCTGAACATTCTCATGCGCGGCAGCGAAAACGCCCAGAATGTCGGGCAGGTAGGCAGAGGCAAAATCTTCGGGGCTGCCAAAGCGCACTTCGCCCTTCAGATCGTCGGCCCGGAACCGCGCCAGCATGGCATCCGCCGCCGCAATCAGTCTGCGGGCATGGACCAGCAGACGTTCGCCATCCGGTGTCAGGCGCACATTGCGCGTGTTGCGGTCCAGCAACCTGCGCCCGAAGGTCTGCTCCAGCTTGCGAATCTGGCCCGAAACCGCCGATTGCGACCGCCCGATCAATGCGCCGGTTCCCGAAAAGCTGCCCGATTCCGCCACGGCAACAAAGGTGCGCAGCAGCGCCGTGTCCACATCATGCATCGCGCTTCCTTCACGCCATTTCATTTGTGTTTCAGATTAATCGGATGAGAAATTCGCATTTCTCTTTTCAATGTCAAGGTTGCAGAAGGTGGCGTCACAAACCGCCACCAAGGGGACACCATGGAAACTTCGCTGCTTGTTGAAAATCTGATCTCACCCGTCACTTTGGCGTTCCTGCTGGGCGTCATTGCCACGCTGATCAGGTCCGATCTGGAAATTCCGGAACCGGTGATCCGCATCTTTGCGATCTTTCTGCTGTTTTCGATCGGGCTTCAGGGCGGGCGGGAACTGGCCGGGTCCGACCTTGGCAATCTGGGCGGGGCGCTGCTCATGACGCTGGCGCTGGTGCTGCTGCTGCCCGGCCTTGCGTTTCTGGTGGCGCGCCACCTTGTCGGTTTGCCGATTGCGGATGCGGCGGGGGTTGCGGCGCTGTACGGATCGGTGTCTTCCGTGACCTTTGTGGTGGCGCGCACCTATGCCGAAGGGGCGGGCACACCGATGGACGGGTTCGTCACCGGGCTGGTTGCGCTGCTGGAACTGGGGATTCTGGTGGCCCTGTTCTATGGCAGGCTTGCCATCAGCCGCAGCGAAGCGGCTGGCCCGGCCGGGGGGTTGAAGGTGATCCTGTCGGAAACCCTGCGCGGGCGCGGCATCGTGCTGCTTGGGGGCGGGCTGATCATCGGTGCAGCCGTGGGCGAGAAGAACTTTACAAGGATCGAGCCGTTCTTTGTCGATCTGTTCCGCGGGGTGCTGGTGCTGTTTCTGCTGGAAATGGGCATGACGGCGGCGCGGCATTTGCGCGGCTTTGCCGCCGTGGGTCCCCGGATGCTGGGATTCGGGCTGGCAATGCCGCTGATCAACGGGGCAATCGGCACCGTTCTGGCCACGCTGACCGGCCTGCCGCTTGGCTCTGCCTTCGTGATGGGGGTGGTTGCCGCCTCGGCCAGCTATATCGACGCGCCCGCTGCGGTGCGCGCCACCTTTCCGCAGGCGAACCCGGCGATCTACCTGACCTCGTCGCTGGGGATCACCTTTCCCTTCATGATGATCGCGGGGGTGCCGCTGATCTATCAGATGGCGGTCTTCTGGCAAAGGCTACTGGGGTCGCCCTGACGCCCCGGCCGGGCGGGCGGGGTACCTCTCAAGGGCAGGTGCCCCCAGACCCGATGATCGCGGTCTCATCTGACTGGGTCAGCGGCCTCTGCGGCGGCAGTCCCCGTTCAAGGGTTGCGCCAGATTGGCTGGCGCAGAGCCTCAACACTGGGGAAGGGACCGCATGCGGGGGAAATGGGGGCAAGCTGCGGATGGCGCGCAATCACCGCACCATCTGTGGCCGGTCATGCCGCCGGTGCCCTGGCAAAGCGCAGATAGGGCAGCTTGATGTCAAGCTCGCCGAATTTCTCGGTGGCCTGATCATTGTTCAGCGCCAGCGCCACGATCACGTCCTGTCCGGGCACCCAGTTGGCGGGGGTGGCCAGCGGCACGCCGTCGGTGATCTGCACCGCATCCAGCGCGCGCAGAATCTCGGCAAAGTTGCGGCCCACCGACATCGGATAGGTCATCGTCAGGCGCACCTTCTTGTCCGGCCCGATGATATAGACGGTGCGGACCGTAGCCGTATGCGCCGGGGTGCGCCCATCGGGCAGGTAGGCATCGGCGGGCAGCATGTCATAGGCCTTGGCCACCGCAAGCGAGGTGTCGTCGATGATCGGAAAATCGGCGGGGGAGCCTGCGAAATGCTCGATGTCGCGCTTCCATTTCAGGTGATCTTCCACCTTGTCCACCGATACGCCCATGACCTTGGTCTTGCGCCTGGCAAACTCGCCCGCAAGCTGGGCGACAGCACCGAATTCGGTGGTGCAGACCGGCGTGAAATCCTTCGGATGTGAGAAGATAATCGCATAGCCGTCGCCGATCCAGTCGTGCAGCGTGATCGGCCCGTTGGTGCTGTCGGCGGTGAAGTTCGGGGCGATATCGTTGATGCGCAGTCCCATGACATGTTCCTTCGGTCGGTTGCCTGATACAGAGATAGGGCTTTGCCGCGCCGACGTCACCCCTTCGCAGGCGGTTCCGCCTGCCGGACACAGAACTTCGCCATGCCGCTTCTCTGCGGCCCCTTCCCGGCAGAACGATCCTTCCGTCATTCTGCCGCATCACAGTGGCAAAGCGCAGCGCTTCCGCACCTTTTCCGGGCCTTCGCCGGGTTGCGGAAGCCACGATCACTGGCGCGCCGGATCATCGCCCTTGTCGCGACAGCGCTTGAGCGCCACAAACCAAAGGTGCCAGATGAACCGAAAGACGGATATGGACGAAATTGCGCAGCGCTACCGGGACTTTGCGGCAGGGGAAGCAGCGGGGCGCTCGACGCTTTACGAAACGCTTGCCCGGCATGTGGCAGCATCGCCAGGTGCGCTGGCCTTCCTGCGTCACCTTCCAGCAGAACGGCAGCAACCCAACTTGCTGTTCGCCGCCCTGCGCCTTGTTGCCGGAACCCCGGCATCGGTGGCCGCGTTTGATCAGGCGATCTGCGACCATGGCGGCCCCATCGCCAATGTTATGCTGACACATGTGACACAGACCAATGAACCCGGACGCTGTGCCGTGCTTATGCCGGTGCTGGCCCAGATCGAGGGTCCGCTGGCCCTGATCGAAGTTGGCGCGTCAGCTGGGCTATGTCTGTTGCCGGACGCCTATGGCTATGACTGGTCAGGTCACCGGCTGGAACCACCCGCGGGCGACGGTCCTGCGGCACCGGTTTTCACCTGTGATACCTCAAACGATACTCCCCTTCCCGATCAGCACCCCGAAATTGTCTGGCGCACCGGGTTGGACCTGAACCCGCTAGATGTTTCAAACGACGAAGATGTCGCCTGGCTTGAGGCGCTGGTTTGGCCCGAACATCAGGACCGGCTGGCACGTCTGCGCGCTGCAATTGCGGTTGCCAAGGCGCGGCGCCCCCGGATCGTGGC
This sequence comes from Rhodobacter sp., assembly GCA_020250175.1. Lineage (GTDB taxonomy): Bacteria > Pseudomonadota > Alphaproteobacteria > Rhodobacterales > Rhodobacteraceae > Aliitabrizicola. Next base: position 35,914 of record JADCEN010000017.1, read on the forward strand.
AGGCGATCTGCGCCACGATCTGCCCGCGTTGATTGCCGAGGCCCCGCGCGGGGCCACCCTGGTGGTGTTCCACACTGCCGTCCTGACCTACCTTGCCGATCAGCGTGATCGGGATGCCTTTGCGTCGATGATGATTCGCGATCAGGGGATCGTCTGGATCAGCAATGAAAGCCCGCGCGTCTTCCCCGGCTTAGCCCCGGCTGCCCCGCCACCGCGCAAAGGCATGTTCTTGCTGTCGGTCAACGGACTGCCGCAGGCGTGGACCGATCCGCATGGCGGGGCGATGCACTGGATCAGCCTCGGCGACGCAGCGGCAGGTCAGCCCGCCCGGCCCGGATCGGGTGCGGGCAAGATAGCGGGGCCATAGGCGCACAGACCCACCGACCCGAAGGACGCTTGCGGCCCCGCCAAAGCGGTGCCACGCTGTGACAAAAAGGAGGATGAGATGATTGAACGCCGCAGCTTCTACATCAACGGGGCCTGGGTGGCCCCTGTCACCCCGCGCGACTGTCTGGTGATTGATCCGTCCACCGAAGACCCCTGCGCGGTGATCAGCCTGGGCGGTCAGGCCGATACCGATGCGGCTGTTGCCGCCGCCAAGGCCGCCTTCCCCGCCTGGTCGGTCAGCGACCCGGGACAGCGTCTGGCCTGCGTGGAAGGCATTCTGGCGCAGTATTACGCCCGCAAGGAAGAACTGGCGCAGGCAATCAGCCTGGAAATGGGCGCGCCCATCGATTTGGCGCGTGATGATCAGGCCGAATGCCTGCCCTGGCATCTGAAGAACTTCATCACCGCCTTCAAGACCATGCAGTTCATCCGCCCGCTGGGGCCGCATGCGCCCAATGACCGCATCGCGCTGGAACCCATCGGGGTGGTCGGGCTGATCACGCCGTGGAACTGGCCGATGAACCAGGTCACGCTGAAGGTAATCCCCGCGCTGCTGGCAGGCTGCACCTGTGTGCTGAAACCATCCGAGGAATCGCCGCTGTCCTCGATCCTGTTCGCCGAATTCTGCCATGATGCCGGGGTGCCTGCGGGCGTGTTCAATCTGGTCAATGGCGACGGGGCCGGGGTGGGCAGCCAGCTTTCGGCGCATCCCGATGTCGAGATGATCTCTTTCACCGGCTCCACCCGGGCGGGCCGGGCCATTTCCAGGGCAGCGGCCGAGACACTGAAGCGCGTCACGCTGGAACTGGGGGGCAAGGGGGCCAACCTGATTTTCGCCGATGCCGATGACCGCGCCGTGGAACGCGGCGTGCGCCACATGATGAACAATTCGGGCCAAAGCTGCAACGCGCCGTCGCGGATGCTGGTGGAACGCCCCGCCTATGAGCGCGCCGTGGAAATCGCGGCTCGGGTCGCCGACGGGATAAAAATTGGCCCGGCGCAAGAGGCGGGCAAGCACATCGGCCCGGTGGTGAACCGCCGCCAGTGGGAACAGATCCAGGGCTATATCCAGAAGGGCATTGATGAAGGTGCGCGCCTGGTGGCGGGCGGGCCGGGCCTGCCCGAAGGTTTCAACCGGGGCTTTTATGTCAAGCCGACGGTCTTTGCCGATGTCGTGCCCGGCATGACCATTGAACGGGAAGAGATTTTCGGCCCCGTGCTGTCGATCATCCCCTTTGATACCGAGGCCGAGGCGGTGCGTATCGCCAATGACACGCCCTACGGCCTGACCAACTATGTCCAAAGCCAGGACGGCCCGCGCCGCAACCGTCTGGCCCGGCAGCTGCGCGCCGGGATGGTCGAGATGAACGGCAAATCACGCGGGGCGGGGGCACCGTTCGGCGGCATCAAGGCCTCGGGCCGCGCGCGCGAGGGCGGGCATTGGGGCATTGAGGAATTCCTCGAGGTCAAGGCAATCTCCGGCTGGCATTCTGCCGCTGATCTTGCCGCCGAATAAGGATTGCCGTTCCGCCCGATGTCCCGCACAGGTTCGCTGCCCTGCGCGGTGATCACGGACCTGACGGGCAGTTGCCCGACCCGACGGCCAATCCTGCGGACTGGCTGTCGGGTCCGCTGAGAAGGCCGGTCTGCTTATGGGTTCGGGTCGGCCCAATCCGCAGGGCAAACCCGACCGCTGTCGGACCGCCCCGCCCGATCCGGTCGGCGAGAGGGAGGAAGGTCGGCTGCCGCATCGGACAGCGGCGCATCGCGCCCCGGCGGGCGGCCCTGCGCGCCAGGCAGGCGGTGGGCCATGCCCTGCCGTGCCATGCACCCCCCAGCCTGGCACCGCCGATGGGCTGCACGACCTGAACCCTGACGGCAGCCTTGCCGCAACGCCGCCCTGAAAGAGGATCGCAGGGCAGGCCGACGGCATCGCGCAGTCCCTGCCCCGGCGCGGTTCTGCCGAGATCGCGCAGGCAGGCGGGACGATCTGCGCAGGCGCTGTTGCCCTGCCGGGCACGCCTGCGCCGCAGCCCTTGGTCGGGGCAGGCAAATCGCCCGTGCCGAAAGATGACCTGCGGGACCCCTTCGGCCTGACGCGGGCCGGACTCGATGCCGCAGACGAAGGGGTCACGCCGCAGCGGACGGCGGCAGCGCAAGAGCATGGCGCGCATTGCGGCATCAGACCCTGTCCGCGTTCAGGCTGCCGGACCCTTCCTTGTGCGATCCCTTTGCCTTGGCAATCCGCCGCGCTTTACCCCGCCCGTTCCGGGCGCTACATCCCCATTAAACCGCGCCGGAGGATGCCATGCCCGAAGACCACCTCAACAGCTATATGACCGGTCCCGATGAACAGGGCCGCTTCGGCCTGTTCGGCGGCCGCTTTGTGTCCGAAACGCTGATGCCGCTGATCCTTGAACTGGAAGAGCGCTACGAATTCGCCAAGACCGATCCCGGCTTCTGGGCGGAAATGCACGATCTGTGGACGCATTACGTCGGACGCCCCAGCCCGCTGTATCACGCCGAGCGGATGACTGCGCATCTGGGCGGTGCAAAGATTTACATGAAACGCGACGAGCTGAACCATACCGGCGCGCACAAGATCAACAACGTGCTGGGCCAGATCATCCTGGCCCGCCGCATGGGTAAAAGCCGGATCATCGCCGAAACCGGTGCGGGCCAGCATGGCGTGGCCACCGCCACGGTCTGTGCCAAGTTCGGGCTGCAATGCGTGGTCTACATGGGTGCCCATGATGTGGAACGGCAGGCCCCGAACGTGTTCCGCATGCGGCTGCTGGGGGCCACGGTCATCCCCGTCACCTCGGGGCGCGGCACGCTGAAAGATGCGATGAACGATGCGCTGCGCGACTGGGTCACCAATGTGCGCGATACCTTCTACTGCATCGGCACTGTCGCCGGGCCACACCCCTATCCGGCCATGGTCCGGGATTTCCAGTCGATCATCGGCAAGGAAGCCAAGGCGCAGATGCAGGACCGCGAGGGGCGCCTGCCCGATACGGTCATTGCCGCCATCGGCGGGGGATCAAACGCAATGGGCCTGTTCTACCCGTTCCTTGACGATCCCTCGGTGCGGATCATCGGGGTCGAGGCGGGCGGCAAGGGTGTGGACGCGCGCATGGAACATTGCGCCAGCCTGACCGGGGGGCGGCCCGGCGTGCTGCACGGCAACCGCACCTATCTGCTGCAGGATGACGATGGCCAGATTCTGGAGGGGTATTCGATTTCCGCCGGTCTGGATTATCCCGGCATCGGCCCCGAACATTCCTGGCTGCATGATGTGGGCCGTGCCGAATATGTCTCCATCACCGATGCCGAAGCGCTGGCGGCGTTCCAGCTGTGCTGTGCGCTGGAAGGGATCATCCCGGCACTGGAACCCAGCCACGCCCTGGCCCATGTGATGAAGATCGCCCCCGGTCTGCCGAAGGACCATCTGATCATCATGAACATGTGCGGGCGCGGCGACAAGGACATCTTCACGGTGGCCAAGCACCTGGGCTTTGACATGAAGATTTAGGCGGCGCGGTCAGCCGTCGGCATGCGCCTGAAGCACCGCCAGCGGCACGATGTCCAGCGTGCGGCGATGCGTGGCACCCAGCCGCACCTTCGGTGCCGCCCCTTCCTCATGCGCCTGCAGGAACCGGCTGGCGCACAGGCACCACCGGTCGCCGGGCCGCAATCCGGCAAAGCCGTATTCCGGGCGCGGGGTGGACAGGTCGTTGCCCAGATATTTCGACAGGGCCAGAAACTCTGCCGTCATCAGCGCGCAGACCGTGTGCAGGCCAAAGTCATGCGGGCCGGTATCGCAACAGCCATTGCGGAAAAAGCCGGTCAGCGGGGCTGTGGAACAGGGTTCCAGCGGCCCGCCAAGCACATTCAGCGATGGGTCCATGCAACACTCCTACGGGATGACGGATAACAGCAGAAACACCGAAAAGATCACAAGGTGAACAGCGCCCTGCAGAACGGTGGTGCGCCCGGTGCCCAGGGTCAGCGTGGCCGCGAACAGGGTCAGCATCAGCAGCACCATGTCTTCATCCGAAAGGCCCAGAACCAGCGGCACACCGAAGATCAGCGATACGGCCGCCACCGCCGGTATCGTCAGCCCGATACTGGCCACCGCCGACCCCAGCGCCAGGTTGATGCTGCTTTGCAGGCGGTTCGACAGCGCCGCGTTCATTGCCGCCAGCCCTTCGGGCAGCAGAACAACGGCGGCGATGACCACGCCCACGAAAGACAGCGGCAGCCCCGCGTTCTGCACCGCCAGCGTCAGCGGGAATGACAGCAGCTTGGCCAGCAGCACCACCGCAGCAAGCGACAGCATCAGCAGCACGGCACTCGCGGCCGCCACCGCATTCGACGGCGCGATGAATGCCGGAACCGCCACGGTTTCATCCAGGAAATACTCGCGGTGGCGCACGGTCTGCACAAAAACGAACACCACATAGAGCGCCAGCGACACCAGACCCACGACCAGTAGCTGCACCGGCGCGTAATTCGGGCCGCGTGTGGCATCGGTGAAATTCGGCATCACCAGCGCAAAGACCGCCAGCGTGCCCAGCACCGCCAGCGTGGCCGAAGCCCCTTCCACCTGAAAGCTTTGCTGAAAATGCCGCCGCCCCCCCAGAACCAGACACAGCCCGATCACACCGTTCAGCACGATCATCACGGCAGAAAACACTGTGTCGCGCGCCACGGCGCTGCTGCCCGGCGCCTGTGACAGCAGGATGGAAACGATCAGCGCCACCTCGATCACCGTCACCGCGATGGCCAAAAGGATCGATCCGAACGGTTCCCCTACTTTCAGGGCCAGCGCCTCGGCATGGTGAACGGCGGCAAAGACACTGATCCCCAGCAGCGCCACGGCAAGCGCCAGAACCGCAGGCGCGGTGGCGGAAATCATCCCTGTCAGCTTCAATGCCAGAACCCCGCCGGCCGCAAACGGTGCCAGCACCGCCCAGACCGGAATTCTGTGTGTGCCTTGTCCCGCCAATTCGCCCGCCCCCTGCCAGGCGCAAAGCCTGCGTCAGCCCCGGATCACTGTCAACGCCACAGGTTCAGTCCCGCCGGAACCGTCCGGCCAGCCGGCGCAGCGCAGAACCGGCTTCCGCCGCGCCGGGCTGGTCCGCAGCGGGCTGCGGCACGCCGGCAGGGGCAGGCCCCTGCCCGGCGGGCGGGCGCGGCGGTGCCATGCGCAGGGCGACCCGGTTGAGAAAACCCGGCCCATCCCCCGCCGCCAGCATCACAGCCCCTTCGGAAATCCCCCGCAGCAGGTCATCAAGCCAGCCCTGATCCGCCCCGGCAAAGTCATGCAGCACATAGGCGGCCACGGCATCCTTGTGGCCCGGATGGCCGATGCCGATGCGGACCCGCCCATAGGCGTCGCCGATATGGTCATGCATCGACCGCAGGCCGTTGTGCCCGGCATGGCCGCCACCCTGCTTCAACCGCAGCCTGCCCGGGGCCAGATCAAGTTCGTCGTGAAACACGGTCACGTCCTGCGGGGTCAGCCGGAAAAACCGCATCGCTTCGCCCACCGACTGTCCCGACAGGTTCATGAAGGTGCCGGGTTTCAGAAGACACACCTTCTCATCCCCCAGCCGACCCTCTGCGATCATGCCCTGATGCGCCTTGCGCCAGGGACCGAAGCCATGATCGCCCGCGATCCGGTCCACAGCCATGAAGCCGATATTGTGCCGGTTGCCGGCATATTTCGCCCCGGGATTGCCAAGGCCCACGAATAGTTTCATGCCCGTCTCCCGCCCTTTGGCCGCCGGGGATCAGGTAGCGCGCCACATCCCCTGCCGCAACCCGGTACGCTTGACCGGGCCGCCGGGCCGGGCCAGGCTGCGGGTGATGCGACGCACAGGGCAGGACCCCATGATGTACCTTACCACGAACCGCTTCCGGGTCAGGCCGGGACGGGAGGCGGACTTTGAAGCGGTCTGGACCGCCCGTGACAGCCAATTGCCGCAGGTGCCGGGTTTTGTCTCGTTCCACCTGTTGAAAGGGGCGCGCAAGGATGACCACACCCTTTACCTTTCGCACACGCTTTGGGCCAGCGAAGCGGCGTTCACCGCCTGGACAAGGTCCGAAGCTTTCCGGTCGGCGCACCGGGGTGCCGGTGGCCATGCCGACATCTACCTTGGCCCGCCGGAGCTGGAGGTGTTCACCTCGGTCCAGCACATCGGGGCCTGACCGCCACGTGGCGAACGGGAAAGACGCGAAGGTGGGCCCTTCGCGTTTTCCGGCTTGGTCAGGGTTGGCAGGGTGCGGACACTGTGCCGACCGCAGGGGATGCTGACGGGAACGCCGGAGGCACCTTCGCCTGCGTGCGCCCCCCGCCGTCTGGACGGGGCCATCGCCCCGCCCTGCGCCTGTCGCACGGCTGCCCGGGGCCAAAGCCCCCGGCGGGCCAAGCGGCAGCGTGGCGCTGTGGCAGGGGCGATGGCCCCTGCCACTGAAGCGGTGAAAATGTCTTCGTCGGTGCGGGCGAGAACAGGAAACGCACCGCGTTTCCCCGCCCGCACGCGACGGTGCCCTACAGACCGTCGGGTCCGGGAAACACAGAGGCCAGCGCCCGACCCGGCGGGCGAGAAGCGCCCGCCGGGCCGGGGCGGGCGCTTGTCTCTATGATTTTCGCAGGCCCTGTCGTTTGATGGGGTTGGCCCGCAGGGACGGTGGCCACCGTCCCTGCGGGCTGGCGGGATGCGGACCGTGGCGGGCGCTGGTTCAGGGAACC
>JADCEN010000018.1 GCA_020250175.1 Rhodobacter sp.
CCATGGGCCTATGCCCAGCAGGCCGACGGCGAATAAGGACCTCGTCTCGTACTCCCTGACGAGCTACCGACAGCCCTCCGATTCATCACATCGCCGCAGCCCGCAAGCCGAAATTCAATGGGGCGTAGACGCCGAATACGCTGCTCCGACCAGCGCGACGACAATGAAGCCGACGAAGGCGGGCGACATGCCGAATGCCTCACCAGCCGCCTCGACCGAACCCACGAAGACCTCACTGACCAGCGCGACAAGGACCGTGATGCCGAGGAGCATCACAATGCCCGTTGCAAGCGGCAGCGGCGGTTCCTCTGACGCTCCGTGTCCGGCACCTGCAAAGTGCTCCTTGTGGGTCTTGAGCGAGAACAGCAGACCAAGAACGTAACCGCCGATCAGAAGCACGGCGAGCGTTGCGCTAAGTGTCTGAAGTGCGGGACTGCCCACTGCTCCGTCCGCCGTGGCGACCATGGACGGGACCAGAAGGGCCACGACCGCCACAAAAAGAAGGCTCGACTGGAACCGCGCGCCGACCTTGTTGAACGCCTGGACATGGTGCCGCAAGCCACCAAGAAGGAAGGCCCCGCCCAGCATGAAAAGCGTGTTCGTCACGATCGCCCCGGCAATTGACGCCTTTACCAGCGCATATTGTCCCGCCTGAAGGGCCGTGAACGCGATCACCAGTTCCGTCAGGTTGCCAAGCGTCGCATTCAAAAGACCGCCGACCGCATCGCCGGTGTGTTCGGCAACCGATTCCGTGGTGCGGCTCAGAAGGGCAGCAAGCGGGACGATGGCAAGCACCGACAGCACGAAGAGCAGCGTTTGCTGATCATGCCAAGCCTGCTCGCCGTAGATGACAAGTGGCACAAAGACGAGGAGCCAGAGGAGAGGCGTGGTCCGTATGTCCGTCAGAAGCTGCCGCATGTCTCGTTTCCTTTGCCCGCTCGACCTTTTCGGCTTTCGCTCATCGCTCAAAACTTCCAGCGCGCACCGAACAGGACAGCGCCGATGTCCTGATAATCCACACTGGGCACACCGTCGTAGGCGTATTCCCGATATCCGAGATAGGCTTCGAGCCCTTGCTCTGCGAACTGCTGCACAGCCTGCACGCCCCAGGAACTGGACTCCGATCCCAAGACGCTGAAGTCGCTGCCGCTGTAAAGATCGGCCGATACCGAGGTCTTGCCAAACCCTACGACATCCCCGCCCCAGCCGATCTTGGTATAGAGGTACTGGCCTCCGTCCGACAGCTGCTCGCCCGTGGCGACGGTCAGGTTGAGGCCCGTGGGAACGTGCGTGGCGGAGGCCGAGGCCATGACCTGCTCGGTCGTCTTGCCCTGGTCATCCTTGAAGGAGTAGCCGATGGCGGCGTTGAAGCTGAACGTGTCGTCCTTGTAGCCATACCGGAGGGCCGTGTCGTAGTAGTCGGCGTCGTCCGTCTCGGACAGTACGTCATACCCGGCTGCAGCCGAGACGACGAAGCCCGAGAGGTCCGGGGTGTCGTAGCGCAACCGGAAGCGGCGGGTGCCGTCGAAATTCTTGAAGACGTCGCCGATCGTGGTGCTGGACAGGGCAGCGCCGTCGCGGAAGATGAAGCTGCCCGCGGTGTCGGACAAGCTCGAGTAGCCCACGACGCTTGTGCCGGAGTTGTCGACCTCGGACACGCCGTCCGTCGCCATGCTGCCCTGTCCCGCCCAGACGGCCCCGAAGTCGCCAGAGTAGACGACCTCGAGCTTCCGGATGTCGGTGCGCAGCCAGTCGAGCCATGGCGGATCATCGACCTGGTTGGTCTCGGACGTGCTCGCGACGCCAAGTGAAGTCTCGAAGTTGAAACGCGCGGTGTTGCCCCAAAGCGTCCCGTCGATCCAGATCCCAATGCGGCTCACCGAGTTCCCGTTGTCAACAAGTTTCTCGTATGTCTCATCGCCGTCGTCGACACCTTGGAAAGTTGGGTTGAGTTGCCCGTAGAAGGTCGTTGTCGTGCCGGACCCGTTCGTGAACGTGAGATCGGCCGCAGCTGCGGGGATGGCAACAACCATCAGGGCAGGGAAAGCCATGATAGAACGGTGCAAGATCATGTCGTTTCCTTTTGAGGTCATGGTGCCGATTCGGCGCCATCATCAGCGTTATTCAGTGCCCACCCGAGAAGACCAGAGTCCGCATCGGCAGCATGATCGCCTGCATCCTGAGGATCATCCCATGGACAAGTCCGGTGGCATCGATGGCGTGCAGCACGAAGGCGTGGAACGAGCTGATGTTAGGGTCCTGCAGCGCCTCGTAGTTGTTCGTGTAGGCGTTCGCGACACAGGTCGATCCTTGTGGCAGCCCGTCAAGCTGGCCCTCGTGAAGCGGCTCCATCAGGACTGTGATCGTGCCGGCGCTCGAGAACTGTTCGACCGCAACCAGTTGGTCCGTGGCGCGGACCTGTCCGGTGGCGATGACGTCCTGGATTTCGGTTACGACCATCGGGATGATGGTCAGCGGCTTGGCAAGGCAAGTGACCTCTCCGATCATGCCTACCTTCATCACGCCCGCTTCGATCTGGCCGAAACCGGCCAAAAGGCCCGTCACGCGCCGATCAGGCACCAGGATGCCCGCTGGTCTGAGCATCGGGTTGACCATGTCGCCGGGGCGAAGCGCAAACTGCTGGATGATGCCGTCCGTGCCTGCCACGACCAGCGTGCGGTCCAGCGCAACCTGAGCCTGAGCCAACTCGGTCTGAGAGGTAATCAGACGTGCGGGCAGCTCGATATCAAGTTGCGCCTGGACAGCGTCGCGTGTCGCTTCGGCCGCTGCCAGCGAGGCTTCCTGTGCCAGGATGCGGACCTGCGCCTGTTCCACCTCGCGTTCGGAAATGGCACTGGAGTTGCGTTTAAGAAGCGCTGCACGGGTGTCATATTCGTCCTGGGCCTGGCGAAGGTTTGCCTGAGCCTGTGCGATCCCGGCTTCCGCCTGCGCGAGTTGTGCGAGCACGCCGACACGCGCCGCCGCCAGTTCGGCAATGCGCGCCTGCGCCGTCTCAATCTCGGCCTGCTGCTGCGCGTCGTCCAGCTTGAACAAAGGATCGCCCTTCTTCACCCGCTGGTTTGATTCAACGAATGTCTCGGCCACGCGCCCTGATGCCTCTGGAAGGATCGTGACGGTCCGGAAGACTGAATTCACGGCCGTCGTGGCTGGATGGAAGTAGAAGATCGTCGTGATCAGCGTGACGGTCAGAAGAAGGCACAGCGTGATGCCCCAGCGCAGTTCGTACCACACAGTGAAAAGCGTGATCTCATGACCGAAGCGCTTGCCCTGAGCGAACCGACGGTAAAGGTAGTCCGGCAGGATCGTCAGCATGGAACAGAGGGTCAGTTCCAACATGGCTCAGCTCCCGTGCGGTGATGATGGCCGGTGATCGTCCAGCGGAACCTGCGCAGTCCCGCTTTGCGTCGTCTCCACGTCCAGAGGAACGCCTGCCGTGCCGGTGGGCACGCCTCCCTGCGCCGCTTGCGATTGCGAAGACCCGCCGGCCAGTTTCCCAAGCGACTGCGCCATCGATGTCAGTGGCGTGGAGAAGTCCGGCAGGGGCACGAAGGCGAGAAGCAGCCCGGCGATCCAGAAGAGATGATTGTGCGTGAAAAGAGACAGGAGGCCGAGCACGGCCACGATCTCGAACTGCACCTTCTGCCCGCGATGCGCCATCTGCTCGGGCAGGGAGTGCAGCTTGAAATAGAAAACGCCGATGCCGACCACGGCGGAAAACATGAAAATGGCCATGACCACCAGAAGCACATCCGTGTCGCCCGGAGCCGTCAGGAAGACGGGAAAATGTTCGGTCGCGAGGGGATGGACGCCTGCTGCTACCGGATCACTCATCGCTGCACCGGCAGGCGAAGTGCGGGGCCGATGCGAGTCCAGACCCTTTAGGGAAAGACAGCCCTATGCCAATGTATCGTGCCATTCCGAAACCTCCCATCGCTGTCAATTGCGACAGCCGGATGTGAGGTCAGGTTACGTGACGGTGGTGTTCGGTCTCTAGCGAGGGCATGTAAGTCACTGTTACCGGTCGCGCAGAAGCTTTTCCGGATCAGGTCATGCGGGATGCTACGGGGGGCACCCGACGCCCAAGTCCAGCCTCGCAAAGCGCGGCGATCAGGTCCTTGGCAAGCGCAGGATGCACGTTCCGAACGGACAGATCGAAAGCCACCCGCCTGGCGTAGTCGGCATCGATCTGCTCGATCTGCTCGATCGCCTGGCGTGCCTCGTCATGCCGTCCTGCCCGTTCGGCGCAGACGGCAATGGCAAGTGCATTGTAAACGACGTCGGGAGCGTTGACGATCTGGGCCTGCCGCAAAGCCTCGTCGTACTGTCCTTCCGTAAAGTGATACAGAACGAGACCAATCCGATACGTGCTCGACTGGCAGGGGTTGCGCCGGTAGGACTCTTCAATCAGCGGTACCCCGGTTTCCCAGTCCATTAGCAGACAGCACCGCAGTCCCATATCAGCCATCAGGTCCGTATCGGCCGGGTTCAGCGCGCGCGCGGTTGCGTAGGATTCAAGACTGAGAGTCGGCTCCCCAGCGAACCAAAAGGCGAGAGCAAGCGCACGGTGGGCATTGCTGGAGTTCGGCGAAAGCAGTAAGGCCTGTCGCGCAAGTTTCATCGCCCTTTCTGCGTGCTTGCGGACCTGAGACGGCGTGCTTGACATGAAGCGGGCGTGCTGGCTGTAGATCTGCGACAGGCATGCATAGCCTTCGCTGAAGGATGGATCCTGCTCGATTGCCTGTTCCAACCGCAGGCGTGCGGGCTCCAACCGGTCTTTTCGAAAGTTGCGGACATACTGGTAGAAGTCCACGAGGGCATGATAGCCGTCGAGCGTTTCGGGAGACTTCCCCTCGTCGTCAAGCACTTGGCTGAAGATGACCCCGTAAGGTTGGGCGAGTCTCTGGGCGACGATAGCGGCCACCTCATCGCGCAAGACATAGATGCTGTTGGCGGTAAGGCTTCGCACAAAGCGCTCAGTCCAGATATAGCGGAGGCTTTTTGTATCCTTCAGCAAAAGCTCGACGGCGAAGTTGCCCTCCCAGAGCGAAACTGCACCGGACAGGACAAAGTCGACAGCCAGTGGGGGACGCGGCTGATCCGGGCGAAGGGAGTGACCATACATTTCGGAGGTTTCAGCGCCGTAGACATGCACGCTACCAAACCTCGTGAGACCTACGATGAGCTGCCGCGTAAATCCAAGCGCAAAGCCGGTCAAGGCACCGCCATCCACCTCCTGGTCGAAGGGCGCGACAAGTAGGCGCGGTGCTCGACGAAGCACGGGCGTTGAGGGTAACACTTGCACTTCGTGCGGCTCTTTAAGTGACAGAGAACCCGCTGCCAGGAAATGCGGTACGTAGCTTCCCTTCGGAACGACGATCTGAATCTCGTGATCGCGCCCGTCGGTAAGGTAGAAATGCTCCAGCGCGCGCCTAAGACGCCCTGCTTCGATCCGGACAATCGAATCCTGCTGCGGGTCGAAATCCGGGCCGCGATTGAATGCTGCAGTGGCGATGTTGTAGGCCTTCAGACGATCTGCGCGTCCGGCCAGCGTTTCTTCAGCGATGTAGGACAGGAAGCTGCGGTGCCGGTCGGATCCAGCGAATTCCGGAGACGATAGAACCCGTTCAAGTTCCGCACGCACGCATCGTTCGTCGATTTTGCCGACCGTGATTTGCATGAGGCCCCCCCCTGTGCAGTGCAACGCTCCGTTTGAGAAGCGGTGATCGGTCTTCGTGCACCAGATACTCAAGTATATAAACCTTACCACACACTCGCTTAAACCACGATTCAGCACTGACGCGATTGATCCATGTCACGTCGCGCCGATTAACTGCATACCCCGCGCGTCACAGTGACTTACTTTCCACGACGTCACTTCTGAGCTTTCACTTCCGGGTGGCTGATTGAACAGGCTTACAAAATGGCGAGGCTCACTGAGGCATCTTCACGGCTTGGCCGGGTTCTGGCGATGTTTCCGGGGCGGACACAGGATATCCTTCAGCTTTCGCTGAGTGATCCCAAGTTCCGTGACCTATGCGAGGATCTGGACGACGCGCAGGCCTCGCTGGCCCGTATGGCCGCCTTCCCCGGACCGGTGGAGCGTCCGGAAGTCGCGGAATACCGAACCATCATTGCCGAGCTTGAGGATGAAGTCCGTGCCTATGTGGCATCGGAAAGCTCCAAGCACAGCTGATCCCGCTGAGGGGATGCGCGTAACGGTGACTCACCCCCAGCCCATAGCTGCACGTTGTCTTTGGCCAATAGCATGTTCGCAAGTGGGGCTCTTCGTCCCCCTTTGCACAGAGAGAGGATCATTCCCATGAACAAAGCTGTGGATGTCACAAAGGCGGGCGATCACGACCGCGCGGACCATTTCTTTTCCATGCCAGGCGCACGTGCCGACCGGTGGCGAACCCTTCATTCGGCCGCTCAGGCCTGGGCGAAGGGACGCGGATCGCAGGCCAGCGCGCAGGCCGCGTTTGACGAACTTGGCGCCTACGAGGACTATTTCGCCTATCCCGGACGAAGCCTGATCGCGGCCCTGGGACACCGAATTCAGTCCGGCGAAGCTGATGGTGCCTCATCGCTTGCCCGGCGCATTTCAGAAGCGATCCTGGTTCGGACCTACAAGCATGACGCCGGAGCCTGGGAAACCTCCGAGGGGATGGCCGATGCTCCGCCCGAACTGAATACGGCCACCATGAGTGCCGGTGGGGCAGGCCGGCCCTACTTTGAAATGCTCGTCGTCTCCCCGCGCGGAGAGGAGCGGGGCGCGCATCAGATCGCCCAGCTGCGCAAGCTTCGCCGTCCCGAAGACGCCTTCGTCTACGAAGCGGTGCCCGTCGGCAGCTTTGAAGACGCGATCTGCGCCGCCGTCCTGAACCCCGGCCTTGCCGCAGTGACGATCTACGAAGGCTTCAATTATGCCTCGCACCATGACGCGCCCGTCCTGCGCCGATTCCTCAAGGCCGCCGGATACGCGGAAGGAACGATCGGCGACGAGGATCTGGCGCTCGCCTTGGCGTCCGGGCTGAAGAAGCTGCGTCCCGAGCTTGACATTTACCTGCTGTCCGACCGTCACGTCGAACGCATCGCCGGCGATGCACGGTCCAAGGACATTCGCCGCGTTCTCTATTCGGTCGAAGAGTTGCTGGAGCTGCACCTGTCGGTGCTTGAAGGCGTGTCGGACCGCTTCCGCACCCCCTTCTTCGACAACCTCAAGAAATACGCGATGCGACCCATCAGCACCTTCCACGCGCTGCCGATCGCGCGGGGCAAGTCGGTCTTCAAGTCCGACTGGATCCGCGACATGGGCGAATTCTACGGGCTGAACCTTTTCCTTGCGGAATCCTCGGCTACGACCGGCGGTCTCGACAGCCTTCTGGAGCCGACCGGCAACATCAAGGAAGCGCAGGACATGGCGGCGCGGGCCTTCGGGGCCGACCACGTGTTCTTCGTGACAAACGGCACATCGACCTCGAACAAGATGGTGCACCAGGCCATCGTGGCACCGGGCGACATCGTGCTTCTCGACCGCAACTGCCACAAGTCGCACCACTACGGCCTTGTCCTGGCAGGCGGCCAACCGCTCTACATCGACGCCTACCCGATGACGGAATACTCGATGTATGGCGCGGTGCCGCTGGTAAGCATCAAGAAGGCGCTTCTCGATCTCAAGGCCGAAGGGCGGCTTGACCGGGCCAAGATGGTCGACCTGACGAACTGCACCTTCGACGGCCACATCTACAACACCCGCCGCGTGATGGAGGAATGTCTGGCCATCAAGCCCGACCTCGTCTTCCTATGGGACGAGGCCTGGTTCGGCTTTGCCCGCTGGTCACCCTTCCTGCGCCCTCGCACGGCAATGGGCGCGGCCGAGGCCATCGAGACCTGGATGCAGGACCCGGCTTCCGCCGATGCCTGGGAAAAGCAGCAGAAGGAACTGGGCAAGAACCCCTCGACCGAAACCCTTCTCAAAACCCGCCTCATCCCCGATCCGCGCAAGATCCGGCTGCGGGTCTACCAGACCAACTCGACCCACAAGTCGATGTCGGCCTTGCGGCAGGGCTCCATGCTTCTCGTCAAGGACATCGACTTCCGCGACGTCGAGGCGCAGTTTCACGAGGCGGTCTTCACCCATGCCTCGACCTCGCCCAACCAGCAGCTGATCGCCAGCCTCGACGTCGCAAGGCGCCAGATGGAGCTGGAGGGCTACGGTCTGGTGGCCAACGCCATCGAGATCGCCCTCGATATCCGGCGAGAGGTGAACGGCCATCCGCTCATCTCCAAGTACTTCAAGGTTCTTGGGGCCGACGAGATGATCCCGGCCGCATACCGCGAAAGCGGGTTCGTGGATTTCCTTGCCCCCGGCCTCTCGTGGGACGACCAGATCCGCAGCATGCATGACGACGAATTCTGCCTCGATCCGACCCGCCTGACCCTGGTCTGCGGCACCGCCGGCTTCGACGGCACGCAGTTCAAGAAGATGCTGGCCGATGACTACGACATCCAGCTGAACAAGACCTCGCGGAACTCGGTGCTGCTGCAATCGAACATCAACAACACCCGCAGCGACGTGGCCCAACTGATCCGGACCCTCATGAAGATCGCCAACGAGATCGAGGATACGCTGGCTCAGGGCGGCGAAAACGGCCGGGCGGCGTTCGACAAGCGCGTGAAGTCCCTGATGAAGGACGTCCCGGACCTGCCGAACTTCAGCCACTTCCACGACGCCTTCCGCTGGGATGCCGGCAAGAAGACGGTCGAGGGCGACATGCGCTCGGCCTTCTACAGCGCCTACTATCCCGACCGCTGCGAATATCTTCCGCTCGACAGCCCGCAGGTTGACGAACGGCTGAAGAAGGGCCCCGAGATGATCTCGGCCAACTTCGTGATCCCTTACCCGCCCGGTTTCCCCATCATGGTGCCCGGCCAGGTGATCACGAAAGAGACGATCGACTTCATGCGCAAGCTCGACGTGAAAGAGATTCATGGCTTCGAACGGGCGAAGGGACTGAAGCTCATCCGTCCGGAACATGCCAAGGACCAGATCCGCAAGTGACCGAAGGCGCGCCCGGCAAGCATGTGCTGTCGGGCGCTCTCTTCACCAAACACCCCCGCGCAACGAAGCGGGAAGGGTCAGACAAGGGAACACGCCATGTGGGACTACATCGTCGAAACGCTCCGGGCCAACCCGCAACTCGCGATCTTCGCGACGCTGGCGGTCGGCTATTGGGTCGGGGCAAAAAAGTTCGGCAGCTTCAGCCTGGGCGCCGTGACAGGGACGCTCCTCGCGGGTATTCTGATCGGACAGATCGGCATCGACATCTCGGGACAGGTGAAGTCGATCTTCTTCATCATGTTCCTCTTCGCAGTCGGCTTCGGTGTCGGCCCACAATTCGTCCGGGGGATCGCCACCGACGGCGCGCCGCAGGCGCTTTTCGCCGTCGTGGTCTCCGCCCTCTGCCTGCTCGGGGTCTACATAGCGGCCATCGTGTCTGGCTACGGCCCCGGCCTTGCGGCGGGGCTTCTGGCCGGGTCGCAGACCATCTCGGCCTCGATCGGTCTCGCGACCGACGCAATCAACACCTCGGGGATGACCCCGGAACAGGCGCAGGCCGAGCTGGACCTGATCCCGGTCGCCTATGCCATCACCTACCTCTTTGGGACGGTCGGGACTGGCTGGATCCTCGTCTTCTTCGGGCCTAAGCTGCTTGGCGTGAACCTTGAAGAGGAATGCGCCCGATATGAGCGCGAGATGTCGGTCGGTGCCCCCGAGTCCGGCTTCATGAGTGCCCGCCGCAAGCGCGAGCTCCGCGCCTACCGCGTGCAGGAAGGTGGCAAGGCCGTGGGCCTTACGGTTTCCCAAGCCGAAACCACGCTGGCACCTGGTGAACGCGTCTTCGTCGAAGGTATCCGAAGCGGCGGTACGGTCATTGAGGTCACGCCCGACACCGTCCTCAAGGCAGGAGACGTGGTCGCCGTTACTGGGCGGCGTGAGCTTCTCGTGAATACCCTTGGCCAGGGCGTCGAGGTCGACGATGAGGACCTTCTGAACGTTCCTGTCGAAGCGGTCGATGTGGTTCTGACGAACAAGGCCCTGGACGGCAAGACACTGGCCGAAGCGGCCGCCGATCCCCATGCCCGCGGCGTCTTCCTCAATTCGATCCGGCGCGGATCGGCGGCTGTCAACATTCCTGTTCTGCCGCAGACGAAGCTTAACCGGGGCGATATCCTGCGGGTCGTAGGGACCAAGGCCAGCATAGATCGCTTCATCGCCGCAGCAGGCTTCGCAGACCGCCCCGTCACCGTCACCAACATGACCCTTGTGGGTCTGGCCATCCTGATCGGCGGCATGATCGGTGCCTATGTTCTTCCCATCGGCGGTGTCCCGATCACACTTTCCACCTCGGGCGGCGCACTTATCGCCGGTATCTTCGTGGGCTGGCTTCGGACCATCAAGCCCTGGATCGGCAACGTGCCCCAGCCGACCTTGTGGTTCATGAACTCGGTTGGCCTCAACGTCTTCATCGCGATCGTGGGGATCAGCTCCGGCCCGACCTTCATCTCTGGTCTCCAGCAAGCTGGCTTCGGCATCTTCTTCTGGGGCCTCTTCGCGACGGCAATGCCGATGCTTCTCGCGCCCCTTGTCGGAAAGTACCTGTTCCGGTTCGACCCTGCGATCAACCTTGGCTGCTGCGGCGGCGCGCGGACGTCGACTGCCTCGGTCGCCATGGTGGGCGAGGTGGCAAAAAGCGATGTGCCGATGCTGGGCTATACGGTGCCCTACGCCGTAAGCAACACGCTCCTGACGCTCTGGGGCCTGGTAATCGTGCTCCTCCTGACATGAGCAGACCAGGGCGGCGGCCGCGTGCCGCCGCCTTCACGGATCCGATTGACGTAACGCGCCGGAGCGGAAGTGGCTGACCGGCAAAACGCGGGAGAAGACCCATGCAGTGGCTCGGCCATTTTCTCGAATCCTATCCCGAGCTTGCGGTCTTTCTGGCGGTCGGGATCGGATACATCCTGGGCGACATCAAGGTTGCGGGCATCGCCTTCGGTCCGGTCACCGGGTCACTGCTGGCCGGTCTGGCCATCGGTCAGTTCGCCGAGGTTCCGATCTCGGGCATGGCCAAGTCCTTCCTTTTCCTTCTGTTCCTGTTCGGTATCGGCTATTCGGTTGGACCACAGTTCCTGCAATCCTTGCAGCGCGACGGATTGCGGGCGCTTCTGCTGGCAATTGTCTGCACGGTAACCGGACTGGCGACCGCCTATACGATCTCGCGGCTTCTGGGTCTTGATCCCGGCTACTCGGCGGGCCTTTTGTCGGGCGGCCTGACCCAGAGTGCGGCAATGGGCACGGCGACCGAAGCGGTGAACCGTCTTGCAATCTCGGAAGAGCAGCGGGCCCTCTACGTCGCGCACATCGCCGTGGCAGACGCGGTGACCTACATCTTCGGCATCGCGGGCGCGATCTGGTTCTGCAGCGTGGGGGCGCCCAAGCTTCTCGGCGCCGACCTTGTCGCCGATGCCAAGGCGATCGAGGCGGAGCTTGGCCTTGAGCCCGAAAAGCGCGAAGTTCTGTCAGGCTACCGAGCTTTCGAGTTGCGCGCCTTCCGGCTTCCTCCGGACGCTGAATTCGCGGGCCATACCGTGGGCGAAGCGGAACGCCGTTACGCCGCCGACCGCTTCTTCATCGTTCGGCTACGCCGAGGTAACGAGATTCTCCCCGCCACCGAGGATCTTTTGCTGAAAGTCGGAGACGTCGTCGCAATCAGCGGCCACCACAAGGCGATGGTCGAGAAACTGGGCGAGCGTCACGCAGCCGAGGTCGAGGATGCCGAGTTACTGGATATCCCGATGAAGTTGGTTGAGGTGCTTCTGTCCGAGCGCGACATGGACGGAATCACGCTGGCAAAGGTTGCCAAGCAGCCGTGGGCGCGTGGCCTCTACCTGCGCAGCCTGCGGCGCGGCACACAGGAAATTCCCATCGGCCGCCAGGTTACATTGGCCCGGGGTGACGTGCTGACGCTTCTGGGTCCGGAAGATGCCGTCAACCTTGCAACCCCTCGCTTCGGGCCGGTCATCGCGCCCACGACGTCGACAGACTTCGTCGTGCTCGGCCTAGCGATCTTCTTCGGAGGCCTCGTGGGCGTCCTTGCAAGCGTCACGATCGGCGGTGCCGTCATCTCCATTGGAACAAGCGTAGGCGCGCTCCTCGCGGGGCTCCTTGTGGGGCATATGCGGACGCGCCACCCCCTCTTTGGCCGCATACCCGATGGGGCGGTGTCGCTCATGACCTCGCTCGGGCTCGCGGCCTTCGTGGCGATGACCGGCCTTCATGCCGGGCCGGTGTTTCTTGGGGCTATCCAGGAAGTCGGCATCGGATTGTTCTTCGGCGGCATGGCTGTGACGATGGTGCCGCTGATCACCGGCCTTCTCTTCGGACGGTTCGTGCTTGGCATGAAATCCGTCCTGCTTCTGGGGTCACTCGCGGGCGCGCTTACGATGACCGCTGCGATGGGCGCAGTTCAGCAGCGCTCACAAAGCCCGGTTGCCGTTCTTGGCTACACGCCAGCCTATCCGATCGCGAACATCCTGCTCACGCTTTGGGGAACAGTCATCATCATCCTCACCGCCGGTTAGCCAATAGGGTAAGAGCAGCCGTTCGTATGATCAGCAGCGAAGGGCTGCTTTCCGCCCTTCACGTTGGTACTGCGTGGCCTCCTTGCGGGAACAGACTACCTGCAACGAATGACCGCTTCGTCTACAATGCTGAGCGATTTGGAACTTGGAGAGATCCGAAAACTGGATCGGGGAGAACGTGGATTGGGTCGACAATCTGCTCCCGGCTCGTCTCAGCGTACGTGCCTTGACGCCCCTGGAGAGCTTCCAGCAATGCCGCCTGCAACCGCGCTACGAAGGCTTCAGGAGCCAACATGGACAACAGCCGATCCGGATTCCCATGTTGTACCAGCGATTTCCGGCTGTTCCGTGCGACACGTCACCGACGTTACAAGCCAAAAAATATGCTAACAATATGAAAATATTAGGTTATTTAGAAAACAGGGCTGACCCTCATAACCTGAAGGTCACAGGTTCAAATCCTGTCCCCGCAACCAAATCTAGAAAACATATCAAGACGTTACAGGCCGCCCTCCGGGCGGCTTTTTGCATTCCAAATTGCACGTCCACACCACGTCCACGTTGAAAAGTTTTCGAAACGAGAACATCCGTTCATGGTGTGTTCTCTACCCGTTCGCATCGGCCAACATCCTCGCGCTCTGTTGGAGAAGGCAGAACAGCGAAGGTTCGCCCACGGCGGGACGAAATACAGCAACCTGGCAGTTTTGGTCGCCTTCCCACTCGAATGCAGTGGCCGCTCGCGATGAAGACCACCACTTCGCGCGGCACTCCTCCCTTCAGCCGTCACCAACGTCGACAACGGCCCCCACCGGCGGCGCTCTTTCCCCATGGCCAGCGCCTCGCACCCCGCGGCTTCGTCCTTCCGATATTTGTCAACGTGGACCGCCACCACTAGGCGGTTCATGTCGCGCAGCTGTCCGCATCGAAAACCTTCCGGAAAGCTGACATTCGCAGTGCCACGAATGAACGGCGGCTCAGTGGCACAATCGGATAGCGAAAACTTGGTGCGGGATCGTGTCCCGACGCATGGTGTAAGAGCGCCGACCTCGGGAAGGGTCCGAGACTGATCAGGCTGCCGCGGCGGGCAGCCTGACTTTGGGTTTGTCGGTGACACGGGCGAGCGTTTCAAGCGACAAGTAGCGCCGCGCGACGGCCCATTCGTCATTGGTCTCCAGCATGAGTGCACCGACAAGGCGGATGATGGCCTCGTCATTGGGGAAGAAGCCGATTGCATCGGCCCGTCGCTTGATCTCCCGGTTTACCTATTCGAGGGGATTCGTCCTCGCGATCTGCGTCCAGTGCTCCTTGGGAAAATCCACGTAGGCGAGCACGTCGTCGTGGGATGCGTCCACCATGGCCGCGAGCTTGGGCTGCTTCTCGCGCAGGGCGTCGGCAACGACAGCCCACTGCGCTTCGGCGTCGACCTTGGTTTCCTACGCGAAGATCGTATTCAGCATCGCCGCCACCGCAGTGCGCTGCTTGGCTGGGGCGTGGGCGAGAACGTTTCGCAGCCTGCGAGCTGTGGCATTCTGATCAAGCAGGCCCGCGCCGACCATCAAGGTGACAATCAGCGCCGGCTACAACATTCCGTAGGACAGCATCCAGGAAAGCATGCGGAACGGCGCGCGGCCGCGACTGAATGGCCCCGGCGATCACGGCACTTGTAAGGCTCACCTGCGTCCGGGCCATCTGGAGGATCAGCGTCGCGCGCCGTTCGTCAGCTTCGACAGAACCCCGGCGGGCGGCGGCCTTGCTTTGGTTGCCCACCCTTGCCCGCGCATCTCCGCGGTTGCGGAAGACCTGTGCAAGTGCTTCGCTTTCCGCTTCGATCACTCGTTTGTGGGCGGTCCACGCCGTGATCACCTGATGCAATTCCCGGTCCGCAGATGTTTGAGGTCCGCCTGGATGGCGGCATCGTGCTGGCGACAGGCCGCCGTCGCCGGGACGGACAGCTTTTGCGACCTGCCCAGGGCGCAGGACTTATCGGCGGAATCGGGCCAGGCCCGCAACAGCGTTGCCGTCTGTTGACCCCAAGGCTTGCAGGTTACGGGCCTGATTAAAGCATTGGATAGCTGGGCGTGAAGATCTCTTCGACCGGGGGATGGTGAAGGGTGCGTTGGGGGTATTTGGCGATCAGCCCTTCGAACTGCGCCTGCGCGCGGGCATGCCATGTTGAAAGGTCAATACCCGGCAATTGCCGGTCGCGCATCACCACGCGTCCGTTGATGATAGAGGTTCTGAAATCGCGGCCTGTGCCCGACAGCATCATCGTCTGTATCGGATCGATGACCTGCCCGATCGCGAAATCCGACAGGTCGAAGATCGTCATGTCAGCCTTTGCCCCCGGCGCGAGGCGGCCAAGGTCGGGTCGGCCAAGGGCGTCGGCCGCGTGGACCGTCGCCGCGTCGTAGAAGTCGGCGGACGAACAGGCGGTGACCGATTGGTCGGCGACGCGGCACAGACTGATCCCCAGCCGCATGTTTTCCACCATGTCGGGCGGAAAGGTGTCGGTCCCCAGCCCGATGCGCACCCCAGCAGCCTTCAGCCGCGCGAAGCTCTCCATCGACCCGCCATAACGCGACAGCACCAGTGGGCAGTGGATCAGCGTCGCCCCGGCATCGCGCAGCAGGCCCACGTCATCGCCCTTGCGCGCCACGCGGCTGTGCCCGGTGATGAAGACCCCATGCGGCAGCAGCGCCCGCGGTCCGAGGAACCCCAGCGAGGACAGCCATTCCAGCGGGGTCATGTCGTAGCGCGCGACGATACTGTCGAACTCGTCCATGCTTTGACAGCAGTGCAGCCTTGACGGCACGCCGAAGTCTTTCGCAACCTCGGCCGTGCGGCGGATCAGATCGGGCGTGCAGTTCTCGATCCGGTCAGGGGCCAGCATGCCGCGGATCAGCCCGCCCTGCGTGCCGTCAAAGGTGCGGATGAAGCGTTCGGCATCGGCCAGCCCGCGCAGCCCGCGCGCCTCGTCCCAGTGGGTGGTGAAGCTGCCGTCGGCCCGAACGACCTCCACCCCCGTCATGTAGCAGGGGCCCAGGTAGGCCCTGATGCCGACCTCGGCGGCGCTTTCGGCCGAGCGGGCGAATTCGTCATAGGTCTCTGCCCATTCGCGGTAGAACATCGAGGTGATGGGCAAGGCGGTGGTGATGCCGTTCCGGATCAGCTGGGCAAAGGCATACTTCATCTTGAAGGTCTGCTCGTCGGGCGAATACATTTCGACCGGGCCTGCGGCGACATAGTCCTCGGGCCAGGTGCGGCCTTTGGCCCAGTCGGGCTGGTTGTCGAAGGCCAGAACCGTCGTATCCAGATCGCCCAGCGCGTTCAGGTCGATGAACCCGGGGCCAAGGACGGCATTGCCGCCGTCGATCTCGTGATCGACCGGGCCATCGAAGCCACGGCCGACGAACAGGATCGTGTCACCGCGAAAGACGACCTCGCCATCGCGCAGGATGCGGTGCGAATTGCCATCCCAGGCGATGACGTGGCGGGCGCGGACGCGGGTGGTCTGGGTCATGTCGTAAGTCCTTTCCGGATGCCATCAGGGCGCGCCCAGCGGTCCATGCCCACGGGCGTGGCGAGCGCGCGGTCGTACATCGCCCGGTAATGCGGGGCGAGGTCCCGCGCGGCGTCCGAGCAGCGCGCCATGTAGTCGGCAAACTCGGCCGCGCAGGCGCGTGCCTCGGCCAGAAGGGCGGTCTCGTCCACGCGGGTCAGGCGGCCGTGGCGCACCACGACCTCGCCATTCACAATCACCGTGCGCACCGAATTGCCGGTCTCGCAGTAGACCAGCTGGCGGCGGATGTCGTTCAGCGGCGTGAAGGCGAGGCTCGACAGGTCCAGCAGGGCAAGGTCCGCCTGCCAGCCGGGGGCGATCCGACCCGTGGGCACCGGCAGGCGCATCGCCCGCGCCCCGGCGTGGGTCAGCGCGCCCAGAATTTCCTGCGGGCTGATCCAGTTGCGGAACTCGGGGTCGGTGACGTTGTGGATCAGCCCGGCGACCTTGCCCACGGTCCACAGGTTGATCCCGTCATCGGTATTGGCCTCGTCATTGCCGAGGCAGACGTTGATCCCCGCCTGCCGCAGGTCGCGCCAGCGCATGATGCCGCTGCCGATCTTGAGGTTCGACACCGGGTTGTGGGCCACCGAGGCGCCCGAATCCGCGATCAGCCGGATATCGTCATCGTCGATCCAGATAGCATGGATGACCAGCGCCTGTTCGTTCAGCACGCCCATGTCCTGCGCATAGCGGACCAGCGACTTGCCGAAATTCTCTTGCCCCAGAACGCGCTGCAACCGGGTTTCCAGGATGTGCATGTCATAGGGAATGTCGAGATCCCGCGCGATCCGGCCAAGGCCGAGGAAGTAGTCCGGTGTCACCCGCTGCGGTGCCGAACAACTGACCGCGGCACGCAGCCGCCCGTTTGCGCCGCCATGCCAGCGTTCGATGTAGCGGGCGTAATGGTCCAGAAGCGCGCGGTCCGTCATGCGCGGGGCGGCCAGCATCCGGTCGCGCAAGGGGGCGGGCAGGATGTCGGACAGGAACGGATACTTCGCCGTCTCGGCCACGTTCGGCTGGTCCAGCGTCACCGTGGCGCGCATTCCGGCATCGGCATAGGCCTGAAGCACGGCATCCACCTCGGCCTCTGTGACGACAGGCACGAAGAAGCAGTCGTCATGCACCGAGGTGACGCCCTGCTTCAGCATCTCGATGATGCCCAGCATGGTGCGCACATAGGCGAAGCGCGGCGTCGCCACCCGGTCCATCAGGGGCGGCACTTCGAACAGCATGAACAGTTCGAGCGGCCAGTTCTCCAGCGCGCCCTTCATGAAATTGCCGGGCGAGTGGAAATGGCCGTTCACCAGACCGGGGATCAGCAGCATCCTCTCGGCCTCGATCACGGTCGCGTCGGGGGGCGCGCTTTCGGCGGCACCCGGGCCCACGGCGCGGATCAGACCGCCCTCGATCACCACATCGGCGCGCGGGTGCAGCCGGTCGCTGTCGTCAAGGGTCAGGACGGTCGCGTTGCGGATGACAGTGCTCATGTGCGGTCCTTTGCGGTGCGGACAAGGCGCAGCCGGGTCCGTGGGTCAAGGCTGTCGCGCAGGCTGTCGCCCAGAAGGTTGAAGGCCATGACGAGGATGGTGATGGAAATCCCCGGAATGGCCGCGATGTGGGGGGCGTTGAAGATGTAGCTGCGCCCCTCGCTGGTCATGATGCCCCATTCGGCGGTCGGCGGCTGCACGCCCAGCCCCAGAAAGGACAGACCGGCGGCGGTGATGACAACCGCCCCGATGATGGTGCAGGAATAGACGACCGAGGCGGCGACCACATTCGGCAGCATCTCGATGAACAGGATCTTCAGGTCGGGCGTGGCCATCGCGCGCGCCGCCTCGACATAGGCCTGATCGCGTTCAAGGCAGGCGGCGGCATAGACGACGCGGGTGTTGTAGGGGATCAGCGTGACGACCAGCGCGATCATCATGTTGGCGACGCCCGGCCCCATGAGCGCCGCCAGCATGATCGCCAGCAGCGCCATCGGAAAGGCGAAAAGCACGTCCATCAGCCGCATGATCACCCCGCCCAGCAGCGGATACCACGCGCCTAGAAGGCCGAGCGGGATCGAGATCGCCGCCCCGATCAGCACCGGGACGATGCCGCAGACCAGCGTCAGCCGTGCCCCGTAGATCAGCCGCGAGAGGATGTCGCGGCCCTGATTGTCCAGCCCCAGCAGGTGACCCGGCGTTCCGGGGGGCATCAGCCGAAGCTCGGGGTTGGCGGCATTCGGCGGCCAGGGTGCAATCCAGGGGGCGAAGGCGGCGGCCAGCACCATGATCGCGATGATCCCGGCGGCGATGCGGGCCACCGGATCGCCCAGCACCCCGCGCCACACGAAGTATAGATTCGACCGGCGGGGCGCGCGCCGGGCCGGGGCGGCGCTACGGTCAGTCATTGCGCGGGTCCAGCGCATGGACGACCACATCGGACACCAGATTGCCCAGCACGAAGACCGTCGCCACGACCAGCACGCAGCCCTGGATCATGGGGATGTCGCGGGCGAGGATCGCATCATACAGTTGCAGCCCGACCCCCGGCCAGTTGAAGATGATCTCGGTGAAGACGACCCCTCCGAAAAGATAGCCGATCTGCAGCCCGCCGATGCTGGCAAAGGTGGGCAGGGTGTTGCGGACCCCGTGGCGCAGCACGATCTGCCGACGGGTCAGTCCGCGCGCACGGGCGGCCAGGATGTAGGGCTCGTTCAGCACGTCGATCATCCGCGATCGGGTGACCCGCGCGACCACCGCGATGGACGACGCCGCCGTGACTGTTGCGGGTAGGATCAGGTGATGGATCAGGTCCCGGAAGCCGCCGGGATTGATGACGTTGTACATCCCCGAGATCGGGAACAGCTTCCATTTGAAGGCGAGGAAATACAGCAGCACGATCCCCAGCCAGAACACCGGCAGGCTGGCAAGCACCAGCGTCAGCGCGACCACCAAGCGGTCAGTCACGCTGCGGAAGCGCGGGGCCGACAGCACGGCCAGGAGAAAGCCAAAGACCAGCACAAGGAACAGGCTGCCCGCCATCAGGATCAGCGAGTTGCCGATCTTGGGCAGCAGGATCTGCGCCACGGGCAGTTGCTGGGCCAGCGACATGCCGATGTCGCCCTGCAGAAGCGCCCCGAACCAACGCAGGTACTGAACCACCAGCGGCTGATCCAGCCCCATGCTTTCGCGCAGGGCCTCAAGCTGGTCCTGGGTGGCCATGCGGCCAAGGATCGACAGCGCGATATCGCCCGGCACGAGTTGCACCGACAGGAAAACCACGATGGTCACCCCGATCAGCACCGGGATGGCCGAGGCCAGACGGCCGAGCGCAAAGAGGACAAGGTTCATGCGGCTGCTCGCGTCGCGGGCGGAAAACCCCCGGGGCCGATCCCCGGGGGCAGGGGGGTCATTCCTTGGTGACGCCGGTCAGGTCGATCCAGTGCTGCGGGGCCAGCACGAAACCGGTCACGGTCGGGCCGGTGGCATAGACCGAGTTCGCCGCGTAATAGCTGGTGAAGGCCATGTCTGCGGCCACGATGTCGCGCACCTCATGCAGCTTGGCGTCAAGCGCTTCCTGCGAGGCGCTGGCACGGGCTTCGGACAGAAGCTGGTCCAGCTTCGCGTTCTCGTAGTAGCCCGAGTTGCAGCAGTTCTGCGGCAGCGCCGTCGTGGTCACGACCTGATCCAGCCAGGCAAAGGTGCTTTCCCCCCAAGAGGCCGAGGTGAGGCCCGTTCCTTCGCGCATGCCCGCGGTCATCATGTCCCAGAAGGTGTTGTTGTCGAACATCTCGATGCTGGACCGGATGCCGATCTTTTCCAGATCGCGCTGCAGCCATTCCGCATCGCCCTTGGTGTTCACGTCCGACCCGCCGCCGAAGGTCCAGTCCATCCGCGTTTCGAACCCGTCGGGGAACCCGGCCTCGGCCAGCAGCGCCTTGGCGCCTTCGGGGTCGTATTCGCAGTCGCGGAAGGCCGGGTCATAGCCGGGCCCGCCGGGGTTCAGGATGCCCCAGGTCGGCACGGCAAAGCCCTTGCGCTGGAACTTCGCCATGTCCTCGCGGTTGATCGCCATGCAGACGGCCTGACGCACGCGCACGTCGCTGAAATGCGGGTCCTTGGTGTTGATCCACAGCACATAGAACATCGGCGACTTGCCGGTGACGATCTTGGCGCCCTGCGCCTGCAGCGTCTCGATCGAATCCGGCGAAGGTGTGCCGATGATGTCCACCTCGCCCGCCATCAGCGACAGCTCGCGCGTGGCCACCTCTGGGATGCCGCGCAGCACGATCGTGTCGGCCTTGGGCATCCGGTCGGGGTTCCAGTAAGCCTCGTTCCGGGCGATGACGACCTTTTCGCCGACCACCCGCTCGACGAACTTGAACGGGCCGGTGCCGATGGGGTTGTCCTCGATCCCGTCATTGCCGAAGGTCCGGACTGCTTCGGGCGAGACCATGCGCGGCGCGCCCGACCCGCCCGCCGACAGGCGGCGCAGGAATTCCGCGTTCGGCTGCTTGAGGTCGATGCGGAAGGTGTATTCGTCCACCACCTCATAGCCCGCAAGGTCCATGAACACCCAGCTAAGCAGGCCCGGCGCGGTCGGCACGAAGAACTCGAAGTCCGGATTGGTCATCCGGTCCATGTTGAACTTCGCGGCCTCAGCGTTCCACGGCGTGCCGTCGTGGAAGGTCACGCCCTGGCGCAACGTGAAGGTATAGGACTTGCCGTCCTCGGAAATCTCCCAGGACGTTGCCAGCGCGGGCACGATCTCGGGCACTGCATCGCCGCCCTTGGTCAGGTCTTCCTCGACAAAACCTTCGAAGATGTGGCGCACGACCTTGAAGGTGTTCCAGGTGCGCGAGGCGGCGGGGTCCATGCGGCTGAAATCAGCCTCGACCGCCACGACGATGGTGGTTTCGGCCAGCGCGGGCAGGGCGGCGGTCAGCGCAAGGCCCAGCACCGTGCTGTGCAGAAGGCCGCGAAACGTAAGTCTGGTCATGCTGTTGCTCCTGTTGGGGTCAAGGTCCGGGGTTGGGGGGAGGGGACGTCGGCGGGAGACTCGTGAAGGAAACAGGCCACCGCCCGGCCCGGGGCCGCGGGGCGCAGCAAGGGCTCGGCGGTGGTGCAGCGCGCCACGCGGCGGGTGCATGTGGCGGCATAGGGGCAGTGATCGCCCGCCATATCGGGCGGCGCGCCTTCCAGATCCTCGGCCCGCTCGGCGGCGCGCTGCCACGCCTCGTCGCGCCGCGCATGCAGCACGGTGCCGAGGAAATCCTGCGTGAAAGGATGAAGCGGGTCGCGGTAGACCGCCTCGCTGCTGCCGGTTTCCAGCAACTTGCCGCGGTACATGACCATCGTCCGGTCGCAGAACTGCCGGACGATCTTGAGGTCATGCGACACGAACAGGTAGGTCAGCCCAAGCTCGACCTGCAGCCGCTTCAGCAGGTTCAGGATCTGAGCCTGGATCGACACATCCAGCGCCGAGACCGGTTCATCCAGAAACAGGAACTCCGGCTCCAGCGCCAGGGCGCGGGCGATGGCGATGCGCTGGCACTGACCGCCCGAGAACTCGTGCGGATAGCGGTGCGACTGGCGCGGGTCGAGCCCGACCATCTCCAGCAATTCGTCGACACGCCGGGCGGCAGCGGCGGGCCGAATACCGAAGTTGAGCAGCGGGCGGGCAACGTTCTCGTCTACCGTGCGGCGCGGGTTCAGCGATTGCAACGGGTCCTGGAACACGATCTGAGCGCGCCTGCGGTGCTGGCGCAGGTCCTCGGGGGGAAGGGCGCGCAGGTCGCGCCCGGCATAGGTGATCGTGCCATCGTCCGCCTCGATCAGCCGCAGGATCATCCGCCCGAGGGTCGACTTGCCCGATCCCGACCCGCCGACGCAGCCCAGGATTTCGCCGCGCCGGATGTCGATGTCCACGTCGCGCACGGCAGGTGTCAGCACGGTGTGGCGGTCGAACAGACCGCCCTGCCGCACGCGGAAGGTCTTGGACAGGTCGCGGATCTCGATCAGGTTTTCCATCCGCGCCTCAGGCCAGATGGCAGCGGACCGACCGGCCCGCCGCGACGGAGCGCCAGGCGGGAAGGTCGGTGTGACAGCGTGGTTCGGCCAGCGGGCAGCGCGGGGCAAAGCGGCAGCCGGGCGGCGGGTCGAACAGGTCGGGCGGCTCGCCGTCGATGAAGCTGCGCTCGCCCGGCGGGGCGTCGGGGTCGGGGATCGCGGCGATCAGCGCGCGGGTATAGGGGTGCAGCGGGCCGTCCATAAGATCACCCACCGGCGCCTCTTCCTGCATGTGGCCGCCGTACATGACCAGCACCCGGCTGGCCATCGCGGCGACCACGCCGATGTCATGGGTGATCAGGATCACCGGCAGGCCGGTGTCCCGGCTGCGGCGCAGAAGCAGCAGCAGGATGCGCGCCTGCACACCCACGTCCAGCGCGGTCGTCGGCTCGTCGGCGATCAGCACCTCGGGCTTGCAGGCAAGCGCCATCGCCAGCGCGATCCGCTGGCACATCCCGCCCGACAACTGGTGCGGATAGCTGGCCATCACCCGGTCGGCATCGGGAAAGCCGACTTCGCGCAGGGCCTCCACTGCGACCGCCTCCGCCCCGGCCCGGTCAAGTGTCGGGTCGTGGCGGCGCAGCGTCTCGGTCAGTTGCGCCTGCACGGTAAAGGATGGGTCTAGCGAAGCGCGCGGATTCTGGAAGATCGTGGCGATGCGGCGCCCGCGCACCTGTTCCATCGCACGTTCGTCCAGCGTCAGGATCTCGTCCCCGCCCAGCCGGACCGAGCCGCCCAGATAGCGCGCGGGCGGGCTCGCGATCAGCCGGGCTATGGCCATGGCCGTCACCGTCTTGCCAGACCCCGATTCTCCGATGATCGCCAGAACCTCGCCGCGCGACACGGAAAGTGACATGTCCTCGACCGCTACGACGAGGCCCCCCGGGGTAGAAAAGCCCACGCGCAAGCCGCGGACATCAAGGGTCGCCATCTGGGTCATTTCGCTCCTTCGCCGCAATTGGCTCAGGATTGAGCGAAACCATTGTGTACGATAATACATTTAATGATCTCATCATTATGTATCCTTAACTGTCTACTGGATAGGCGGCTTTTCTTAGCCTGTGCTGCATGTTTCAGCGCAATGCAGACAAAACCCCCCAAGAATCATGACAAAACGGGCGCTTTCGGTACGAATTTGGGGACAACCGCCAACGAATCTTCGTGTTGTCCCGGCACTGCGCGGATCGCTGAAACGTCTCAGGCCGGGAAAAATGCCCGATGCTGAACAAGCTGGTTGACAGGTTGCGCAATGGCTGCAACCATCATTGTATACAATAATGCTGCGCTCGCTTCTTGGCAGGACGCCTATGCGGATCAAGCTGATCAATCCGAACTCGACGGTTGCCATGACGGCATCGATGGCCCTTGCCGCGCGCGAAGTGGCATCCTCGGGCACCTTGATCGATGCGGTCACCTCGGCCTCGGGGCCGGTATCGATCGAGGGGCATTATGACGAGGCGATCAGCGTCATTGGCCTGATCGATGAGATGCGCGCCGACCCCGATGCGGATGCCTATGTGATCGCCTGTTTCGGCGACCCTGGTCTGCTGGCGGCGCGCGAGCTGACCCGGGCGCCGGTCGTCGGCATTGCCGAGGCGGCGATGCATGCGGCGACCTTCCTGTCGACGTCCTTTTCGGTCGTGACCACGCTGGACCGGACCCGGATCATCTCGGAGGCGCTGGTACGCAACTACGGCATGAAGGACGCCTGCCGCAGGGTGCGCGCGACCGACCTGCCTGTGCTGGAACTGGAGCACCCCGGCGACCGCGTGAACGAGATCATCCTAGCCGAATGCCTGCGTGCGCTGGAGGAAGACCGCTGCGGCACCATCGTGCTTGGCTGCGCGGGCATGGCGGGTCTGGTCGACTACCTGAGCGCGCGGCTGCCGGTGCCGGTCATCGACGGGGTTGTTGCGGCAGTCAAGTTCGCCGAGGCGCTGGTCGGCGCGCGGCTGTCGACGTCAAAGCACGGCGACCTCGCCTTTCCTCTTCCCAAACCCTACGGCGGCGCGATGGCGGCATATGCCCCGTCAGCCGTCCTCGCCGGTCGCAGGGGCGAACAATGACCGGAAATCCACCCCGCCCGCGGTCTGCGACAGGTCGACCTGGGATTCGATATGCCTGAGATGATGCGACATCCGGTCGATCGCCAGAGCCTCGTCGCCCGCGGCGAGCGCATCGATGATCTCGCTGTGCTCGTCGCAGGAACAGGGCACGGCGCCGGGCACTTCGTAAAGCGCGATGATCAGCGAGGTGCGCGACACCAGTTCCTGCACGAACCCCGCCAGCACGGCGTTGTCGGCGAGGTCGGCCAGTGCGCGATGAAAGTCGCCCGAAAGCTGGACGCGGCGGCGCTTGTCGCGGGCGACCTGTGCTTTCATTTCTTCCGCAGCAATGGCGCGAAGCCGCTCCAGTCCACGGTCGTCATGCCTGCGGGCGACCTTTCGGACGATCTCGCTTTCGACAGTATGGCGGGCCTCGAACACCTGCCGCCCCTCTTCCGTCGTCGGGCGGGCCACGCGCGCGCCCTTGTTCGGCGTGATCACCACCAGTTTTTCATGCGCCAGCCGCTGCAGCACCTTGCGGATGATCGTCCGGCTGACCCCGAAGGCCCCGGCCAGCGCATCCTCCTGCAGAGGCGTGGCCGGATGAAGCTGATGGTTGATGATCGCGGCATAGATCGCGCCATGGATACGCTCGTCTGTACGCAGCCCGCGCTTGTCGCGGCGGCTGCTATCGGAAGCAAAATTCACCTGAGGTCCTGCCAGATCAGGGCCCGCCGCGTTGATCGCGGCAAGCTGTATACAATGATGTTGAACAATTTTACGCGGGCCGCGTCAAGCCCCGGATTGCCCCCCAGCCGGGACGGTCGGCCATGACCGCCGCCCTTGCCCTGGACGTTCGCGATCTGAGCATCGTGTTCGATACCCGCCGGGGCAGCATGACCGCAGTGCAGGAGGTCAGCTTCACGCTGGCCCGCGGCGAAGTGCTGGGCCTGGTGGGCGAATCCGGGGCGGGCAAGTCGCTGACCGGCAATGCCCTGATCGGGCTGTTGCAGGCCCCCGGACGCATCGCGGGCGGCGAGGTTCATCTGGACGGCCAGCGGATCGACGCGCTGCCGCCCGAGGCGCAGCGACGGCTGCGGGGCAAGCGGATCGGTGCGATCTTTCAGGACCCGCTGACCAGCCTTGACCCGCTGATGACCGTGGGCGCGCAACTGGTCGAGACGATCCGCACCCATCTGCCGCTGTCGGCCCCGGCCGCCCGCGCCCGCGCGATGGACCTTCTGGCCGAGGTGGGCATCGCCGACCCGGCGGGCCGCTATGGTCAGTATCCGCACCAGTTCTCGGGCGGGATGCGGCAGCGCATCGTGATCGCGCTGGCGATTGCCGCCGAACCCGATGTGATCGTCGCCGACGAGCCCACCACGGCGCTGGATGTTTCGGTGCAGGCGCAGATCCTTTCCCTGCTGAGGCGGCTCGCCCGCGACCACGGCACGGCGATCGTGCTGGTGACCCATGACATGGGCGTGATCGCCGAGATCGCCGACCGTGTGGCGGTCATGTATGCCGGTCGGATCGTCGAGATCGGGCCGGTGACCGAGGTGCTTCATGCCGCCCGCCACCCCTATACTGCGGGGCTGATGGGGCTGATCCCGTCGCTGTCGCGGCGCGCGGATCGCCTGCCGCAGATCGCCGGGTCGATGCCGCGGCCGGGCCAGTGGCCGGTCGGGTGCAGCTTCCACCCCCGTTGCCCCAGTGCGGGCCCCCGCTGCGCGGCGGACGTGCCCCGCCCGCTGTCCGCCGACGACGGCATGGTTGCCTGCCACCTTTTTTCCGGAGGCACCCTTTCGCCCCCGGCGCCGTGAAGGACCGCCAAACCTTTCAACCACAGGAGAAGACCGCCGATGAAATTGCTGTTCAAACCCCTGATCCTTGCCGCAGGTCTTGCGGCCCTTGGCACCGTGGCCGAGGCAAACTCCCTGCGCTTTGCCGAATCGCAGGATGTCGCCTCGATGGACCCGCACGCCGCGCGCGACGACTTCGCGCTGAGCCTGCTGTGCAACGTCTACGAGGGTCTCGTGCGCTGGAATGCCGATCTGGAACTTGAACCGGCGCTGGCCGAAAGCTGGGAGGTGATTTCCCCGACCGAGTGGAAGTTCAACCTGCGCAAGGACGTGACCTTTCACAACGGCAACCCCTTCACCGCCGATGACGTGATCTTTTCGTACCACCGGGCGGGCGACACCGGATCGCCCTTCGCGGGCCTGCTGGAACCCATCGCCGAGGTGGTCAAGGTCGACGACCATACCGTGATCTTCAAGATCAAGCGCAAGTACGCCCTGCTGCTGAACGACTTCGCCGGCTGGTACATCATGGACAAGGAGTTCCAGGAGTCGATCGGCGCGGAAAAGCCTCTTGACCTGATGTCGAATGCGGGCGGCGCAATGCAGACCCAGGCCAACGGCACCGGCCCCTTCAAGCTGATGGAGCGCCAGCCCGACGTGAAGACCGTGCTGGCTGCGAACCCCGACTGGTGGGACGAGCGCAAGCACAATCTGGACGAGATCGTCTATACCCCCATCACCAACAACGCGACCCGCGTGGCGGCCCTTCTTTCGGGCGAGGTCGATTTCATCCGCAACGCCCCTCCGCAGGACCTTGAACGGATCGAGGCCACGCCCGGCATGAAAGTCATGCGCGGCCCGCATCTGCGGACGATCTTCTACGGGATGGACCAGCAGAGCGACACGCTGGAGGGCAGCGGCGTCGAGGGCAACCCGCTGAAAAGCCCGGCCGTGCGTCAGGCCATCGCCATGTCGATCGACATTGAGGGGATCAAGCGGTCGATCATGCGCGACAATTCGAACCCGGTCGCCACGCAGCTTGCCCCGCAGATGCCGTTCTACGACGCCTCGCTGGACGTGCGGTTCCCCTATGACCCCGAAGCTGCCAAGGCACTGCTGGCGGAAGCCGGCTATGCGGAGGGCTTCACCCTGCCCATCACCTGCCCGACCGGCGCCTTCATCAACGACGAGCAGATCTGCCAGGCGACTGCGGGGATGCTCGCCAAGATCGGCATCACGGCGCAGCTGAACATGGTGACGCCGGTACAGTATGACGCCGGACTGCCCGCAGGCGACTTTGATTTCTACATGCTGGGCTGGGCCGGTCTGCCGACCATCGACCCCTACAAC
This sequence comes from Rhodobacter sp., assembly GCA_020250175.1. Lineage (GTDB taxonomy): Bacteria > Pseudomonadota > Alphaproteobacteria > Rhodobacterales > Rhodobacteraceae > Aliitabrizicola. Next base: position 27,482 of record JADCEN010000018.1, read on the forward strand.
ATCTTCAGCGCCACCGTGCACTCGCCCACCGGCGATCTGGGGGCCTGGAACCCGAACGGCTATTCCAACCCGCGCGTCGACGAGCTGATCATCCTGATCGGCGAGGAGACTGATCTGGTGAAGCGGCAGGAAATGATCTCGGAAGTGGTCAAGACGCAGCGCGACGAGGTGGGCAAGATCATGTTGCACCAGCAGTTCCTGACCTGGGGCATGACAGACAAGGTCAACGCCATCGTGCCGGGCGATGAATACACCCGCTTCTGGTACTACACGATGAACTGACGCGGCCCGCTCCCCGGGCGGCGCATAATCCGCCGCCCGAGGCCTTTCAGACTGTTTCGCCGAAAAGGCACCCGATGATCACCCTCGTTCTTCGCCGTCTGGGCAGCGTCCTTCTGGTCATGCTGGTCGTGTCGGGCATGTCGTTCCTGATCTTTAACTACCTCGGCGATCCGGTGAACAACATCCTGGGTGTCAACGCCTCGCTGAACGAGCGCGAGGAGCTGCGCCGCACCCTCGGGCTGGACCAGCCCTCCTATGTCCAGTTCTGGCATTTCCTGCAGCGCGCGGTGGTCGGCGATTTCGGCATTTCCTACCGCAACCGCCTGCCGGTGCTGGAGCTGATCCTGTCGCGCCTTCCGGCCACGGTCGAGCTGGTGATGTGCGCAACGGTGCTGGCGCTGGGGGTCGGCATCCCGATGGGGGTTTATTGCGCGCTACGGCCGAAGGGTGCCTTCTCGCGCCTGCTGCAGATGATCTCGCTGGTCGGCATCTCGATCCCGCAGTTCCTGATCGGGATGCTGCTGATCCTGATCTTCTCGGTCGAGTTGCGCTGGCTCTCGGCTTTTGGCCGAGGCGAGGTGGTGCAGATCGGTTGGTGGTCCACCGGCCTTCTGACCGACAGCGGCCGCAAAGCGCTGATTATGCCGGTCATAACGCTGGCGGTGTTCCAGATCTCGATGATCATGCGCCTCGTGCAGGGTGAGATGCAGGAGGTGATGCGCGCCGACTTCATCAAGTTCGCCCGTGCCCGCGGCCTGACGGATCGCAGCGTCCACCTGCGCCATGCGTTGCGCAACTCGCTTCTGCCGGTGGTGACGGTGGTGGGGATGCAGATCGGATCGCTGATCGCCTTTGCCATCGTCTGCGAGGCGGTCTTTCAATGGCCGGGCGTCGGCCTCTTGATCCTGCAGGCCATCGAATACGCCGACTTTCCGGTGATGGCCGCCTATCTGGCGATGGTCGGCTTCGGCTTTGCCATGATCAACCTGACGGTGGACATGATCTATCTCTTCATCGACCCCCGGATGCGCCGCGGATGAGCCGGTCCCCGTCCTTCCTGCGCCGCAGCCTTGACAGCGATCTGGTCTGGCGACTGCGGCAGGCCCCGGCGGCGGTGCTGTCGGCCTGCGTCCTAGTGGTGATGGTGGTCTGCGCCGTTGCCGCCCCGCTGATCGCGCCGCATACCCCGTTCGATCCCGGCACGCTGAACCTGATGGATTCGCGCCTTCCGCCCGCCTGGGTTCAGGGCGGCAGCGCCACCTACCTGCTGGGCACCGACGAACAGGGTCGCGACGTGCTGTCCACCATCTTCTACGGGATGCGGATATCGCTGGCCGTGGGGGTGGCCGCCGTGCTGCTGTCGGTCGTGATCGGCGTGACGCTGGGGCTGATCGCCGGATGGTTCGGTGGCTGGGTCGACACGCTGATCATGCGGCTGGGGGATGTGCAGCTTTCCTTTCCGACCATCATGATCGCCTTCTTCATCGACGGCATCGCCAAGGCGGTGATGCCCCCCGACCTGAATCAGGCGACCCGCTTCTATGTGGTGATCCTGGCCATCGGGGTGGCCGACTGGGTACAGTTCGCCCGCACCGTCCGCGCCGCCACGATGATCGAGAAGAACCGCGACTATGCCGCCGCCGCCCGCCTGTCGCGCGTGCCGGGCATCCGCATCTTGTTCACCCATGTGCTGCCCAATACGCTCGGCCCGGTCATCATCCTGGCCACGCTCGGCCTTGGCGTCGCGATCCTGACCGAGGCGATCCTGTCCTTTCTCGGCCTCGGCATGCCGCCGACGCAACCCTCGCTCGGCGCGCTGATCCGGGTGGGCAACGACCTTCTGCTGTCGGGCGAATGGTGGATTTCCATGTTCCCCGGCCTTGCGCTGGTCCTGTTGGTTCTTTCCGTGAACATCTTCGGCGACTGGCTGAGGGATGCGCTGAACCCTCGTCTCAAGTGAAAGGCCACCGGCCATGTCCGACCTTCTGATCACCAATGTCCGCCCCGAAGCCGGTGCCACCGCCGACATCCTGATCCGTTCGGGCAGGATCGCGGCCATCGGGCCGGGCCTGACGGCCCCGCCCGGCATCCCAGTGCATGACGGCGGGGGCGCCATCGCGCTGGCCCCCTTCGTTGAGCCGCATGTGCATCTGGACAAGATCCTCTGGGGCCTGCCTTGGCATTCCATCAACGTGCCCGCCGGCTTGCGCGCCATGATCGACAACGAGGTCGAGATCCGCAAATCCCTGCCATGGAGCGTCGAGGACCGCGCGGGACGCCTGATGCGGCAATGCGTGGCGATGGGCTCGACCCAGATCCGCAGCCACATTGACATCTCGACCTTCTACGGGCTCGACAACGTGTCGGGTGTGTTGGCCGCGTGGGAGAAGATGAAGGAGGCGGTCGGGCTGGAGCTGGTCGCCTTTCCGCAGACGGGGATGCTGACCGACCCCGGCTGCTCCGCCCTGATGGAAGCCGCGCTGGACGAAGGCGCGAGCGTCGTCGGGGGCATCGATCCGGGCACCATCGACGGCGACCCCAAGGGGCATCTGGACACGATCTTCGGCATCGCCGACCGCAAGGGGGCAAAGATCGACATCCACCTGCATGAACCGGGCGAGCTTGGCCTGTACGAGATGGGCCTGATCTGCGACCGGACCGAGGCGCTGGGGATGCAGGGCCGCGTGGTCGTCAGCCATGCCTTCTGCCTCGGGGACGGCCCGCCTCGCAAGGTGGCCGCGATGATCGACCGGCTGGCGGCGCTGCGCATCGGTATCATCTCGGCCGTTCCCGGCGAGATCGCCTATCCGCCAATGTTCCAGCTTGCGGCGCGCGGCATTCCCTGCGCGCTCGCCTCGGATTCGATCCGCGACACCTGGAACCCGCATGGAAACGGCGACATGCTTGACCGCTGCTGGCTTCTGTCCTTCCGCGCTTGGTGCCGGACCGACGAGGAACTGCTGGCCTGCCTTGACCTTGGACGCGCACGGGGGGCCGACCTGCTGGAGCTTGAGGGCTACGGCCTTGCCCCCGGCTGCGAGGGCAGCCTCGTGTTGGTGCCCGGCGAGAACCGCGCACAGGTTCTGGTCGACCGGCCCGTGCGCGATCTGGTCGTGAAGGCCGGGCGCATCGTGGCGCGGGGCGGGCGCTACTGCGGGCCGGGGGCGGCGTGATGGCGGTGCCGCTGGTCACGGTCCGCGATCTGGGACGCAGTTTCGACGTGTCGGACCCGCTGGTCCAGCGCCTTATCACGCGCGCGCCCCGACGCAGTGTGCGCGCGGTGGACGGCGTCAGCTTCGAGGTCCAGACCGGCACCACCTTTGCCATCGTGGGCGAATCCGGCTGCGGCAAGTCGACCGTTACACGGCTGGTGGCGGGGCTGGATACGCCGTCGGAGGGCGAGGTGGTGTTGGCCGCCCGGCTGGGGGTGCGGCCGCGCCTGCAGATGGTGTTCCAGGACCCGGTCGGCAGCCTGAACCCGCGCTGGCGTGTCGGCCGGTCCATCGCCGAGCCGATGCCCGCCGCGATGGATGCCGCCGCCCGGCGCGCGCGTGTGGCGCAACTGCTGGAAACCGTGGGTCTGGCCACGACGGACGCCGTGAAGTTCCCACACGAGTTCTCGGGTGGCCAGCGCCAGCGCATTGCCATCGCCCGCGCGCTTGCCGCCGAGGCCGACCTGCTCTTGCTGGACGAGCCGACCTCGGCGCTGGATGTCTCGGTGCAGGCACAGGTGCTGAACCTGCTCAAGGACCTGCAGGACAGCTTCGGGCTGACCTACCTGTTCATCAGCCACAACCTTGCGGTCGTGCGCTTCATGGCTGACCGGCTCGCCATCATGTATCTGGGCCGTATCGTCGAGGAAGGCCCCGCCGAGACGCTGTTCGACGCCCCCGCCCATCCATATACGCGCAAGCTGCTGGAAACCGTGCCCGATGTGGACAACCCCCGGCGCGAGCGGGATGCCCCGGCCTTCGATGTGCCGAGCCCCCTGAACCTGCCGCCCGGCTGCAGCTTCTGCCCGCGCTGCCCGCTGGTGACGGACCTGTGCCGCCGCGAACGCCCCGTGCTGCGCGACCGCGCGAACGGCACCCGCGTCGCCTGCCACGCCGTGACTGGCTGAGTGCGCCCGCGATGGATTTCGACTTCACCCGCCTGTCGGACGACGACCGCTATCGGCTGCTCACGAACTTCGTAGGGCCGCGCCCCATTGCCCTGGTCTCGACCATCGACGCCGAAGGCCGCCACAACGCCGCCCCGATGAGCTTCTTCAACGTCTTTTCCCACGAGCCGCCAATCGTCATCCTGGGCATCCAGCCGCGCGAGGACGGCAGCCCCAAGGATACCGTCGCCAATCTGCGCCGGTCGGGAGAATTCGTGGTGCACATGGTCGACATGGCGATTGCGCGGGCAATGCTGGTGACCGGGCGCGACCTGCCGCCGGGACAGGACGAGATCGCGCTGGCGGGCCTGACCGCAGTGCCAGCACGGCAGGTTGGCGCCCCGCGGATCGCCGAGTCCCCCTGTGCGATGGAATGCCGGACCGAGCAGATCATAGACTACCCACGGCGCGCCATCGTCCTGGGCCGCGTGGTGCAGATGTTTGTGCGCGACGCCTGCCTCGACGCGGCGGGCCGCTATGTGAACCCCGAGACCTACCAGCCCATCGCCCGGCTGCACGCCGACAACTACGTGACCAGCGACCGCCAGATCGTGCTTACCGACGATTCTGACGCGTAGTGTAATTCCGTTTGCACTGGTGCGGCTTTTATCAGCCATTTCCCCAATCATCGCTTTGATGAGAACCTTGCACTGTGAACTGGTCGCCACGCAGTCGGCCTTGTCAGATCAGAAATTGCACTGATTGCAGATACTGTCGCGGCGGCGACGTTGGATTTGTGGGAGGCGTCATGACCCTCCGCCGACCTCGGCGCTCTGCTGGTTGACTGCCGCAATCTCCGCCTTTGCTGCGGCGGTACTGCGGGCGATATCCTTGCCCAATTGGCGGGCAAGCATCGCGCGCTGTGTAGCCCATCCGGTCGCTGCGTCCCATTGCCGGTCGGCCTTCGCCGGATCGATCGTGCCGTTCGCTTCGGTGGTGATCCGGCCCGTCGCCAGGTCCTTCGCGACCGCCGTGTGGCTGACCCCGCGATGGGCGGCATACTGGCGGTTCGAGAGCCCCATCCCGGTCTTTTCTCCAGCTATACCAGCGTGTTGCAGTTGCTCTTTGCGGTCGTCTCCCCAGTGTCTGGAGCGTTCGCAACCCTGAAAGGAGCGCCATATGACCGCCCACCGCGCCACGCCCATGACCGGCTTCGAGGCCAATTGCCTCGCCGCCGCCGACCACTTCATCGCCTGCCGCGGATCGAAGCCCGCAACCCGAATCCGCGCCCGGTTCGACCGGATGGATCAGGCCGAGGCCTTTGCCGCCACTTTCGGCGACCGCCGCACGATGATCTACGCGGTCACCGCCGCAGGCCGCTCCGCCCACATCAAGAACGCCTGAAGGACCGAACCCATGAAAACCAAAGCCCTTACCGCCGCGCAGATCGACACGCTCGCCCAGCGCCTTTCCGACACGCCGATCATCCCGGCCACGAGCGCGAAGAAGGCGGGCGACGCCTTCGCCCGCTTGCTGGCGGCGAAGATCGGCGACGAACGAGCCGCCCTTGCCTTCACGTCGATCATGATGGCCGACACCGCCGATCAGGCCGAAGCGCGGCTGACCTTGGTGCTGGATTATGGCAACTGCGATCCCACGGGCGAGCCAGTCCCGGCGCTGATCGACGAAACGAAGCTGGTCGATGAGGCCCCCTTGGGCCGCAGCGCTAGCGTGGCCGCTGCCGCAGAACGGTTCGAACGGTTGCTGGCCGCCAAGATCGGCGCTGATCGCGCGCCGAAGGCCATCAAGTCGATCCTGACCGCCCCGGGCTTCGAGACCGCTGCGGGGCGTCTGGTTGCAGAGATTGACGCCTGCGAAGCGGCGGCGGCGCCACCGGCCGTACCGGAACAAGCCCACGAACCGGCCACCATTGCTGAACCGCAATCTGCCGCCACGGCCGAGCCGAACGTCGAAGCCATCCCTGCCGCACCCAGCGCCCCGCGTCGCCGCCGGGATGCCGACATCGAAGCCAAGGCTCGGCAGGGCGAATTGCCTCCGGCGCCGGACTTCGCCGCCCCGACCCACGCCCGTTTCCGGGCCAAGCTGGCCGCGCTGCTGGAACTGGCTGCGAAGGCCGATGCCACCGGCCTGCGCGCCATCGCGATCAACCCGGTCTCATCCAGCTCGAAAGCGCTGGCCCGCTATCGCGACCTCGCGGTGCTGGCGATCGAAGCCCGGGAGGGCACTCTTGAAGCCACCAGTCATTGCGGCCGAGAACTCGTTTCGGTAGCTTTTGGCGGAAAGCGGACCGATGCAGGTGAGTTGCACGACAGACGCAGCAAAGTACGTTGACCGCCGTTCGATTCCAGCGCGTGCCAGCCGCAGATTGGCTGAACGCCGACCGGAGTTGCGACGCCGACTGGTTCCGGGAAGCGTTGAAAGACCAAGGGATAAGCACCAGCATCACCGGCCAAAAGCCGCGCGGCAAAGGCGTCCACTACGACAAACTGCGCTGTCTTTTCCGCAACCGGATCGAGAGTATGTTCGGCAGATTGAGGGGCTGGAGGAGCTTCGCAACACGTTACGAAAGATGCGCCTAGACCTTCCTACCCGCCGTTGACTTGGCCGCAACCGTCCTGTTCTGGCTTTGAGGATCAATAGGTCTGGAGCCTAGGCGGATGTACGCGGGGCGGGTCTTGGAGTACTTGAACGGACATGGTCAGCCCATCCAAATGGACTATCGGTCGACCGTCTGCCTACAAGCAAGTTTGCTCAGACAACGCCGTACAGGACAGTTTTCGCAAACGCGAATGGCCGCTAAGGTTACGCCATGACCGACGCTCCCCGCATACCATCTGAACTAACGCTGCGTAGTTTACGGGTCTTTGTGGCGCTCGAGGAGACGGGGTCTATCGCCGGGGCCGCGCTTAGGATCGGCGGGTCATCCTCGGGCGTGAGCCAGCACATAACTGCACTGGAAGCCGCGATCGGCGCGAGGCTCTTCGACCGCCGCGCCAAGCCCGTGACGCTCACCCCGGCAGGGCAAGTCCTGCGGGCGCATGCGCACCGCATCCTCTCGGTCGTGTCCGAAGCGCAGGCGGAACTGGCCGAGATCAGCCTGACCAGTCTTCCGCAACTAAACCTGGCGATCATCGACGATCTCGACGCTTCGCTGACCCCGGTGCTGGTGTCGGCCTTGCAGGCGCGGTTTCGAAAATGCTTTGTCAATGCCTTCTCGGGCCGGTCGGACAAGATCATCGAGCGGCTGAACGCCCGTGAGGCGGACATCGGCGTTACCGCTCTTCTGCCCGCCGACACAACGACCTTTCAGTCCGCCCCGATCCTGCGCGAGACCTTTATCCTTGTCACGGCAAAAGGCGCGATCGGGCCCGGCGGCGATGCGCGCGAGGCGCTGACCCGGCTGCCCTTCGTCCAGTATTCCGAAACCATGCCCATCGGCCAAAAGGTCACGCAACACCTGAAGCGCGTGAAGATGAATGTTCCCCGTCGTTTCGCGTTCGAGGCAACGCGCTCGGTGCTGGCCATGGTGGTCCAGACCGGCGGCTGGACCTTGACGACACCCCTTAACCTTCTGGATGCAGAACGCTTCATACCGATGGTCGATATCCTGCCCCTGCCCTTTGCCGGCGAGACGCGCCACGTCCACCTTGTCGCCCGCGCCGAAGAACTGGGCCATCTGCCCGAGGCGCTGGCCCGCGACTGCCGGCGAATCCTGCGCGACGTTCTCGTCCCCCGCTTCGCCGCCATCGCCCCGGGGTTCGAGCGGGCGATCGAGGTGGCGGGGGATGAGGCTTAGCTTTTCGCGAAGTCCCTGATTGCCTCCACGAGGCAATCCAGACTGTCCGTGAAAGGCCCTTGCAGCGCCCCTGTGAGGAGCGACAACTCGGTGCAGGCTACCAGCACATGCCCTTCTGCCGCCTCGGCCAACGCGGCCATGGCCGCATGCGCATCAGCCCCCATATCCCCCGCCTTGACTCGCCGGATCAGCGCCAGCACCGGCCCCTCATCGTCGGGCCAGGCCGGCGTGATCCCGACCTCGGTGAAATGCGCGTCGAAGGCCCCCGTCAGCCGCACCGCAGGAGAGGCGAGCATCGCGACCCGCCCCTTCGGCAGCGCCGCCACCGTCGTCGCCCGCATGTCGAGGAACGGCAGGGGCGTCGCCGCAATGATCTGGGGTGCATAAGCATGGGCGGTGTTGCAGGGCATGGCCAGCGCCTCTGCCCCGGCTGCCTGCAGATCGCGCGCCATCTGCGCCAGCACCGGGCCAGGGTCCTCGCCCGTCCCCTCGATCAGCCGGCGGATGCGGCTGGGCACGCCCGGGTTCTGGTGCACGATCAGAGGGATATGGTCGGCATCGTCGCGCGCGTCCACGGCCTGCAAAAGGCGCTTCATCAGAAGCACCGTCGCCTCCGGCCCCATGCCGCCCAGGATGCCGACCTTTCTCATGCGTGGGGCAGGACGTGGGCATAGCCGGTAAGGCCGATTGCCCCACCGGTGTGCAGGAAGACGATCCGCTGGCCTTTGGTGAAATGCCCCTTGCGACAGAGGTCGATCAGACCTGCCGCGCCCTTGCCGGAATAGACCGGGTCGAGGAGGATCGCCTCCTGTTTCGCAAAGATGTCGATGGCCTCAAGCGTACTCTCGGCCGGGATGCCATAGCCCTTGCCGATGTAGTCGCAGTTCGCCACCACATCCACACGCCGGACCACGCCCGGAATGCCGACCTTCTCCTCGACCGCCTGCGCCAACCGGAAGACATTGCCTTCCTGCACATCCTTCGGCGCGCGCACCCCGATGCCCAGAAGCGGAAGTTGCGCGTTCAGCGCCTTCAGCCCCACGATCAGCCCGGCATGTGTGCCCGCCGACCCGGTGGCCGTGATCATGTGGTCAAAGACCAGCCCCCGCTCCACCATCTGCCCCAGAAGCTCCAGCGCGCAGGTCACATACCCCAGCGCCCCCGTCGCGTTCGACCCGCCGCCGACAATGGCGTAGGGTTTGCGCCCCTCGGCCTTCATCCTTTCGGCCACCGCGAACATCTCGGCGTTCATGTCAAGGCCGGGGCCCCGGTGTTCGATCGTCGCCCCGTGCAGCACATCCAGCAGCACGTTGCCGTTCAGCCGGTAGTTCGGCTCATTGTAGCCCGTCCGGTCCTCCAAGAGGATATGGCAGTCCATCCCCAGCTTCGCCGCCGCGGCCGCAGTCTGGCGCGCGTGGTTCGACTGGGTTGCGCCTTGGGTCAGCACGATATCCGCTCCCATCGCCACCGCCTCGGCCATCAGGAATTCAAGCTTCCGGGTCTTGTTGCCCCCGGTCGAAAGCCCCGTGCAATCGTCGCGCTTGATCCAGATTTCGGGGCCAAGCAACGCCGAGAGGCGTGGCAGGTGCTCCAGGGGCGTCGGCAGGTGGCCAAGGCGGATCCGGGGAAAACGGGAAAGCTGCATCTTCTGTCCTCTGGACATTTTCTGTCCGCATATATCCCACGGGGGACCAGGGGTGTGAAACCCCCGGCGAAATACCAAGGGCGAAGGGCGCCGGAAGTCAGCGCAGGAACTTCTCCAGCCTTATGTCGGCGGTGCGGGCGTGGCCCTCCATTCCCTCGAACCGGCTGATTGAGGCAGTCACGGCCGCCAACTTCGGCAGGGCCTCGGTCGTCACCTTCTGCCAGGTCACCGTCTTCAGGAACTTGTGGACCGAGAGGCCCCCGGTGTAGCGCGCCGCACCCGAGGTCGGCAGCACATGGTTCGTGCCCGCCGCCTTGTCGCCGAAGGCGACCGTGCTTTCAGCACCTAGAAACAGCGACCCATAAGCTGACAGCCTCGCCTTCCACCAGTCGAGGTTCGCGGCCTGCACATGCAGATGTTCCGGCGCGATACGGTCGGCGGTCGCCGCCATCGCCTCTGGCCCATCGCAGAGGATGATCTCGCCCAGGCCGGCCCAGGCGGCCTCGGCCGACGCGCGATTGGGTTGGGGGAGTTCTGCAGCGAAGAGGGGCGCAAGGCGCGCCACTTCCCCGGCAAGCACCGGGCTGTCGGTCACCAGCCAGACCGGCGAGTTCGCTCCATGTTCGGCCTGCCCGATCAGGTCCCAAGCGACGATGGCGGGGTCAGCTGAGGCATCCGCAATCACCATGCTGTCGGTCGGCCCTGCAACCATGTCGATGCCGATCCGTCCATAGAGAAGGCGTTTCGCCTCGGCCACATACTGGTTGCCGGGGCCGACAAGGATATCCGCCGCCGGCAGGCCGAAGAGGCCGAAGGCCAGCGCGGCCACCCCCTGAATGCCGCCCAAGGCGAGCACCCGGTCCGCCCCGCAGTGGTGGAGCGTATAGAGGATCGCATCCGGAACCCCCGCCCGGGCATCGGCGCGCGGAGGCGAGACGGCGGCGATATGCCGGACCCCGGCCACTTTGGCCGTCGTCACAGTCATCATCGCGCTCGCAATATGGCTGTAGCGCCCGCCGGGCACATAGCAGCCCGCCGCGCTCACGGGGATCAGCCGCTGCCCTGCCGTCAGGCCGGGGCGCAACTCAACCTCGGTCTCGCGGATGCTGTCGCGCTGCGCCTCGGCAAAGCGGGCGATGTTTTCGTGGGCATAGGCGATGTCGTCCTTGAGCCTTTGCGGCACCCGCCCGCAGGCATCACCAATCGCCTCGTCCGACACCACGATATCGCCCTGCCAGCGGTCAAGCTCGGCCGACAGGCGCTGCGCGGTCGCCTCGCGCCCCGTCTCAAGCTCGGCCAGCAAGGCCGCGACGGACCCTGACAGGTTCGCCGCCTCGGCTGGGGCATGGCGCTCGCCACGCTTGAGGTAGGTCAGGGTCATGGAGTCTCCAGCCGGATCGGGAACTCGCCACGCATCCGGACCTCGGCCTCGGGCGAAAGGTAGGTGGGATGATGTGTCGCCAGCACCTTCCGGGCGGCAGCCTTGGCGCGGTTCCAGGCGTCGGGGCGGCCCTTTTCGTCCCAGGTCACCGGCGCGTCGCGATCGGCGATGCTGGGATAGAAGTAGTCTCGCTGCATCGCCGCGATGGTATGCGCGCCACCGAGGAAATGCCCCGGCCCCAGCACCGCTTCGCAGATCGCGTCATAGCCCAGCGTTTCCTCGTTCACCTCGACCCCGCGCAGGGTGCGGTAGATCAGGGAGTGCATCTCGTCATCCAGGATGAAAGCCTCGAAAGACGCGCCAAGCAGCGACGCCATCATGCCGGAGGATTCGTAGATCAGGTTCCCGCCCGCCAGCGCTGTTGCGAGCGAGGAAATCCCCTTCTCCGCTCCATACTGCGCGTCGGGCACCTTTGCATCGGTCATGCTGGAGGCCACGCCCGAGGGCAGGCCCAGCCAGTTCGAAATCTGCGCCGAGGCAGCGTTCATCACGCTGATCTCGCCTCCGCCACCAACAAAGGAGCCCGTCCTCAGGTCCACCACCAGTGGCCAGTTGGAAAACACCATCGGGTGGCCGGGCTTGATGACATTGACCATCACAAGACTGGCCAGGGTCTCTGCCAGTGACTGCGCAAGGAACCCGGCCAGAGTTGCCGGTGCCGTGGCCCCGGACTGCGCGGCGGTGATGCAAGACAATGGCAGTCCGTGTTCGATGCAGGCGAGCGTCACCATCACCGCATCCTCGCCATAGCGCATGGGCGAGATCATGGGTGAGATATGCGCCTTGAGGAACGGCGTCGTCCGGAAGAGGCCGGAATTGCCGTCACCCCCCAGCCCGATGTCCACCATCCGCATGATCGGGGCGACGTGGTCGTGGATGGTGAAGGAGGTGGCGACGGGCTTCGTCGTGCCCTTCATCAGCGCAAAGACGGTGTTCACGTCGAGGTCGAAGATATCCGTTAGGTCCGTCGCCACGCAGCAGCGGGTGAACCAGCTGACATTCGTCAGTGTGTCCTGCAGCCGGGTGAAGTCGTAAAGATCGCGCAGCGTGGACGGCCGGTAACCGCCGCTGTCGATATCCAGCGTCAGGACCGCAGCACCCCCGGTGCCGAAATGGACTGCGTCGCCGCCGACCTCGATCGACCGGGCCGGATCGCGGCCGTGGAAGGTGAAGGTCTTTGCGGCCAAGCTGATGACGCGTTCGACAAGGTCGCGGGGAAAGAACACCCGGCCATCGCCGAAGGTCGCCCCGGCGGCGAGGAAGGGCTTGACCATGATCTCGGGCACTTCGCCAACGCCAAGGTCAGACAGGAGGCGCAGGGCGGTTCCATAGATCGCCTGCATGTCGGCCTCGGACAGTGGCCGGTACTGCCCGCCCCGCTGGCCCGGCGGACAGGGGTTGACGGCAGGCGGCAGGGCTCGCTTGGCGACCCGGTCCGCCCGTCCGCCGCTGCGTCGCCCAGTTTGTCCGTCGTTCATTACACTCTCCGCTGTCCGTTGCCATTGGAGGGGAATGCCACGGGACCTGACAACGCAGAAGCGTCTTCTTCAATGGAATTGACCGACCTCTTCCAATTCGTTGAACGTCCACCCCCTTGATTGACGGCCCAAGTCCCTTCGCGCTTGATTTTCCGGCAAGAGACAGGAGCGTTCGGCATGAAATCCCAGACCCGCGTGGTGGTGATCGGCGGCGGCATCGCAGGGTGTTCGACGCTCTACCACCTGACGCAGGAAGGCTGGACCGACGTCGTCCTGATCGAGCGGAACGAGCTGACATCCGGCACCACTTGGCATTCGGCGGCGCAGGTTACGAACTTCGGGATGACGCAGACGATGGTCGGCCTGAAAAGCCATTCCATCAAGCTCTACAAGGAATTGGCGACGGACCCGGACTATCCGATAAACTATCACCACGGCGACGGCGGCATTCGGCTGGCGAACTCCGAAACCACGATGGACGGCTATCGCCACTTCGCCAGTCAGGCCAAAGTGATGGGCGTCGACTTCGAGATCATTGACGCCGCCGAATGTGCGCGGCGCCATCCGCTGATATCCACCGACCGGCTGATCGGGGGCCTGTGGGACCCGCTCGACGGTGACATCGACCCCGCGCAACTGTGTCAGGCGCTGGCCCGCCGTGCGCGCAAAGCGGGTGCTGAGGTCTACCGAAACACGCCGGTCACAGGCCTTGAGCAGTTGAAGGACGACAGCTGGATCGTGCACACCACGCAGGGCAACATCGCCTGCGAGATCGTGGTCAACGCCTGCGGCTACCGGGTGAACGAGGTCGGCGCGATGATGGGGGTGCATCACCCCGTCGCCTCGATGGAGCATCAGTACTTCCTGACCGAGCCGATCCAGGGGATCATCGACTTCGGACGGCGCGTGCCGCTCCTCCGCTGCCCGATCGACGATTTCTATTCGCGGCAGGAAAAGCAGGGGCTTCTGGTCGGGTTCTACGAACAGGATTGCCGGACGTGGGGCCTCGATGGGATCGATCCGAGCTTCGTCAACGCGCTTTGCCCGTCGGACACCGACCGCGTGCTGCCGGTGCTGGAGAACGTGTTCAGGCGCATGCCCGCGCTGGCCGAGGTGGGCATCCACACCATCGTCAACGGCCCGATCACCTATTCCATCGACGGGGCGCCCTTAGTCGGCCCGATCCCGGGCAAGCGCAACGCCTTCTGCATCATCGGCCTGCGGGCGGGGATTGGTGAGGGTGGCGGGCATGGCTGGCTCCTCGCCCAGCAGATCGTGCATGGCGAGGCGCAGTATGACACTTGGGTCACCGACCCGCGCCGCTTCACCGGGCACGCCAACGTGGAACTGACCGCGCTGAAGGCCATCGAGGATTACCAGAACGAATTCCGCTTTCACCTGCCTCACGAACACCGCCCGGCAGGCCGCCCGATGAAGACCACCCCACTGACCCCGATCCTTGCCGCCGAAGGCGCCGAGTTCGGCGTGGTCAACGGCTGGGAGCGAGTGGCCTACATCAAGCCGAGGCCCGATTTCCATGAAACCCATGGCTTCCGCTTCAACGAAACCTTCGACGTGGTGGCGTCAGAAGTGCGCGCGGTGCAGACCGGCGTGGGGTTGACCGAGGTCAACGGCTTCAACCGGTTCGAGATCACGGGTCCGGGCGCGCGCGACTGGCTGGACACCATGTTCTGCGGCCGGCTGGCGCGGAAGGTGGGGAAGGTGGGCCTCGGCTACCTTCTGAACCACCATGGCAACGTGAAGGGCGAGGCGACGCTGGCAAACCTTGACGAGGGAACGACATGGTATGGCTCGGCCGCCGCGTCGGAGTATCACGACATGGACTGGCTGACGGCGCATACGCCGAAGGACGGGTCGGTCACCATCCGGTCGCTGACGAACGACTGGACGATCCTTGTGCTGGCCGGGCCTAAGTCACGCGACGTGCTGGCGGCGGCCTCTCGCGGGGACTGGTCTGCCCAGGCCTTCCCCTGGCTGTCGGTCCGCCGCGCCTTTGTGGGCATCGCGCCTGCGGTGGTGATGTCGGTCAGCTTCTCGGGCGAACTGGCCTATGAAATCCACGTCCCGAACGCCCAGCTATACGCCGCCTACCTTGCCGTGCGGAAGGCTGGTGAGGCCCATGGACTGCGGCTCTTCGGGTCCTATGCCGTTGAATCCATGCGGTTGGAAAAGGGGTATCGCCACTGGAAGGCGGACATCGTGACCGAGTTCAACCCCTTCGAATCCGGCCTTGCGCGCTTCGTGAAGCTGGACAAGCCTGACTTCATCGGCAAACCCGCGCTGGAAAAGATGGTCGCCGCCGGACCCCGCCGCGCCTTTGTCTCGATGGAGCTGGACGCCAACCATGCCACCGCGCATGGCGGCGATGCGATCCTGTCGGATGGCCGGGTGGTGGGATCGGTCACCTCGGTCGCCTGGGGCCACCGGGTGGGCAAGAACATCGCCATGGGTTTTGTCGAACCGGCCTTCGCCGCCGAGGGCACGAGGCTGACGGTCGAGGTGATCGGAGAACCGATATCTGCCGTCGTCGTGCCGGAATGCCTTTATGATCGCGGGAATGCCCGTGTTCGCGCCTAGGCCGTTCATCGCTGCGCTGCGTGTCAGCCAGGGCATCGCGGCAACGGGGCTTGCAGCCTGGTCTTGTCGGCAGAGCGCTGATCGATGTGCCCGCGAAGGATGGCCGTTCTGCCCCCGTTGCGGGAACCCGGTTTCAGCCGTTGTTAGCCGACATTGACGAGGCCGGGCGGCCAGCAAAGGCACTTCGACGGGATGTTCGAACAGGTCGACGATGAGGCGGCTGTTTTCGGGCGGGCGATTGTTCACAGGGGCGGGGTTACCCAAGGCCGAACCCAGAAGAAGAGGCGTTGGACAGCTTATATCCCCGCCCGTATAGTTCACAGACCATCAGGGAGGAAAACCATGAGTAACCTTATACTTCCGCCGGGAATTACCCGGCGCGGCGTCTTGAAGGGCGCCACTGCAATGGCCGCCGCAGGCCTGATACTGCCTGCGACCATGCAGAGGGCGCGGGCCGAGCCGAAAAAGGGTGGCGTATTCCGCCTTGGCATCGGTCATGGCTCGACCACGGACACCTATGATCCGGGTCTTTGGGACCAGCTCTATGTCCAGACCTTTGCGGCGGCGCGCCACAACTACCTGATCGAGATCGCAGCGGACGGGACGCTGGTCGGCGAGATCGCCGAAAGCTGGGAGTCGCCCGACGGCTCGACATGGATCTTCAAGATCCGCGAGGGCGTATCGTTCCATTCCGGCAAGCCGCTGACCGTCGATGACGTGATTGCGTCGCTGAACCACCACCGGGGCGATGCCTCGACATCGGCTGTGAAGTCCTATTTCGATCCGGTGACCGACATCAAGGCTGACGGCGGCAATGTTGTCGTGACGCTCAACGCGCCGAACGCCGACTTCCCTTACCTGATGTCGGACTACCACCTGGCGATCATGCCCGGCACCGACGGCAAGATCGACGTCACCTCGCCCGACGGCGCAGGGGGCTACATCGTGGAGAGCTACGAGCCGGGCGTGCAGGCCACGCTGAACCGCAACCCGAACTACTGGAAGAGCGACCGGGCGCATTTCGACCAGCTTGTCCTGCTGACGATCATCGATCCGGCCGCCAGGCTGAACGCACTCATGACCAACGAGGTCGACACGATCGACCAAGTCGATCCGGCCTCGATCGGGCTTCTGGAAAGCCGGGGCGTGGCAAACATTTTGTCGATTTCGGGCAACGCGCACTACACCTTCCCGATGGACGCGCGCATGGCGCCATTCAGCGACAACAACGTGCGTCTGGCGCTGAAGTATGCCTTCGACCGGCAGGAACTGGTGGACAAGATCTTGGCCGGCCACGGCTCGGTCTCGAATGACAACCCGATCGGCCCGGCAAACCGCTATTTCTTTGCCGGCCTTGAACCCAAGTCCTATGACCCCGACAAGGCCAAGTTCCACCTGAAGGAAGCGGGGATGGACACGCTTGAGGTCACGGTGTCAGCCGCAAACGCTGCCTTCAACGGGGCGGTCGATGCAGCCGTCCTGATGAGCGAGAAGGCGGCTGCCGCAGGGATCACCATCACCGTGGACCGCGTGCCGGACGACGGCTACTGGGACAACATCTGGCTGAAAAAGCCGTTCTGCGCCAGCTACTGGGGCGGCCGGCCGACCGAAGACCAAATGTTCACCACGGCCTATCAGGGCGGCGGCGCCTGGAACGAAAGCTTCTGGTCGAACACGCGGTTCGACGAGCTCTTGGTCGCGGCACGGTCCGAGTTGGACGAAGCCAAGCGCCGGGCGATGTACGAGGAGATGCAGCAACTCGTATCCTTCGAAGGCTCGTCGATCATTCCGATGTACAACAACTATGTGATGGCGGTCTCGAAGGCGATCGCAACTCCCGAGAAGATCGGCAACAACTGGAACCTTGATGGTTTCCGCTGCGTCGAGCGCTGGTGGATGGCCTGATCCCCATAGCCTGAGACCGGGACCCGGGTGGGTGATGCCTGCCCGGGTCCTGGCTGCTTTTTGGCCAAGGCGGCGCAAGAACCGCCGGGCCTGACGGAAACGGGGGAAAGACATGAACGCCATCCTCGCGATGATCGGGCGCAGGCTGCTTATGGGTCTGCTAACGCTCTTCGTGATTTCGGTCGTGATCTTCGGGGCGACCGAGCTTCTGCCGGGTGACCTTGCCCGCGAACTGCTTGGACAGTCAGCGACCGAAGAGACGCTCGCCGCGTTGCGCGAACAGCTTGGGCTGAACGACCCTGCCCCGGTTCGCTACTGGAACTGGCTGACCGGCGTGCTTCAAGGCGATCTCGGCGTCTCCATGGCAACGAAGAAGCCGATCTCGGAACTGGTCGGTACGCGGCTGGAAAACACGATGTTCCTAGCACTTTATGCCGCCGCGATGTCGGTGCCTTTGTCGCTGATGTTGGGCGTCCTGGCTGCGCTGTGGCGGAACTCGATCTTCGACCGGGCATCGAACTCGCTCGCCCTGACGGCGATCTCGTTCCCCGAGTTCTTTGTGGCCTACATCCTGATCCTCTGGCTCAGCCAGTCGGGCTTCTTCCCCTCGATGGTGCGGATCACCCCGGCCACGACCTTTGGCGACATGCTGTACATGTGCTTCCTGCCGGCGCTGACGCTGACGCTCGTGGTTACCGCGCACATGATGCGAATGACCCGGGCGGCGATCATAAACCTGCTTGCCAGCCCCTATATCGAGATGGCTCGGCTCAAGGGCATGGCGCCGCTCCGCGTGGTGCTGCGCCATGCCGTGCCGAACGCGCTTGCCCCGATCATCAACGTCGTGGCGCTGAACCTTGCCTATCTCATCACCGGGGTCGTCGTCGTCGAAGTAGTCTTCGTCTATCCTGGGCTGGGGCAGTTGATGGTGGATGCGGTCACCAACCGAGATGTTCCTGTCGTGCAGGCCATCGCACTGATCTTCGCGGCCGCTTACGTCCTGCTGAACCTGATTGCGGATGTGCTTTCAACGATCAGCAACCCGCGGCTGATGCATCAGAGGTAGCGGCATGAATGTGATCGTCTTCCTCGCCGCCGCGCTTGCGCTTTTCTTCGTGATCGGCGTTGCGGCGCGCGCCGCCATGAAGACATTGGCACCGGCGGCCGACAAGCCAACCTTCCGCGACATGCCGCTGACCGCGTCCTTCGGGATCGCGGTGATACTGTTCTACGTTCTTGTCGCGGTCTTCGGGCCGCTCCTTGCCCCTTTCGGCGAGGGAGAGGTCGTGGGCGCCCAGTACCTGCCCTGGGCGGCGCCCCATTACCTTGGCACCGACAAGCTTGGGCGCGACATGCTGACACGGCTGATCTACGGCGCACGCAACACCGTGGGCATCGCCTTTGCGACCACGGCGCTGGCCTTTGTCGTCGGCTCGATCCTGGGCATCTGGGCAGCCCTGGCGGGCGGATGGCTCGACCAGTGGACGTCGCGCTTCGTGGACGCGCTGATGGCGATCCCGGCCCTGATCTTCTCGCTTCTTTTGCTCACGATCTTCGGCACTTCGGTTCTGACGCTGATCCTGGTCATCGCGGCGGTGGACGCGACCCGCGTCTTTCGACTGGCGCGCTCTGTCGCGCAAGGGATTGTCGTAATGGACTATATCGAAGCCGCACGGCTGCGCGGCGAGTCGAACTGGCGCCTCATCCGCCGCGAGATCCTGCCGAATGCCATGGCGCCGCTTGTGGCAGAGTTCGGACTGCGGTTCTGCTTCGTCTTCCTGTCCATCTCTGCGCTCTCGTTCCTCGGCCTCGGCATCAAGCCACCCACCGCCGACTGGGGCAGCATGGTGCGCGATAACGCCACCCTGATTACCTTTGGCGACATAACACCACTGCTTCCCGCCGGAGCCATTGCGCTCTTGACCGTGGCGGTGAACTTCGTTGTCGACTGGCAACTGCACCGCGCCAGCGGGTTGAAGGAGTAACCTCATGGAGAAGAAGGTGCTTCTTGCCATCAAGGGCCTGCAGATCGAGGGGCGGTCTGGCGATGCGTGGCACCCAATCGTCAAGGGCGTCGACCTGACCCTGCACAAGGGAGAGGTGCTAGGGCTGATCGGAGAGTCCGGGGCGGGCAAGTCGACGCTGGGTCTCGCGGCGATGGGCTTTGCCCGTGATGGCTGCCGCATCTCGGGCGGGACCATCGACTTTGACGGCATCGACCTGCGCGCAGCATCCGAAGCCGAACGCCGAAGCTTGCGCGGCAAGCGCATCGCCTATGTAGCGCAATCGGCGGCCGCCAGTTTCAACCCCGCGCACAGGCTTGTCGACCAGTACTGCGAGGCCCCTGTCGTGCACCGGGTCATGGCCCGCGAAAAGGCCGAGGCGGATGCCGTCGAGCTTTACCGCCGGATGCGCCTACCCAATCCCGAGGAGATCGGGTTCCGCTATCCGCATCAGGTGTCGGGCGGGCAGTTGCAGCGGGCAATGACGGCCATGGCCATGGCCTGCCGTCCGGAGCTCATCATCTTCGACGAACCGACCACCGCGCTGGATGTGACGACGCAGATCGAGGTTCTGGCCGCAATCCGCGACATCGTGCGCCAGTTCGGAACGGCCGCGATCTATATCACCCACGACCTTGCCGTGGTGGCCCAGATGGCCGACCGCATCAAGGTGCTCTTGCGCGGCAGCGAAGTGGAAGAAGCGGACACCCGCAAGATGCTTGCCGAGCCGCGAGAGGATTACACGAAAAGCCTATGGGCCGTGCGAAGCTTTGCCCGCCCGGAGCAGCCGCCAGCAACTGGTACCCCGATCGTATCGGTGCGCAACGTGACGGCCGGTTACGGCGCGATCAATGTCCTTACCGATGTGAGCTTCGACATCCATGCCCGCCGCACGGTCGCCGTGGTAGGCGAAAGCGGGTCCGGCAAATCTACGACCGCGCGCGTTATCACGGGCCTGCTGCCGCCACGAAAGGGTGAGGTGCTGTTCAACGGCAAGCCCTTGCCGCCTGGGTTCAGTGCCCGCTCGCGCGGCGAACTGCGCCAGTGCCAGATGATCTACCAGATGGCCGATACAGCCTTGAACCCGAAGCTGCGCCTGCGCGAGCTGATCGGGCGGCCGGCCGAGATGTATCTGGGCCTCAAGGGAAAAGCTCTGGACGACCGCATCCGTGACCTGCTGTCGTTGATCGAACTGGAACCAGACAAATTCATTGACCGGCTGCCCGGCGAGCTTTCGGGCGGTCAGAAACAGCGCATCGGCATCGCGCGCGCCCTGGCCGCCGAACCGCAGTTGATTATCTGCGACGAGGTGACAAGCGCCTTGGACCAGATCGTGCAAGAGGGCATCCTGAAGCTACTGAGCCGACTGCAGGACGAACTGAATCTGGCCTACATGTTCATCACCCATGATCTGGCCACGGTAAGGTCCATCGCCGATGAGGTCGTGGTGATGCAGCAGGGCGTGGTGGTCGAGCGAGGCCCCAAGGCAGTGCTCTTTGCGGCCCCGAAGGAGGAGTATACCAACCTTTTGCTGTCGTCCGTCCCAGAGATGGACCCGGATTGGCTGAACCGCTTGCTCGCCGCTCGGGGCGAGCCTGCCTAACCATGCTGGGCAGTCTTGCAAGGGCCCCGCTTGCTGCAGGTCGGGTCTTTTCGGGGCGGTTGTGTCGATCAACCTCTGCACGCTTGCTGATGGCGGTTATCCCGGTTCAAGGCGTTGCCCGGAACAACAGGTTTGCTCGTGACGAAGGCACCGAGGCCTTTAGCGGCTTTCCGGCAGAGCCGAGTTGATCGCATCGGCCTTTAAGGCCTAAGTTCAAGCAGCAGGCTGCGATGGCGAGTCTATCGAGAGCCGGTGTTGTCAATACCAACCTAGTTGAGTGGCTGACTATCGGCCGATAATCTCGGTAGATGGGTAAAGCCAGCCCTTTTCATTACTTCAAGACCAACCCCGAAATCATCCGTCTTGCTGTGAAGGTCAATGTCCGCTTCGGGCCGGGCACGTCGAGGTGGGCATCATCGTCACACAGGGCGAAAGCGGACTCTCGCAGTGCAGTGCGCCAAGGCCCCGGTTGCGGACGAAGCGGCCGTTTACTGCGGAGGCGGGATGATCGGTTGGACTGGCGCTGGTGCCAAAGCCTTCAAGCCCGGCCATGATCTCGTCGAGTTCGGTCTCGTCGAAGCCGATCAGGTCCAGATCGAAATCCGCCTCGCGCAGCGCCGCCAATTCCGACCGCAGCAGGTCGTCGCCCTATCCGACATTTTCGGCGATGCGGTTGTCGGCGATCAACAGCGCCCGGCGCTGGGTTTCGGTCAGATGGTCCAGCACGGGCACCGGCACCTCGGTAAGGCCCAGCGCCTTGGCGGCCACAAGGCGGCCGTGTCCTGCGATGATCACCTCGCCTTCGCCGATCTGGATCGGGTTGGTGAAGCCGAACTCGACAATCGACGCGGCGATCTGCGCGACCTGATCCGCCGAATGGGTCCTGGCGCTGCGGATGTAGGGCACCAGCCGGTCGATCGGCATCATCTCGATCTGCACGTGCCACACCTCCTCAAGAGTGAAGCCCGGCGCAACGCACCGGGCCCTTGTTCCGACCTGACCGAGGTGCGCGCACCTGCGCACCCATTCCTGCGCACCCGAGGCGCGAACCCAGAATTTTCTTTTGTCCCTAGCGGCTGGCCGGGCCTCTGCCCCCCGCATACGAGCCAAGCCAGGGTGGAACCAAGGCCGGGGGGGCAGCGAGGGGCGTGGCGTCGGGAGCGCCGCCGGTTGGTGATCGAGGCGCGCTTGGTCTCCAGGAGCCGTGCACAAGTCTTCGATCATGGGGAAATACTGGCCTGAAAGTATTGCATCTGTCGCGGCCTCAGTTCGGCACGATTTGCGCCGGAATGAACCGCCAGACGACCTGCTTACGCCCCCGTATGGTCCGGCTTAGACTGAGCCTTTCGCGCCGCTTCCTTTCGGGCGCCTGATTTCTCGATTGCGTTCAGATGCTTGGCGATAGTCAGTAGCGCCGCCGCCCACCGCCGCCACGCGGTGCTGCGGACCACCCCGGCTCGGTAGCAGACCTGCCGCCAGCGCACGCCCTCGGCCCGCAGCCAGACGATGCGGGCGTCCTCGGGGTCGAGCAGGTGCAGCCAGGCGATGCAATCGTCCATCTTCTGGATATCGGAGGCGCTTGGCACGACCCGCATCTGGGCTTCGGCATAGCCGTAGGCGTGCTTCGCCTCCTGGACGTACTCCGGCCAGGAGCCGCCGTAGCCGCGCGGACCGGAGCCCGGCGGATTCGGCAGCCGCCGCAGCGTCAGGGCAGCGTCCTCGAAGCGGTCCTCGATCTCGCGGGGGGTGATCGGCATCGGGTCTCTCCTTGGGGGTCAGTAGATTTGCCGGGCGCGCAGCGTGGCCTCGGTGACGAGGCCTGCGGCCAGCAGGGCGTTGCGCTGCGACGTCGAGACGGCGCTCGGCGGGATGTACGTGCCGGAGTTGATCCAGGCCGCCAGTCGGATCAGCGGGTCCGCGGCTGGGTCCGGGGCGCTGACGGAGCCACCAGCGCCAGCTTCCCCAGCCCTTTCACCGGTTGCCGCCCTCGCAATCCGTCGGGCATGGCGCTGCGCGATGGCCGGGGTGAAGTAATCCCACGTCCGGATCGGGCTGTCCCGCTTCTGCTTCGTCCGCTCGGCAAGCGTGGGCAGGATGTCGGCCGTCGGGTCGTAACCCGCCGCGATCCACCCGCCGATCACCTCACCAGTGGAGGTGATCTCGGCGCGGGCGGCATCGCTCAATCCCGGTCCGCAGACCTCGAGACAGGCGGTCTCGAGGTCGCCGCTCGCGCCCGCGTCGCGCGCGGTAGTAGTTACTGGTTCTCTTACAAGGTTAGTGTCCAGATTCTGGACATGGCTTTCGCCAAAATCTGGACATGGCTTTTGCCCTTTTCCATGTCCAGATTCTGGACACGGGTTGCGCCCGAACTCGGGCTCGAAGGCGAGCAGATAGCGGGTCGACTTGCGCCGGTGCGTGTCCTCGGAGTGGCGTCGCTGCCGGTGGATCAGCCCGGCGGATTCGAGCTTCTCGAGGTGGACGTTCAAGGATGCCCGCGAGATTTCCACGTCGGCCGCCAACTGGTCCTGCGACGGGAAGCACCCGTAGTCCGGGTTGTGCCGGTCGCAGAGATGCCAGAGCACCAGCTTGGTCACGGGGCTGAGCCCGCGCTGCTGGATCGCCCAGTTGGTGGCCGCGTGACTCATGGCCGCTGCGCCGCCTTTGCGGGGGCATCCAGGGCGTCGGCGATCGGCTGGCCGATCAGGGCCGCGAAGCCCTGGAACGCCGCGCGGGCGATTGGGAGACCGCCGTTCCGCAACTCCTGCCGCCGACCCTCGAGGATCAGATAGATGGCCCAGACGTTCGCCTCGACGAGGGCGAAGCGGTCGATGGCAATGCAGCGCCGCGCCCCGTCCCAGTCGAAATACACCGCGACACCCTGATCGGCCGGTCGGCTGGCCCCGAGGGTGACGTTGGAAGTGATCACCACGCGTGTCACCGGCAGACCGGTGTCGGTGCCGAAGAGGTGAAGCGCATCTTCGAGATCGGCGACGGCGCGGGGCAGGGCGATCTTGAAGGGTGACTGGGCGCGGGTCGTTCCCCGCGGCACGCCGTCCGGCCAGGCCAGCGGATAGGTTGCGGGGCCGGTCATTGCGCGCGCCTAGCTTCGGATTGCTCGAGGATCTGGGGCAGGGCGAGGGCAGTCTTCAGGGCGGCATCGGCCAGGATGACGCTGACAACGCCGACAAATGCCAGGACAAGAAGGCGGTTCATGTCCATGCCCCCTCAGACATGCGCGGTCTTCAGGAGGCGGGTCGCAATCGCCTCCATCATGTCGATCCGCCTGTCGGCCTCCGCCCGCGACATGCGGCCTGCGGCGACGGACTTCTCGAAGTACCGGCGGCGCATGAACGCCTCGCGCTGCGCCTCGTCCACCAGCTGACGGATGGTGAACCGGGAGGATGCAGCCTGCAGGGTTTCGCTCATCTGCGGCCGCCCGACTTCGAGGGCTGCTTGCGGGCTTCCTGCTCAAGAAGCCAGTCGCGCACGGCCTCGAGGCGATAAACGATCCGCCTCCCCACCCGCACACAGGGCGGGCCCGTGCGCGCGCCTTCCCAGCGCTTCAGGGTGGAGGCGGACAGCCCCAGTTGTGCCCCGAGTTCCTCCCGGGAGAGCCAGCCGTCCAGCACTCCGATGGCGGCCGCTGGTGGGTCGGTGTGTGTCGTTTCGGTCATCGTGATCCTCCGTTGAACCGCCGGGCAAAAGCCGCGACGAACTCGAATCGGAATGGCACGGGGGGGCGAGAGGCGCGTAGGCGCGGAGAGGCGCGGAAAATCCAAGGGCTCGCCTCTTTCTGAATCCACCGAGAATCAGGGTCAGAATTCGGGACGGCGCACCACCGCCGTCGCTGCAAGTCAGGGGTTCCCCCAAGACGGCAATCACGATTCTGCGGGGCCGCCGTGAAAACCTGAGGTTGAGCTATACAACCAGAAGAAACTGCGACAGAGAGCCGCCGACCACGGGTGTTTAGTCCCGATTACAGAGAGTTACGGAAGGTAAAGCGATCATGCCACTACCGAAACGGGCGTTCGTTTCATTGGCGGAAGCCGCCGGGCGATGGGGATGCCAACCAGCAGATATCGCCGAGTGGGCGTCCCTCGGGAATGTGGAAATCGTGACCGGGATCGCTCCGGTGCGCTGCGGATCGGAGACGATCGGCGGCTTCGTTGTCCTATCTGCCGCAGATATCCTGCCTATGTTTCGTCGATGCGGCAAAGGGCCCTCGAAGTCTCGTGTCCGCCGTTTTCGAGTCCCCGATGACAGCGAATGGAAATTCGTCACTGAGCCGTCCGAGGGGGTAATCGTCGCCTTGGCCGACCTCGTGATCCTGAAGTCCGAGGTGCGTCGGTTCGAAGCCGAGTATGAGCTGTTTCGCGCGCCGCACGGGGGGAAAGGTCCTGAACGGAAGTATGACTGGGACGCCTTCTATGTCGAGCTTATCAAACGGGTGCATTTCCAGGGTGTCCCCGAGAAGCAGGCCGAACTCGTGGAGGAGATGACTGAGTGGTTCGGGCGCCGTTCGGATACTGGCGACGGGCCAGACTCCAGCACGGTCCGCAAGCGAGTTGCACCGGTGTGGCGGATGCTGAAGGAAGATACCAAGGAAGCCAACTAGACATTCTGAAAGTCAATTTTGAAAATGGATCGACCTGGTCGATGCCTTAGCCTCGACCAGGGAAGATGCTCTAGCGTGGTGGCACTGTCACTGGACGACAACGCCAGTGTAGGGGCCCATGGTGCAGAAGGAGCCGATGGGATTGAGCGGTCCGAAGCCCGACAGCCCACCCTGGGTAAGGCAGCGGTTACCCATCATCTGCATGGGCATCGGTTGCTGAATGACAGGATGCATCGCAGGAGGCTGCGGGCCACCGTTCGACCGGCCTCCGGCGAAAGCGTCATTGATGGCAGGCCCAACGATGCCACCACCGATTGCGGCCCCTGCGCTGCCGCCCAGCCAACCACCGGCAGCCGCTGCGCCGGCGTTGACCGAACCTTGAGCTAGCGGCGTCAGCACATTCCGTTCGATCGGATCGAAGATTTCGCCCACGGACCCTCGAATGAGGCCTCCATCACCAAAAAGTCCACCAGCGTAAGAGCCAGTCACCGAGAGAAGAACCATCGTAGCAGAAGCGAGAAGAAGTTTCATGGCAGCACCTTTTCTGTTTCGTCGCAGCGGCACACCGTGTGCCGTCTGAACGCAAATTCACAAAGTTCATGGGTCAGATAAAGCGGATGATCGTGAATGCAGATGCGCAAGTTAGTCCCTAAGCGCCACAAAGCGGTCCACGACTGCAACCTACTGACCGCCCAGCGGCCTTGCATGGAACAACTCGCCGATAGGTGGACTCTGAGGTCGGCTGCCCACCTCGTGTCCGTATCTTGGACAAACTGGACCAGATCCGCCCAGAAGATGGGCAAGTCCCCTCCATCTTCCCCGCGCGCAATCGATCAAGTGGCGCTACTATCGTAAGCGAAAGCTCCCGGCAGCGGAGCAGAAAGCAGAGGCAGACAGAAATGAGATACCTAGTTCCAGGGGATACGATCGGGATAGTTAGTCCAGCATCGCAAGTGAAACGGGAAGTTTTCGATCAATTTCGCCTGCTGGCGGGTAGCTTGGGATTCAAGGTCAAGGTTTTCGGAGAGTTCGATAGTCCCTTCGGTCGTCTTGCGGCAGACGACTGCACTCGAGCTGGACATCTTTCTGCAGCCTTCGCCGACGAAGAAGTGGCCGCCATTATCTGCGCCCGTGGTGGTTACGGCAGCGGACGTGTATTGGAGCATCTTCCGCGTTCAAGTTTCAAGGACAAGATTCTCGTTGGCTACAGTGATATCACCGCGCTGATGCTTCACTTACAGGCGCAGCATGGAATGATAACGTTTCATGGCCCGATGGCCATTGATCTTGTTCAGAAGGGGAACAATGATACGCTTAGGTGGTTCCTCGAGACACTTTCCGGAACACGCCTAAGTTACGTTTTGGGCCATGAAGATTACTCAATTGTTAGAGCCGGTTGCGCATCTGGCCCGATCTATGGAGGTAATCTTTCCGTACTTGAGGCGCATATAGGTACTGAAAGCATGGTTGTTCCAGAGGGCATAATCCTTCTCTTGGAGGATGTCGGAGAGTTTATGTACTCGCTAGATAGGTCTTTGGTCCACATTCGGAGGGCTGGTTTGCTGGATCGCGCTTCCGGAGTAGTTATCTCGGACCTAAGGTTGAAGGATGGTGAGGGTAGCGACAATTCACTTGGCATGCTGCTCAACGACGTTCTGCAATATCACTTTGGTGCGTTTCATGGTCCAGTCGTATATGGATTGCCCTGTGGCCACACGGAGCGACAGATGACGTTGCCTATCGGAGCACACGCGCTGCTTGAAGTTGGTAGGGAGAACATGAAGATATCCTTCGAGAGCTTTTGGGAGAATGAGAACTCTCAATGTATTGCTGCATAGATGTCAGACAGCTCTGAATGCAGAGAACGTCTTTGTCACAGAACGTAGGGCTGGCACGGCTCCTTCGTGCCAAAAACCCTCCTTTGGGAAACTGCCAACTTTGGGATCGTGATCAGTCCCGCTTTGCGGTGGAACTTCTCTTTTCTCTATGTATACTGGTGTAGCCGCTGGATGGAAACCAATGTCAGAAACCTCATTTATTCCCAATAGAATGCCCTTGAAGAAGAACTTTTCGTTTCCTCGCTGGCTTGTCGTTGTGATTATTCGGGTAAAGCCCTTCTGCGATGAGCCGATAAACTGAACAACTGATATTCCAGGCGGTATTGCAACATCGCCTTCGAATACATATGTAAACATCTGATTGTCCTGCTCACGACGGTTTCTCTGGCTCTCCCGGTATCTCATGCAGTTCAGTTTCCCGTCCCAGACTATTTCAAAGTTTGAGCAGATGATGCGATCTGCGAAATCGTAGGAGTTTCTAAACATGTAATAGTGCCCGATATAACTCTCATATGATCGCCTGGCATATCCCCCCAGGTGGGTTGGCGCACTTGTGTCGTCAGAGGATGGTGACCTTGATCCGGAATCCAAATTGATCTTTAGTGCGCTAGCGAGAAGATTGAGAGAGAAAATCCTTATCTTTTCTCCATGTCTAACACGGTCAACGGTTTTTCGGTCTACTCCCGCCTTCTCAGCCAACACGGCAGACGACCAACCATTTTGCATCATGGCAACGGAGATCTTGTTCCCTATGTCACGCCAGTCGATGTCAATAGTCATCTGGACACGCCTCCACCCTAGACACCCGAGTCGATCATAGCACAAACTGGGCGCAGGTGTCTCTGATCGGTAGATTGGTTGCCGTGTGTTTGCGTTTGGTTCGGAGTACTGACGTCGCCAGAGCAATTTGCCAATGGGGCATGCTTTGATCTATTGCGTACTTGGAATGAACCTTGTTCTCGATTGAAGGAGTGATGCCACCGCGTCCACCCGTGCTCGAAGCGGTGGGTCCGCCAGATGGGCATACCTCTGTGTCGTCTTGATCTGGGAGTGTCCCAGCAGCTTGCCGATCATTTCCAGCGAAGCGCCACCGCTAACTAGTAGGGACGCGAAAGTATGGCGGAGGTCATTGATGCGCACGTTAGGAAGATCGGCCTCCTTCTGGATGGACACCCAAAAGCGTCGAATTTCCTGCACCGGCTCGCCTGCAACGTCGCCCGGATACAGCCAGGGCGAGGCCTTCGGCACCGCAAGGCGGCGCTGGTGGACGAGAGCTGCCACGTCTGCCGAGATTGGCAAACGATGCGCACGCCGCTGCTTGGTCGTCGTAGCGGGCTTCGACCAGAAGGCCAGTTCGAGGTTGAACTGCTCGAACCGCGCCGCCCGGACCTCTCCGAGGCGCGCACCGGTCAACATGCACATCCGGATGATGCCCGCCGCGCGCTGATCCTTGGCGACGGTCAGCGCTTTTGCCAGCCGAGCGATCTCGTCCAACGTCAGGAACCGCTCGCGCTCGGTCTCGATCTGGCGCCGGAACCCGCTGGCCGGATTGTCGGGTCGCATCTTCCACGCGACGGCCAGGGTGAACATCTTGCGGATCACCTCGCCCACCCGGTTCGCCCGGATCGGTGTCGGCTTGGCTGGCTTCAGCTTGCTGCGGCGAAGCTTGGGCGCAGCCTTTGCCGGTCGAGCCCGTCCTTCTGCAATCTTGGTCAGCAGACGTTCCACGTCCGCCGGGGTGATGTCGGCGACGAGCCGGTTGCGCCACTGCGGTTCGACCAACTTGCGCATCATGGAGGTCTGATCCCCGCCGTTGCGGGGAGCAAGGTGAGGGATGTGTTCGGCGATGAAGCGGTCGATCAGATCAGAAACGCGCGGGGCCTCACGGTTATCTCGCCGCTGTTCCAGCGGATCGTGCCCCTCGTCGATCTCGCGGCACAGCGCCTTGGCGCGATCCCGTGCCGCCGTGACGCTCCACTCCGGCCAACTGCCGATCGTGCACCGCCGCTGCCGCCCCTTAATCCAGTAGACGAGGCAGAAGGCGCGGTTGCCCGAGGCATAGACCGTCAGGGCAAAGCCCCGGACTTCCTCGTCATAGACCTTGTAGTCGACGCCGCGCTTCTCGGCGGTCTTGGCCAGTTTTTCCGTCAGCTTTTCACGTTTCGGCATAGGTTGTCCTCGCTCATGGCGCGGCGAATGGGTCGCGCGTTTGCCCGCCGACACCCATGCACACCGATCGGACCGGCGAAGAGGCGCGGACCGGCGTGGAAACCGCCGGACCTTCGCCGGTTGGGTTGCGTCCACATCACGTCCACGTCCTTCCAGGCTTTTTCCGACATGCTTTGACCTCGAATGGGCTTCGACGGTCGCGACTGAGCCGGGTAACCCCCAAGTAATCAATGGCTCACGGGTTAGAGCATTGAAAAGACTGAGATTTCAAATCTGCGGGAAGTGTGGCTCATAACCTGAAGGTCACAGGTTCAAATCCTGTCCCCGCAACCAAAGTATCTAACCTTTCCAAATGGTTAGAATCCGACAAAAACACTTGTGTATAGTGCAGCGCGTTTTACCTCAACGCCACCTCAACGTTTGACGAGTCCCCCTGAAAAGCGGGGGCTTTTTGCGTTTGGTACCCAAAAAAGTCTTGTGGCATCATCGCCCCATGATCGAGTTCCGCACCCTTCCCGATGACCATTCCGACCTCGCGCACTCGCCGCTGTTACGAGCTGCGCTGCTGACGCTTCACTACGTGCAGGAGCACGGTGCCATCGGGCTGACCAAGACAATGGCATTCAAGCGCGTCTTCGTGCATTGGGCGGTCGAGCATTTTGACTGGCCCGGAAAGAGCGCAGAAGAAATGTTCCGCTACAGCAAGGTCATCAATGAATACGAGTTCCCGCCGTTAGAGGTGCTGCACCAGGTTCTGATCACCCTGCGCCTGGGGCGGCACTTCAAGGGCGAATTCCGTCTGACCAAGCGCGGCGCCGAACACGCGAGCGCACCAGCGCGGCTGTTTGCGGAACTCATCCCGTTCTTCGTTCTCCAAATCGACCACTCCTCCTACGCCCGCTTCGAAGATCGCCCCTTCGGCAAATGGGATGTGTGGATGAACGTCATCAACGTCGAGGCCGACCATGGCACCACTGAGCGGGCGTTGTTCGCGGCCTTCTATGGTGAGGACCATGATTGGGATAATGCGGGGTGGCGCGAGATGGCTGCGTTCTCTTCCTGCGTCCTGAGACCGCTTGAATGGGCGGGATTGCTTGCAGAGACCCGTGAAGTGCGCGATGGCAAGCATGTGCACCACGTCTTCAAAACGCCGCTCTGGCGCAGTGCGCTGAAGCTGGACACCGATCACATGTTGCAACGTTTGACACTTCAGTAGTCCGTTGGCGTACCCGGCCAACAGCGGTCAGTAAACCCGAGGCGTACCGTCCGCCAGCAGGATTGCCCGGACTGTCTGTGCGACAATGCCGCGGGCGGCGTCCATTAGTCTCCGACCGCGGCGCTGTAAGCTGCTCGTCGGTCGCGAGGAAGTCGGAGCGGAAGAGGGCAAAGAGGTACAGGATGATAATATATGCCGCGAAGAACCCGCGACACACCTTCCCCGCAACTCTTGCCGTGTTCGACATCTGGCGAAGCCCAGAGCGCGTTTGGAGCGCCGCGAGGAGAGCCCGTTCAGTCTGTATCGCGGATGCTCCGATCGCGACGTGGACCCGCGCGCCTCGAAAACTGGCTCCAGACCACCCGGACGATCCGCCTCTTACCCAAGGCGGCCTCCTCCTTCGGGCCCGGGACTTCTTTCCCACTCGGCCCCGCAGATACTGACAGTATCTGACCAATTACCAGGATCAGCGACAAGACCGTTGTGGCGATCTGGAACAGCGGATTGGCCAGCAGACGGTCGCGCCATTCCGGCCCGATCCGGGCCGGAAGCGCTCCCAGCTTGCGTTGCACCGACAGCACCGGTGCCGCCCCCTGAGAGCCCGCCTCGACCCAGATGCGCAGTGTTGCCGCTGTCAGGTCGATCATCACGTCACTGCGTATTGGTTCTCCGCTGTGCTGATCGACAAATCCCACCATGTCGAACCGCCCAAGGCTGCCTGCCAGCGTCTCCACCTCGCCCAGACCCGGCACACGTTCGAAAAACGAATAGTCCGCCTGCACCAGATGCGCCGTGCTGTTGGACCGGGCGGGTTGGCCCAGCGTGATCGACCCCGCCGCCCGCAATACCGAAATCCGCTGCATCTCGGCCCGGCCAATCACCACCGGGGCCCCGAACGGAATGTCCTGTTCCCCGATACGCGGCACTGGACCCTCTGCAGCGGAAAAGACCAGGGTCAGATTATTCTCCACCGGATCAAAGCTGATATCGGCCCGCGCCGGCCCCTGCAGATACAGCGCTCCTGACACCGCCCGCGCCTCTGCCGCCCGCGCGGGCGAGGCGGCGGGCAGCAGCACCACCGCCTCGCCCATCTCGAAGGTAAAATCATCGGCGCGTAGCGTGGTCAGCGACAGCTGCATTGTCTCGCCGGTCAGCCGGATCGTGCGGTCGCGGTCGGCCAGCAGAAAGATCACCGCCCCCAGCACCAGCGCGCCGATGATCGCAATCGCGACGTCGCGCGGGCGCAGCTGCAGGCCGCGCCACCGGCCGGACCTGGCAGGCGGCGCGGTGGGTGGGGCGGCCGTTGCGTCGGTCACGGAGCGGCCAGCCAAAGCTCGGCCTCGGTCAGCACCCGCAGCTCTTCTTGGGGTTGGCCATTGCGCTGCACGATGCGGAACGCCAGCACGATGAACGGATGGCGACCCGGCCCCAGTGCCGTCGCATCGACGGGGCACAGGTGGGTGTAGGTGCCGCTTTCCCGCGGCTTTGGCGCGCAGGCGACGGCGAAGTTGTCGTCGTGAAACTCAAGCGCTACGCGATCCTTATCTACTGCATTGACAAAGACCGACAGGGTCGACAGTCCGGCCAACGTCTTCCAGCCCGAGGCGAGGATCACATTCGTCGTGCCCGCCTCGCAGGGGCCGACCGACACGCGGGTCAGTGCATCCTCGGGGCCAACCCGCAGCAGGTCCTGCGGTGGAGTGACATATCGGGTTGCAAGCGGCACGGTCGACGGCCCACCCCCCCACGCGGGGGCGACCGTGAAGCTCTGGGTGCCGATGTAGTAATCACGGGCCGCAATCACCCGCACGCAGACATCCTGCCCCGCCAGTTCGGCGGGCACGAGTGCTGTCAATAGGCCGCTGGTGGGCGCACCTTCGACGCGCATTCCCGGCAGAGTGGCGCCGTTATATTCCGGGGGCCGCCAGTCCTCCAGCATGGCGCCTGACGCCTTCAGCCCCTGCGGCACTTCGGCTTGCGGCAGCGCAGGGACCGCCCCGCAAAGCACGAGGATCAAGGCAAGAACATATCCCTTGACCGCAGCTTTGGACGCAACGCTATCCTGCATTCATAACCTCTTTCGGGATTCGCCCAATGTCGGCTGTCCATTCTCTTATCTTGGCCGTGATCTGGCTGTTTTGTCTAGTGTCGAGCGGCGTGGTACGGGCCGAGCAGATCCACATCCAGTTCGGCGAGGACCGCGGTGCTGGCACCGTGATCTCGCATAACGGTGCCTGCGTGGTGCTGTCCGTCCTGCATGTGCTCAATCCAGAGAAGCGCGGCTTTCGTGCCTATGCAGTGGGTCAGAAGGCCCCCGAGAGCCCCAATCTGGAGGTGCTGGAACTGCCTTTTGGCGCCCAGAACCACAAATATGCCCGGCTGGGGCAACTGACCGGATGGACCGATCAGAGCTGCCCGATGTCGCTGACCTGGGTGCGGGACGACGCGTGGACCACCATCCTCGGCGGGCTTGCGCGGGACACCGGATTTAGCGGCGATCTGTTCCTTCGGGTGATCGACGAGCCCGGCTTTGTCGATGTGCCGGTCCGACTGCAACGCTCGCCGATGCCCGACACATTCGACTTCTTCATAGACCCCGGCACCGCCGACACCATCCCGGATGGCGCGGGGATCAGCGGCAGCGGCATTTACTATGCCGGGGCCATTTCAGCGCGTCAGGGTCGGCTTGTCGGCATTGTCAATGGTGCCTCGACGACGTCGAATGCCTATACCGCGATCCGAATCGAGCCGATCGTCCGCGCGCTCGGGCTGGCCGTTTACGACGACGGCCCCGACGATAGCGTTGCGGGGCAGGGCAACGCCCCGGGCGTCACGGCCGACACCGTTGCGGCATCGGTGCCAAAGTCGGAGACGGAATGCGACAGATCGGCGGCCAACCCCGCCGACCCCGGCCGCCATCCCAGATCTCAGGGCATCGTGCGCGATGCGATAGACATCGCCAAGGCCCTGCGCGACTGCCAAATTGCGTATGCCAATCATCCAGCCTCGTCGCGTCTAGCCTATCAGCTTGGGCGGGTGCGGGCTTTTGATTATCTGGCGGCACCAGAGCCGACAAAATTCGTGGCCGCCGTCGATACCTTGAACGAAGCGCTGGCCGCCGGTCACGGCCATGCGATCATCAATCTGGGGGATCTGTTGTTGCGCGACCTGCCCGAATGCGGCGGGATCGACAAATGCCTCGCCTCCTATATGGGTTCGCTGGACGTGCTGGCCGAGATCGACCCGACCCGTGCCGCCATTGAACGGGGACGGATGCGGGTGTACGGCGACCATGCCGATAGGCTCTGCCCCGATCAGGCGGTCTGCGTCGCCGAGCTTGCCGCCACCTATGGCGCCGTTCCGCCGGGGCCGGGCTACAGCGAAGCCCAAGCCCAGATCGCCTTTCTGGTGCTGCACCGCGGGTTTCAGCGGGACTGCCCCGATGACGCAGGCTGCCGCGGCTTCCTGCGGCAGGCGCTGGCCACTCGCGCCGACGAGCAGATCGGTTGGGCGGCACGGGTGCTCGGTGATCTTTATGCTGCCAACGAGGCGATACCCGGCGGCTGCGACACAAGGGCGGAGTGCCGAACCCAGGCCATTGCCGCCTGGCAGCAGGCAGGACAGTTGGGCGACGCGCGCGCGTTCAAGAACCTTGGCGACCGGGCCTTCGGGTCTGACTGGCTGGCCGCCTTTGCCTGCGCCGACCAAGCCGCTTGCCGCAAGGAGTCCTATGCTTACTATGTCAAGGCCGCCACACAGGGTGTGACCGAAGCCAACCGGGCTGTCGCCTGGTCCTTGCTTTACGATCCGGATGCCACTGGCTGTGGCGATAGCATCGACTGTCTGCGGTTGGCGCGGGGCTTCCTGTTGGAAGAGAAATTCGCCGAGACCGCTTCGGGAAAGAGCCTCCTCGCAGATGCGATACGGAAGTATCCGAATGACATGGCCGATCTGTGCGGGGCCGAGGGTTGCCCAAAGCGCATGTTCGACCTCTATCGCCGGTCTTCCGAGCTTGGGTCCGGGTATGGGAAGTTCAGGATCGGGGAAACCTATGAGGTCGATGCAGAATTGCTTGCCGACAACCCGGAAGCAGTTACTATATCAGGTTGTGCAACATCCGTTGCTTGCCTTGACAATGCGATTGTCTGGTATCAGCAGTCAGCATCCTCCGGTAGGACCTCGGATCTTGGCAACTGGCTCCGGGCGCTGGTCACCCGAGCGTATAATTCCGACGGCGACGAGGCGGTGATCGAGCTGAACAGGGACCTTGCGGTCTGGCTCGATCAGGTCGAAACCCTTTCCGGCGCGCGGGTTTCGGATGTGGACGAGGAATTCCTGCGCCTGATGAGCATATCCCGAGATGCCGATCCACCGATCTGCGATGGCTTTGCCGCCCGCTGCGAAGCACTGCGCGCGGCGATCCTGTCTTACGCGTCCGCCACGGATGACGCCGATTATGTCCGC
Organism: Rhodobacter sp.; assembly: GCA_020250175.1. Classification (GTDB taxonomy): domain Bacteria; phylum Pseudomonadota; class Alphaproteobacteria; order Rhodobacterales; family Rhodobacteraceae; genus Aliitabrizicola. The sequence continues at coordinate 62,655 of JADCEN010000018.1, forward strand.
GATCTGGATAACGCGCTATATTGTTACGATGAGTGTGATGCAGGCGAGATTGCCTTGATGGGCCGCGTTGCCGCTGCCGGGTCCACCTTTGTTCTCAGTGATTACGACTTCCTTTCGCACCTCAACACTCGCGTCTGCCCCTTTGCGCAACCTGTCTGCCCATTTGCCGACACCAACAGCTTTGCCGACAACATCCGGACGGCGGACTTGTCGGACTTGCGCGACCTGGAATTCAAGCTCGACGAAGGATTTGTGCCGCCGCTTGCCACCGAACAGATCACGGCGATCCTTGCGGAAAAAGGATCTTCTGTGGTGCAGACCATGCGGGAAGTTGATCGTCTGGTAGCAATCTATCAGGGCGACGGAGGTGTGGCGGACGTCCCCGAAGACCGCGCAAGGGCGGCGGTCGATGCCTTTGTGGCGCGGTTGCAGCAGGGCGGCCGGGGCGACACGCTGGACAGCGCGGCGCTGCACCTGATGTTCCTGGACAATCACCCGGTATTCCAGACCCTGCCCGCCGAGGTGCGGGTCGATCTTGCGATGTTCTTCCTGATGGTTGTCGGCCGGTCGGACGAGACGAACTGGAACACATGGATTGACAACCGACCGACCGAGATCACCGAAGAAATCCAACGAAGACTCGGAGTCACTCCTGACGGTAACTTCGGACCTGCAAGCTGGGCTGCGGCGGAACAGCTCGCGGCGGATTATCAGCGGTTCAACCGCAAGCCGCAGATCGACCAGACCCTTGCCGATCTCGGGGACGAGGCCTCGGAAGACTACCGCCAAGCCCATGTCCGCCTGTCCCGCTTCGCACCCGAACAAATGTTGGAACGGATCATTAAAGCGATGTCACTGTGACCTCCACTTTGTGCACGCACCCGTGCTGCACCCGCGCACTTACACTACGCCGGAATGCTGTACATCATTGCAGTTATGATGGCGTAAGGCTGAGCTCAGGGACTTAGCCGCGCAATCCGCGCAGCCCCCTAAACGGGTCTTGTCAGAAGAACTTTGTGTAATGGGTAAAGGCGCGGTCGTTCAGCGGGCGCTGCGTTGCTCCTCTTGGCTTTGAGCCACGCAATCAATTAGGTCGGCCCTCTGAAATCTGTGTGACGCTTTTGTTGGGGGGCGTTCCGAGTTAAGCTCCGCTGTCCGCCCACGTCGTCGGTCGAACCGAAGACGGGCGGAATGTCGTCGGGAAAGCCGGGTGCACATTTGCGCCCTACTCGGCGCAAGACAAACCCGTCGTCATCATGCCACCATACTCGCGCTGCGAATCCCTGCCGCTCCTTGAAACCATGAACCTGTGAACCGGGCCGGGAACGCGCTCCGGTCGAGGCGGAATGCGCTTCCCGTGGGGCTGTCGCCCGGCCCGGCTTTCACCTGCACGCCCGCGCCTGATCCCGGAGAATTGCATAGTCAATGAGCATCCCGACCACGACCGCACTCTCCGGTAGTGCCTCTATCTCGGCCGCGGCACGGATCTGATCGACAGCGCTGTAGTCCACCACGGGCGGGCAGGGAGCCTGCCCTTCAGAACCGGCCATCGCGCAGGCGGTCAGCCAGAGCATCGCGATCAGCGGGGCGGCGGCTGGCGGCGTCCAGCATCTGGCGTTGGATGTCATGGGTTCTCTCCGTTGTTGAAAGGCGCTCTGCCAGCCGCCCGGCGTGTTCACCGGCGCGGCGGAGGTTCAGCAGGAACAGTGTGATGGTGATGGCGGCCAGCAGGAGGCCCAGCGTCTTGCGCGCCGGGCCGCTGGCGAGGAGGGTTGGGAGCCAGCCAATCATCGCTGGCCCCTCTTCCAGTCATCAATCCGGGCATGGATGGCGACAGCGATGCCGATCAGCGCCACGGCGATGAATACCCAGCGCAGGGTGTCGAGATAAGGCACCAAGGGCAGGATTGCCGATTGGGTTTCCGCGAGGACATCTTGCGCCACCTCAACACCGGCCGCGCCGACCGTGGCGATGCCCGCCGCCCCGCCACCTTTCAGGGTGCGGCTATCGGCCAGTACCTCGCGGGCAGGGGACACCTCCGGCACGAAGGGCGTCGCGCGCGGAGCGAAGGGCTCGCCCCAGGACCGCGCTGGCCCAAGGTCGATGTGCATGAATCCCGAACGGGGATAGGTGCCAAAGCCCAGAAAACCAACGGCGCGGGCGGCCTCGGCGAATGCGACCGGGTCGTGGTTCGACATGGCGATGTCAAAGGCGGTGCCCAGCATGTGCTTGGAGGCCGGTGCCCCACCGACGGCACGGTTGTGACTGGGGCTTCGGTAGCCGGAGCGGACGATCAGCGGCTTGCCAAGGCGGTTGCGCAGGGATTGCAGCTTGTCCATGGCTTCGCTGTTGATCTTGATCGCCCCGGTGCCGCGGCAGGCGATCTCGGCTGGG
>JADCEN010000019.1 GCA_020250175.1 Rhodobacter sp.
CAGACCTGGCTCAACGATGTCGCAGCCCTGTTGAACAACCGCCCCAGGAAAACCCTCGGCTGGAGAACCCCCGCAGAAGCCATGGCCGAAGAAATCGCGGCCTTCAAATCAACCGTTGCACTTGAAGTTGGAATCTAAGCACTCCAGCGCCACCGCATGGTCTAGCGCCGCGCGCCATGCGGCAACTATGGCCTGTTGCTCCCGCAGGGGGGGGAGGGGGATGTGCAGGTCCTGGAACGCCTCGGGCGTGATCCGCTTGCGTCCGCTGGTGCCGCTGGCCTTGCGCCGCAGTGCCGCGATGAAGCCGCTGGTGCGCAGCACCAGTTTGACAAAGCCGCTGTCGAGGCGTGTGGGATCGGCGGTGAACACAGGGAACTCTGGGGTGATGACGGCCTTGCCGATCTCGGGCGGCAGCATGCCGATGGCGCCGCTGCGCGCGTCGATCTTGGAAAACACGATGTCGCCCGGATAGGCGGCGAACATGGTGCCCTTGAAGGGGGCGGTCCGGTCGCGCGCGGAAATCTCGCCGGTCAGGTGCACGGTAATCGGTGTCCAGTCGCCGAAGCTGCCTGTTACGGTCACCACCTCGCGCCGCTGCGTCATCAACTCGCGGAGCGGGGAGGGAGGGAAATGGGAGTGCTTTTCGGCGACGGCTTCGGCGGCGATCCAGGGATCGAGAGCCCTCCACTGGCGGATCAGGCAGCGGAGGGCAGGAGAAAACCCGGAATGTGTGCGGGGTCGGCTCCTGCCTCCACCCATGCTGCGAAGGCTCGGTAAGCCTCCAGCAGTGCGGGCAATTCATTGGGCACCAGTTCGCCGGTGTCGCCGGTCGAGGTGATGCCCACCGTCTTGGGGGCAGCAACGAAGACAGGATAGTCGAACACCTCGCGCACGGTGGCCCAGAGGGCGGCATCATGTGCGGCGTCGATGGCCCGCAACCCGGCTGTCAGGTCGCGCCAGAAGGCGTCCGACTGCTTCTGCCGAGCGGTGTCAAACGCCGCCATATAGTCGCGTTTTAGTTGGGTTGCCTTCTTGGCGTCCTTGGCCGTGCCCTTCCAGGTCGGTTTGGCAGCCCTGGTGGACCCGATGCCGCGCGGGTAGTCCGGTTCCGGCCCGGCTGCCCATACCGGCGTTGCACGTTCGATGCCCAGTTTGGACAGTTCGGCAAGGATGCCTTCGATGTCGTCATCTTCGGCGGTGATAACCTTGCGGCCGATATCGGCGCAGATGGCGTCGCGCTTCGTATTGAACGCGGCATCATGGGTGGCATGTGCGGTGGTCCATGCGGCCTCCCATGCCGTCTCATCCGCTTCGGTGAACCGCTGGATGAACAGGAGCGACGCTTTGACGGTCGCCTTGGCGGAACTGAAGGTTTCCTCTGGCAAACTGACCACCGCGAGGATGCGCGCCTTGCCTTCGCACCAGCGGCGCAGCCAGGTCAACGAGGGGTTGTTGAGGTTGCCGTCAGGCAGGACGATGCCCATGCGCCCACCCGGTTTCAGCAGGTTCAGGCAGCGTTCGACAAAGACAAGCTCGGTCGCGCGGTTCTTCTTGCCCTTTCCGATCACGAAGAGATCGAGGATCGGGGTCCCCATCGCCTTCTGCATGGTGTCGTGGCCTTGTTTCCAAGGCTCGCCGTAGCGTATTTCGCAGCGCCGAAGATAGGCGTCGTCGTTGGGGGCGCGGGTTTCGTCGCTGCCGCCAACCTTCTGTTCTCGGTCCACATTGGACCCGAAGGGCGGGTTGGTGATGATGATGTCGAACCGGCCGGGGAAGATGCCGTTAATGTCGACCAGCCCGTCATGGTAGTGGATGCCGCCGTGGCCGTCGCCGTGCATGATCATGTTCATCTTGGCGGTGCGCGCGGCGCGGGGTTCGGCATCGCAGCCGAAGATGCAGTTCCACGCAAGGCGGCCGACGCGGGTGTCGATGGGATTGTTGTCATCGCCCGAGGGCAGCAGTTCGACGTTCAGTTTGGCGAAGGCATCGTCGATTTCCGCCTCCTCCTCCTCGACGGGAAGGCCCTTCGCCTCGATGTCGGCCTGCACCTTGTCCTTTTGGTGCTGGACGTCGGAGGAGATGGTTTCTCGGACATGTTCGAAGGCGCGGATCAAGAATCCGCCTGACCCCGCTGCCGGATCGCAGAGGATTTCTCCCTCTTTCGGGTCAAGCATGCTGACCATGAAATCCACGACGGGGCGGGGAGTGAAGAACTGTCCAAGTTCGCCCCGGAAGGTGTTGCCGAGGAACTTCTCGAAGGCGAGTCCCTTGATGTCGTCGCCGGTCTTGGAAAGGTCGAAGCGTTCCAGTTCCTTGACAATTCGCCGGAAGGTTTCCTCGGAGATTTCCAGCCGGTCGGTGACCGAGAACAGGTCGTCGGCCTTGTAGTAAGCCTTGGTCTGTTCGAACAGGCCTTCATGCAGAGGTAGGTCGGTGGGCAGTCGTGTCGATGCGCGCCGGTCGAGGAAATCGACAGTGAAGGTGCCGTGCAGGCCGGTCCGTTCGACGTACATCTTGACGAACAGTATCTTGGAAATGGTGTCAAAGGCGCGACCGGGGTCCATCTTATGGACGTCGCGCAGGATCGAGTGGCATTTGAACAGAAGGTCCTGGAATTCCTTGCGGTTGAAGACCCGAAGCTTGCTGCGGATTTCCGCGATCCGCTTGGCATCACCCCAGTCGGATGCCTTGGCGATCTCGTTGATCTGCACGAAATCACTAGGCGCGCCGGGCACCAGCTTGAAAATGGCGGTGAAGCGGCTGTTCGTGGCAATGAAGAATTCCGCCCCGGCTGACCGAGAGTGTCCGGCCTTCTGTGTATCTGTGATCTTGTCCATGCTTCCTGAGAGGAGCAATGACAATGACGATTTCAAACGAACTGCTGGACGAGTTGCTGAAGGGCTGCAAGCGACCTGAAGATCTGCTTGGCGATGCAGG
>JADCEN010000002.1 GCA_020250175.1 Rhodobacter sp.
CCCCCGGATCAATTTCTAACCCTCCTCATTCCGTAAGGCCGCTGCAAGGACATACGAGGCACTCTGGAGACAGGTCGGCGCAGTCTGCGACCTGTTCCTGCCACAGGAATGCCGAAACTGCTTCATCGCCGCAGGCTATGGCTTGAATTGAGGGCGACATGCTCTGAAGCAGTTTCAGGCGCACGCAACCCTCAGCATACCGGTTCCGTGAACCAGCACACCCATTCCGTGAATTTGCCGGGTTGCCCGGAAACCGATAAGATTTCTGTGAAACGCCCTCGCAAGGGGCCTCGCATAATCACGCGCCGCAGTGTATCAGGTGTCGGCAGTGCACATCACTTGCAGAGCCCTTCAAGTGGTGAATGGAGACCTCGAATGATTCGAATTTGACGCAATTGTCTTCTTAAGATCAATGACTTAGAAGCTAACATCCGCCATTCTCGCGCATTCTTGCAGGTGCCTCTATCTTGCAGTCTCCAGAAATCGACCTGAAAGAGCTGATCGGCATTCTGCGCCGCCAGAGCCGTCTTGTGCTGATTACCTTTGTCATCCTGCTGATTCCTGCCATCGCCTATCTGATGCTGGCCACGCCGATGTACCGCGCCACGGCCCTGATATCGATCGACCCGGGCGGGTCCAACCTGCTTGATCCCTCCAGCATCCAGAACAGCCAGAGCGCCATCCTGAACTCGCGCGTGGACGGCGAGGTGGAGGTTCTGCTCGCCGATGCCACGGTCATGGCTGTGGTTGAGCGTGCCGGGCTGATCAGTGACCCCGAATTTGGCCCCCGGCTGCGGCTTGCCGAAAAGGTCGCCATCGCCCTGGGCATAGACTCGGTTGGGGACCGGCTGCGCCAAATGCTGGGCCTGCGCGCCACCGTCGCCCCCGACAGCGCGGTTCTGGTCAGCAACACCATTGCCCGGCTGAGGGGTGCCACCGACATCCGCCGCCGCGGCCTGACCTACCTGATCTCGGTGAGCATCACGTCCGAAAGCCCGCAGCGCGCGGCTGACATCGCCAACACCTATGTCGAAACTTTCATCGACCGCCAGGTGACCGCGAAAAGCACCTCGGTCACCGCCGCGCGCGACGTGCTGCACAGCCAGACCGAAACCGCCCGCATCGAACTGGCCCGGATGGAAGATACGCTCAACAGCTTCATCGACGACAACTTGGCCCGGCTGGAGGAAGAGAGTGACAACGAGGCCATCTCGGCCCTGCGCCGACAACTCGAGACGGCCCGGTCCAGCAAGATCACCAGCGTGGCAGCCCTTGCCGCCGCGCGCGAGGCGGCGGCCCGCAGCGACTGGGAGGCCGCAGCCACCACCCTGGGCGACACGGCCCTGGCCAAGCTTGCGCGCGAGCGCGACACGTTGGCCCGCCGCCTGAGCGGCGAGGTGGCCGGATCGCAGGCGCAGATCGACCTGCAGAATGCCCTGGCCAGCCTGGAGCAGGATCTGGGCACCCGCCTGGCCGAGGTTCAGGGCGGTGCCGAGACGCGGCTGTCGGCCATCACCCAGGCCGAGACCCGGGCGCGCGAGCAACTGCGCGAGGCGCTGCTGCAGTCGGACCTGTCCTCCTCGTTGATTGCCGACTTGTTCAAGCTGCAGCAATCGGCCTCGATAGCGCGCAACCAGTACCAGCAGCTTCTGGCGCGGGTGCAGGATCTGAGCATGCTGGCGAATGTGCAGATTTCGGATGCGCGCGTCGTCTCCAAGGCCCTGCCGCCCACGTCAGCCTCATCGCCCAACGCGCGGCTGATCCTGGCTCTGGCAGTGGTGGCGGGCCTGGGCATCGGCATCTTCGTGGCCTTCCTGAACGAATACTACATCGGCGGTGTCACTTCCACGGCGCAACTGGCGAATGTGATCCAGGCACCGGTGCAGGTGGCGGTGCCGGATATCACGTCGGGGGGCGGTGACAGGATGGTGGCGGACGACATCGTGACCTCGCCGCTGTCGCAATACTCAGAAGGCTTCCGCAAGCTGCGCCTGGCCATCGACACTAACCTGAACCAGAGCGCGGCCGAGCGCGAGGTACCTGAAGGGCCGCGCCAGGGCCAGGTGATCCTGATCTGTTCGGCCCTGCCGGGCGAGGGTAAGACCACCTCGGCCATCGCCATTGCGCGCACCTATGCCGTCTCGGGGCAGCGCACGCTGCTGATCGACTGCGACCTGCGCAAGCCTTCGGTGGCCACCTATATCAATGCCCAGCCGCAGCAGGACGGGCTGATCGACTATCTCGTGTCGACCATCACCGATGCAGAACAGATGATCAGGCCGATGATGGATCAGGGGTCGAACCTGATGGTGATCACGGCGGGCACACGCAGCAGCCAGCCGACCGACCAGCTGGTCAACAGCCCCCGCTTCGCCGCCCTCCTCGAGGCGGTACGCGATGCCTGGGATGTCATCATCCTGGACAGCCCGCCGCTCTTGCCGGTGGTGGACACGCGCTATCTGGCGCAGGTCGCCGATATAGCGGTGATGGTGGTGCGCTTCTCCAGCACCACCCAAGGCGAAATCCGCGAGGCCTCCAGCCAGGTCCAGGAGGTGCTGCGCCCCGGCGTCCGCCTTCTGGGCCTGCTGAGCCGCCAGTCCCAGAGCAGCGGCCGCCGCGGCTATTACAACGGCGCCTATGCGGCCTATTACGGGGATGAGAAGTGAGCGGGCGGGGGTGGCGGAACTGGACACCACCAGGCCGTCCCCTCATGCCCGAACTCGGCAAAACGGGGCGGTGTGTCCGCCCGTCAAATGCGCGATGCAATGGTACTATAAACTTGGGGCCAAAGTGAGAAGGCTGCACAAGGCGACATCGAGTGGAATGGTTCCACAGGGCGCTGCGCGCGTCATCCAGCTCAGTTTCGGCTTCGCGATCATCATGCTGCTGGCCAATACGCTTTCTGCCGAAGTACTGGGCCGTTACTATGTCGTAACTGGCGTCTCGGTTCTGATTCACATCGTGCTCTTCAACGGGCTCCATTTCCCGATCCAGCGCATGCTTCCGAGCGGCAGGAGCGAACAGTCCAGCTTTGTGTCGACACTTGTATTCACGTCGCATGCTGCATTCTGCCTGTTGCTGGCAGGATATCTGCTAGCCCTTGAGACAGCTTCACAGCCTGTTGCAATAGCTTTCATGGTCGCACTCCTCGCCATATCGGAGACAATCGAAAGCCAGATCACCAACCTGACCTCTGCATTGCGCAGTCCTTGGGTCTATCTTTTTTCTGTGTGTACCCGTTCATCGGTGATTCTGGGCTCGATCATTGCTTTTGCAGCGATTGATGCACTGACGGTCGAAAGAGTCATCGCATGCTTTGCTGCCGGAAACATCGCTATGTCGGTCATCGCCGCCAAGCGTCTTCAACCGCTGTTGCAGTTTCGCGCGATAGACTTTTCGCTTGTGCGTGCCTCGACACGGTTCTCGGCACCCTACATGCTGTCTGAAGCCATGAACCAATCTGTGCTGCGCCTTGACCGCGCAATTGTTGCCTATTTTTTGGGTTGGGCTGCTGCAGGAACTTACGGCCTCATCGCGGATCTGTGCCGACGATTGATCGAGGGCGTCACGATAGGTGCGCGCTTGGCATATGTTCGGGATGTGGTGGAAGCGGAGATATCGGGAGATCGTGCGGAACGTGAAGTTGCGATACTGAAACTGTCCCGTGCCTTTCTTCTGATCGGAACCACAATTGCATCCTGTCTTGCAGCATACGGCAATCAGGCATTCAGCCTGGCTATAGGGAATCCGGAGTTCACCAGATATCCTGGATTGATCCAGATTCTTGCGTTAACCTACCTGCTTGCTGCCGCACGAAAATACGTGATTCAACTTCCATTTGAACTGACAGGGAGGCGCTGGCTTGATACCGTTGTTTCCCTTGTTGCCTTTATCTCCTTTTTGCTGTTGTTTCCCGGACTTACGCATATGATGGGCATCATGGGTTCGGGAGCGGGCATGCTGATTGTCAATATCATCGGAACCATCTGTGCGGGCGTCCTGAATGTGCGTCACTGCAGGGTCGGCTTGCCCCATCGCGAGATCGCAGTGTCGTTCCTGTGTCCGGTGGCGGCCACTATCTGGGCGCGCTCCGGTATGTCGGGAACGTCTGTTGATATCATCTCAACGGGTGTCGGGCTTGTTGTTTCCGGCTCAATCGTAGTCATTTTCCACATTGCCCTGTTCTGGACGTCGGACCGTAACAAGCGATGACTTCCCAAATTCACGACATAACGCCGAAACAAAAAGGGCGTCGGGTTGCGTCGGTTGTCTTTTTCAGTATCATTTTCTGCTCTGTAGGCAGGATCAGTCCGGAATTCATACCGATAGAAGTTGGCGGATTGGTAGCAAATCAGGTTATCCTGGTTCTTCTCTTCATCGTGGCCACTGTCTTGCTGCTTCTGGGGAAACGGTTCGAATCCATCAGCACCCCCTTCTTTTTTCTTGTCCTTTGCCTGTGCGCATGGGCGTCTTTGTCGTCCGTCTGGTCCCTGGCTCCTACGACGGCATTGACGAAGTCATTTTCTTACTTTCTTGTCCTGACGTCCGCAGCTTACGTCGCCCAACACCTTTCGGTTGCAGAAATCATGAGCGTTGGGTTCTGGGCTACGCTGACCATAGTACTGCTGTCGGCGGTGCTTGCCATCGCCTTGCCGGACAGCGCGGGAAGTACGCTTTTCCATGACGGCGCTTGGCGTGGACTGTTCATGCAGAAGAATGTTCTTGCGCGTGCTGCGTTTCTCTTGGCCGCTTTCGCAATGGTACTCTTATTCTCGAAAGACGGGAAGCATCGGATTACATGCTATCTTGCATTGATCTTGGCTGTTTTCATAACCATCCGATCACAATCGGTCACCGCATTTATAGGCATTATTGCCATGTTTGTTGTTCTACCTGTCATGCTGAAGTTCCTTTCCTTGTCCCGGCAGTGGCGATATCTTTTTTTTGCGGTCATCATAGGCATTCTGAGTATCTTCTGGTTGGATATGCTTCTTCTCTTGCCTGAACTTGCCATTATGCTGGATCGGGATCCCAGCCTGACGGGGCGTGTTCCGCTGTTGGACTTTGCCCTTTATCATATGCGCCTTTCACCCGTCCTTGGTTATGGGCTTGAGGGTTTTTTCAGTGAGTACTACGCTGAACCATTTTTTTCGATGTATGGGTGGGCACCTGAACATGCGCACAATGGGTTGATTGATCTCGCGCTTGAACTTGGTGCTGTCGGTCTTTCCCTGTTCCTCATGGTGTTCGGGCTGTTCTTCATCCGGATACCGGCTTCGGCTGAGCGGCTGAGTGTGATATCTGTTGCGATGTGTGCTTGTGTTTTCGTTATCTTTGCGCAGAACGTGACCGAGAGCAATTTGTTCAGACCAACAAATATGATCTGGATATTGTTTCTGGTACTGGGGCTGCGCAGCTATGTTGAAGAGCCAATCATAGGCGTAAGGGTGGTGAGCAGGCATGGATGACAGATTGAGAATTGCTATGCTTTTTACGCAGCTTGAGACGGGTGGCGCGCAAACGCGCACCTTTCAGACGGCTGGTGAGCTTCGGTTGCGGGGGCATGAGGTTTCAGTCTTCTCGATCTACAAGGCGCGCGATTGTTTCGAGGACGAATCCCGGACCATTCTGGCAGACGGCAAGAGTGCCGGGCAGGTTGTGAAGGCGGCCATCCGCTTCTGGCGCGAGTTGCGGCGGGTGCGGTATGATGTTGTCATCTGCAATACCGCGCCGGCGAACCTTTTTGGCTGCCTTCTGGCCCTTCTGGCCGGTGTAAGGGTTCGCCTGTCGTGGCAGACCCAGCCACCGCAACGGCTTTCCTCGGCGGTGCAGGCTCTGGATCATCTGTGGGGTCGGCTTGGCATCTACACGCGCACGGTTGCGAATTCGGAGTGGACGCGGACCTGCTTTGCCGGGCGCTGCCCTGCCTACCTTGCCCGCATGCGTACCGTCCCCGATGGGATCGCGGCGCGGATCGAGGATAGAACCCGGCAGGAGGTCCGTGCAGAGCTTGGTATCCAGCCGGATGTGGCCCTGATCGTCACGGCCGGGCGTCTGTCCCGGCAGAAGGGGCATGATACGCTGATACGCGCAATGAGCATGATTTCCGATGCTCGGCTTCTTGTGCTTGGCGACGGTGAACTGCGAGACGATCTTAAGGCCCTGATAGACCAGCATCAGCTTGCAGACCGGGTCAGGCTGGTGGGCGAGGTTCCTGGCCCGATGGTGGCCGCCTATCTGCGGGCGACCGATGTCTTTGCATTTCCCTCCCGATGGGAAACCTTTGGGCTGGCGGTGATCGAGGCTGCGGCGAACGGGATTCCGCTTGTAACGTCGGATCTGGATGTGCTGCGCGAGGTTCTGCTACTGCCAGATGGGCGTCTGGCATGCCGGATGGCACCTGTCGATCAGGCAGAGCCACTTGCAGCCGAAATCGCTTCCGTTCTCAGCCAGCCCGAACTGGCGCAGACATTGTCAGCGATGAGTCTTGAGGTTGCGAAGATGCACAGCCTTGCGAAGCACGTGGACCGGATTGAAACGCTTATTGCGGACTCTCGTTCCCCCGGGGTCAGAGCCAGAAGGCCTCGCGGATGATGTCGGTGGGGGGGTTGGTGTGGTCGGGGCCGGTGGGGGTGTCGGTCATCAGCGCGCATTCATGCCAAGTCGCCAGCGCGCCCGGCACCTTGTGGAGCGTGTAGCCCTCGGGGATGGGGGCGGCGAAGAAGGCCTCGATGGCGGCCATCATCCCGGCGGCGCGGGTGCGGTCGGCTGGGTCGGTGCGGCCGAGTTGCCCGGCTGCGGTGCGCAGGATCTGCACGATGTCGAAATCGAGGCAGTAGGGCACTGCCTCCATGAAGGGGCCGTGCTTGCGGAACAGATGCGAGGCCTGGGCATGCAGGGCCTCAAGCCCGACATAGCGGCGCCCGATCACATGGTCGATCCACAGCAGATGCGCCACCCCCCCCAGGTCGCCCAGGTCAGGGTCATGGCGAAAGGCATAGAGCCTGCGGAACAGCCACTGCACGGCATCGCTGCGCCAGGCCCGCAACAGGCCCGTCTGCGGGGCCACCAGCCGGTCGGAGGCATCACGGGTTATGGCAAGGCGCTGCGCCGCCTGATCCGCAAAGGGCAGGCCGCTGCGGGACAGAGACAGCAGGATCGAGGGGATACCGCCGATCCAATGGCTGACGCGCCAGTTGTGATGCGCCCATTTCGGGGGGAATATCGGCAGATGGCTGGCGGGGTCCACGATGGTGTCGGGGGCAAAGGACCGCCCCTCGGCCAAGCGGGAATAGAGCGCGGTCTTGCGGGCGGGAAACAAGTTCAGCACGCCACATGCATAGGCCAGATTATGCACGGACAGCACCGGCAAGCCCGCGTGGGGGGCAAGGCCCGGCAGGCTGTAGCCGCGAAGTGCCTCGACCAGCGCCTTCAATGCCGCAGAGGGCACGGTTGCCTCTTCGCCCAGAAGGACAAGCGTATAGACCAGATCGCAATGCGCCTCGATCCGGGTGCTCTGGGGCAGCGGGCCCTGGCCCGTCCAGAAGGCCAGAAGCGGCGCGTACCGGTCGGACATATGGCGCAGCACGCAGACCTTCAGATCAGTCCGGTCCATGGGGTTTCTTTCGTGCAAGGGCGTTGTCGGGTCAACCGTGGCTGCGGCGCAGCATCCGCCAGGCGCTGACCGTGTTGGTCACCAGATAGCGGTGCCCAAGGCGGGTGGGTTCCTTGAGGAACCTGTAGAGCCATTCGAAGCCTGCCTTGCGCATGGCCAGCGGCGCGCGGGGAACATCCAGTGCCAGATAGGAATAGAGGCCCCCGCAGGTCTTGATGCAGCCAAGGCCGCGCAGACGGTCCTGGTTGCGGTGGCACCAGATTTCCTGCTTGGGCTTGCCCAGGGCCACCCACAGCACATCCGCCCCGCTGGCCACGATCTCGGCGCAAAGGGCCGCGTCATCCTCGGGGCCGAAGAACCCGTGATGCCGCCCGGTGATGCGCAGCCCCGGATAGCGGGACTTTACCGCCTCGACCGCGCGGCGGTTCTGGTCTTCGGTCGAGCCGAGGAAGTAGAAGCCGAGGCCCGCGGCCGAGGCCCGCGCCGCCACATCCTCGAACAGGTCGGTGGTGCAGGACCGGCCCCGGATGGGGCGCCGCGTCAGCAGACGCGAGGCCTTGACCACCGACATGCCGTCGGCATGGATCATGTCGGCCGCCATCATCGCCGCGTCATAGGCCGGGTCCGACCCCAGAAGGGCGATGCCCTGGCCGTTCGACGACAGGATTACGGGGGGCAGGTCCTGGCGGCCGCCGATGATGTTGGCCTGGCAGCGCGCGATCATCCAGTCGGCGATCTCCTCCTGGTCCATGCAGGTTGTCGGCAATCCTCCGACCACCACCTCATCCTCTGCGCGCGGCCTTTGCAACATGTCGCTCCTTCGGCAGGCGCCCTCAGGCGAACTGGCGGAAATAGGCGATGGTACGGTCCAGCCCCGCATCCAGCGGCACCTTCGGCGCCCAGCCCAGCAGTGTGCGGGCGCGGTCGATCACCGGGCGGCGCTGCTGCGGATCATCCGAGGGCATCGGCAGGAACGTCAGCTTCGAGGATGAGCCGGTCTTGGCGATCACCTGTTCCGCAAGCTGCAGCATGGTGAATTCATAGGGATTGCCGAGGTTCACAGGACCTGTCACCTCCGGCGCCGAGAAGGCCAGCCTCAAAAGCCCGTCCACCAGATCGGAGACGTAGCAGAAGGACCGCGTTTGCAGGCCTTGGCCGTAGATTGTTATGTCCTCGCTGCGCAGCGCCTGGGTAATGAAGTTCGATACAACGCGCCCGTCATCTGGACGCATGTTCGGCCCGTAGGTGTTGAAGATGCGCGCCACCTTGATGTCGACCCCATGCTCGCGGTGATAATCGAAGAACAGCGTCTCGGCGCAGCGCTTTCCCTCGTCATAACACGAGCGGATGCCGATCGGGTTGACGCTGCCCCGGTAATCCTCGGGCTGGGGATGGATCGTCGGGTCGCCGTAAACCTCAGACGTGGAGGCCTGCAGCACTGGCACGCGCAGCCGCTTGGCCAGCCCCAGCATGTTAAGCGCCCCGAACACGCTGGTCTTGAGCGTGCGGACCGGGTTTGACTGGTAATGAACGGGCGAGGCCGGGCAGGCAAGGTTGATGATCAGGTCCACCTCGACATAAAGCGGGTTCACCACATCGTGCCGAATCAACTCGAAAGCGGGGTTGCCTTGCAAATCAGCCAGATTGGCGCGCCGCCCGGTGTAGAAATTGTCTGCGCAGATGACGTCATGCCCTGCGTCCAGCAGATTGCGGCACATATGCGATCCTATGAAGCCTGCGCCGCCCGTGACGAGAACTCTCAAGCGTCAACCCTTCGCTGTCATGACCGTGCCGAGCGCGCGCCCCGGGGGACGAATCAGCCGGCGTTCCGTTGACTGGCCACCACAAGCGTGGTCCGCATCATGATGAGAATGTCCATCCACAAGCTGCGCGTATCGACATATTCGATGTCGCTCTCAACGCGCGCCCGCATCTTCTCCAGTGTATCGGTCTCGCCGCGGTGACCGCGCACCTGGGCCAGTCCGGTGATGCCCGGCATGGCGGCAAAACGGCGGTTGTAGCCGGGAATTGCCTGCGCGAAATCGTTGTCGAGCTTAGTCGGATGCGGGCGCGGACCGACCAGAGACATGTCGCCGCGCAGAACGTTTAACAACTGCGGCAGCTCGTCGATGCTCGTCTTGCGCAGGAAAGCACCGACCGGGGTTATTCGGGTGTCGCCCTTGCGGGCTTGGCGGAATGCATCGCCATCCTCGGCCACAGACATGCTGCGAAGCTTGTACACCCGGAACGGCACCCGCCCCAAGCCATAGCGGTGCTGCGTGAACAGGATCGGCCCGCGCGAAGTGGCCTTGATGGCCAGCGCCGCGATAGCCAGCACCGGCAGCGCTAGCGGCAAGATCAAAAGGATGCACAGTACGTCGAGCACACGTTTCGACAGTGGGGCGGCAGGGCGGCGGATGATAGCAGTTTCCGGAAATAAACCTATGTCAGTGTCTTGCGCAGAGGAATCGTTATTCACATACATTTACTGTCATCTCCGGACTGGCCGTGGCCCCCACCTTGGATTGCTCGCGAAACATCGATTGGATTGGCTTGCTGGTGTTGTGAATCTGACGCAAAGTTCCCACTAGAGAGGCGAAATTTTTCGTGCGAGTTCACGACATGCAAGATTCGGTCTACTTGGCTCGCGGGTACTTTCTCTCGGACGGCTAACACTAGAGTCATATTGATTCAATTGCCTCTATTGAGTCAAATGCTTTTTTTCTTTCTGTTTCGGCACGTGGGGCTACTGTTCGCCAGCGGACACAAGATTCCCAACGGTTGCTTGGCACGTCATACTCCTCGCATGAGATACTGTGACTTTGAGCAAGAGATCTCTGCGGCTCAAGCAGGCGCGGGCGGCTTCGGTGTGTGGGGCCTACGCCGCCCGCGCCTGCTTGGTCGTGACGGTGAAGGGCTTTCGGCGATGATTTCCACCGAGAAGTGCCCCCCCCAACTTCGACAGCAAACCGACTAAGTGATTGTTTCTATTATACCCGTGGGGTCATTTATGTAACTACCGCGGCGGATTTCAGGCGATTTCCGGTACGTTGAGCGCTTCAAAGAGGTCCAGTTGGGAAGGGGGTGGCGCGGAGATGCCGGCGACTGTCCGGTCAGCGATCTTGGCATTGTGGCGCTGCAGCTAGGCGAGGATTTCGAGGGCGGTCCTTGGGCTTGCGCTGTGGCCCTTGGCCTTCAGGCGCATGCACATGACCCTGTAGAGGGTAAGGGCCGGGAAGCAGATGAGAGTATGCGCCCGGATGCGGTCTGGCAGGCGATGATGAACCGGCGCGGTCCCGATGTCGGATTTGAGGACGCGGAACCCGCGCCCGATATCGGCGAGGCCCTTGTAGCGGGCGACGGCCTCGGCGGGGCTGATGTCGGCGGTGTTGGTGATCAGCGCAAGCGTGCCGTCGAAGAACTGCGCCTCGGCCACCGCGTCTTCATCCACCGACCAGGAGAAGCGGTCGGCCGTCAGGTCGGCCTTGAGAAAGCGCGTCATCCCGGCATCGGCCACAGCACGGGCGAAGCGGCTACAGGCCCCCCGGTCGGAGGCACGGCGCCCCTGGGGCGTGGCACCTGCGTCCTGCGCGTCGAGCCGGCCCACCATCGTCTCGGCCATGGCTTCAAGTTCGGCGATGCGGGTGCGGCGGGCCTCGCCCTCCCCGGCCGCGCGCAGGGGATCATGGGCGACGATCAGGCGATGGCCGGCAAAGGTTGCCTCGGCGAGACCCTCCGCATCGAAGGCAAGGCTGCGGAAGGTCTCGACCAGTTCACCATAGCGCCGCGCCGGCACGGCGAGGATGAACTCCAGCCTGCGGCCACCTTCCTGCGCCAGCGCCGTCAGAGCGCCGATTTTGTCGAGGCTGAGAAGCCCCCGATCGGCCACAAGGATCACCCGCTCGATGGGGAAGCGCTGCAGCACGGTCGCCAGCATGGCCTGCAGGGTCTTGGTCTCCGCGACGTTGCCGGGATGAACCGTATGCATGAGCGGCAGGCCCCCGGCGGTCTGCACCACGCCCATGACGAACTGGCGGGCGATGCCACCGGTCTCCTTGTTCATGCCATAGGCGCGGATATCGTCGTCAACTTCCCCCTCGCCATGGATGCGCACCGTGGTCAGGTCATAGAAGACGACGGTGAGGTTGCGGTCCACCAGAGGCCGGATCTGTTTTGCGAGTTCCATCCCGACCCTGTCGACATGGTCCATGAGCGCGTCCATGGCGCGCAGGAGGTGGTGATGCTCCACCTTCCCGGGCATGGCCGGCATCGCGACCGTCTCCAGCCAGCGCAGCACGCCCAGCTTGCTGTCGGGCGCAGAGCCGGTTGAACACCATCGCCCGCACGAGCGCCCCGACGTCGATCTGCCGCCTGCCAGAGCGCAAGGCCCGGCCAAGGGCACGGTCGAAACCAAGGTCCTTCCAGATCTCATGCAGCGCAAAGACGTCGCCGTAGGGCGTTGTTGCACAAGTAATGCCTGAGACACGACACCCCCTTTCCCCGTTGGCATCATACCACGCGAACGATTTCGGCGGTGCCGAGTGCGTTGAAGCGGTTGATGAGGGCAACGCGGATTTGGATTTCGGCAGTTTTGAACCGCCCCGGGTTTACCGGAGGGTGATTTGTTCAACGGCTAGGCGACCATATCGAGCGTGTTCAGGTTTGCATAGAACGCTTCCTCTGCTTCTGCGGGTGGGACGTAACCGATAGGACCGAGAAGGTCGAG
>JADCEN010000020.1 GCA_020250175.1 Rhodobacter sp.
CAGGTCCGGGAACAGCAGAGGCCAGCGCCCGACCCGGCGGGCGAGAAGCGCCCGCCCGGGGCGGGGCGGGCGCTGGCCGGGGGCTTTGGCCCCCGGCTGGCAGGAGGCGACGTTGCGGCGTGGCAAAGGCGATGGCCTTTGCCATTGAAGCGGCGAAACTGCTTCCGCCACTGCGGGCGGGAACAGGAAACGCACTGCGTTTCCCCCGCCCGTGCGGGACGGTGCCTTGTAGACCGGCAGGTCCGGGAACAGCAGAGGCCAGCGCCCGACCCGGCGGGCGAGAAGCGCCCGCCGTGGGCGGGGCGGGCGCTGGCCGGGGGCTTTGGCCCCCGGCTGGCGGGGTGTCATCGAAGCGCTGTGGCAAAGGCGATGGCCTTTGCCATGGCGGCGGGGGGGCAGGTGGAAATGCATGGCACCATCTTCCACCCCCTCTCCGGGCGAGTACACGGAAACGCACCGCGTTTCCTCCGCCCCTGCGGGACGCCCCAGACATGACCATCGCAACCCGCACACCAAAGGCCTGCGCCCGGCCCAAGGGCGGGGCGGGTACCAGCCGGGGGCTTTGGCCCCCCAAGCCTCGCGCGGCAGGCGCAGCGCAGGGCCGGGGTGATGGCCCCGGCCAGACCGCGTGGGGCAGCCGCAGGCGGACGCCTGCCCAGCGTTGCGGTCAGCATCCCCTGCGGCCAGCACATATCCACCACCCTGAACAGATGACGGATCGGTACCGCTGCCAGCGACCGGTGCGAAGCCCCGGCCATGTTTCCGTTGCAACGCTGCGATGTCGTCCCTAAGTGCAAAAGGCGAAGGGGTCAGGGTGCCGGGATGGATTGGGACAAACTTCGGATATTTCACGCCGTGGCCGATGCAGGCAGCCTGACCCATGCGGGCGAGGTTCTGCATCTGTCGCAATCCGCCGTCAGCCGCCAGATCCGCGCGCTTGAGGAAAGCCTGAACACCACCCTGTTCCACCGCCATGCGCGCGGTCTGATCCTGACCGAACAGGGCGAGTTGCTGTTTGATGCCACCCAGGCGATGGTGAAACGGCTGGATGCCGCCGCAGCCCGGATCCGGGACACCGAGGATGAGGTCTTTGGCGAGCTGCGCGTGACAACCACGACGGGCTTCGGCACGCTCTGGCTGGCACCCCGGCTGACCGCGCTTTATGACAAGTACCCCTCGCTCAAGATCGACCTGATGCTGGAAGAGCGGGTGCTGGACCTGCCGATGCGTGAAGCCGATGTTGCAATCCGGATGAAAGAACCCAGCCAGGCCGACCTGATCCGCAAGCGGCTGATGAATATCCGGATGCGGCTTTACGCCTCGCCGGCCTATCTGGACAAGGCAGGCGTTCCGGAACGGCCCGGGGACCTGGGCCAGCACCGTCTGATCAGCCAGCACCCCGGCACGCCGCAGGTGGCGGCCGGGGCGGCGCTGGTGCAGGACCTGATGCGCTTTGACGTGCCCTCGACGCTGACGGTGAACAATTATTTCGGCGTGCTGCAGGCTGTGCTGAACAATCTGGGCATCGGCGTTCTGCCCGATTACCTGACAGATGACTTTCCGGACCTTGTGCATGTCCTGCCCGAGGTGGAATCGGGCGATGTGCCGGTGTTTCTGGCCTATCCGGAGGAGTTGCGCCATTCCAAGCGGGTCGCGGCCTTTCGCGAGTTCGTGATGGAAGAGATTTTCGCCTACCGAAAGCGACAGCAGATGTAGGCGGCAGTGCCGCCGGCGCGATGGCCGGCAGGGGGCGCTATACGCGCGCGCTGCTTCAGGTCCTCGGCACCGCGCGCAACGGCCCCGATCAAAGCAGGTATGCGTCATGAGCATAACGGCCATGCCGCACCTGCAGCATGTTCGATATTGAACCGATAGGTCGATGTGCCTATTTCGGCCTTGAGGGTGACGGTGCATTTTGATCGTTGGCCTCATACCTCCCTGTTGGACTTGGGCCGGGCGTTTGCTCGGCCTTTTTTTGGCCCAGGACAGGAATATCGGTATCTGCCTGCACCTTGACCCGGGCGGACCGGCGGGCGCGCAAGAATGCGGCATCCGCAGAAGTGGGGGCAAGGGCGATGGCGCGACCGTAGGCCGCGTCCGATTCGGGCGCGCGCGCCAGGCGGCGCAGCAGATCGGCCCGGGCCGCGTGGAACTGCGGATAGCTGTCCAGTGCCACGGCCAGCGTCTCGATCTCTCGCAGAGCCGCAGGCAGCGCCCCGGCCTCGGCCAGCGCCACGGCGCGGTTCAGCCGCACGACCGGCGTCGGTTCCATCCGCAGCAGGCTGTCATAAAGCAAGGCGATCTGTGTCCAGTCGGTGCCGCTGCCGTCTGCGTTCTGCACATGCAGGGCAGCGATGGCGGCCTTGATCTGAAACGGACCCGGCGTGTGGCGCGCCATTGCCCGGTCCAGCAAAGCAAGGCCCTCGGCGATCATCGCGGCGTCCCACAGGCGGCGATCCTGCGCCTCCAGCGGCACCAGGACACCTTGCGCGATGCGGGCCGCCCGGCGGGCATCGGTCAGCAGCATCAGCGCCAGAAGGCCTTCGGCTTCCGGCTCTTTTGGACGCAGATAGATCAGCAGGCGCGCCAGAAAGACGGCCTCTTCGCACAGGTCCCCGCGCAGCGGCTCCGCCCCGGAGGAGGCCAAATATCCTTCATTGAAGATCAGGTAGATCGTGGTCAGCACCGAGTCGAGCCGCTCGGCCCAAAGGTCCGGGCCGGGCACTGCAAAGGGAATGCCGGCCGCCGCGATCTTGGCCTTTGCCCGCGACAGGCGCTGGCCCATCGCCGGTTCGCGGTCCAGAAATGCGCGGGCGATTTCGGCCGTTGTCAGGCCGCCCAGCGTGCGCAGGGTCAGCGCCACACGGCTTTTGGGGTCCAGGGCCGGGTGACAGCAGGTGAAGATCAGCCGCAGCCGGTCGTCGGGTATGTCCTCGGCAGCCCATTCTGCCGCCTCCTCCCCGGACAGCAGGGTCAGATCTGCGATGCGCCGGCCATCGCGGGCGCCCGCGCGCAGACGGTCAATCGCCTTGCGCTGCGCCACCCGCAGAAGCCACCCCTGGGGCGAGGCGGGCAGGCCCGACCTGCCCCAGTGCCGCAGTGCCGCTTCCAGCGCATCCTGCAAGGCATCCTCGGCCAGCTGAAAGTCGCGCAGGCGGGCGATCAGCGCCGCGATCAGGCGGCCCCGGTCGGATCGGACGACCTGGGCCAGGCTCAGCGCCGGATCACCCGCCCGCGTCACCGTCAGTTCCAGACCACCAGCGGGCGCAGCTCCACCGACCCATAGGCGGCGGTGGGGATCATTGCGGCAAAGCGCAGCGCCTCGTCCAGATCGGCGCATTCCATGATGTAGAACCCGCCCAGCCGTTCCTTGGTTTCGGCGAAGGGGCCGTCCATCGTCTCGGTACGCCCGTCGCGGATGCGCAGCGTGGTGGCCGTATCGACCGCCTGCAGGGCATCGCCCGCAACATAGGCACCTGCCGCCTTGAGCGCGTCATTCAGCGCCGCGTACCCCTGCATCATCGCCTGGAACTCCGGCGTGCCCCAGGCGGGACCAGTGCCGTCCTGCGAATAGATCAGTGCCATGTATTTCATCTTTGGTCTCCCATTTTCCGTTGATCTTGGGCATCAGCAGCGCCGTGCCGCAAGAGGGTTGCATGCCACCTACACGGTTTCGCAGGCGGGCATGACCCAAGGACGCCGCAGGGGGCAGCTTTTCGACAGGGGCCCCCAAGTTTTTTTTGACGCGGTCCTCCCCGCCGCCCTGCTCTGCCCTTTCCCCAGCCCGTACCTTGTCCTAAGAGGCAGCCAGGGCCGCTGCAGGGGGCAAGAGATGACCGAACCCGAAATCACCCCCGATCTGGTCGCAGCACACGGGCTGACGCCCGACGAATACGCGCGGGTCCTGTCGATCATCGGCCGCGTGCCGACCTTCACCGAGCTTGGCATCTTCTCGGCGATGTGGAACGAGCACTGTTCCTACAAATCGTCAAAGAAATGGCTGCGCACGCTGCATACCACCGGGCCGCAGGTCATCTGCGGGCCGGGCGAGAACGCGGGCGTCGTCGATATCGGTGACGGTCAGGCCGTGGTGTTCAAGATGGAAAGCCACAACCACCCAAGTTACATCGAGCCGTATCAGGGGGCGGCAACCGGGGTGGGTGGCATTCTGCGCGATGTCTTCACCATGGGCGCGCGCCCGATTGCGGCGATGAATGCGCTGAGCTTTGGGGTGCCGTCGCATCCAAGGACCGCGCATCTGGTCAAGGGCGTGATCGAAGGGATCGGCGGCTATGGCAATGCCTTCGGCGTGCCGACCGTCGGCGGCGAGCTGCGCTTTCACCGCGCCTATAACGGCAACTGTCTGGTCAATGCCTTTGCCGCCGGTCTGGCGCGGGCCGATGCCATTTTCTATTCCGCCGCCTCGGGCGTGGGCATGCCGGTGGTGTATCTTGGCGCCAAGACCGGGCGCGACGGGGTGGGCGGCGCCACCATGGCCAGCGCCGAATTCGATGACAGGATCGGGGAAAAGCGCCCCACCGTGCAGGTGGGCGATCCCTTCACCGAAAAGCGCCTGCTGGAGGCCTGCCTTGACCTGATGGCCTCGGGCGCGGTGATCTCGATCCAGGACATGGGGGCAGCCGGGCTGACCTGTTCGGCGGTGGAAATGGGCGACAAGGGCGATCTGGGCATCCGCCTGGACCTCGACCGCGTGCCGGTGCGCGAGCCTGGCATGACCGCCTATGAGATGATGCTGTCCGAATCCCAGGAACGGATGCTGATGGTGCTCCGGCCTGAAAAAGAGGCGGAAGCGCGCGCGATCTTCGAAAAATGGGACCTCGATTTTGCCATCGTCGGCGAAACCATTGCCGAAGACCGCTTTCTGGTGATGCGTGGCAACGTGGTGAAGGCCGACCTGCCGCTGAAGGCACTGTCGGGCAATGCGCCGGAATATGACCGCCCCTGGGCGGCAACGCCAAAACCCGCCCCCCTGGGGCCGGTGCCTGACATTGACCCCATCGCAGGGCTGCGGGCGCTGATCGGATCGCCCAGCTATGCCTGCAAGGCCTGGGTGTGGGAGCAATATGACAGCATGGTCATGGCCGATACGGTGCGCAGGCCGGGCCTGGGGGCGGGCATCGTGCGGGTACATGGCACGGCCAAGGCGCTGGCCTTCACCTGCGACGTGACCCCGCGCTACGTCAAGGCGAACCCGGTCGAAGGCGGCAAGCAGGCGGTGGCCGAAGCCTGGCGCAATCTGATCGCGGTCGGCGCACGCCCGCTGGCCGCAACCGACAACCTGAATTTCGGCAACCCGGAAAAGCCCGGGATCATGGGCCAACTGGTGGGCGCGATCACAGGGATTGGCGAGGCCTGCCGCGCGCTTGATTTCCCGATCGTGTCGGGCAATGTCAGCCTGTACAATGAAACCGACGGCACCGGCATACTGCCCACCCCCACCATCGGCGGCGTCGGCCTGCTGGCACGGATCGAAGACATCATCGCAGGCCTGCCGGCAGAGGGTGACGTGGCCGTGCTGATCGGCGAAGGTGCAGGGCATCTGGGCCAGTCGGCGCTTCTGGCCGAGATGTTCGGCCGCGAAGACGGCGATGCGCCCTTCGTCGATCTTGCCGCCGAGCGGCGCAATGGCGCGTTCCTGCTGGCCAACCGCAGCCTGCTGCGGGCGGCCAGCGACCTGTCGGATGGCGGGCTGGCACTGGCCGCCTTCGAGATGGCCGAAGCCGCGGGCCTTGGGGTGGCGCTGGACATGGCAGAGACCGGCGCGCTGTTTGGCGAAGACCAGGCGCGTTATCTGGTGGCCTGCACCGGGGAACAGGCGGATGCGCTGCGGGCCGAAGGGCTGAAGGCAGGCGTGGCGGTGGCCAGGGTGGGCCGGTTTGGCGGACCGGACATCCGCTTTGGCGAAAGCAGGGCACCGCTTGCCGATCTGTCCGCGCTGCACCGCAGCGCCTTTGCCGGTTCCCTTGGGCTGTGATGCTGCGAAAGGCGACGGCGCGGGACGCGGCCTTTGTTCGCGCCCTTTGGACCACCCCTGACAACACCCGCTTCATCGTCGCCCCCGAAGCGGACGAGATTGAAGCAAAGACCGCAACCGGCGATCTGCTGATCTGGACCACAGCGGGGCAGCCCGCCGGATTTGCCACCCTGACGCAATGGTTTCCCCGGGTCTGGACCATCCCTGCGGTCGCGGTTCATGACCGCAGGGCGGGAACCGGGCTGGCGATGATGCAGGCGGTGCTGGATGAGATGTTCCATGTCCGGGACGCGCATCGGGTGGGGCTGGACGTGACGGCAGACAACTCAGGCGCGCTGTCACTGTTCCGCAGGCTGGGCTTCGTGACGGAAGGCGTCTGGCGGGAATGCTGGTGCCGCCCGGACGGCGGCTGGGTGGATTGCGTCTTTCTGGCGCTTCTGAAGCACGAATGGCGCGCGACGGCCTGACGCGATCCCTTGCGGCCCCGCTGCGCGCAGCCTAAATTGAGGGCCAGACAGGAGCCGTTCTGATGCCGATGGAAGCCCGCGACATTGAAAACCTGATCCGCGAAACCTTTCCCAAGGCGCGCATCACCATCACCGATCTGGCGGGTGACGGCAACCACTGGGCCGCCGAAGTGATCGACGAAAGCTTCAAGGGCCTGAACCGCGTGCAGCAGCAGCGCGCGGTCTATGCCAGCCTGAAGGGCCGGATGGACGGGGCACATGGCGAATTGCACGCCCTGGCCCTGACAACCAAGGCACCGGACTGATCCCATCCTTAAGGAATATCGCCATGGCACAAGCCGAAGACCTGATCCGCGACACCATCGCAAAGAACGACGTTGTCCTGTTCATGAAAGGCACAAAGTCGATGCCGCAATGCGGTTTTTCCAGCCGGGTGGCGGGTGTGCTGAATTACATGGGCGTTGAATTCACCGACGTGAACGTGCTGGCCGATGCCGAGATCCGTCAGGGTATCAAGGATTTCTCGGACTGGCCGACGATCCCGCAGCTTTACGTCAAGGGCGAATTCATCGGCGGCTGCGACATCGTCACCGAGATGACCCTGTCGGGCGAACTCGATGCGCTGTTCGCCGACAAGGGCGTGGCCTTTGACAGGGACGCTGCCGAAAAGATCAGGTCTGCCAACGCCTGACGGCCTTTCGTCCGCCGGTTTTCGTTCACAAATATCCTTGGAGGGGCGCGTCCGCAGGACGCGAAGGGGGCAGACAGCCCCCCTGCCCGGTCGGGTCAGGCCGCACGGCCCGCCCGCTCTTCCGCTGCGGCGGCAAGGGCTTCGGCGCGGGCGGCAAGCTCTGCAAGGGTTTCCACGACATGGGCCGGCACATCGGCCAGGCCTGCGCGAAGCTGGTGTGCCCGGCTTTCCAGCATGTTCACATCGGCCTTCAGCGCTTGCCGCTCGTCTTCCAGGGTCGCCATGCGGTCGGCCAGCATCAGTGCGGCCATCAGCAGCATGCGGGATTCGGGCAGTCGGCCCATCTGGGCCACCAGCGGCCGGGCTTCCGCATCCAGCAACTCTGCGGCGGCGCGCAGCAACTGCTCTTCGCCGGGCTGGCAGGCCACCTGGAACGTCCGTCCCCCGATCATGATATCGACGTCAGGCATCCTGCATCTCTCCGATCAGGGGGTGGAGTTCGGCCAGAATTTCTTCCATTTGCGCCATTTCGGTCAGCCGCGTCGCGTGCAGCGCCTCAAGTTCCACCAGCATCGCCGTATTGAGCAGATGCGGGTCGGCCACGGCCCCGGTCTGCGCCTCGCGCAGGGCGCGCAGGCTTTCGCGCAGCTGGATCACGGTTTTCTTCAGGCGCTGAAGTTCAAGGCCCTGCGCGTCAAGCGCCCGGACCAGACGGCCCACCTTTGCGGTGGACTCTGCGGCATCGCTTGCCTCGCGCAGCGTCATGACGCGCAGGCGTTCGGTCAGATCGGCATTGGTGGCCTGCTCGGTCCGCAGGGCGTCCTGCAACTCTGCGGGGCCGGTCCCAAAGGCTGCGGGCACAAAGCCGTCAACGGCCTGACCGATCCGGTCCAAGGCCAGGCTGATGCGCCGCTCCAGATCCTTGATGTCGCTCATCGCCTGCCCTTCCCTGTGGCGACCCTGCGCAAGGGTCAGCTTGACACCGGCCCCCCGTGCGAATCGCGATCACATCCGCCTTCGGTGATCTTACCCCAAAGGCCAAAGCTTTTGCGCGCCCTTTCGCCACAAGCTGTTGCGGGGCACGCTTGATCTTGCCGCCCGGGCTGGTATTCAGCCGCCAAGACAGTCTGCATCCGGGCCAAGGGGCCCCCTTTCCGAAGGACACCTGGCCTTGGACATAGCGACCCTGCGCGCAAAACACCCCGACCACTGGATGAAGGCCTGCGCGATCCGCGCGCTGACGCTTGATGCGGTGGCGGCGGCAAATTCCGGCCATTCCGGCATGCCGATGGGCATGGCCGATGTGGCGACCGTGCTGTTCGAACGGCACCTGAGCTTTGACGCCGCAGCGCCCGACTGGCCGAACCGCGACCGCTTCATCCTGTCGGCCGGGCATGGCTCGATGCTGCTTTATGCGCTGCTGCACCTGACCGGCCATGCCGACATGACCATCGGGCAGGTCCGCAGTTTCCGCCAATGGGGGGCGATCACGGCAGGCCACCCGGAATTCGGCCACGCCGGGGGGATCGAAACCACCACCGGCCCGCTGGGTCAGGGGCTGGCCAATGCGGTCGGCTTTGCCATTGCCGAGGAATCGCTGCGCGCCCGCTGGGGGGCCAGGGTGATCGACCATCATACCTATGTCATCGCCGGTGACGGCTGCCTGATGGAAGGCGTCAGCCAGGAGGCGCTGGCGCTGGCGGGCAAGCTGGAATTGTCGCGGCTGATCGTGCTGTGGGATGACAACGGGATCACCATCGACGGCAAGGTCTCGATCTCGGACGTGACCGACCAGAAAGCGCGCTTTGCCGCCTCGGGCTGGGCGGTGTTTGCCTGCGACGGTCATGATCCGGAGGATATCGACCGGGCGATCACGGCGGCAAAGGCGGCGGGGCGCCCGGCGCTGGTGCAGTGCCGCACCCATATCGCGCTGGGGTCTTCGGCGCAGGATACGGCCAAGGGGCATGGCGCGCTGACCGATGCCGGGCTGATCGCCGATACCAAGGCCGCCTATGGCTGGCCCCATGCGCCCTTCGTCATCCCTGCCGACATCAAGGCGGCGTGGGAGGCCATCGGCACCCGTGGCCGTGCCGCGCGCGAGAGCTGGGAGGCGCGCCTTGCCGCCCTGCCGCCAAGCCGCCAGGCCGAATTCGCCCGCATCTTCGCGCGCGACACCCCGGCCAGGCTGACGGCGGTGATCCGCGCGCTGAAGAAATCGGCGGTGGACAAGCTGCCGAAGGTCGCCACGCGCCGTGCCAGCGAAATGGTGCTGGAGGCGGTGAACCCGGTTCTGGGCGAAACCATCGGCGGCTCGGCCGACCTGACGGGATCGAACAACACCAAGACGCCCGATCTGGGTGTCTTCGATGCCGCCAACCGCAAGGGGCGCTATGTCTATTTCGGCATCCGCGAACATGGCATGGCGGCGGCGATGAACGGCATGGCGCTGCACGGCGGGGTGCGCCCCTATGGCGGCACCTTCCTGTGCTTCACCGATTACGCCCGCCCTGCGATGCGGCTTTCGGCGCTGATCGGTATTCCGGTGGTCTATGTGATGACGCATGACAGCATCGGGCTGGGCGAGGACGGGCCAACGCACCAGCCGGTGGAGCATCTGGCACTCTTGCGCGCCACACCCAACACCTGGGTGTTCCGCCCCGCAGACCTGGTGGAAACCGCCGAAGCCTGGGAACTGGCCCTGACCGCGAAGACCACGCCTTCGGTGCTGGCACTGTCGCGGCAGAACCTGCCCGCAGTGCGCAAGGTGCACAGCAACCGGAACCTGACGGCGCGCGGGGCCTATGTGCTGGCCGATGCCACGGGCAAGCGCCGGGCGATCCTGATGGCGACGGGATCCGAGGTGGAAATCGCGCTCAAGGCGCGGGACCTGCTGCAGGCCGGCGGAATCGGCACGCGCGTGGTGTCGATGCCCTGCTGGGAGCTGTTTGAAGACCAGGACGCCGCCTGGCGCCGCAAGGTGCTGCCGCCCGGTCCGGTGCGGGTGGCGATCGAGGCCGGGGTGCGTTTCGGCTGGGACCGCTGGCTGTTCGGCGAGGGCGGCAAGCGCGAGAAATCGGGCTTCATCGGCATGCATGGCTTTGGCGCCTCGGCCCCGGCAGAGCGGCTTTATGCCGAATTCGGCATCACCGCCGAGGCCACCGCCGCCAAGGTCAGGGCATTGCTGGGCTGACTGGCGGCCGGGGTCGGCCCGTTCCCCCTGATCGGTCAGGGGGGCCTGCGCCTGGTCGGCACGGCAATCGCCGGCGCGCCGGCCTCAGGCGGGCTTGCGCCGGATCACCTGCCACAGGGGCAGGATCACGAACCGGGACAGGGGCAGGATCAAAAGCCCAAGGATCAGGCCGATGATGCCATCCAGCACGGCCTTCACCGCCCAGGTCACCAGGCCTGCGGCCTGCGGCACGGCATGGGCGGCCATTTCGGCGATATGCCCGATTTGATGTTCGGGCCAGGCAAAGCCGATCTGCGCCAGCCCGTGGATCACGATGGACCCGCCGACCCAAATCATCGCCGCCGTGCCCACCGCAGACAGGACCGCCATGAAACCGGGCATGCCGCGCACGACCCCGCGACCCAGGGCGCGGGTCAGGCCAAGGCGGCCACGCCGACTCAGGTACAGCCCCACATCGTCGGCCTTCACGATCAGCGCAACCCCGCCATAGACCAGCACGGTGATCGCGGTGCCGACAACGGCCAGGGCCGCCGCCTGAAACCAGATGTCCCGCCCCGGCAGGGCGGCCAGCGCGATGGTCATGATTTCAGCCGACAGGATGAAGTCGGTCTTCACCGCGCCTGCGACCTTTTCCTGTTCCAGATGCAGGGCTGATCTTGCCTCCTCGTCCAGCGGTTCATCCGCATGGGCGGGATGGACGACCAGGTGATACACCTTCTCGGCCCCTTCGAAACACAGATAGGCCCCGCCCAGCATCAGCAAAGGGGCAATGACCTGCGGTGCAAAGGCCGACAGCAGCAGGGCTGCCGGCAAAAGGATCAGCATCTTGTTGCGGATTGACCCCAGCGCGATGCGCCCGACGATGGGCAACTCGCGGTCGGCGGCAAAACCGTGAACATATTTCGGCGTGACGGCGGCATCGTCGATAACGGCCCCGGCGGCCTTCAGCCCGGCCTTGGCCGATTGTCCGATGACATCATCCAGCGAGGCCGCCGCAACCTTGGCAATCGCCGCCACATCGTCGAGAAGTGCAAGCAGTCCGCTCATCGCATATCCTTTGCTGACGGGGCACTGACGGGGTGCTGAAAGAAGTCCGGTCGCCTGCCGGGTGGAGGTTCTTCCATATCCTGCCGCAAAAGGGCTGCCAATCCGGGCGGACAGGGAAACGCACCGCATTTCCCCCGCCCGCGCGCGACGGTGCCCTGCAGACCGGCAGGTCCGGGAACAGCGCAGGCCAGCGCCCGACCCGGCGGGGGCGAAGCGCCCGCCGGGGGCGGGGCGGGCACCGGGCGGGGTTTGGCCCCCGGCTGGCGGCAGGCGACGTTGCGGCGTGGCAAAGGCGACGGCCCCTGCCATTGAAGCGGTGATACTGCTTTCGTCCCTCCGGGCGGGAACAGGAAACGCACCGCGTTTCCCCGCCCGCGCGGGACGGTGCCCTGTAGACCGGCAGGTCCGGGAACAGCAGAAGGCCAGCGCCCGACCCGGCGGGCGAGAAGCGCCCGCCGTGGGCGGGGCGGGCGCTGGCCGGGGGCTTTGGCCCCCGGCTGGGCAAGGGGCAGCGTGGCGCTGTGGCAGGG
Source organism: Rhodobacter sp. (assembly GCA_020250175.1). Classification (GTDB taxonomy): domain Bacteria; phylum Pseudomonadota; class Alphaproteobacteria; order Rhodobacterales; family Rhodobacteraceae; genus Aliitabrizicola. The sequence continues at coordinate 11,921 of JADCEN010000020.1, forward strand.
GCGATGGCCCCTGCCATTGAAGCGTTGGAAGTGCAATCGTCCCTCCGGGCGGGATGAGGAAACGCACTGCGTTTCCCCCGCCCGCGCGGGACGGTGCCCCGCAGACCGGCAGGTCCGGGAACAACGCAGGCCAGCGCCCGACCCGGCGGGCGAGAAGCGCCCGCCGTGGGCGGGGCGGGCGCTGGCCGGGGGCTTTGGCCCCCGGCTGGCCTGATGCCAGCGTGGCACTGTGGCAGGGGCGATGGCCCCTGCCATGGCAGCGGTTAGCGTGCTTTCCCCACTCCGTGCGGGAAAAGGATACGCACCGCGTTTCCCCCGCCCGTGCGCTACGGTGCCCCGCAGACCGGCAGGTCCGGGAACAACGCAGGCCAGCGCCCGACCCGGCGGGCCAAGGGGCAGCGGGGCGCTGTGGCAGGGGCGATGGCCCCTGCCAGACCGCGCGGGGTGCGTGCGGAAGGGTTTCCTGCTTTTCAGCCAGCAGTCCATGCAGGCTTCACTTTCTTGAACACCGTGGCAGGGGATCGCAGGCAGGCGCGCCGACGGGCGGCAGGCCTGCCGTAGGGGGCGAAGCGCCTTTGCGCTGACGGGGCGCGCGCGGGCCGGGCCACGGGGCACCAAAAAAGACAGGGCGGGGCGTGGAAACTTCCGCGCGGGGGCGTTATGGTCCGCCCTGTCCACAAGTATTCAACCCGCGTCCGTGTTACCGGCGCAATCTTACCCATGCCCATGGTTGCCCCTCGGGGCGGCGCGGGCCAGCAAGGAGAACCAGATGACGGTCAAGGTGGCAATCAACGGCTTTGGCCGGATCGGGCGGAACGTGCTGCGCGCCATCATCGAATCGGGGCGGACCGATATCGAAGTGGTTGCGATCAATGATCTTGGCCCGGTCGAGACCAACGCACATCTCCTGCGCTTCGATTCGGTCCATGGCCGCTTTCCCGCAACGGTGACGACCACTGCCACGACCATCGACGTGGGCCGCGGGCCGATCGAGGTGTCGGCAATCCGCAATCCGGCCGACCTGCCCTGGGCGCATGTCGACATCGTGCTGGAATGCACCGGCATCTTCACCGACAAGGACAAAGCAAAGATACACCTTGAAAACGGGGCAAGCCGCGTCCTGGTGTCTGCCCCGGCGGCAGGGGCGGACAAGACCATCGTCTACGGCGTGAACGACCATACGCTGACAAAAGATGATCTGATCGTTTCGAACGCGTCCTGCACCACCAACTGCCTGGCGCCGGTGGCACAGGTGCTCAACACTGCCATCGGCATCACGCGCGGATTCATGACCACAATCCACAGCTACACGGGCGACCAGCCCACGCTGGACACGATGCACAAGGACCTGTACCGCGCCCGCGCCGCCGCACTCAGCATGATCCCGACATCGACGGGGGCCGCCAAGGCGGTGGGGCTGGTCCTGCCGGAGTTGAAGGGCAAGCTGGACGGGGTCGCGATCCGCGTGCCGACACCCAACGTGTCTGTGGTGGACCTGGTGTTTGAGGCCGGTCGCGCCACCACGGTGGAAGAGGTGAACGCCGCCATCCGCACGGCCGCAGACGGCCGGCTGAAGGGAATTCTGGGCTATACCGACCAGCCGAATGTCTCGTCCGACTTCAACCATGACCCGCATTCCTCGGTCTTTCACATGGACCAGACCAAGGTCATGGAAGGCACGATGGTGCGCATCCTGTCCTGGTATGACAACGAATGGGGCTTTTCCAACCGCATGGCGGATACCGCCGTGGCGATGGGCAAGCTGATTTGACGGGCCGCTTGTCGGGCAGGTGCGTGTCGGCACCACCCTTGCACTGGTGCGGCAGACAGGTGCATCTCTGGCGGTCGTTCCTGACGGCCGCCGTCAAGACGGAAGACGGCTGAAGGGCATCTGCCCTGATGACTCACAGGGCAGAACGGCTTTGTCAGGGTGCGCCTGGCGGTGGATCTGACAAAGCTCGGTTTTTCCACCCTTATTGCACTTTCTGAAGATCAGCTTTCCCCAACCAGGATGACCCCGGCCAGGATCAGGAAGGCGGTGCAGGACGCAACCGGAGTCTTTGACGCGCACCAAAACCGGCGGCAATAACGACGAGAGCCGGATTGAGCGCGCCTGATCTGCCATGCAACCGGCGCGTTCAGATCTGACCGGCCCCGGGCGCGACGGTGCCGCGATCCGCCAACGCTTTGCGTTTGACGGTCCCGAAGTCGTCCCGTCGAAGTCTCACGGTCCTGTCCCGGCACAGGTCAGGAACCAAGGATTGCTTGCTTCAGGGGCAAATGGGGGCATATGCCCCGGCGGCGCAGAAGCGCTGGCGCGCGAGGCGGGTTTGGGCTCATGTGCGACCGCTTTGGGGGAAGGCCACCCGGCACCCGGGCACAGGCATCAGGCGTATTTTGCCGTCAACGCCGTGCAGACGGGCGGTGGCACGAATTTCGACACGTCACCCCCCAGCCGCGCGATTTCCTTCACCAGTTTCGAGGCAATCGCCTGACGGCGGGCATCAGCCATCAGGAACACGGTCTCGATGCTGCTGTCCATGGCCCGGTTCATGCCGACCATCTGGAATTCATATTCGAAATCCGCCACCGCGCGCAGGCCGCGCAGGATGATCGTGGCACCGACATCGCGGGCGCAGTCGATCAGCAGGTTTTCAAAGGGATGCACGACAATCTCACCCCCCGTCCTGGCAAGGATGGCCCCGGCTTCGGCTTTGACCATGGCGACCCGTTCTTCCAGGCTGAACAGCGGGCCCTTGTCGCGGTTGATGGCAACGCCGATCACCAGACGGTCAACCAGCGCCATGGCGCGCTGGATGATATCGGTGTGACCCAGCGTCACCGGATCGAAGGTTCCCGGGTAAAGTCCAATGCGCATGACGCCCCCCCTGTGCCTGCCCGTGCACACGCAACAATAGTGCGCAAGCCATTGCAAGCGGCAAAGCAGGCCGGACGGCGGGATGGTCAGAAGCCCTTGATCATGCCTTCCAGGGCGTCCTTTTCCATCGCAAGTTCGGACAGGCGGGCCTTCACGGCATCCCCGATCGAGACAAGCCCGGTCATCCGCTGGCCCTCCATCACCGGCAGGTGACGAAAGCGCCCGTCGGTCATCTTCTGCATCACCTCGGTCACCGGATCGCCGGGCGCGCAGGTGGTGATCCTGGCCGTCATGACATGCGACACCGGCAAGGCCAGACAGGACGGGCCGTGGCGGGCCAGTTCGCGCACCACGTCCCGCTCTGACAGGATGCCCGCAACCCCGGCCCCGTCTTCAGAGACAACCACGGCGCCGATGCGGTGCTCGGCCAGAACCGCCACCGCTTCGGCCAGCGTCGCCGCAGGCGGAACCGTCACCACGCCCCCCTTGGGTTTCGATGTCAGGATCTGTTGAACCAGCATGTCATCCTCCACCTTCCTGCGCCAAGCGTCCGCCCCGCGCAACTTTCTGTCAAGTCATTGCTTCCAGACGCAACAGTTCGCGCCGCAGACCCTGGGCCAGCAGATCGGCGAAACGGGTCATCCGGTCGGTCCGGCGGTCATCGGCATGGCGGATCAGCCAGAAGGCGCGCGTCAGGCTGATCTCGGCGGGCAGGACCTTGACCAGTTCCGGGGCAAAGGGCATGGCGAAATCATGCACCATCCCGATCCCGGCCCCGTGGCGCAGCCAGTTCAGTTGCACGGGCACGGAATTGGACGCAAGCGGCACCTCGGCAACCCCGAGTTCGGCCAGATAATCCAATTCCTTGTCAAAAATCATGTCGGGGATGTAGCCGACAATGCGGTGTGCGGCCAGGTCCGCGCGCCGCTGCGGGGTGCCGTGGCGGTCCAGATAGGCGCGGCTGGCGGCCAGATGCAGGTGATAGCCGGTCAGCCGCTGAACCGTCAGCCGCCCCGCCGTGGGCGGCGAGACGGCAATCACCATATCCGCCTCGCGCCTGGACAGGTTGAAGACGCGCGGCAGCGCCACGATCTGCACCTCCAGCCCGGGGTTGTCATCGCAGATGGCCGCAACGACCTGCGGCAGCAGGTAATTGGCGCAGCCATCCGGCGCACCGATGCGGACCTGCCCCGACACTCCCCCTGCCCCGCCCCCCAGATCATCGGCGGCGGCCTGCAACGCCTGTTCGGCCGCTTCGGCATGGGGCAGCAGGCGCAGGCCCGCCTCGGTCGCGGCATAGCCCAGCGGGCTTCTGACAAACAGCCTTGTGCCAAGCGCCTCTTCCAGCCGGGCGATCCGCCGGCCCACCGTTGCAGGGTCAAGGCGCAGCGCCTTGCCTGCGCCCGACAGGCTTTCGCTGCGGGCCACGGCCAGAAACACCCGCAGATCATCCCAGTCAGCCATGGCTATCCCTGCAAAATTGCAAAACGCTTTTGAAATCTTGCCTCTTTCCCGCGCATTTCCGCAAGCCTATCCTGCAGGGGGACATTGCCTTGGAGGATCGGATGCAGGAACTTACCCACTGGATCAACGGCGCGCATGTAACGGGCACCTCGGGGCGCTTTGCCGATGTGTTCAACCCCGCCACGGGCGAGGTGCAGGCTCGCGTGCCGCTGGCCTCGAAACAGGAGATCGACCATGCCGTGGCCGAAGCGGCCAGGGCGCAGCCTGCCTGGGGTGCCACCAACCCGCAGCGCCGGGCGCGGGTGATGATGGAGTTTGTCCGCCTTCTGAACCGCGACATGGACAAGCTGGCCCAGACGCTGAGCCGCGAGCATGGCAAGACCCTTCCCGATGCGCGGGGCGATATCCAGCGCGGGCTGGAAGTGATCGAATACTGCATCGGCGCGCCGCAGATGCTGAAGGGCGAATTCACCGACAGCGCCGGGCCCGGCATCGACATGTATTCCATGCGCCAGCCCCTGGGTGTGGCCGCCGGGATCACCCCGTTCAACTTTCCCGCCATGATCCCGATGTGGAAGATGGGCCCCGCCCTTGCCTGCGGCAACGCCTTTATCCTCAAGCCAAGCGAGCGTGATCCTTCCGTCCCGCTGATGCTGGCCGAACTGATGCAGGAGGCGGGCCTGCCCGACGGCGTGCTGCAGGTGGTGAACGGCGACAAGGACGCGGTGGATGCGATCCTGGACAACCCGGCCATCGCCGCCATCGGCTTTGTCGGCTCTACCCCCATCGCCGAATACATCTACGGGCGCGGCTGTTCCAACGGCAAGCGTGTGCAGTGCTTCGGCGGGGCCAAGAACCACATGATCATCATGCCGGATGCCGATCTTGATCTGGCCGCCGATGCGCTGGTGGGCGCGGGCTATGGTGCCGCCGGTGAACGCTGCATGGCAATCTCGGTTGCCGTGCCGGTGGGCGAGGCCACGGCGGATGCGCTGATCGAACGGCTGATCCCGCGCATCGAAAAGCTGAAAGTGGGCCCCTACACCGCCGGCAATGACGTGGACTATGGCCCGGTGGTGACGGCGGCGGCCAAGGCGAACATCCTGCGGCTGGTCGAATCCGGCGTGGCCCAAGGCGCAAAGCTGGTGGTCGACGGGCGGGGCTTCAAGCTGCAGGGGTACGAGGACGGCTTCTTCGTGGGGCCGCATCTGTTCGACCGTGTCACGCGCGATATGGACATCTACCGCAAAGAGATTTTCGGCCCCGTTCTGTCCACCGTCCGCGCCCGGACCTATGAAGAGGCGCTGGCCCATGCCATGGACCACGAATATGGCAACGGCACCGCGATTTTCACCCGCGACGGCGACACGGCGCGTGACTTTGCCCACCGCGTCAACATCGGCATGATCGGCATCAACGTACCCATTCCGGTGCCGCTGGCCTATCACACCTTTGGCGGCTGGAAGAAATCCGCCTTCGGCGATCTAAACCAGCACGGGCCGGACAGCTTCCGCTTCTATACGCGGACCAAGACCATCACCTCGCGCTGGCCCAGCGGCATCAAGGAAGGGGCCAGCCTGAACTTCCGCCCGATGGACTGACCGGAACGGGGTGTCACGGCAAGGCCCCTGGCACCCCGGCGCGCAGGCGGCGGGAAAAGGTGATGCTGTCATCGCTGACCGGGCCAAGGGGGTGCAGCCGGGCCTGGGCCAGCACCTGGTCAAGCGGGGTGCCGGGGCTGATGACCCCCAGGCCATGCAGGTATTCCGGCAGATGCGCCGACAGCAGGATGCGCCAGTTCAGCGGCAGGCGTGGGTCAACCATGCGTGCCAGTTTCCACGGCACGGTTGTGCAATTGGTCGTGGCGGTGTTGTAAAACCGGGGGTTTTCCGCCAGATCATTGCCCATGTCCAGAAACTGCAGGAACAGCGCGCGGCGCTGACCGGCATCAAGCGCCAGCGGAAAGATGGAAACGGTCTCGGGCGGGTTCTGCCGGGCATCGGTGCGCCAGTGGATGGCATCACGTTCATCGGCGGCAATCAGAACCAGCGGGAACATGCGGAAAAAACCGCCAAAGGTGGAATAGACTTGGCCCACCTGTTTGCGCGTTTCCGCCGAAAACAGCACATGCCGGCCATCGGCAAAGCCGAAGCTGATCATCACATGCGCAATGTTCGGATCACCCCAGACCGAGGTGAACAGATCCGCTTCGGTCAACTCGTCCAGATTGTAGATGCGGGTTTCCCACACAGGCGGCGGGGTGAATTCCCTGTCACCGGTCCAGGTAAAGTCGCGGACGTTTTGCAGGGTGACAAGATTGTCCTTGATCTCTGCCGTCACGCCACGGGCAACATCGGGCTGCCAGTTGCCGTCATTGGTGGGCCGGATGGTGGACCACCAGGCAGCCGCAGCGATAAGGATCACGCCAGAGCAAAGCCACACCATGCGCCCCTGCCCCCGCCACCACAGGCCAACCAATCCAACCGACGCCAGGGCAAGGCCCCCAAGCAGGGCGCTGCGTGGCAGGCCGGAAAACTGAAACCACAGCGCCATAGCCAGCAAGGCCAGGAACGGCACAATCACCAAAGCCTGCAGCGCACGCGAAAACCATCCGTTGCGCTGCGGCGCTGCGCCAAACCTTAACCCAGACATGCCACGCCCTGTATATGCCCGCAAGCCAGGCGGAACATTGCAGAACCCGAGCGGACGCGCCAGCGGGATCGGTCACTCTGCCGCCATGCGCCCCGTCTTCAGCATTCCCGCCAGATAGCGCCCGGTATGGCTGGCCTCCACCTTCGCCACCTCTTCCGGGGTGCCGGTGGCCACGATCCGGCCGCCGCCATCGCCCCCCTCGGGGCCGATGTCGATGATCCAGTCTGCCGTCTTGATGACGTCAAGGTTATGTTCGATCACGACCACGGTGTTGCCCTGTTCAACCAGTTCATGCAGCACATCCAGCAGCTTGCGCACATCCTCGAAATGCAGCCCCGTGGTCGGCTCGTCGAGGATGTACAGCGTCCGGCCCGTGGCGCGGCGGCTCAGCTCCTTCGACAGTTTCACCCGCTGCGCCTCGCCGCCGGACAGCGTCGTGGCCTGCTGGCCCACCTTGATATAGCCAAGCCCCACCTGCACCAGCGCATCCATCTTTTCGCGAATGCCGGGCACCGCCTGAAAAAAGCCCTGCGCATCTTCCACCGTCATATCAAGAACATCAGCTATGCTTTTGTTCTTGAACTTTATTTCAAGTGTTTCGCGGTTATAGCGCGCCCCCTTGCATGTCTCGCAGGTCACGTAGACATCGGGCAGGAAATGCATTTCGATCTTGATCAACCCATCGCCCTGGCACGCCTCGCAGCGCCCGCCCTTGACGTTGAAGCTGAAGCGCCCGGGCTGATAGCCGCGCGCCTTGGCCTCGGGCAGACCGGCAAACCAGTCGCGGATCGGGGTGAAGGCCCCGGTATAGGTCGCCGGGTTTGACCGGGGCGTGCGCCCGATGGCGCGCTGATCAATGTCGATGACCTTGTCCAGATGCTCGAACCCCTTGATGGTTGCGCAGGGGGCCGGGGTTTCGCGCGCCCCGTTCAGGCGCGTGGCGGCGGTCTTGAACAGCGTCTCAATGGTCAACGTGGATTTTCCGCCCCCCGAAACACCGGTGACGCAGATGAACTTGCCCAGCGGGAAATCGGCGGTGACGTTCTGCAGGTTGTTGCCGGTTGCCCCCACCACCGTCACCTTCTTGCCGTTGCCCTTGCGGCGGGTGCGGGGAATGGCAATCTCGCGGGCGCGCGACAGGTACTGCCCGGTCAGGCTGGCCGGATCGGCCGCCACCTGCGCCGGCGTGCCGTGGCTGACCACCTGCCCGCCATGCACACCCGCCCCCGGCCCCATGTCAAAGACATAATCCGCCTCGCGGATCGCATCCTCGTCATGTTCCACGACCAGAACCGTGTTGCCCTGATCGCGCAGGTTCTTCAGCGTGGTCAGCAGCCGGTCATTGTCGCGCTGGTGCAGCCCGATCGACGGCTCGTCCAGCACATAGAGCACGCCTGTCAGACCCGAGCCGATCTGGCTGGCCAGCCGGATGCGCTGCGATTCCCCGCCCGACAGCGTGCCGGCACTGCGCGCCAGCGTCAGATAGTTCAGGCCGACATTCACCAGAAACCCCAGGCGTTCGCGGATTTCCTTCAGGATGGCGCGGGCGATCTCGTTCTTCTGCGGCCCCAGGGTATCGGGCACCGTTCCGATCCAGGCATGCGCCTCGGCGATCGACATCTGCACCACCTGCCCCGCATGCAGCCCGGCGATCTTGACCGCCAGCGCCTCGGGCTTCAGGCGAAAGCCGTGGCAGGCACCGCAGGGGCGATTGTTCTGGTAGCGCTCGAACTCTTCCCGCACCCAGGCGGAATCGGTTTCGCGGTAGCGGCGTTCCATATTGGGAATCACGCCTTCAAAGACGCGGCTGACCTGATAGATGCGCCCGCCCTCGTCATAGCGGAACAGGATTTCCTCTTCGCCCGATCCGAACAGGAAGACCTGATGGATCTGGGCGGGAAGGTCCTTCCACTTCTTCTTGCGGTCGAAACTGTAGTGTTTCGACAGCGCCTCGATGGTCTGCAGGAAATAGGGCGACTTCGATTTTGCCCAGGGGGCCAGCGCGCCCTGCCCCAGCGTCAGGTCCTGATCCGGCACCACCAGGCGTTCGTCAAAGAACAGTTCCACCCCCAGCCCGTCGCAGACCGGGCAGGCCCCGAAGGGCGCGTTGAAGGAAAACAGGCGCGGTTCGATTTCGGGAATGGTGAACCCGCTGACCGGGCAGGCGAATTTCTCCGAGAACGTCGTGCGCACAGGCTCGCCCTCGCCCTCGGCCGGGGCGGTTTCCAGAATGGCGATGCCATCGGCCAGGTCCAGCGCAGTGCGGAAGCTGTCGGCAAGCCGGGACTGGATACCGTCTTTCACGATGATCCGGTCCACCACCACATCGATGTCATGGCGCAGCTTCTTGTCCAGGACCGGGGCATCCTCCAGCTCGTGGAAGGCACCGTCGACCTTGACGCGCTGAAAGCCCTGCTTGCGCAGATCGAGGAATTCCTTGCGGTACTCGCCCTTGCGGTCGCGGATGATCGGGGCCAGAAGATAGGCGCGGGTGCCTTCGGGCATCGCCATCACGGCATCGACCATGTCCTGCACCTGCTGCGCGGTGATCGGCAGGCCGGTTGTGGGCGAAAACGGCGTGCCGACGCGGGCGAAGAGCAGCCGCATGTAATCGTAGATCTCGGTCACCGTGCCGACGGTGGAGCGGGGGTTTTTCGAGGTGGTCTTCTGTTCGATGGAAATGGCGGGCGACAGGCCCGAGATATGGTCGACATCGGGCTTGCCCATCATATCCAGGAACTGCCGCGCATAGGCCGACAGCGATTCCACATAGCGGCGCTGCCCTTCGGCATAGATGGTATCGAAGGCAAGGCTCGATTTGCCCGAGCCGGACAGGCCGGTGATCACCACAAGCTGGTCCCGCGGGATGCTGACGTCCACGCCTTTCAGATTGTGTTCGCGCGCGCCGCGCACTTCGATGAATTTCTGCTCGGCCATGCCCAGCCCCCATGATCCCAAGGGCAAGACATAGGGGAGTGCAAGTGAGTCTCCAACCATATAATGTGAACATAGCAGGAACGGCGGCATTTTCCCCGCCACACCCCCGTCGCGGCATCACCCGCGCCGCCGCCGCGCCTGAAGGCTGTGCAGCACAATCCCGCCAAGGCACAGCGGCACGGCAAAGCCCACCACCCCCGCCGCGCCATAACCGGCGATCAGCGCTGCAAGCAGTGGTGTGCCGGTGGTGGTGCCCAGATTGCCCAGCTGCGCCACCGCCCCCGCTGCCAGCGACCGCTCACCCTCGCCCGCGTTCAGCTGCGGGATCGCCGCAAACGACGCGCCCTGCACAATCCCCAAAGCCGCCGCCAGCAGCAGCACCGCCGTCAGGCGCGGCCCCGGCATCTGCCAGAACAGCCCCATCGCCACAGCGGCACCCAGCGCCAGCGCAAATCCTGCCTGCACCAGATGCACGGCGCTGAGGTGGTGCAGCAGCCAGACCCCCAGCGTCAGCGAGACTGCAATGCTGACCAGCGGCATGGCCGTGGCGGCCAGCGCCCGGTCCGCGCCCAGCAACGGCGGCAACAGCGTGAGCACGGCGACGTAGAGGATGGTGTAAAAGAAAAACCCCATCGCCGGGGCGGCAATGCGGGGTGAGCGGTAAATGGTGCCATGCTGGCGGATCACACCGGCCAGCGTCAGCGGCGGCAGGTCCGCCGGGGCAAGGCGCGGCAACAGCGCGGCCAGCACCGCCGCAATGGCCAGCATATACCCGGCATGGGCCAGAAACAGCGCGCTTACCCCCTGCCATGCCGCCAGCCACGGCCCGATCACCGCCAGCCCGGCAAAGGACAGGCCAAAGAAGCTGGACCACAGCGTCATCGCCAGCCCCTGATGCTGTTGCGGCGCGGTTTGCGCGATCAGCACCGGTCCCGCCACGACAATGCCCAGATGCGACGCGCCTTCCAGAGTGCGGCTGGCCATCATCACCGGATAGGGCGGCAGCAGCGCCTGAACTGCCGACAGACCGGCCCCCAACAGCAGCGCGCCCAGCAACACCCGGCGCAAGCCCAGCCGCTGCCCGAAAATGCCCGCCGTAGTGCCAAAGACCAGCCCGACCAGTCCCACGACGGACACCATAAAGGCAACGCGCCCCGGCGTGCCATAATCCGCCACCAGCAGATCATAGATGACGCTGATCTTGCCAAACTGCGCCGCCGCGCCAAGGCCGGCCGCCCAGAGGGCAAGGATCAGGAGTGCAGGATGCCGGGTCATGTGCCTTGGCTAGCAAAGCGGGCGAAGGTGCGCCATGGGGAAGGGCGGGAAGGAGTATGGGGTGGGTGCCACCGCCCCATTCTCTTCAGAAATGAATCACCCGCCCATAGGCATCCAGCACCGATTCATGCATCATCTCGCTCAGCGTCGGGTGGGGGAAGACGGTTTCGATCAGTTCCGCCTCGGTCGTCTCCAGCGTGCGGCCGATGACATAGCCCTGGATCAGTTCGGTCACTTCGGCCCCCACCATATGCGCGCCCAGCAATTCGCCGGTTTTGGCGTCGAACACGGTCTTGATGATCCCCTCCGCCTCGCCCAGCGCAATCGCCTTGCCATTGCCGATGAAGGGGAAGCGGCCGACCCGCACCTCATGCCCCGCCGCCTTTGCCTTCTCCTCGGTCAGGCCGACGCTGGCGATCTGCGGGTTGCAATAGGTGCATCCGGCGATGGACCCCGGCTTGATCGGGTGCGGATGGCCGCCCGCAATCAGTTCGGCCACCATCACGCCTTCATGGCTGGCCTTGTGCGCCAGCCAGGGTGCCCCGGCAATGTCGCCAATGGCATAAAGCCCTTCCACCCCGGTGCGGCAGAATTCATCCGTCACCACATGGGTGCGGTCGATCTTTACCCCCAGCGCCTCCAGCCCCAGATTTTCGGTGTTGCCCACAATGCCCACGGCGGAAATCACCGTGTCAAACTCCATGGCCGTGGTCTTGCCGCCCTGCTCGATCTGCGCGGTGACACCCAGGCCCGGCTTGCGGTCCAGCGATTTGACAGCGGCTTTTTCCAGGATTTTCATGCCCTGCTTGACGAATTGCTTTCTCGCAAAGGTGGCAATCTCGGCGTCTTCCACCGGAAGGATACGGTCCAGCACCTCGACCACGGTCGTATCCGCCCCCAGGGTGTTGAAGAAGCTGGCGAATTCAATCCCGATGGCCCCCGATCCGATCACCAGCAGCTTTTTCGGCATCCGGACCGGCTGCAGCGCATGGCGGTAGGTCCAGACCAAATCGCCATCCGCCTCCAGCCCCGGCAATTCCCGCGCGCGTGCGCCGGTGGCCAGGATGATGGCGGGGGCAGACAGGTCTTCCACCCCCTTGTCGGTGGTGACGGTGACGCGCCCCTTGGCGGGGATGGTCGCCACGCCCATGAAGACGGTGATCCTGTTCTTCTTCATCAGATGGCCGACGCCGCCCGAAAGCTGTTTCGCCACCCCGCGCGACCGGGCGACAACGGCGGGCAGGTCATAGCCGATCCCGTCCGCCTTCAGCCCGAATTCCTTGGCGCGGTGCATCAGGTGGAACACCTCGGCAGACCGCAGCATCGCCTTGGTCGGAATACAGCCCCAGTTCAGGCAGATGCCGCCCAGGCTTTCCCGCTCGACAATGGCAACCTGCTTGCCCAGTTGCGCCGCCCGGATGGCGGCAACATAGCCGCCGGGGCCGGACCCGATCACGATCACGTCAAAGGATTTGGCAGCCACGGTCCCCTCCCCCGGAAAACTGTTTACCGGTAAACCATTCTGCGCGCCCCGGCAACAAACGGCCCCATCATGGCGCGTTGCGCCTATTGCATGGCTTCGGCCTTCAGCCGTTGCACCACGGAACCATAGCCGCCTTCGGCAAGAAACGCCTCTTCCCCGGCGGTGGATGCCCGGCCCAGCGCGGCATTGCGGAAGGGAAAGCGCCCGAAGCGGCGGATGATCTCGCGGTGCGCGCGGGCATGCAGCAGCGTTTCCGCGCCGCTTTCGGGCAGGCGTTCCTCAATCAGCGCCACCGCCCGGTCCTGATCCGCCAACATCTCGCTGTGTTCAAAAGGCAGGTAGAAGAACTGCCGGTCCGGTTCCGGTGCGCCCAGGTCCCAGCCTGCCGCAACCGCCCGCTTTGCCGCAGCCAAAGCCCGCGCATCGGTGGCAAAAGCCAGCGCCGTGCCACGATGGATGTTGCGCGAAATCTGATCGGTCAGCACCAGATAGGCCAGCGTGCCGACGGTGCCATCCACCCAATGGTCCAGCCCGCCCTCTGCCGCCGCCTGCCAAAGGTCGGCAAAGCGCCGCCTGCATTCGGCGTCAATCGCCTCACCCCCGGCATACCAGCCTTCGGGGCCAAGCTCGCCGATCCAGTAATCCAGTACCTCGACCGGGTCCGCCATGCCGCCCCCCCCTGCGTTGCCACGCCCGACCCTGACAGGTCACCCGACCCATCGCAAGACCGCTGCAGCCCGCCCGGCCCGCGTCAGGCCGCGCGGTCGCGCACGGCATCCACCGCCATGGCCGAGGCGGAGGGAACGATGGGCGCAAAGCCGCCCCCCGCCGGGGCCGCCACGCGGCGCGTCATCCGCCATCCGGCATAGGCCGCCAGCGCCCCGAACAACAGCGCCATCAGCAGAAAGAACCCGCCGGGGCCGACCTGCGCCATCATCCACCCGGCCACCACCGGCCCGCCAATGGCCCCCAGACCGTTGAGAAAGATCATCCCGGCGCTGGCCGCTGCCATATCCTCTTTCTTCAGGTAGTCATTGGTATAGGCAATCAGCAGCGAATACAGCGGGTTGATCACCCCGCCCAGAACGACGGCAGACCCGACCAGCACCGGATAGGGCAGCGTCAGGGCAAAGGTCAGCAGCATGGCCACCGAACCCAGCGCTGACAGACCCAGGATCAGCTTGCGCCTGTCGATCCGGTCCGATGCCCAGCCGATGGGGTACTGAAACACCAGCCCGCCCACATAAAGTGCGGCCACGAAAATGGTGATTTGCCGCACGCTTAAGCCAACCATCGCCCCCCAGACGGCGGCCATGCCGAACATTGCGGCAAAGATGCCGCCGGTCAGCAGCATGCCCGCACAGCCCAGCGGCGAAATGCGGAACAGCCTGCGGAACGGAAGGGGGCGGATCGTGTCAAAGGTCGGGGCAGGTGTAGCCGCCAGCAGAATCGGCATGAAGGCCAGCGACACCAACACCGAGGGCAGGATGAACAGCAGAAAGCCCGAGGGATCGGGGATGTTCAGCAGGGCCTGGCTGGTGATGATGCCGATCATCTGCACGATCATGTACAGCGACATCGCCTGCCCGCGCGTCTCGTTCGTTGCCGTGTTGTTCAGCCAGCTTTCCGCAGTGACATAGACCCCGGCAAAGCAGAACCCGATCAGCGCCCGCATCAGCGACCACGCCACCCAGTCAGGCACCACCGGATACAGGATCAGCACGGCGGAAATCAGCGACCCCAGTGCTGCAAACACCCGCACATGCCCCACCCGGCGGATCATTTCCGGTGCCAGGCGCGACCCGAACAGAAAGCCCACGAAATAGGCCGACATGACATAGGAAATCTCATAGGTGGAGAAACCGCCCGCCGTCCCCCGGATGCCCAGCAAAGAGCCTTGCATGCCGTTGCCGACCATCAGCAGCATGACGCCCAGCAGCAACGGCCAGGTTGTGGCAAGAACCTTCAGCATTCCGATCTCCGCGTCACATGCCCCGCAGGGCCTGCCCGGCCCTGACGCGTCACGCCCTGCCCTTGTCGGGAATCAGCAGCGACGCATCGCCATAGGAAAAGAACCGGTACCCGTGATCTATGGCATGGGCATAAACCCGGCGCATCCTGTCTTTGCCCATCAGCGCGGAAACCAGCATCAGCAGCGTCGATTTCGGCAAATGAAAATTGGTCATCAGCGCGTCTGTGATCCGGAAGGCATAGCCGGGATAGATGAAGATGTCGGTCGTGCCCTGCCAGGCCCGCATCTGCCCATCCGGGTCGGCGGCACTTTCGATCAGGCGCAGCGCCGTGGTGCCCACGGCAATGATCCGCCCGCCCTCGGCCCGTGTCCGGTTGATCATCCCGGCCGCGCCTTGCGTGACCTCGCCCCATTCGGCATGCATCCGGTGGGTGGTGACATCTTCCACCGTCACCGGCAGAAAGGTGCCTGCGCCGACATGCAGCGTCACTTCCGCCAGCCGCACCCCCCGGTCCACCAGCGCGCCCAGCAGGGCCGCATCGAAGTGAAGCGAGGCGGTCGGGGCCGCGACAGCCCCGGCGTGGCGCGCAAAGACCGTCTGGTAATCTTCGGTGTCGGCTGCGTCGGGTGCCCGCCTGGCGGCGATGTAGGGCGGCAGCGGCATCATGCCCGCCGCGCCCAGCGCCGCGTCAAACTCATCTCCCGTCAGGTTGAAGACAAGCCGCAGGTCCGTCTTGCCCTTCTCGGCCACCACGGCGGACAGATCGGGGGAAAAGACAATCTCCTCGCCGGGCATCACCTTGCGCAAGGGCTTGGCCAGCGCACGCCAGCCACCTTGTGCGGAAGGCTCCATCAGGGTCACTTCGATGCGTGCCGCGACTGCGCCCTGCCCGGTCATGCGGCGGCGCGTGCCGGTCAGGCGGGCCGGGATCACCCTGGTATTGTTCAGCACCAGAAGGTCGCCGGGGCGCAACACCTGCGTCAGGTCGCGCACCTGCAGGTCGCGGATCGTCTCTCCGGCGGCCAGCAGCAGCCGGGCGGCGGTGCGCGGGCGGGCAGGCCGCGTGGCGATCAGCGCCTCGGGCAGATCAAAGTCGAAATCCGACAGCTTCATGTCGTCAACCCCCGGGCGGTGCGGCACGGAAGATATCGCGGAACATCCCCGGTGTCAGGATCGACAGCGGATTGACCGACACAACCGGATCATCCGCCGTACCGGTCAGTTGATAGCTGAAGCCGAACAGCCCCTCGCCGGGCCGGGTCAGGACCCTGCCGATGCTGTTCAGCAGGTAGATCGGCGAAATCACCCCCTGCATGTTCAAGCTGCGGGTGATCGAATTGAAACTGCCCGACAGGCTGACGCCCAGCGATGCCCCCACCGCCGACCCGCGGGTGACCGAGACGCCCGCAGGCGACGTGCGGAACCGGGCCTCGACCGTGCTGAACACCAGCCCCGCGTTGTTCAGTTGGTCCAGCAGGCCGACCACGCTGATCGCATTCAACAATTCGGCAAGGATCGGCACGCCGCGAATCCGGATGTCCGTAACCACGGCACTGCCGTCATAGACGCCCTTCGCCCCGCGCGGCCAAAGTGTCAGGTCAAGCGCGCCCCCCCGTACCCGGCCGGAAATCCCGGCCGCAGCAATGACCGCCCCCGCATTGTCCGACAGGATGCGGGCCGCCGTGCCGTCCTGTGTGGGCAGGACAGACCCCGAAACCCGCGCCTTGCCATTGACCGATCCGGTGAATTCCCCTTTCAGGCCGTCGCCGTAGCCGCCGCTGAACAGGCCCTGAAACCCGGTCAGGGAAATGCCTTTTGTCACTGTCAGGCGGTCCAGCGCCACGCTCAGCGGCAGGCCACCGGAACTGCCCGACGACTCTTCCGGCAGGTAGCGCAGGTCGGCCGTTCCCCCGGTCACGGCAATGCCCACATCGCGGCCCGGGCCATTGCCGGTCAGGTCCACCTGCGCATCCAGCCAATCGCCGCTTTTCACCGTCCCGAAACGCGCAAGCGCCAGTCCCCCGTCCGGGCGCAGCGTGACGCTGCCCTCGACAGTCACATCGCCGCTGGTCAGGCGCAACAGGTCAATGGCCGCCGGGCGACCGAGGCGGCCCTCAACCGTGATCGCCGCGCTGTCGTTCGGTCCCTTGGCAAGTCCGATCGACGGCACAAACAGCGAAACCCCTGCCAGCGCCGAGTCCAGCCGGAAAGTGCCGCCATCCTTGACAAGATCCATCGCCAGCCGGGCCGTGCCCTTGCCCGTCATGCTGTCGGCCGGCAGGCGGACCCCGAACTCTTGCAGCGCAGCGTCCGAGATCTCGGCCTCGCCTTCGATCCGGCTGATGCCCTTGAAGGCGGGGCCGAACTTCTGTGTCCAGGTCCCGTCGAACGGGGCATTGCCCAGCCGCGCCTTCCCGCTGATCCGCAGCGCCGCAGTGTCGGCCCGAAGCGCCAGCCTGTCGGCGCGCAGCGTCTTGCCCCGGACCAGCCCGGTCGAGGTGACATCGCTCAGAGTACCGGACACGTCAAAGACCACGTCCTGCGCCTGCACCTTGGGCTGCAGCGGCAAGTGAAATGTCGCGGTCAATTCGGCCTGCCCCTCTGCCAGCGACACGGGAAAGCCCGCCTTGGCCGGGAAACCGAAGGGCGGCTCATCCAGAAGCGACATCGCGGCGGTGACCGAGCTTTTCGTCTTCAGGATGATCTCCGCCCGCGCAGGCGTTTGTGTGATGTCCGGCACCCGGATGACCGATCCCGTCACATCGATGCGCCCCCCTTTCGGCGGCGTCACCCCGCCCCGGTCCAGAACCGTGGTGTGGGTGGAATCCAGGATCGTGGAATAGCCGTAGGCATCCCTGACCGGCGGCAGCGTGCGCATGAAGCGCACCTCAGCCCCGGCAAAGTCATAGCCCAGCGACAGGCGCGGTTCCTGCCCCGGCCGCAGGCGCACCCCGCCCTTCACGTTGGACAGAACACCTTCCTGCACATTGGTCACCAGCCAGGCCCGGGTTTTCGGAACCAGACCCAAAGGCCACAGCGCCAGCAGCCGGTCGTGGCGGATCTCGTTCAGCGCCACGTCCAGCGACAGGTTCCACCCTGCGGGTTCGGCCAACGCCACCCCCTTGACGTGAAGTCTTCGCTTGCCTTCGTTCAGCGCGATCTGGCCGATGTCGATCCGGAAGGGGTTGAGATGCAGCCGCGCGTCCGCCGACCCTTCGGTAAAGACCACCGGTTCTTCGAAAAGACCTGCTGGATCAACGCGCAGATCGCGGATCTTCATCTGACTGATGAAAGCCTTCGGCAGGCCTTCGGCAAGTCCCGGCACCCGTGTTACACCGCTTGCCTTCAGACGCAGCGAGGTGCTTTCCACCGACAGACTTGTCAGGGTCAGCACTTCGCCCTGCGTATCCAGGGCAAAGCTCAGCCCGGCCCGGTCAAAGGCTATGGGCAGCGCCGCCTCGTTCGGGTGCAGCGCCCCGGCCCCGATTTCAAGTGTCCCGTCGGTGCCGGTCAGCCGGCCCGCCCTGTCCAGACGGGCCGAAAGCCGCCCCGAAATCGGCGCGTCCAGCACGCCCAGCCAGGCCAGGGCCGGTGCCTGGGATGCGATGTCAGCCGCAGCCACCCCGGTCACCGTGGCACGGATGCGGGCCGACGAATCGGCCTTGGTGCTGATGAAGGTCAGTTCGGCCTGCGCCGGGGCGGATCCGCCCCCCAGAAGTCCGAAGGCCAGCGCCAGGGCAAGCTCATCCGGGCGGTTGACGATGGTCACGCGCCCGTCCCCCACTTGCCAGACGCGGTCCGCGCGGCGGTCATCCAGCGTCAGCGTCAGCGCTTCCGCCTCGATCCGGTCCAGCGCGGACAGGGCCGGAAGCTGGAAGACATGCTCGATCCGCTGCAGCAGTTCTGCCAGACTGGCGGGCGGCGGCCCTGCGGCATCCGCCCCGAATTCCAGATCGAAGCGGCCGTCCGACAGCCGCCGCAGCGTTGCCTGCGCCCCGGCGACGCGCAGGGCGCGCAGGCGGATTTCGCCCTGCAGCAGATGCCCCGGATCAACACTGGCATCCAGCCGCGGCAGCAGTACGATGGTGCGGCCCGCGCCGTTGATCAGGCGCAGGTCCTGAAGTTCCAGCCGTGGAACCCCGCCCGGCCCGACCGACACTGCGGCCCCGCCAAGGGCCAGGGACGCGCCGGGTTCAAGCGCATTGCCGATCAGGCGGTTCATCCGCGATTCAACTTCTGCCACAGCCCAGACCGGCAGATGAAACGACCGCCCCGCAAGACCCGGCAGCGCAGCTGCGGCCAGCGTCGCCAGGGCCACAAGCACAAGCGACAGCCACAGGAAGGACCGCCGCCGCCCGGCCCTGCGCCCCGCAGCGGGAGCCGGGTTCTGCGGTTCTGGCTGACCGGGCTGTGAAATCGCGCCTCTCCCCGATGCTGGATCATCGTCCCTGCGAACCTGCGGTTGCCTTTATCTTTCCGGCAAGGCAACTAAAACTCAAAAGCATGTCACCAGTTTTCACAAAGGAGCCGCCTATGCCTGCCGCCGGTCAGCCCGCCCCCGATTTCACCCTGCCCCGCGACGGCGGCGGCCAGGTTTCGCTGTCGTCCTTTCGCCCTGGAAAGGTCGTCCTGTATTTCTACCCAAAGGATGACACGCCAGGCTGCACCCTCGAAGCCACCGACTTTACCGCGAAGCTGGCCGAATTTGCCGCAGCCGACACCACGGTGATCGGCATTTCGAAGGACAGCGTCAAAAGCCATGACAAGTTCCGCGCCAAGCACGGCCTTGCGATCATCCTTGCCTCGGACGAGGGCGGCACTGTCTGCGAGGACTGGGGGGTCTGGGTCGAGAAAAGCATGTATGGCAAGACCTATATGGGGATCGAACGGTCCACCTTCCTGATCGACGGCACCGGCACGGTGGCGGTTGCCTGGCCGAAGGTGACGGTCAAGGGGCATGTGGACGCCGTGCTCGAGGCGGCAAAGGCGCTGTGACCGCGACCCTGGCGCAGATGGCGGTCGAGGTGCTGACCACGGCCGATGGCCGCGCCAAGACCGCGCTGGGCCGTCGCCATGCGGCAGCCTGGCGTGCGGCGCGTGCGGCGGGCACCCCGCTGCCCCTGGGGCAGGCGCAGCCCCCCGCGCGCCCGGCGCGCCCCGACGCGCCCGAACTGCTGGCCCCGCGCGATGTGCCGCGCCGCCGCCCTGGCACGCCGGCCGGGCGTATCGCCCTGCTGCATGCCGTTGCCCATATCGAGTTGAACGCGGTGGACCTGCACTGGGATATCATCGCCCGCTTCACCGATACGAAGATGCCGATGGGCTTTTATGACGACTGGGTGAAGGCCGCGGATGAGGAAGCCCGGCATTTCAACCTGATCTGCGACTGTCTGGAGTCCTTGGGCAGCCATTACGGTGCCCTGCCCGCCCATGCCGGCATGTGGCGTGCCGCCGAAGATACCGCCGGTGATCTGCTGGGCCGTCTGGCCGTCGTGCCGATGGTGCTGGAAGCGCGCGGGCTGGATGTGACGCCCGGCATGATCGAGATTTTCCGCAAGGCCGGCGACGCGCAGGCGCTGGCGGCGCTGTCGGTGATCTATGCCGAAGAGGTGGCGCATGTCGCCTATGGCTCGAAGTGGTTCCATTTCCTGTGCGGGCGTCAGGACACCGATCCCAAGGACATGTTCCATGATCTGCTGCGCATCTACTTCCATGGCGCGCTGAAGCCGCCCTTCAACGAGGAAAAACGGGCAGAAGCGGGCATCCCCCCTGATTTCTACTGGCCGCTGGCAGAACAGACCGCACTGCGGACGCGCGATTGAACCCGCGCCGCATCGGCGACATTTCGCCGATTTTGGACACCTTCGGCAACCTTCGGTGACCGGCGTTTCAAAGGCGTTGCGACAGGACAATTCCATCTGTTAGCTGCCAATGACGCGGAACCACACAAGTATTCGCGCCAGCTTCGGGGCTGACCGCCCTGCACCCTTGGGGAAACAACACGGGGCGTTCACGTGACGGGGCATCTTTCCTACCGAATGAATGCAGCGCTTGAGCGCGTTTTTCCGGAACAGCGGCTGTTCCTTAAATCCGATCACGATACCCGTTTCATCCGGCTGCGTCCCGTGACCCAGGCCATCGCCGCCGTCGGGGGTGCCCTGCTGATGGCATGGCTGATCGTCGCCTCTGCGATCCTGCTGATGACATCGATTTCCGCCGGATCAGCCCGCGAGCAGGCTCAATTGGCCGGACAGATTTACGAGCAGCGCCTGAACGCCCTGTCGCAGGACCGCGATCTGCGCTCTGCCGAGGCCATGCAGGCGCAAGAGCGGTTCAATCTGGCGCTGGAACAGGTGTCGCGGATGCAGTCTGCACTTCTCGCCTCGGAAGACCGCCGGAAAGAACTTGAGACCGGCATCGAGGTTATCCAGAAAACCCTGCGCCGCACCATCGCCGAGCGCGACGATGCCCGCAGCGACGTGCAGCGCATCGGCCTGGCGATGGCAGAGCAGACCGGCTCCGGCCCGGGCGATGTGTTCCGCAGCGAAGACGTGCTGGCCACGCTGAAGGTTCTGACCCGGACTCTGGGCGACACCGCTGAAGAGCGCGATTCGCTCTATGCCGACGCCGCCCTCGCCCGCGACGAGGCGGCAGAGACGGCCCTTGAAATGCGCCTGATGGAAGAGCGCAACGATGTGATCTTTGAACAGCTTGAAAATGCGGTGTCCGTTTCGATGGAACCGCTGGACAAGATGTTCAAGGCCGTGGGGCTGCAACCCGACAGGGTGCTTGACCAGGTGCGCCGCGGATATTCCGGCCAGGGTGGCCCGCTGGTGCCGCTGAGCCCGTCCACAAAGGGAAGCCCCGCAGGATCGCCAAGCGCGGAAGAGATTCGGGCCAATGCGGTGCTGAAGGGACTGGACCAGATGAACATGTACCGGATCGCCATCAGCAAGGTGCCGTTCGGCCATCCGGTCGGGACGGCCGTGCGTTACACATCGGGCTTTGGCGGGCGCAATGACCCGATGGGGCGCGGCCACCGCATGCACGAGGGGCAGGACATGGCGGGAAAGCATGGCTCTGCGATCTATGCGACTGCGGACGGCGTCATCACCTATGCCGGCTGGGAAAGCGGCTATGGCAGGCTGGTCAAGATCCGGCATGATTTCGGTATTGAAACCCGTTACGGCCACCTTTCCAGAATCCGCGTAAACGTCGGAGAGAGGGTATCGCGCGGTGATCGTATCGGTGATATGGGAAATACTGGCCGGTCAACCGGCACCCATCTTCACTACGAGGTCCGGCTAAGCGGCACCGCCGTGAACCCGATGACCTACATCAAGGCGGCGCGAGATGTTTTCTAAAAGCAGAATCAATGAACCCGGTCCAAAGGCAGGCGGCGAGTCCGAACGCCCGAAAACGGCAGAGGACAAAGCGAGAAACACCATGGACTACTCCCCCTCTTCACCAAAGGCAAAACCGGCTGTGTCTGTGCTGTCATCTGATCTGACCGTTGTCGGCAACCTGAAGACCAGCGGCGACATCCAGATCGAAGGCACGGTCGAGGGCGACATCCGCGCGCATCTGCTGACAGTGGGCGAAACAGCCACGATTCGGGGCGAAATCGTGGCCGACGATATCGTGGTGAACGGGCGCGTCATCGGTCGGGTGCGCGGGTTGAAAGTGCGGCTGACCTCAAGCGCGCGGGTCGAAGGTGACATCATCCACAAGACCATCGCGATCGAAAGCGGCGCGCATTTCGAAGGCTCTGTCCAGCGTCAGGATGATCCGCTGGCAACGGGCCGCGCGGCCCTTGCGGCACCGGCAGCGGCCCTTGCAGCCCCGGCGACCAAGCCCGACACGATCTGAGGGGCGCGTGGCGGCAGCCCTGACATGAAGCCCTGACGCAACCCGTCAGGTTTTTTTCTTTTTCCCGGTGTCAGACCAGCGCCCGCCGGTACAGATGCCATGTCGCATGGCCCAGCACCGGCAGGACGATCAGCAGCCCCAGGAAACCGGGCAGCATGGCCGCGAAGACCAGCAGGGCGATGAAGGCCCCCCATCCAAGCATCACCGCCGGGCTGGCCTGTACCGTCTGGACACTGACGATCATCGCGGTGACGAAATCAATCTCGCGGTCCATCATCAGGGGCAGGCTGACGACGGTGATCGAAAACAGAAGCGTGGCAAACACCGCCCCCACGGCGGTACCCACCGCCAGCATCGCCAGTCCGTTCGGCGTCAGGAACACCGACAACGACGATGACACATCCGTCATGCTCGACAGGCCCATGAACAGGGCAAAAATCATATGGGCCCCGAAATTCCAGAACAGGAAGAAGACCACGATCACAACAGCAATCGAGGGGATCTGCCGGTTCTTCTCGGCCCAGACCACCCCCAGGACCGACCGCCAGCCGGGCCGCCTGCCCTGTTCGATCTGCCGGCTGACCTCATAAAGACCGCAGGCGATGAAGGGGCCCAGAATGGGAAAGCCCGCCGCTGCGGGCAAGGTCCACCACAACTGGCCGGAAACCGTCAGGGCAAGATATATCACCCAGCCGCCCAGAACATAGACCGACGCAAAGAACAGCCCGAACAGCGGGGCCCGGGTGAAATCGCGCCAGCCAAGCCGCAGGGCGGTGGCCAGATCGGCCAGGGTGACCCTGTTGATCGCGGGGACCGCCGATGCGGGAAGGACCTTTTGCGTCATGCCCGGCCGCTCCATCCGGGCACGGGCTGGCGCAGTCGGGCCTTGCCAGTCAATCCCGGTGCAGGCAGCGGCGGGTCAGTCGGCATTCGCCTCGGCCCGGCTTTTGCCCGCCACATCCATCGCCAGCGTTGCGGCCATGAAACGGTCCAGGTCGCCATCAAGAACGCCCTGCGTATCGGATGTTTCCACGCCCGTCCGCAGGTCTTTCACCATCTGATAGGGTTGCAGCACATAGGACCGGATCTGGTTGCCCCAGCCGGCATCGCCCTTGGTCTCGTGCGCCGCATTGATCGCCGCTGTCCGCTTGTCCAGTTCCAGCTGATACAGCCGCGAGCGCAGGGCATTCATCGCAATCTCGCGGTTCTGGTGCTGGGACTTCATCGATGAGGTGACAACGATGTTGGTCGGCAGGTGGGTGATCCGCACCGCCGAATCCGTGGTGTTCACATGCTGGCCGCCCGCACCGGAAGACCGGTAGGTATCGATGCGGATCTCGTTGTCGGGGATGACGATTTCGATGTTGTCGTCCACCACGGGATAGACCCAGATCGAACTGAACGAGGTATGCCGCCGCGCGGCCGAGTCATAGGGCGAAATGCGCACAAGGCGGTGCACGCCGGACTCCGACTTCAGCCAGCCATAGGCATTCGGCCCGCTGATCTTGTAGGAGGCCGATTTGATTCCGGCCTCTTCGCCCGCACTTTCCGACATCAGTTCAACGCTGTAGCCCTTCTTTTCGGCCCAGCGCACATACATGCGTGCCAGCATGCTGGCCCAGTCACAGCTTTCGGTGCCGCCCGCGCCTGCGTTCACTTCCAGGAAGGTATCGTTGCCGTCCGCTTCGCCGTTCAGAAGGGCCTCCACCTCTTTTGCAGAGGCCAGCGTCACCAGACCCCGCAGCGCCTGTTCGGCCTCTGCCACAATCTCGGCATCGCCCTCGGCCTCGCCCAGTTCGATCAGCCCGACATTGTCGCGCAGGCCGGATTCGATCTGGCCAAAGGTTGACAGCGCATCCAGCAGCGCCTGCCGTTCGCGCATCAGCTTTTGCGCCCGGGCAGGGTCAGACCACAGGTCACCATGCTCCAGCAGGGCGTTGAACTCTTCCAGCCGGTGCGATGCCGTTTCCCGGCCCATCCGCTGGCCCAGCAATTTCAGCGATTTTTCAATCGCCTCCACATTGTTCTGCGTCTCGGCGCGCATCGGTCAGCTTCCGTTTCCTTTGGTTCAGCGGGGGGTGATAACGGGTCGGGGCCGTCGGGGCAAGGGCGGGGCAGACCCCGCCTGCGTCAATAAAGCCCGCCCGAACTCATCGTGCCGAAATCTGCCTTTTTCGGGATCACCCTGGTCTCGCCGGTCGAGGTTGTCACCGTCTGCTCCCCCTCGGACCCGTCGGTTTCGCCATAGGCGAACAGCGGCAGGTTGGACCCCATGGCAAAGCCGCCATCCACCACGGCCATGCCATATTGCGACTGCTGGCCGTCACGGAAATATTCGGCCACAACCGTGTCGCCGGTGGCATCATCGTAAAGCAATGCGCCGGTGAACCGGTCGATCTTCTGGAAATAGCCGCCCGGCGGCACGGCAAATTCGGTGCCGCCGTATTCTGCCACGGCCTTGGTCATGAACTCCTGAAACACCGGGCCGCACAGCCCGCCGCCCGACACCGATCCCAGACTGCGCGGCTGGTCATAGCCGATATAGCAGCCCGCCACGACGTTGGAGGTATAGCCGATGAACCAGACATCCTTGGCGTCGTTGGTTGTGCCGGTCTTGCCCGCAACCGGAACCGGCAGGTTGATGCCGCGCCCGGTTCCGCGCTGGATCACACCCTGCATCATCGAGGTCAACTGATAGGCCGTAATCGGGTCCATCACCCGGTCGCGGTTCGACAGGATGCGCGGTGCCTCGCCCGAACTCAGGCTTGCCAGCTGGCAGTCCGTGCATTTGCGCTGGTCATGGCGGTAAATCGTTTTGCCGGACCGGTCCTGCACCCGATCCACCAGCGTCGGCTCTACCCGTTCGCCGCCATTGGCGAACATGGCATAGGCCGCCACCATCTTGAACAGCGTGGTTTCCTGCGCGCCCAGCGCGTTTGCCAGAAAGGGCTTCATCGGCTCGTAAACGCCAAAGCGTTCGGCGTAGCCTGCAACGGTGTCCATCCCGATTTCCTGCGCAATCCGCACGGTCATCAGGTTCCGGCTTTGCTCGATGCCGGTGCGCAGCGGCGCGGGGCCATAGAACTTGTTCGATGCGTTCTTCGGCTTCCACAGCCCCTCGGGCGTGTTCACCTCGATCGGCGCGTCAATGACGATGGTTGCCGGGCTGAAGCCGGAATCCAGCGCCGCGGCATAGACAAAGGGCTTGAAGCTGGACCCGGGCTGGCGTTGCGCCTGGGTGGCGCGGTTGAATTCGGAATCCTGAAAGCTGAAGCCACCCTGCATTGCCAGAACCCGGCCCGTGTTCACGTCCATCGCCATGAAGGCGCCCCCGACCTCGGGCACCTGGCGCAGCGACCAGCGAAGAAAGCTGCCATCCTCGTCGCTGGTCACGGCCCGCACCAGAATGACATCGCCGACCGACACAAGATCAGACGCCTCGTTCGCCTTGGGGCCAAGCCGCCCGTCCGCCTGGCGCTTGCGCGCCCAGGTCACATCCTCGGCCGGAATGACATGGCCGGCTTCGTCTTCATCGATCCCTTCGATGCCGATGCGTGCCGCGTCCCCCTCGATCGACAGCACCACGGCGGGATACCATCCCTCGACATCGCGCGGCACTTCGGCCTCGGCCAGGGCATTGCGCCAGTCGGCCTCGCTGCCCAGCCGGTCGGGGGCGATGACCTTGCGGGTTCCGCGCCATATGCCCTGCGACCGGTCGTATTTCTCCAGCCCCGCCCGCAGCGCCCGGGCAGCCTCCTGCTGCAGGTCCGGGTCAGCGGTGGCCCGAATCGTCAGGCCGCCGGTGAACAGCTCTTCCTTGCCGAAGGTGGTCGACAGCTGCCGCCCGATTTCGTCGGTGAAATAGTCGCGCGGCGGAAGCGACTGGCGGAAGGCGGGAAAATCGCCGTTCTGTACCGACAGAAGCGGCATCTCCCGTTCCCGCAGGTAGGTCGCCTCGTCAAGATAGCCGTTCTGCAACATCTCGCGCAGCACGTAGTTACGCCGTTCGGTCACGCGGGCCTTGGCGGTGACGGGATGAAACTTGCTTGGGGCCTGCGGCATGGCCGCCAGCATCGCCGCCTCGTGCGGGGCCAGGTCCGCCAGCGATTTATTGAAATAGGTCTGGGCAGCGGCGGCAACCCCGTAGGAATTCTGGCCAAGGAAAATCTCGTTCAGGTAAAGCTCAAGGATTTTTTCCTTGTTCAGCGTCTCTTCAATCCGCGAGGCAAGAATGATCTCCTTGATCTTGCGCTCGCCCGTACGCTCGCCACCCAGAAGAAAGTTCTTCATCACCTGCTGCGTGATGGTGGACGCGCCGCGCAGGTTCTGCCCGCGCGAGACGATGGCATCGCGCGCCGCAGCGGCGATGCTGGTCACGTCATAGCCCTTGTGGTGGTAGAAATTCTTGTCCTCGGCGCTGATGAAGGCCTCTTTCACCAGATCGGGAATGTCCTCGATCGGCGTGAACAGCCGCCGTTCTTCGGCGAATTCGTCAATGATCCGCCCCTCGCCGGAGTAGACGCGGCTGATCGTGGGCGGGGTGTATTGTGCAAGCCTTTCATGGCTGGGCAGGTCCCGCCCGTACATCCAGAAGATCGCCCCGACCGACAGCGCAGCAAAAAACAGCCCCAGGGTCAGGGTGGAAAAGATCGCTCCCAGAAAAGACCCGACGAACCTGAGCACAGCCCACTCCTGCTTATGTCCGCCTGCTATACAGGGGAAGCAGCCATCGGTCAAAACCCGAGCGCGTGATCCCGCCGAAGCCTACTTGCGGCGCAACTGCTGCCGGGCCGCATCGGCGACCGACCAGGATTGCAGACCTGCCGCTATTGCCTGCGCCATCCGGGCCCGCCAGACGCTGTCGCGCAGCCGGTCCAGATCGCCCGGGCTGGACATGAAGCCAAGCTCGATCAGCACCGAAGGGACTTCCGGCGACTTCAGCACGGAAAATCCGGCCTGCTGCAGCGGAATGCGATGCATCTTCAACCCTTCCGCATCAATCGCGGCGCGCAGGGTCTCTGCCAGACTTCGGGTGCGCGGCAGGGTTTCGGTACGGGCCATGTCCATCAGCACCTCGGCCACCAGATCATCCTGGCCGGTCAGGTCGACCCCGGACAGCAGATCATCCCGGTCATGCCGTTCGGCCAGCGTGGCGGCTGCCGCATCGCTGGCCTCGGCAGCCAGGGTATAGATGGTAGCCCCCACCGCCTCGCCTTCGGCCAGCGCGTCGGCGTGCAGCGACAGGAACGCCGTGGCACCTGCCGCGCGGGCGATGGAAATGCGGGTTTCCAGCGGCACGAAAACATCCTCGTTCCGTGTCAGCACCACGGTAAAGCCGCCACTGCGCAGCAGGGTTTCCTTCAACTCCCGCGCGAAGGTCAGCATCAGGTCCGCCTCGGACAGCCCGGCGCGCTCGGCCCCCGGATCGATCCCGCCATGGCCTGGGTCCAGCACCACCACAACCGGACCGTCGCCGCGCCGTTCCGGCGCGGGCAGGTCGGACGCCTTTGGGGCGGCCCACTCTGCGGGTTCGGGCCGGGCGGCCTTTGCGGCAAAATCCGCCGGTGACGCAGGTTCCAGCCGAAGCGCCAGCCGCACTGATCCGGCGTCGGTGCGCATTTCGGCCTGATCCACCAGGAAGGGTCCGTTCATCTCCATCACCAGCCGCGACCAGCCGGGGCGAAAGACGCCGGCGCGCAGGCCGGTCACGCGCACTGAGGCGCGCGGAACCTCTGCGATGCCGGTCCAATCCACCTCGCGCACATCCAGCACCAGCCGGGGCGGCGCATCCAGCACCCGCAGCCGCCAGGGCACCGGCTGCGACAGGGCCAGCGAAACGGCAATCCCATCGCCCGTGTCGCCGATGGATGACGATTGCGGGTCAAGCCGGGCCAGCGCCGTCAGGTCCTGGGCCAGGGCACTGCCCAGCACCGCCCAGACCGCCACCACCGCTGCCACGATCATCCGCATCATGCGCCATTCCCTGCCCGGCGCACAGTATTCCCGCGCAGGGACGCGAAGTCCACCGGCCAGATGCCCGCCGGAGCGGATCACAATTCCGCGCAGGCCCGCCTCATGTGCGCAGCCTGCCTTGCCCCCGCGCCACGATCTGCGATGCTGCGCAAAACCCGAGGGAGCATGCCATGACCCGACTGATCGCCGCCAGCCTTGTGCTGGCCCTGTCCTGTGCAGTCCCGGCCAGGGCCGACCTGACAGACATGACCCCCGCTGAACGGGAAAGCTTCCGGGCCGAGGTGAAGGCCTATCTGCTGGAAAATCCGGAAGTTCTGATCGAGGCGATGGATGTGCTGACTGCCCGGCAGGCCGAACTGGAGGCGCAGAACGATGCCGCCCTGCTGCAGAAGCACGCCGCCGAGATTTTCAACGATCCGGCAAGCTGGGTCGGCGGCAATCCCGAGGGCGACATCACGGTGGTGGAGTTCACCGATTACCGCTGCGGATACTGCCGCAAAGCCTATGACGAGGTGGCGGAACTGGTGAAATCAGACGGCAACATCCGCTTTGTCGTCAAGGAATATCCGATCCTGGGCGAAGAGTCGCTGATTTCTGCCCGTTTCGCCATTGCGGTGCGCCAGGTTGGGGGGGATGCGCTGTATGATAAGGCGCATGACGCGCTGATCCGGATGCGCGGTGATCCGACGCCGGACACACTGGGCAAGCTGGCCCGCGACCTTGGCCTGGACCCCGCCAGCATCCTGGCCAGGATGGACAGCGACGAGGTTGCCGCCGTCATCGCCGCCAATCGTGCCTTGGGTGAACAGCTGCAGATCAACGGCACGCCGACCTTCGTGATCAATGACACGATGGTGCGCGGTTATGTTCCGCTGGACGGCATGCGCGAGATCGTGCAGGCGCAGCGCGAAGGCTGACGGTCACTCTGCCGCTTCGGACGCGGTCTTGGCCTCAAGCTCTGCCGCCTTAGCCTCGACCAGTTCGACGATATGATCGATCATCCGGTCATTGCCCAGCTTGTGGCTTTGCTTGCCCGCCAGATAGACCATGCCGGACCCGGCCCCGCCGCCGGTAAAGCCGATGTCGGTCATCAGCGCCTCGCCCGGCCCGTTCACCACGCAGCCGATGATGCTCAGGCTCATCGATGTGGTGATATGCGACAGACGTTCCTCCAGCGCCGCAACCGTCCGGATCACGTCAAAGCCCTGCCGCGCGCAGGACGGGCAGGAAATGATCGTGACGCCCCGGTGCCGCAGGCCCAGCGACTTCAGTATCTCGAAGCCGACCTTGACCTCTTCCACCGGGTCGGCGGACAGCGAGACACGGATCGTGTCGCCGATGCCCATCCACAGCAGGTTGCCCAGACCGATGGCCGATTTCACCGTGCCGGACAGCATCCCGCCCGCCTCGGTGATTCCCAGATGGATCGGGGCATCGGTGGCATCGGCCAGTTGCTGATAGGCGGCTGCCGCCAGAAACACGTCAGAGGCTTTCACGCTGATCTTGAATTCGTGGAAATCATTGTCCTGCAGGATGCGGATATGGTCCAACCCGCTTTCCACCATCGCCTCGGGGCAGGGCTCGCCGTACCTCTCCAGCAAGTGCTTTTCCAGCGATCCGGCATTGACCCCGATGCGGATCGAACAGCCGTGATCCTTTGCAGCCCTTATCACCTCGCGCACGCGCGCGGCATCGCCAATGTTGCCCGGATTGATCCGCAGGCAGGCGGCACCGGCCTCGGCGGCCTCGATGGCACGCTTGTAGTGGAAATGAATGTCCGCAACGATCGGCACAGGGCTTTCGGCGATGATCGCCTTCAGCGCCTGCGTCGACTCGCGGTCGGGTGTGGAGATGCGGACAATGTCGGCACCGGCCACCGCACAGCGCTGCACCTGCGCGATTGTGGCAGCCACATCGGTGGTCAGTGTGTTGGTCATTGTCTGCACCGAAATCGGCGCATCCCCCCCCACGGCCACGCGCCCGACCATGATCCGGCGCGATCTGCGCCGCTCAATGTTGCGCCATGGGCGAATGGGGTTGTGCGGCATGGGCGGCCTTTCAGGGTCCGGGATCACGCCGCAAGATAGACGTCGGCGCACCATTGGGCAACCGCCACGGCGCGGCGCTGCTGCGCGGCCCTCAGTCGGGGATGGGAAGCAGGCTCGCCCCGGCTGTCGCTTCGGCTGCCGGTTCGGCCATGGCCACGATGGCGGCCAGATCGGGGTCGACCGACAGATCGGCAAGCTGATAGCTGGCGGTCAGCGCCTCGGGCGACAGTGCGACGTTCTTCACCACCTGCGCCCCGGCGGCGGCCGGACCATAGGTCTGGCCGTTGACGGCGAAATAGACAGACCCGGAATTGCCCGCCCGCAGCACCGCCGGTGCTTCCATCTGCGGCACGATATAGCGTTCGCCCGCATCGAGGATCTTCTCGAACAGCACCGTTCCATCGGCAGACTGCACCCGCACCCAGGACGGGCGTACGGCCAGCAGTTCCACCGTTGGCGCAACGGCCTCAACCACCTGGACAAGGCCATCCTGCGGGGTTGGTCCCTGGCCGAAATCGGCGGTGATCGCGACTTCGGCATCTCTGCCCGGGGCATCGCCCGTGCGCGGGTCGATCCCGGCAATCGGGCCGTCGCGGGCCACGATCACCGGCACATCCAGCGCCTGCGGACGGTACAGCCGGTCATAGCCCTGCGCCCCGGCCAGAACCGGGTCTTCGCCTGACGAGGTATCTGCGGCACCAGCGGGTGCCGGCAGGCTCTGCGGTGCCTCGCGGCTGACATCGCCCAGCGGATCAATCTCGGCCACCACCACGGGGGCCTGATCAACCGGGGCAAGCCGCACGCGCTGCACTTCCTGCAACACCGACCAGCCGCCGTAGCCGATTGACCCGATCAGCGCGACCAGGACAAGAATCGATCCTGCCGCACCCGGATCGAACCGCGACCACAGGCTTTGGCCCTGCGGAATGAAGGTCGCCTTCGGGTCAGCAAAGGGATCTCTCAGCGTGGACCGGTTTCTGGCAGCGGATGCGATTGTGCGCGGCATGTGCGGTGCCGGGGCAGTGCTTGCCAGGCCATGCGCGGATGCAAACCCCGTTTCCGCACAGAACTTTGCATAGGCCCATTCCGCGTCCATCCCAAGATAGCGCGCGTAACCGCGGACATAACCGGAGATGAAGCCCTGGCATTCGAAAGCCGAAACATCGCAATTCTCGATCGCCGCAATATAGGTGGCCTTGATCTTCAACTCGCGCTGAACATCCAGAAGTGACCGCCCAAGCGTTGCGCGTTCCCCGCGCATGACATCGCCAAGGCGCAGCTCGAAGTCGTCAAAGCCTTTCGGCTTGTCGACCACTGCCGCCGAAGGCTGTGCCCTGCGCCCGATCATGCGTACCTGCCCCGCCGCACCAACACCGCACGAGTCGGTTTGCCCGACTCGCGTCATCGCTATTCCGCAAAGCGTAGCACAGGACAAGGGGCCTTGCATCCGTACAAAGGATCAGGCGGCACGCTCGGCGCGATTCAGCACACATTGTCCCCAAAGTCTGTCCAAAGCGTTAACAAGCACCTCGATTCGCCCGGCGTCATGCACGGGCGACGGGGTGAAGCGCAGCCTCTCGGTGCCACGCGGCACGGTGGGAAAGTTGATCGGCTGAACATAAAGTCCGGATGTCTCCAGCAGCGTGTCGGACAACATCTTGCAATGCACCGGATCGCCCACATGCAGCGGCACGATGTGCGAGCCGTGGTCGATGATCGGCAGGCCCAGGGCTTTCAGACGCAGCTTCAGCATCCGGGCGTGCAATTGCTGCGCCTCGCGCAGCGTGCCATCGGATTTCAGGTGCCGCACGGATGCAGCCGCACCGGCTGCAATCGCCGGGGGCAACGAGGTGGTGAAGATGAACCCCGGCGCATAGCTGCGCACGGCATCCACCAGCCGGGCACTGGCGGCGATGTAGCCCCCCATCACCCCATAAGCCTTGGCCAGCGTGCCGTTGATGATGTCGATCCGGCCCATCTGGCCGTCCCGTTCGGCCACGCCCGCCCCGCGCGGCCCGTACATGCCCACCGCGTGTACCTCATCGATATAGGTCAGGGCACCAAACTCGGCGGCCAGATCGCAGATGCCCGAAATCGGGCCGAAATCGCCATCCATCGAATAGATCGATTCAAAAGCAATCAGCTTGGGTGCCGCCGGATCATCCGCCGCCAGCAGCGCGCGCAGATGCGCCAGATCATTGTGACGGAAGATGCGCTTGTCGCCCCCGCCGCGCCGCACGCCCTCGATCATCGAGGCATGGTTCAGCGCATCGGAATAGATGATCAGCCCCGGGAAGATCGCCCGCAGCGTCGACAGGGTGGAATCATTGGCAACATAGGCCGAGGTAAAGACCAGCGCCGCCTCTTTCCCGTGCAGATCGGCGAGTTCGGCTTCCAGCGCCTTGTGATAGACGGTGGTGCCGGAAATGTTGCGCGTGCCCCCGGACCCGGCCCCGGCCGCGTCCAGCGCCCCGTGCATTGCGGCCAGCACTGCCGGGTGCTGCCCCATGCCAAGATAGTCGTTGCCGCACCAGACGGTAATGGTCCGCTCGGTCCCGTCCGGCCTGCGCCAGACCGCCTCGGGATAGGCCCCCCGGCACCGTTCGATATCGATGAAGGTGCGGTAGCGCCCTTCGTCATGCAGCCGGTTCAGCGCCGTATCAAGTGCCAGGCCGTAATCCATCTGTTTCTCCGGTCCCCATGCGGCCCCGCTGCGCATATGCGGCCCCGGACCCCTGTCGGCCATAGGCCAATGATTTGCCTTGATATTGATCAAGCGGACAGATCTGCCAGTGGCAATTTGCCGCCCTCGCCCGGCCGTCAGTCCTGCAGGACCACAACACAGTCCGCAGCGGCCACCTCTTTGCCCGCACAATCGGCCACGGCCTTGACGGCGGCATCCCGGCCCTTGGCCATGCCCCAGGCCCCGGTCGTCGGTGATACGGCAAAGGCCTTGTCGCGACGGATTTTGGTGTATCCGGCAAATTCCGCCGTAGCAGTCGCCGACAGCTGGAAGGGTTGCTCTTTCCAGCCTGCCGGCCGGATCAGGGCCACCACGGCGCAGGGTGCCGCCCCTTTGCGCCTGGCCTCGCAGGCCGCAAGGGCCGCGGTTGATGCAGCCTCGGTCGAATGGTGATTGGCGGCGGCAACGGTCGCCTCAACCATGATCCCTTCGTCGGGGGATACCGCAATTGCCCCGTAATAGGGCTGCGACACACCCACGGTCTTCAGCAGCTCTGCCTGATCCGGCGGAAGGAAGGGGGCAGGCAGCAATTCCACCTCGGCACCCGTCGCGGCAAACAGCAGCGGGGCCACCGCCTTGCCCGTCATCGGCTGGGCCAGCGCGGCAAAGGGCAACCCCGCGCAGACCAGACACTGAAGAACCGACCGGATCATCCCTTTCCCCCCCGTTGCGACTCGGGCGCTGTCCTAGCGCATGGCGCGCGTTCTGCACAGGGGCCAGTTGCCTGTCCGGGCCCTGTCCGGACTGCGGAGCGAGGCCGACATGATCCCCCCGCCCGGACTGACGCCGCCCTTGTGCAGGCACCGGACCGTCTGCGCAGGGTGCGGCGCTTCGCGCGGATTTCCAACGATCCGGCCTTAGCCCCTGGCCAAAGACCGGGGCCGCCCCGAACGCAGCCACGGGTGCCCCGCTGATCAGCCTTGGCAAGGATAACGACCGGCGTCACGCGCCCGGCACGACGCAGAATGTCGCCAGGGTCCGCAAGGGCATCCGCTGGTGGTCAGCGACGCCGGACCGCGAGCAGTCAGGATGATCACCGGCACCAGGGGCGCAGCGGGCACCGCGCCTGCCACAGGGTCAGGGCTGGCCGCTTTGGCTGCTGTTCGCAGAATATGGCGCGGTGGACGGGGCTCGAACCCGCGACCCCCGGCGTGACAGGCCGGTACTCTAACCGACTGAGCTACCACCGCGCGTGGCAGGGCGGATACAAGCCCGCGTCGGGGGCGTCAAGCGGGAAACGGCGGCAGCCGACGCTTGGGCGCCAGCGCGGTACGAAAGCCGTCAACGGCGCTGACCGAAGCGAAGGGCTTTGACC
The DNA here is from genome assembly GCA_020250175.1 of Rhodobacter sp. Classification (GTDB taxonomy): domain Bacteria; phylum Pseudomonadota; class Alphaproteobacteria; order Rhodobacterales; family Rhodobacteraceae; genus Aliitabrizicola. The sequence goes on from JADCEN010000020.1 coordinate 46,531, forward strand.
GGGGGCAGCCTTGGCAAGGATGTCGGCGCAAGCGCCGCGTCTGGCAGGTGGCGCGGTGGACGGGGCTCGAACCCGCGACCCCCGGCGTGACAGGCCGGTACTCTAACCAACTGAGCTACCACCGCGCGTGCAGGGCGGAATAGTCGGTTGGCCCTTGGGCGTCAAGCCGGAAACGCCGGGGTTGATCGCCGCCCGCGGGCAGGTCACTCTGTCTGGGGACAGACAGGAGCGACCCCTTGGCGAACAGCGCGGCGGAAAAGGCCTTTGAGGCGGCGGTAAAGGAAATCCGGCGGGTGAAACGGGCCAGGGCAACCACCCTTGACCTGAGCGATGTGCACTACCGCGCGCTGGACCGGATCCCGCAGAACATCGCCACCCTCACCGCACTGCAAGTGCTCCGGCTCGACCAGACCGCCGTCAGCGACCTTGCCCCCCTCGCCACCCTCACCGCGCTGGGTTGGCTCACCCTCGACCAGACCGCCGTCAGCAACCTTGTCCCCCTCGCCGCCCTCACCGAGCTGCAAACGCTCACCCTCAACCAGACCGCTGTCCGCGACCTTGCTCCCCTCGCCGCCCTCACCGCGCTGCGAACGCTAACCCTCAGCCGGACAGCCGTCAGCCATCTCGCCCCCCTCGCCGCCCTCACCAAGCTGCAATGGCTCTGGCTCAACCGAACCGCCGTCAGCGACCTTGCCCCCCTCGCCGGACTGGCCGACCTGAGGCAACTTGCGCTGGTCGGCTGCCAGGTGGCCGACCTGCGCCCGATCCGGGGTCTTGCCAAACTCGGCACCAACGATCCACCTGGCCTGCGCTTCGACGACACCCCCGCCACCAGGGCTGACGGCACCCTCGCCCGACTGGCCGGGATCAAGATGCACAAAGATCGCGCCCGCGAAACCCTTGCCTACCTCAACACCCTGCCGCCCTGGCCGGAACCCTATACCCCGAGCGCGAGACCGGATGGAGCACCTCCCCAGCCCATCGGGCAGGCGGAGCCTGAGGTTCCAGCCCCGCAACCGGCACCTCTGCAGGTGGTCGAGGTCGATGGCGAGCTTCGCCCGGCCCTGCCGGGCGATGGGCTTGGCGACCAGGCCCGCCTCCTCGCCCGGCAGGCCTGGGCCGCCTTGCGCGACTATCTCGCCGATCTGACGCGATTGCGGCCCCGGCTCGACAATCAGATGCCGACCTTGTCCCGCGCGCTGGACCGCTTCGACTCGGCGCTCGGGGCCGACTACGCGGCGCTGAACGCCATCGCGCTTGGGCTTCACGGTAGCCGGATCACGCGCCTTGCCGCTGCGGCCAGCGACAGTCTGGGCGATGCCGATGCGGCCGAGATTGCGGCATTTGCGGCCGCCGTCGCCCTGTTTCTGGAGCGCTTTCCCGAATGGCGGGACTACCGCCGGATCGAAATCCCCGAGGTTCCCTCGCCCGCCCGTCTTGCCGGGGCCCTGCCCCGGATCGATGAAATCATCGGCGACCTTTTCGACCGCGACGCGATTGCCGCAGAAATCCCCGAACAATTGCAGATGCTGGAACAATCTGCGTGGGAAGCCCCCGAGGATGCACTTGCGGCGCGCGGGCTGTTCGCGTCGTTCGGCAATGTCCTCTCGGCCTTGGCTCACGTCGCCCTGCGTGCCGTCAAAGCGGTGGGACGTGGGGCTTTGAAGCAGGTCGGCGATCTTGTTGAGGAGACCCGGAAACTGGCGCTGAAAGGTGTGGCCGCTGCGGCAGCCGACATCTTCCTCAACAAGGCAGCGGTCCTCACTTCTCTGGCGGCAAGTTTTCCAGAATGGTTCGGCTGGATCACGCCGTTCCTGCGCATGCTCGGGCTGTAAACGCGACTGCGGAACCAACCGGCAGACTACTGCGCAACACCTTACCAAAAAGTAAACTCGCGCCGCCAACCCCTTGATTTCAAATGCCCCGAGTCATGTCCCACCGCGGGCACCACTGACCTGCGGCTGCCCCGGACCCCTCCCCGGCCAGACCACTCCCTGACTTTCCGGCGGCTCTCCCGGCGCAGTGTCCGGTCTGCGGCTGGTCAGCCCTCCGGGGCCGTGATGAACCCGGCATCATCCCCCGGCGGCAGGCGAAAGCGGCCCTGCGCCCAGTCGCCCGCGCGCCAGGGCATCGACATGGCGCACCTGCTTGAGGGTCAGGTTCATCATAACTGCAGCTTATCGTCGCAATCAGCAGATTCAACTTAAACTGATGGCTGCTCCTTGCTACAGAACACCAAGCGAGTTGTAGGCCGGGCCGCTCTGTACCCGCGCGGGCGCGGCCAAAATCCTTCCGGCGCTCACCGCGCAGCACCGAACTAAGATCAGTTGCCAGAACCGGAGAATACAGATGGATGGAAATGACAGCGCGACCGCAGGCAAGTGCCCGGTTGTTCACGGGGCCAGCACCCTGGCCTCGGCCGCGATCAGATCGAACCGCGACTGGTGGCCGAACCAGTTGAACCTGAAGATGCTGCATCAGCATTCGGCCCTGTCGAACCCGATGGGCGCTGACTTCAGCTATGCCGAAGAATTCAGGAAACTGGATCTTGAGGCGCTGCAGAAGGACATCCATGCGCTGATGACCACTTCGCAGGATTGGTGGCCGGCTGATTACGGCCATTACGGGCCGTTCTTCATCCGCATGGCCTGGCACAGCGCCGGCACCTACCGCACCGGCGACGGGCGTGGCGGTGCGGGTGCCGGATCGCAGCGGTTTGCGCCGCTTAACAGCTGGCCCGACAACGGCAACCTTGACAAGGCGCGCCGCCTGCTGTGGCCGATCAAGCAGAAATATGGCAACCAGATTTCCTGGGCCGACCTGATGGTGATGGTCGGCAATTGCGCGCTGGACTCGATGGGGTTCAAGACCTTTGGCTTCGGCGGCGGGCGGGCGGATGTCTGGGAACCGGAAGAAGACATCTACTGGGGCATGGAAGACACCTGGCTGGACGACAAGCGCTATGCCGGTGACCGCCAGCTGGAAAACCCGCTGGCCGCCGTGCAGATGGGCCTGATCTACGTCAACCCCGAAGGCCCGAACGGCAATCCTGATCCGCTGGCCTCGGCCCGCGACATCCGCGAAACCTTTGCGCGCATGGCGATGAATGACGAGGAAACCGTGGCGCTGATTGCCGGCGGCCATACTTTCGGCAAGGCGCATGGGGCCGCCGATCCATCGGTCTATGTCGGGCCGGAACCGGAAGGGGCACCGATCGAGGAACAGGGTCTGGGCTGGAAAAACAGCTTTGGCACCGGCAACGGGGCCAGCACGATCACCAGCGGCCTTGAAGGGGCCTGGACGACCAACCCGGTGAAATGGGACAACAACTATTTCGACAACCTCTTCGGTTACGACTGGGTGAAAACGAAAAGCCCGGCCGGGGCGACGCAGTGGGTTCCCGCCACGGCGGATGCCGCCGGGCTGGTGCCCGACGCGCATGATCCGGCCCGCCGCCATGCGCCGGTGATGTTCACCACCGATCTGGCGCTGAAGATGGACCCGGCCTATGCGCCGATATCAAAGCGCTTCCACGAAAACCCCGATCAGTTCGCCGATGCCTTCGCGCGTGCCTGGTTCAAGCTGACGCACCGCGACATGGGTCCGCGCCAGCGCTATCTGGGGCCGCTGGTTCCGTCCGAAGTGCTGATCTGGCAGGATCCGATCCCCGAGGTGACCCACGATCTGATCACTGCGGCGGATATCGGCGTGCTGAAGGATCAGATCGCGGCCTCGGGCCTGACGGTGTCAGAGCTTGTCGCCACGGCCTGGGCCTCGGCCTCGACCTTCCGCGGGTCAGACAAGCGCGGCGGTGCCAACGGCGCGCGCATCCGCCTTGCCCCGCAAAAGGACTGGGCGGTGAATGAACCGGCCCGGCTGGACAAGGTGCTGTCGGTGCTGGAAGGTGTTCAGACCGCCTTCAACGCCGCGCAGACCGGAACCAAACGGGTGTCGCTGGCCGATCTGATCGTGCTGGGCGGCTGTGTCGGGGTGGAACAGGCGGCGAAAGCGGCGGGACATGCGGTGGAGGTTCCCTTTACCCCGGGTCGGGCCGATGCGACGCAGGAACAGACGGATGTCGAATCCTTTGCGGTGCTGGAGCCAACCGCAGACGGCTTCCGCAACCACCTCAAGACCACCTATACGGTGTCGGCAGAAGAGCTTCTGGTGGACCGCGCACAGCTGCTGACCCTGACCGCCCCGGAGATGACCGTGCTGCTGGGCGGCCTGCGCGTGCTGAACGCCAATACCGGCCAGTCCAAACACGGGGTGTTCACCCGGCGGCCCGGAACGCTGACCAACGACTTCTTCGTGAACCTGCTGGACATGGGCACGGTCTGGACACCCACCTCTGCCGCAGCCGCCGAATTCGAAGGCCGCGACCGGACCACGGGTGCGCTGAAGTGGATCGCAACGCGGGTGGACCTGGTGTTCGGATCGAACTCGCAGCTGCGCGCCTTGTCCGAGGTCTATGCGGCAAAGACGGCCGAGGGGGCCTTCGTGCAGGCCTTCGTGGCGGCCTGGACCAAGGTGATGAACCTTGACCGGTTCGATCTGGCCTGATCGGGCCGTGTGACGGCAGACGCAAAGCGCCGCCCGGGGTCTGGCCCAGGCGGTTGTCTGGCCCGATTGCCTGGAAAAGGGCACCGCTGTTGCGGGGGCGTGCGGCGGTCTTGCCGGCGAATCGCTGCTGTCGCCGGGGGCGTGCCACTGTCCACGGGCAACGCCGCCTTTGGCGCGGGGTCGGGCTGCAATCGCCGGAGTCTGCAATCCACCCGGCACCCTGTCGCGCCGCCTTGGTCGGGAGCCTCAAGTGTCCGGCCTGCCATCCCGCGTGGCGGCCTGTGAAAATAGCCGTTCAAGCGCCATCGGTCCTTGCCGGGCGATCCGGTCAGCCCTATTGCGCCACTCATGCATTGCGGTTGCCCTGGGGGCGTCGTCGTCCGACAGTGCGTGACCGGAACGGAAAGAAAGCGAATCACAGGTGAAGAAACAATCCTTGTCCGAAGCGCTTGCCTCCATGGGACCCAGGATCGACCCCCGCACATCCTGGGTAGGCTATCTTTTCGCGTCCGGCGCGGCTTTGGCCATCGGGATCACCTTGCTCAATCCTTCCGCATCCCAGGACCTCAGCTTCATCGAGCGCCTTGTCTTCTGGTTCGCCCATGCTGCCCTGGCAATCGTGATTCTTGAAACTGTCCAGATCCTTCTTGGCCGGTTTCGTGTGGCGGCGAAACTGCCCCCTCTCCTGCTTGTTGTGGCAGGAGGCGTCATCGGCGCGCTGATCTTTGCGACGCTGTCCCTTCTTGTGCTGGAACGATTGCTCCAGCTTCCCGCATCCAACCTTGGGGGCGATGCCGCCACGCTTGCAGAGTTCTTCAGTGAATTCCGGTCCAGCGGCGGGCAGGTGATTCTGTTCTGGGTCCTGCTGAATGCCCCCCGATTGCTGATGCTGTCCCCGCAACAGACCGCCCGGCCAGAGCAGCCAGAGCAGCCAGAGCAGGACCGGTCAGGGCCCCCGGGCCCGGCCGGGGCGGACACCGAAAAGGTCAACCCTGACCTGGTCGAGCTTCTTGCCCGGATACCGGTCACCCTTGGCCGTGATATCGTGGCCCTTTCGGCAGAGCTGCATTACCTGCGCGTCTACACGACGAAAGGCAACACGCTGATCCTGATGTCCTTCAGCCGTGCGGTTTCTGCGGTGCGGATCATTCCCGGAATGGTTGTTCACCGGTCGCATTGGGTTGCACTGAAACATGTGGACTCGCTTGAAGGCCAGGGGTCCGGCGTGATGTGCAAACTTGTCACCGGGCTGACTGTGCCGGTCAGCCGCACGAACCGGGCTGCTTTGCGCGCTGCCATGACAGAGCGCGGCATCAAAGATGCCGAACGCAGCGCGCGCGATCTGGCCGTCGGCACGGCAGCACCGACGGATGAGCGCCGGGTGGTTTGACTGACCTGTCGCGGAACGCAAGCGTGCCGGGAAAAGGCAACCGACCGGTCTTTGTCCTTGGCAGGGTCCGGCAGGCAAACCGCGATTTGCCTGGCGGCAACCCTTGACGGCACCCTGCGGCAGCAGTCGCGGCCCTGTGCAATGCCGGGTGCCGGGCAGATGAAAAGCGATACCCGCCTGTCGAAGATGATCGTCGCCGCACCCGACAGGACGGCAAGACTGTACCCGTCCCTGCCCCGTCCTTGCCCCGACCTGATCGATCCGGCCGGGGATGCAACGGCGATTTCGTCCGCACGCCTGAGGCAGATCCCCATCCGCGCCTGGGCTTGCGGCGTGCCGCGGCCTAGAAATTGAAGATCACACCGGCAACAAGGTCAGTGCTGCGGTAGCTTGCCTTCAACGTGTTGCCGGCGCTGTTCGTCAGTGTCGGGGTGTCTGCCGTTGTGAAGTAACGCGCCTCACCGAAAAGCGTCCATGTTTCATTCAGGGACCAGTCCGCGCCCAACATGATCTGGCCGGCCAGACCGCCCCGGTCGTTATACTGTCCCGCGTTCGGCTGTGAGGTCACGTCGAAGTCGATCTCTGTGATGAAACCAATGCCGGCACCGACATAGGGCCTGACTGGCCCGCTTACGGGAAAGCTGTAGCGTCCGTTCAGCATGATGGACGTGCTGGCATAGTCACCGGACAGTTTGCCGCTGGCCTCGCTGGACCTGTAGACAAACTCAACCTCGGACCGCCAGGGACTGTCAGGATAATCGTAGCCCACGGCCCCGCCTGCGATCGCGCTTGATGAGAAGGAGATCGCCGAGGTTATTCCACGCAAGGAAACGTCGGTTCCCTGAAGATCGGACAGCCCCCCAAATGCCCGAAGGGTGAAACCCCCGCTGTCCTGCGCGGCTGCCGCCGATCCGAGGCAGGCGAGGATGACGCCGAATACTGTGGCTCTTGCTGTCATTTGACAATCCTTCCGTCGTTGCTTTGCGAACCCGTTGCAGCGGTATAAGGCGCGTTGACCCGGCACCGCCGCACCCGTCACCCTGTTCTGGCATGTGGTGCAGGGGTTTCCATCGATCCTGCATGAAACGACCACAGGCTTGCACCAGCGGTTGCCGGTGCGCTTCAGGTATTGGAGAACGTTGCGGACATTCCGGGTGCCGCGTTTGCGATGGCAGGCAAGGCTCGCGGATGGAATTGGTCGGAGTGGAGGGATTCGAACCCCCGGCCCTCTGGTCCCAAACCAGATGCGCTACCAGGCTGCGCTACACTCCGACGGCTGTCTTCCTAGCGGCCTTGCGGCGGCTTGGAAAGCGGCTAATCGCAGGGCCATGCCGCAACACGGGCGTCAAGTGCGGGGTGACGAAGCTCGTCCCCCGGACCGATCCCCAGCTTTTCCGCAAGGCCGCCGTTGATTTCCAGCACCGCTGCCACCCCCTCGCCGCCGTCGATCGGCGTCAGGTCCTGCGGCATGGCATTGCTGTGCACCCGCGTCACCCGACCCGACGCATCGGCGAAGATCATGTCGAGGGGAATCAGCGTGTTCTTCATCCAGAAACTTGCCCGCTGCGGTGTGTCATAGACGAACAGCATCCCGGCGGACTTTGGCAGCGACTCGCGGAACATCAGGCCAAGGGCGCGCTCTGCGCCGGTATCGGCCACATCGACAGTAAAGCGCGCCTGCCCGAACCCACCCCGGATATCGACGACACCGGGGGCGCAGTCGGCCAGGGCGGAAGTGGCGCACAGTCCGGCGCATAATGCCGCGATCAAGGCCCCTGTCGCACAGCCGTTCCGCATCACTCACCTGCACCGCCTTGCGGCCCCGCCTGCCGCCGACACCCCTGTCGCCGGGCGCACCGCCGGGTTGACGCCCGGCAAATCCGGACCGGTGCTGCCCCCCGGCGCACGCCCCTGCATCTTGGTACCGTCCGCAGGCATTTGCAAACCCGAATCCCTTGCCCTGTCAAATCCCCGTTGCCGCAGCATGCCGGTGGACAAGCCGATGCCTGACCCGGTTCCGTCTGATGCGATGAAGCAGGACCCGTCGCGGGATCGGGCCGCTTGACCTTGCCCTGCGTTACATCCGGCGGTTCGGGCATTGACAGGCGATCCGGTCTTCCCGCGCCCCGGACATGCCCGTGCCGGCGGCGGGCCGCCGTCACCCCTGCGGCCTTGTCAGGCACGGCCGCGCAGAGGTGACCGCCCGCCAGCCGCAATCCGCCGGTCACGGGTTCAGGCGCAGAATGGTCCAATCCTCTGCCGTCCCGCTGCGCGACCAGCGGAACCTGTCATGCAGCCGGAAGGCCCCGTCGGCCCAGAACTCGATTTCCAGGGGCCGGATCCGGATGCCCCCCCAAAAAGCAGGCCGGGCCGGGTTGGTGCCATGGATCGCGGTGATCCTTGCCACATCCGCCATAAGTGCCGCGCGCGACGAAAGCGGCTGCGACTGCGCCGAGGCCCAGGCCCCCAGACGGCTTTTCAGCGACCGCGACGCATAGTATTCATCGGCCTTCGGCCCCTCTTCCCGTTCGGTCACACCCCGCACCCGGATCTGGCGGCGCAGGGATTTCCAGTGCAGCACGAAGGCCGCCTTGCCCGACCGCTCAATCTCCTGCCCCTTGCGGCTGGTGTAGTTGGTGTAAAACACGAAGGCATCGGCTTCGATATCCTTCAGCAGCACCATCCGCACATTCGGAAGGCCCGCCGCATCCACCGTCGCCAGCGCGATGGCATTGGGGTCGTTCGGTTCGCTGGGTTCCGCCTCGGCCAGCCAGGTGCGGGCGATGGCAAAGGGGTCGTCCCCCGCGAAGATGCCGGTTCTGTCCATGATCGTCCTTTTCTGCGGGGCACGCCTGCCCCCCTGTCCCGCCCTTGATGCAGCCGGGTGGATCGCCTACACCTCACGGTCAATGAAAAGGGTGGGCGAGGGACAAGAAATGTCAACGGGGCTTTTGCACGGCAAGCGCGGCCTGATCATGGGCCTTGCCAACGACAAATCCATCGCCTGGGGCATTGCCAGGTGCTGCGCCGATGCCGGTGCGACGCTGGCCTTTTCCTATCAGGGCGAAGCCCTGAAAAAACGGGTCGAGCCGCTTGCCGCCTCGATCGGCATGACCGAGATGGTGGAGTGCGACGTGGCCGACGCGCCCTCGCTCGAGGCGCTGTTCGATCATATCGGGTCTGTCTGGGGCAGTCTTGATTTCGTGGTCCATGCCATCGGCTTTTCCGACAAGACCGAACTGCGTGGCCGCTATGTGGATACCAGTGCTGCCAACTTCCGCATGACGATGGACATTTCCGTCTACAGCTTTACCGCCGTGTGCCGGCATGCCGCCGCGATGATGCCCCGGGGCGGCAGCCTGCTGACGCTGACCTATTACGGCGCGGAAAAGGTCATGCCGCATTACAATGTCATGGGTCTGGCCAAGTCCGCGCTGGAAACCAGCGTCAAGTACATCGCCGAAGACCTGGGCCGCGACGGCATCCGGGTGAACGCCATTTCCGCAGGCCCGATCAAGACGCTGGCCGCCAGCGGCATCGGCGATTTCCGCTATATCATGAAGTGGAACGAGCTGAATTCGCCCCTGCGCCGCAACGTGACCCAGGAAGAGGTGGGCAAGGCCGCGCTTTATCTTCTGTCCGATCTGGGGTCGGGCACCACGGGCGAGGTGCTGCATGTGGACGCAGGATATCACGTGGTCGGCATGAAGGCGGTGGATGCGCCCGATATCGATGTGGTGACAGGCCGCAAGGACAGCGGTCAGTGACACTCGCAGGTTTCACTGCCGCCTGGGCGATGCATTTCCTTGCGGCGGCCAGTCCCGGCCCCGCCATTCTGATGGCGGCGCGCACGGGTGTGACGCAGGGGCTGCGCAGCGGCATCTTTCTGGCGGCAGGGCTTGGCATCGGGGCACTGGTCTGGGCCTGCGCGGCCCTGTTCGGGCTGGCGCTGTTGTTCAAGGCGGCCCCTGCCCTGCTTTGGGGCTTCAAGATCGCGGGCGGCGCGTTCCTGTGTTCTCTGGCCTGGAAAATGTGGCGTCATGCCGATGAACCGCTGGCGATGACGGCAGAAGGTGCCACGCCGCAAGGCGCGCTGTCCGCGCTGCGCCTTGGCATCACCACCCAGCTTGCCAATCCCAAACCCGCTGTCTTCTTCGGCGCGGTGTTTGTGGGCACCGTGCCGCCCGGCACCGCGCCCTGGGTGGTGGCCGCATTGCTGCTTGCCGTCTTCCTGAACGAGATGATCTGCAATGTTGCCGTTGCCCGCATCTTTTCCTTTCCCGCACCGCGCCGCCTCTACCTTCGCCTGAAATCGTCCATCGACCGGTGCTTTGGCGGCCTGCTTGCCGTGCTGGGACTGAAAATTGCCGTGACCTGAGGGGGGCCTGCCATGACCGACCGTCTGCCGCATGAAAAAGGCTTTCATGTCAGCTGGGACCAGATTCACCGCGACAGCCGGGCGCTGGCCTGGCGGCTGGACGGGCGCGGCCCGGATGGCGGCAGCTGGAAAGCGGTCGTGGCCATCACCCGTGGCGGCATGATCCCCGCGATGATCGTCAGCCGCGAGCTGGACATCCGCGTGGTCGACACGATCAGCGTGAAAAGCTATTCGCATCAGTCCCAGACTGAGGCGCGCGTGACGAAAAGCCCGCAGGCAGAGCTGATGGGCGACGGGACCGGCATTCTGGTGATCGATGATCTGGTCGATACTGGCAGAACGCTGGAACTGGTGCGGCGGCTTTATCCGAAGGCGCATTTCGCCACGGTCTATGCCAAACCCTCGGGCCGCCCGATGGTGGACAGCTACATCACCGAAGTCAGCCAGGACACGTGGATCTTCTTTCCCTGGGACATGGCGCTGCAATATGTCCAACCGTTTCGCGGCAAGGACTGACCCTGGTTGCACTTTTGCCTTCAAGGCCTCGCGTCTTGCGCTGGCTTCATGAGCTTTTCTTAGCGACACTGCTGATCAAGGGTAGCCTTGCCGGGGCCAATGCACTGGCGGGGCTTGGGCTGGCGATGACTGCGAACGACGCCATCCTGTCACTCGTCGGCTGGCCGACCCGCAACCGGATTGCCCAAGGTCCCGGTGATTCCATGGCGCGCCGGGTGGAACGGGCGGTCCGCGCTTTTCCGATTCAAGCTCGGCATTTCCATACGTTCTGCCTGCTGGCGCATGGCGGGCTGATGCTGGCGATGGTGATCCTGCTGGCGCGGCATGTGATCTGGGCACATCCGGCGGCGGTCGCACTTCTGCTGGGCTTCACCGCCTGTCAGCTGCAGCACTTGTCCCTTGCCCCATCGCCCCCCCTGCTGATCCTATCCGCCCTTGGTGCCATCATCATCGCGCTGGTGATCCGGGAGTGTAAGGCGCTGCGCTTGCCGCCCCACATCGCCTGAACGAAATCCAAAGGCAAAGCGTGGGCAACTCGCACCTCATTTCCGTTCATCGTTTACTGTCAGGCGTCCGCTCCAAAGGCTTCCACCCGTTGCCAGGTTTGGTCGTTGGCGGCAAACGGGTATTGTCCGGAACTGCGGCGAAACTGGGCTTCGGCCCGCCGCGCGGTCCCACTTCCTGAAAAATACCGCCGTCCCGGCCAGTGCTCTCACCAGGTCTCTTTGCCATCTTTGTCCTCTTTCCTGCTGGGGATGCTCGATTCGGGTAATGTAAGAACAAAACAAGATTTAGTCAAGATATGGTATCATTTTACTCGAATCACCGCAATAGGTTGTGACGAAAGCGGGTAATCGTCGGCACAGGACTGCCGCTGGAGTATTGCCGGATTTGACCCGCGTCAAATCCGGCCGCGCCTGCCTGCCCCTTGGCAGGCGCGTTCCGCGCCCGCCCAGGCAGGCGCAGCCGGATTACCAGGGTCAGGCCCGTGGATGGCCCCTTGCCTGCGGGCTTGCGCCCTTCGGCAATCGGACCGTGCAAACGCTCCACTGGAGCGTTCGCAGTCGGTCCTCTGCGCGCACAATTTCTGGTGCCGCTCCTCTTTCCTTCCATCAGCAGAATTTTTCGCTGCATTCCGCAGATTTGGGCCTGATGCTTCCACTATGTGCCGTCTTGTTTTAGGCTCATGTGCTGTTGAACAGCGGAGCCATGCCATGACCCATCCCCTGAACCCCGCCATGGCCGCCACCGAGCCGCCCCCGGTGATGGAGGCGCGCCGCTGGCTGGCCGATGCCACCTTCACCGCTGACCGGCCGCTGCTGAACGTCAGCCAGGCCGCCCCGGTGGACCCGCCGCCGCTGGCCCTGCGCCAGGCGCTGGCCGAAGCGGCGGTGAACGACCCGGCCGCGCATCTTTACGGCCCGGTTCTGGGCAATCCGGATTTGCGGGCGGAAGTCGCGCTGCAGTGGTCTGCGGCCTATGGCGGCACGATCCGCCCCGATCAGGTTGCGATCACACAAGGCTGCAACCAGGCCTTCACCGCCGCGATATCAACGCTTGCGGGCGCGGGCGACGAGGTGATCCTGCCCACACCCTGGTATTTCAATCACAAGATGTGGCTTGACATGCAGGGCATCACCACCCTGCCCCTGCCCGCCGGCCCCGGCCTGATCCCGCAGGCCGACCAGGCAGCAAAGCTGATCACCCCGCGCACGCGCGCCATCGTTCTGGTCAGCCCCAACAATCCCGGCGGTGCCGAATACCCCGCCGAAACCCTGCGCGCCTTCCTCGATCTGGCCCGCAGCCATGGTCTGGCGCTGATCATCGATGAAACCTACCGCGATTTCGACAGCAGGCCGGGCCGCCCCCATGCCCTGTTCGAAGACCCCGACTGGGCCGATACGCTGATCCAGCTTTATTCCTTTTCCAAGGCCTACCGGCTGACCGGGCACCGGGTGGGTGCCCTCATCGCCGCGACAGACCGGCTGGCCGAGGTGGAGAAGTTCCTGGATACCGTGGCGATCTGTCCAGGCCAACTGGGCCAGATCGCGGCGCTGTGGGGGATGCGCAACCTGGCACAATGGGTGGCGGGCGAGCGTGCAGAGATTCTGGCCCGCCGCGCCGCCATTACCGGGGGCTTCGCCGCCCTGCCGGGCTGGCGTCTGCTGGGCTGCGGTGCCTATTTCGCCTATGTAGAACATCCCTTTGCCGAAGACTCTGACGCGGTCGCGAAGCGCCTTGTGCATGACGCGGCGATCCTGATGCTGCCGGGCACGATGTTCCAGCCCGCGCACCATCCCGAAGGGGCCCGGCAGTTGCGCATCGCCTTTGCCAATATCGATGCCGCCGGCATTGCCGAGATGTTCCGCCGCCTTGCGCAGCTGCATCCCTGACCCCGGGCGGCAGGCCCATCTTGCTCCGCCGCCGCTGACCGCTTAGACAGGCCGAAATCCGCGCAGGAGCGACCGATACGCCATGACCAAAAAGCCCACCCCGTCGACCGACACCGAAACCGCGCCGAAAAAGCGCAAGGGCAGCGTTGTTCTGGTCTGGGTGCTGATGGCCATGCTCATTGCGGGACTGGGCGGATTTGGCGTGACAAACTTCGGCGGTGGCACGGCCAGGATCGCGACCGTCGGCGACCGGCCCATCGAGGTGACCGATTACGCCCGCGCCCTGCAGCAGGAACTGCAGGCCTTCAGCGCCCAGATCGGCCAGCCGGTGACCACGGAACAGGCCCGGACGCTTGGCCTTGACAGTCAGGTGCGCCAGCGGCTGATCACGGCGGCCGCGCTTGACAATGAAGCGGCCCGCGTCGGGCTTTCGGTGGGTGATGCCCGCGTCGCGCAGGAGATCATGGCGAATGACGCCTTCAAGGGGGTCACCGGCGCGTTTGACCGTGAAACCTACCGCTTCACGCTGGAGCGCAACAACCTGACCGAACCCGCCTTTGAAACCCGCGTGCGCGAGGATTTGTCGCGGTCGCTGCTGCAGGGGGCGGTCGCCGGCGGCTTCACCGCCCCGGCCCCGATGGTGTCGGTACTGCAGGGCTGGATCGGCGAAACGCGCGGCTTCACCCTGCTGCGCCTGACCGAGGCAGACCTGCCCACACCGCTGCCCGACCCGACCGAGGCCGAGCTTCGCGCCTTCCACGCGGCGAACCCGGCCCTGTTCACCGCGCCGGAAGCCCGGCGCATCACCTATGCCGCCCTGCTGCCCGAAATGCTGGCGGACACCATCCAGCTGGATGAGACGGCCCTGCGCGCCGCCTATGACGAGCGGATTGCGGAGTTTGTGCAGCCCGAACGCCGCCTTGTCGAACGGCTGGTCTTTCCGGCCGATGCCGATGCCGCCGCCGCCAAGGCCCGGCTTGACGCAGGCGAACCTTTTGAGGTGCTGGTCGAAGAGCGCGGCCTGACCCTTGCCGACATCGACCTGGGCGAGCAGTCGCGCGAGGATCTGGGGGCAGCGGGTGATGCCGTCTTCGCGCTGACCGAACCCGGCGTGACCGGCCCGCTCCCGTCTGAACTTGGGCCTGCCCTCTACCGCATGAACGGCATTCTGGTGGCCCAGACCATAGCCTTTGAAGACGCGCGCGAGGCGCTGGCCGCCGAACAGATGGCGGATGCCGCGCGGCGCGCCATTGCCGACCGCGTCGAGGAACTGGACGATCTGCTTGCCGGTGGGGCCACGCTGGAAGATCTGGCCAGCGAGGCGGGGCTGGAGCTTGCGACGATCGAATATGCACCGGGCACAGACGCCCCGATTGCCGGTTACGAGGCGTTCCGCATCGCCGCCGCCGCCGCTCAGGACGGCGATTTTCCCGAACTGATCGAATTGGAAGATGGCGGTCTTGTTGCGCTGCGGCTGGATGGCATCATCCCGCCTGCATTGAAGCCCTTTGACAGCATTGCCGAAGATGTGGCCACCGGCTGGCGCGCCGATGCCCTTGCCAGAGCGCTGTCGGCGCGCGCGATCGAGGTGAAGGCCGCCGTCGAAGGCGGGGCCGCACCCGGCACTTTCGGGATTGTCGATGTGACCCTGTCGATCACGCGCAACGGCTTTGTCGAAGATGCGCCCGACGCGCTGCTTGCCGCAGTGTTCGAAATGCAGCAGGGCGAGCTGCGCGTGATCGAAGGCCCGGATTTTGTGGCCCTGGTGCAGCTTGACAGCATTCAGCCCGCCGCCACCGATACGCCTGACGCACTGGCCACGAAGGCCGGGATTGCCTCCCAGCTGCAGCAGGCGCTGGCGCAGGATGCCTTCGAGATGTTCTCGGCTGCGCTGATCGCCGAAGCGGGCATCACCATTGATGATGCGGCCATTGCCGCAGTCCATGCCCAGGTGCAATAGGGGGCCTTCTTGGCGCTGATCCCGGATTTCGAGACTTTCGGGCGGGGCTGGGCCGAAGGGCGCAACCAGCTTGTCTATGCCCGCCTTGCCGCCGATCTGGACACGCCGGTTTCGCTGATGCTGAAACTGACCGAGGCGCGGACCGACAGTTTCATGCTGGAATCCGTCACGGGGGGCGAGGTGCGCGGGCGCTATTCCGTGGTGGGCATGAAGCCTGACCTGATCTGGCGCTGCCACGGACCGCAGGCCCAGATCAACCGCGAGGCCCGCTTTGACGCCACCGCGTTTCAGCCGCTGGACGGCCAGCCCCTGGACACGCTGCGCGCCCTGATCGCCGAATCGCGCATCGACATGCCGCCTGACCTGCCGCCCATCGCGGCGGGTCTGTTCGGCTATCTGGGCTATGACATGATCCGGCTGGTGGAACATCTGCCCGATGTGAACCCCGATCCGCTGGGCCTGCCCGATGCCACGCTGCTGCGCCCCTCGGTGGTGGCGGTGCTGGACGGGGTCAAGGGCGAGGTGACGGTGGTGGCCCCCGCCTGGGTCGCCTCGGGCCTGTCGGCCCGCGCCGCCTATGCCCAGGCGGCGGAACGGGTGATGGATGCGCTGCGCGACCTGGACCGTGCCCCGCCCGCCCTGCGCGACTTTGGCGAGACCGCCCCCCCGGGCGAGGCGGTGTCGAATTTCACCAGGGACGGCTATATGGCCGCCGTCAGGAAGGCCAAGGACTATATCCGGGCGGGCGATATCTTTCAGGTGGTGCCCAGCCAGCGCTGGGCGCAACGATTTGCCCTGCCGCCCTTTGCGCTCTACCGGTCGCTTCGCCGCACCAACCCGTCGCCCTTCCTGTTCTTCTTCAACTTCGGCGGCTTTCAGGTGATCGGGGCCAGCCCCGAAATCCTCGTGCGCCTGCGCGATGGCGAGGTGACTGTGCGCCCCATCGCCGGTACCCGGTGGCGGGGTGCGACGCCCGAGGAAGACCGCGCGCTGGAGGCGGACCTGCTGGCCGATCAAAAGGAGCTGGCCGAACATCTGATGCTGCTGGATCTGGGCCGCAATGATGTGGGCCGGGTGGCAAAGGTCGGCACGGTGCGCCCGACCGAGCAGTTCATCATCGAACGCTACAGCCATGTCATGCACATCGTGTCGAACGTGGTGGGCCAAATCGCCGAGGGGCAGGATGCCCTGTCGGCCCTGCTGGCGGGCCTGCCCGCAGGCACCGTATCCGGTGCCCCAAAGGTGCGGGCGATGCAGATCATTGACGAGCTGGAGCCGGAAAAGCGCGGCATCTACGGCGGCGGTGTGGGGTATTTCGCCGCCAATGGCGAGATGGACATGTGCATCGCGCTGCGCACCGCCGTGCTGAAGGACGGGATGCTTTACATCCAGGCCGGGGGCGGTGTGGTGCATGACAGCGACCCGCAGGCGGAGTACGAGGAAACCGTCAACAAATCCCGCGCCCTGCGCCGCGCGGCCGAGGATGCGGGGCTGTTTGCGGGGCGCGGGAACGGGTAGGAAAGCTTGATGCATTACAGAAGCAGATAAAACACAGCGCTGTCTTCCTCTTGCCGGATTAGGGCCTGTTGACGTTAATCTCAATCGGATGACGGTAGCTGTGAGGGAGATCAGAGCGCTGTAGCTTGCATCTGTTTTGCAAAAGTGAACCGCCCCGGGTTTACCGGAGGGTGATTTGTTCAACGGCTAGGCGACCATATCGAGCGTGTTCAGGTTTGCATAGAACGCTTCCTCTGCTTCTGCGGGTGGGACGTAACCGATAGGACCGAGAAGGTCGAGCAGGTGA
>JADCEN010000021.1 GCA_020250175.1 Rhodobacter sp.
GCCGCCGGAAAACCCGCCAAACTCGCCCTCGTCGCCGCGATGCGCAAACTCCTCATCCTCGCCAACACACTCCTGCGCGAAAACAGGGAATGGCAGGAAACAAGACCCGTACAAACCGCTTGACGAACACGGATACTGGCCTTTCGCGGTGCCTGGACCTGCCGGTCTACGGGGCACCGTCCCGCGCGGGCGGGGAAACGCGGTGCGGTTTCTCTCCCCTCCCGGAGAGGTGTTCCTGTGCGTTCCGGGATGTCCGGTCTGTCTGGCAGGGGCCATCGCCCCTGCCACAGCGCTGTGCTGGGATGAGGACCAGCCGGGGGCCAAAGCCCCCGGCCAGCGCCCGACCCGCCCACGGCGGGCGCTTCTCGCCCGCCGGGTCGGGCGCTGGCCTGCGTTGTTCCCGGACCTGCCGGTCTGCAGGGTACCGTCGCGCGGGCGGGGGAAACGCGGCGCGTTTCCTGATCCCGCCCGAAGGAGCGGTCCTGTGCATTCCGGTATGCCCGGTCTCTTTGGCAAAGGCCATCGCTTTTGCCACAGCGCCCCGCTGTCATCAGGCCGGCCGGGGGCCACTGCCCCCGGCCCGCGCCCGGCCCGCCTCCGGCGGGCGCTGGCCTGCGTTGCGCTTGCATGACGGGTCCTGTGCGACCGTGGTCTCCAACCGGGCGGGGAACCGCGCTGCGTTTTGGGGTCCCGGAACAGTAAGCCGCCTTTCCGGCGGATAAGGATGATTTCCCCGTGCGGCACCGGGGATACTGTTTCAGCACTGTGTCGGACAGTCGCCGCAACTGCGCAGGGCCCCCTGCCCGACCGCGCAAGCGCGTGGCAGGGGGCCTTGCGCAGGTTCTGCGCCCGCCAATCCGCCGATAGAGCCGCGCGGGTGCGAAGGGCGGGCCAAAGGGACCGCAGCGCGGTCAGGCAGCCTCGAACCTGATCGGCAGGCGCAGGAATTGCGTGGCGCGGTCTGAGACCGCGCGGGCATCTCCCGTCGTCAGGAATTTCGCTTCCCGGCCCGGCCCGACAAATTCGGGGCGGCGGGTCAGATAATCGGCCAGACTTTCGGCCACCAGAGCGGCTTGGGAAAACACCTTCACCCCCGGCCCCAGCGCTTCGGCAAAGACCTTTTCCATCAGCGGATAATGGGTGCAGCCCAGCACGGCGGCCTGCGGATGGGGCATGCGGCGCTTCAGCGCCTCGACATGGCTGCGCACCAGCGCCTCTGCCAGCATCTCGTCCCCCGCCTCGATCGCGTCCACCACGCCGCCGCAGGGCTGGGCTTCCACATCGACGCCGATCGCGCGAAAGGCAAGTTCGCGCTGGAACGCGCGGGACGACACGGTGGCAGGCGTGGCAAACAGCGCCACATGCTTGACATCCACCTCGCGCGGCGGGGAATTGTCGCCCCACTGGCGTTCGGTCAGCGCTTCGATCAGGGGCACGAAAACGCCCAGAACGCGCTTGTCCGGCGGCACCCAGGTTTCCTGCATCCGCTTCAGCGCGGCGGCCGAGGCGGTGTTGCAGGCCAGAATCACCAGATCACAGCCCTCGGCCCACAGCCGTTCCACCCCGGCGCAGGTCAGGGCAAAGATTTCGTCAGGGGTGCGCGTGCCATAGGGCGCATGGGCGTTGTCGCCGTAGTAGACAAAGGGCACATCCGGCAGGCGGCGCGTCAGCGCCTGAAGCACGGTCAAGCCGCCAAGGCCGGAATCAAACACGCCAACAGCCATGCCCTGCCCCGCATTGCGGCGCGCCGGGCCGAAAGGTCAAAGCGCGCGGTATTTTTCCTCGAACTCGTAGCCATACCCATACGACTTGATCGGCTCGGGCGAAAGATCATAGGTGGCCTGCCGCAGATAGGCCATCAGCGCACGCGGGTCGGTTTTCAGGGCTGCCAGCTCATGGGCGGGCAAGGGCTGGCCCACAACGAGGCGAACCGGTTCATCCACGCGCGACCGGAATTCCTTGATCAAAAGGCCAAGGCGCAGGTTGTAATGCAGATGGCTGGCCAGCTGGAACATCCGGCTGTTGTGGCCGTGAAAGAAGATCGGCACCACGGTTGCGTCCGATTTCGCAATCATCTTGGCGGTAAAGTTGCGCCAGCCAGGGTCCATGGGGCGCGAGAAGGGCCGCGCGGCGGTGGATACGGTGCCCCCGGGAAAGACGCCGATCGCCCCGCCTTCGGAGAGATACCGCAGGCAGGTGGCGCGGGTTTCGACGTTCTGGCGGATCGCCTCTTTCGTCTCGTCGAAAGAGATCGGCAGGATGACACGGTTCAGCGCCTCGGCCCGGCGGAACACGGAATTGGCCAGAATGCGGAAATCGCCCCGCATCCGGTCCAGCACATGGCCCATCATCAGACCGTCCAGAATCCCGTAGGGATGATTGGCAATCAGAATCAGCGGACCGTTGGCCGGGATGTGAGTCAAGGCTCCGCCCACCACATCCAGGCTCAGCCCGTAGCGCTCGACAATCACGTCCCAGAAGCTGCGCCCCGATGCCACGTCCTGCTCATAACCTTCGGCGCGGCGGATCAGCGACAGGCGGCCCGTCGCATTTTCCAGCACCCGGACCAGCGCGCGGCCTGGGGCCGAGCGCGCCGATGTCGCATAGGTGATATCCCGGGTGACTTCACTGGTTGCCATGCCAGAAACCTTCCTGCAACTTGCCGCAACTTAACGCACGGCCCTGAATGTGACCAGAAAAGATGACGGATTGGTAACGCTTTCAGCGGTGGGCAGCGATGCCCGGCCATGTTTCTATGGCAACTCTGCCACATCGTCCCCGACAAGCTTTGCAAGATCAGTCCGACCGCCGCCTGGACGGGAAATCTTGCCCAAGTCCGGGAAATGGGTCGGCCATCCGGGCGGACAGGGAAAGGCACCGCGTTTCCCCGCCCGCGCGGAACGCCGCAACCTGGGCCGGTGCCACCCGCGCAACAAAGGCCAGCGCCCGCCGGTAGCGGGGCGCGCGCAGGCGGACGAGCTTCCTGTTCTCCAGCCAGAGGCCCATGCGGCTGGCATTTCTTCGGCAGTCTGCTATCCTGCATTTGGTTAATCCGCCATTCTTGAGGCTCGGCACCCGGCAATCGTGCGCAACCCTCGAACGGAGAATGCTGCGCGAAAGGCCGCTGATCCGGTCAGATCAGAACGCGATGATGGGGTCTGGATGCGGGACTCGTGGGGGGGATGATGGGCAGCGACGACACCGCACGACTGATCTATCTGCTTCTGCTTCTGGCGGCCGTCGGGGCTTGGGTGCTGGTCGAGTACCGCAGGCGTCCGGGGGCCGCCCTGCGGACCGCGATGGCCTGGGGCCTGATCTTTGTCGGGGTCATGGCGGGCTACGGTCTTTGGACGGATATGCGCAGCGATGTGCACCGGCAGGCGGTCATGGTGGGCGACAGGATGGAGGTGCCGCGCGCGCCGGACGGGCATTACTATCTGACGCTGACGATCAACGGCACACCGGTGGAATTCATGGTCGACACCGGGGCCACCAATATCGTCCTGTCGCGCCGTGATGCCCGGCGCCTGGGCATTGATCCGGACCGTCTGATCTACCTTGACGAGGCCCAAACCGCCAATGGCACGGTGCGCACCGCGCGCGTCAAGCTGGACGAGGTGGTGCTTGGACCCTGGCGGGATCAGGCGCTGGCAGCCTGGGTCAATGACGGCGAGATGGACGGATCGCTTCTGGGCATGGACTATCTTGGGCAGTTCCATGTGGAACTTGCGGCAGACAGGATGCTGCTGCGCCGGTAAGGGGCCTGCGGCAGCAAAGCCCGCCTGCGCCCCCGGATGAGGCAACGGCGCGGTGGCACGGTTGGCCCGGCGCAGGTCACGCGGCAAAAGCCGGGCCGGAACGCGCGCGCAGATCAGGGTTGCCGACCGCATCGCGAACCGGGGCAGCCATGCCCCGGCCTTGCGCACCGGCACGGGCCGCGACCGCAGCCGTCACGGCCGCCCCGCTCATATCCTGCGGTTGAATGGCCCGCCAGCCGCTGGGCGGCCCGATCCCCTGACAGGCGCTGCGGTCAGACCGGGGCCGCAGCCTTTTCCTGCTTTTTTTCCCAGCGGCCGCCGTCTTCGGACCAGTATTGCGCCCCCAGCCCTGCTGCGGTGACGTCGCGCCACTGCTGGCGGGCAAGGGTCAGCGCGCCGGGATCAGCGCCGTCAAACAGGATGCAGACCCTCTGCAGGCCAGCGGCCTCGACCGGTGCGATTGCGGCCCCGTCGACGGACATCAGGCAGGCCACGCCCGGGGGCAGATGCGCGCCGGCGGTCAGAAGCACCGGTTGGTCGGCATCCTGCGGGCCGCCCTCGATACCATGCGGCAGGAAACCGTCCCCGGACACCAGCCAGAGCCGCTCATCCAGCCAGGCCAGCCTGCCTGCGTCGCGGCTGCGCACCGCAACACGCCAGCCCGCCGCCAGCGCGCGGGTCAGCAGCCGGGACAAGGCCACCTCCAGCGGCGACCGCGTGAGGTGGTAGAAATAGACCTCGCCCATCGTCAGCCTTCGAAAAGGTCACGGATCATCCGGTCCAGCGTAACAACCCCCCAGCCGGTCGCACCTTTGGGCGCGAAAGCGGTGTCGGTCTTGACACTGGCCGTGCCCGCGATGTCCAGATGGCACCACGGCAGGCCGGGCTTGACGAAGCGTTGCAGGAACTGTGCGGCCGTGATGGCACCGCCTTCGCGCCCCGTGACATTCTTCATGTCCGCAATGCGCGATTTCAGCAGCGCGTCATAGGCCTCGCCCATCGGCATGCGCCAGGCCCCCTCGCCCTCGGCCTTGGCTGCCTTCAGCAGGGCCGCGCAGAGCGTGTCGTCGTTGGAAAAGACGCCCGCAGTCTCGTGGCCCAGCGCCACAACCATGGCCCCGGTCAGCGTGGCCAGATCCACCATGCCGCCGGGCTTGAACCGCTCCTGCGCGTACCACATGGCGTCGGCCAGCACGAGGCGGCCTTCGGCATCGGTGTTGATGACCTCGATCGTGTCACCTTTCATCGATTTCACCACATCGCCGGGGCGCTGGGCATTGCCGTCGGGCATGTTTTCCACCAGCCCGACGATGCCCACCACATTGGCCCTGGACTTGCGCAGCGCCAGCGCGCGCATCACCCCGGCCACAACCCCGGCCCCGCCCATGTCGCCGGTCATATCCTCCATCCCGGCGGCGGGCTTGATCGAGATGCCGCCGGTGTCAAAGGTCACACCCTTGCCGATCAGGGCGAAGGGCGCGTCGCCCGCCGGTCCGCCGTTCCATTGCATCACCACGATCTTGGACCGGTTGACCGACCCCTGCCCCACGCCCAGAAGTGCGTTCATGCCAAGTGCCTTCATCGCAGGTTCTTCGATGATCTCGACGTTCAGCCCCAGATCCTGCATCGCGGCAAGACGGGCGGCGAAATCATCCGGCGTCAGCACGTTGGCTGGTTCATTCGTCAGGTCGCGGGCAAAGAACACGCCTTCCGCCAGGGCGGCCTTCGGACCGGCCTGCGCCGCGACGGCTTCCGGGGTTGCCACCATCATCGTCACCTCGCCCGGCAGTTTCGTCTCGCCGGTGCGGTAGGTCACGAAGTCATAGGCGCGAAGGGCCAGCCCGAACGACACTTCGGCGGCTTTCGGATGCCCTTCGGCCATAACCAGCGCGCCCGCCGTGCCCAGCGATCTGCCGATGGCGGCCCCCGCCTTGCGCGCGGTAACGGGATCGGCGCTGCGGTCCAGCTTGACCACCTGCAGCGCCTCGGCCAGCAGGCCGGTGGGCCAGCCGATGTCGGCCGCCTCGCCCTGTTTCATCCGCCCGAATGCAGCCGAGCCCAGAAACCGGTCCAGCGCGCCCCTCGTCAGCCGGTTCACCCGGCGCGCCGCCGGGCCTGTGGCACCGCCGGTTCCGGCAAAGATCACGACGCGGCCCGGGTGGGTGGCAATCGCATCAAGGTCGGTGGCACGGAACTGGATCGAAACCGGTGTTGTCATTGGGGTCTCCGCGATGGAATCCGGCGCCCTGGCGCCCCTGCGCGAACCCTAGCCTGCCCCCCCGGAGTTGACCAGATAGCAGTTTTCCCTGCCGCCGAATTCCACTAGCGTCTTGCCACATTCCTTCGGAGGGTCCGCGCCTTGACAAGATTCGACAGATATCTGCTGTCGCAACTTCTGGCGCTGTTCGGCTTCTTCTCATTGGTTCTTGTGGCGGTCTACTGGGTCAACCGTGCGGTAAGCCTGTTCGGCCAGCTGATCGGTAACGGGCAATCTGCCCTGGTGTTTCTGGAATTCACGGCCCTGACCCTGCCCAACGTCATTCGGCTTGTCCTGCCGGTTTCTGCCTTTGCTGCGGCTGTTTACGTGACGCACCGGCTGACGCGCGAAAGCGAGCTGGTCGTCATGCAGGCCACGGGATTCTCGCCCTGGCGCCTGGCGCGGCCCGTTTTCTATTTCGGCATCATCGTGGCGGTCATGATTGCCGTCCTGATGAACATCGTGGTTCCGGCCAGCCGGCTGACCCTGGCGGCCCGCAGCGCCGAGATCGAGGCGAATGTCACGGCGCGGTTCCTGCGCGAGGGCACCTTTCTGCATCCCGCGCCGGGAGTGACACTCTACATCCGCGAAATCGCCCCGACCGGCGAGTTGCTGGATGTCTTTCTGTCTGACGCGCGCGATCCTGCCAGCCGGATCACCTATTCCGCCCTACGCGCGCTGGTCGTGCGGGGGGATACGGGGCCAAAACTGATCCTGCTTGACGGGATGGCCCAAACGCTAGACCGGGCGTCCTCACACCTGACCGTCACCCGCTTTGTCGATGTCACCTATGATATCGGCGGATTTATGGCGGGCAGCGGACCGCGCGGGCGGTCGCCGGAAGAGCTGCCGACGCCCGATCTGCTGCGGGCGGATCCTGCCCTTGCCGCCGAACTGGGAACAACCCCTGCCGTGCTTTTGCAGGAAGGGCACAGCCGCATTTCCAACCCGTTGCTCGGGTTCGCAGCACCGCTTATCGGGTTTTCGGCCCTGCTCCTTGGAACCTTCAGCCGTTTCGGCCTTTGGCGGCAGGTCCTGGGGGCCGTGATCCTGCTGGTGATCGTTCAGTTTGCCGATAATGTCGCGGCACAGACGGTCCTGCGGGACGCAACGCTGTGGCCGCTGCAATATGCTTCTGCCGTCCTTGGCCTTGGGGTCACTGTCGGGTTTCTGGCAGTTGCGGCTGGACCGGGCGTTGCGACGCGGCGCAGGGCCAGACCACAGGGTTCGGCTGCATGACGCTGAGCCTTTACATCGCCCGCCGCTTTGCCCTGTCGGTCCTGCTTGTCTTCGGGGTCTTCTTCGGTCTGATGATGCTGATCGAAATGGTGGAACTGGTCGGCAGGTTTCCCGACAGCGGCGTCAGCCTTGCCCAGGTGGCGGGTCTGGCGGCCCTGAAGGTTCCCCAAAGCCTGTACCGGATTCTGCCCCTGATCATGATTCTCGCCGCCATTGCGCTGTTCCTGGCTTTGGCGCGATCCAGCGAGCTTGTCGTGGTGCGCGCCGCCGGACGATCGGGGCTGCGGCTGCTGGTGGCACCGGTCTGCGTCGCGCTGGCGCTGGGAGCCGTGTCTGTCATGGTCTTGAATCCCCTGGTGGCGGCAACGTCCCGGCACTTTGACGAATTGGTTGCGCGTTACGCCAATGGTCAGGTAAGCGTTCTGTCCTTCAGTTCCGAAGGTCTGTGGCTCCGCCAGGGGGGCGACGGGTTCCAGACTGTCATCCGCGCGACGCAGGCCAATGATGACGGAACGGTCCTGACCGGGGTGACTTTCCTTGAATTTGACCGGGATGGCCGGCCGGCAGCCCGGATCGAGGCGGAGCAGGCCGCGCTGTCCGCCGGGGCCTGGATGTTGACCGACCTCAAGCGGTGGAACCTTGCCGCAGACAATCCCGAAAGCACGGCAGTCACCGAGGCGCAGGGCAGGATTGCATCCGACCTGACGCGGGACCAGATCCGCGACAGTTTCGGCGACCCCTCTGCCGTGCAGGTCTGGGATCTGCCGGGCTTTATCGCAAACCTGGACAGGGCAGGGTTTTCGTCGCGCCAGCACCGGGTCTGGCTGCAAATGCAGTTTGCCTTGCCCGTTCTGCTGGCCGGAATGGTTCTGCTGGCCGCAGGCTTTACCATGCGCCATGTCAGATTTGGCAATACCGGGGCGATGGTGCTGGCGGCCGTCCTGGCGGGATTTGGAATCTTCTTTCTTAGAAACTTCGCGCAGGTTCTTGGATCAAATGGACAAATTCCGGTTTTCCTGGCCGCGTGGAGCGCCCCTGTCGCCTCGGTCCTGCTTGCGCTTGGCCTTCTGCTGCACATGGAGGATGGCTGATGCGCCATTTGCTCTGGGCGGCGGTGCTGGCCCTGTGCGCCGGCCCTTCGCTGGCGCAGGACCCCGCCACTCTGGTCGCCGACCGGGTCCTGATCCTGGGCGACAATGTGCTGGTTGCGGAAGGTTCCGTCGAAATCCTGCAAATGGGCATGACCCTGACTGCCGCGCGCGTGACCTTTGATGCAGCGAAGGACAGCCTGTCCATCGACGGCCCGATCCTGCTGACAGATGACAGCGGCAGCCGCATTCTGGCCGATCAGGCAGAGCTTTCGGCGGATTTTCGGAACGGCATCCTGACCGGGGCGCGGCTTGTGCTGGCACAGCAGCTGCAACTGGCAGCGGCCGAAGTGCAGCGCGTGGGCGGACGCTATACCGAACTGGGGCGCACTGTAGCCTCGTCCTGTCAGGTTTGTGCGGCAAACCCTGTTCCCTTCTGGGAAATCCGGGCGCAAAGCGTGGTGCACGACCAGGTGGCACAGCAATTGTATTTCAAGGGGGCGCAGCTGCGCTTTTCGGGGGTTCCGGTGTTCTACATTCCCCGGTTGCGGATGCCGGACCCCGGCCTGAACCGCGCGACCGGCTTTCTTCGGCCGGATTACCGGATCACCAACCAATTGGGATACGGGATCATCCAGCCCTATTTCATCGTGATCGATCCAAGCCGCGATCTGACGCTGGCACCTTATGTGACGTCACGGCAGGGGCGGTCGCTGGGGTTGCGCTATCGTCAGGCCTATGACAGTGGGCAGCTCGAGGTGAACGGGGCCCTGTCAACCGACAACATCCTGCCCGATGAGTTGCGCGGCTATCTTTTCGCGTCGGGCGGGTTTTCCCTGCCGCGCGACTTTGCCCTGACCTTCGGGCTTCAGGCGGTCAGCGATAACGGCTATCTGATCGATTACGGCATATCCGAACAGGACTATCTGGACAGCTTCGTCGAAGTGCAACGGGTCAACCGGGATGACTTTGTGCTTGGACGGTTGCACTATTACGAATCGCTGCGCGAGACTGCGGGTACCATACCCACATCCTCGCTGGGTGATCTGCTGAAGATCAGGCGCTTCACCTTTCCCGGTTTGGGGGGTGCTGCCAATCTGCGCTACCTTCTGACGGGTGAGAACCGCGTTTCGTCCAGCGTTCAGGACGTGAATGGCGATGGTATCCCGGACGGTCTTGATACGGCCCAGGCATTGATCGGGCTGGACTGGAGCCGGGAGTGGTATCTGCCGGGCGGGCTGGTCGGGACGGCGCAGGTGCTGGGCCAGGCTGACGTTACCGCAGTCAATCAGGACCCAAGCTATCCGGCGCGGATTGGCCGGCTTTACGGGGCCGTGGGCGGCAAGCTTGGCTGGCCGCTGCGGCGGGTAGAAGACAGCGGCGCGATTCAGGTGCTGGAACCGGTGGCCCAGGTCTTGCTGTCACCAGATTCCAGCCCGGATGTTCCGAACGAAGACAGCCAGCTTGTCGAGTTCGACGAAGGCAACCTCTTTTCGCTGAACCGCTTTCCCGGCACCGACGAGGTTGAACTGAGCAACCGTGCCGCCCTTGGCCTGAACTGGACGCGGTTCGGGGCTGACGGATCGACATTGGCACTGACGCTGGGCCGGGTCCTGCGCGCGCAGGACCTGGACCAGTTCAGCCTGTCATCCGGGCTGGATGGTGCTGCGTCAGACTGGCTTGTCGGAATGCAGGTGTTCACGGCTTGGGGATTGGGGCTGACACAGCGCTTTCTGGTCGGCGACAAGGCGGCGCTGACGGCCGCCGAAGCGCGGCTGAACTGGGCCGCAAGCGATTTCGGCCTGACATCGGGCTATTACTACAGCATTGCCGATCCCGCCGATGGCAAGCCGGATGCGATTTCAGAACTGACGATCGGCGGCACCTGGAATCTTGCCGCCAACTGGACCGGCGAGGCCGGCGTCCGGCATGATTTCATCGCCGGACGCACCTCGCGCGCAAGTGTCGGCATGCAGTTCCGGAACGAGTGCCTTCTGGTCAATCTTTCCCTCTCGCGTTGGTTCGCCGACTCCACTAGTGTCAATCCGACGACGGAATTCAACGTTTCGCTTGATCTTCTGGGCTTCGGCGGCGCAGCCTCGCCGGGTCCGGCACGCCAGTGCCGCAGTTGATCGCCATGGCAAACGTACCGGGCCGCCGTCCGCCTGAGTGAACTGAAGACACGGATCTGACATGCGCCTGACCTTCCTGATCGCCGCCTGCATCGGCCCGCTGCTGATGGTGGGGTCTGCCTTGGCCGTTGACGGTCCGTTTGCCCCAAGGGTGATTGTCAATGGCAGCGTGGTTACGAACTTCGAGGTCGAACAGCGGGCCATGTTCCTTCAGGTGATCAATTCGCCCGGTGATCCGGAACAGACGGCTGTCCGCGGCCTGATCGATGACCGTCTTCGGTTCCAGGCCGGGGTGACCAACGGCGTGGAGGTCACCGAAGAGGACATCAAGGCAGGTCTGGAAGAGTTTGCCGGCCGGGCCAACCTGACGGTTGAGGAATTCCAAAAGGGCCTTGCCGAAAACGGCATCGAACCCGAAACCTTCCGTGATTTCGTGCAGGCCAGCCTGGTGTGGCGCGAGGTGGTGCGGGCGCGGTTCATTCCGCGCGTCTTCGTGTCGGACGGGGACGTGAAACGGGCACTGGCGGTGACCAATCAGCGGGGCAATGTCCGCGTGGCACTGGCAGAACTGATCATTCCCGCCCCGCCGGGGCAGGAGGCCGATGCGCTGGCACAGGCCGAGGAACTTCGGGCATCGATCCGCACGAACGAGGATTTTTCGGCGGCGGCCGCGCAGTTTTCTGCGGCCCCCTCTGCCGCCGAAGGCGGCGTTGTCGGCTGGCTTGAACTGGGAAACCTTCCCCCGGCAATCCGGATACTCATCCTGCCTTTGGGCCCGGGCGGTGTGACCCAGCCCATTGCGATCCCGAATGCAGTTGCGATATTCCAGCTGCGCGGGCTTGAAGACAGCGGCACGCCGCCGACCGAGGCGGTAGAGATGGATTACATTCAGGTGCTGCTTCCCGATGACGGGCAAGGTGCCGCCGAAGCCGCACGGCTGCGCGCCAATGCCGATCAGTGTGACGATCTGTTCGGTCTGACCCGGGGCCTGCCGGAAGACCGGCTTGTTCGGACCAAGCTTCCGGTGGGCGAGGTGCCGCGCGATCTGGGCCTTGAACTGGCCAAGCTTGATCCGGGCGAGTCATCCTTTGCGCTTCGGCGCGGTGCGGCGCGCATTTTCCTGATGCTTTGCAGCAGGAACGTGGCAATAACAGAAAACCCGCCGACGCCCCAGGCTATTCGCGACCAGCTTGTCAACCAGCGGCTGGCGGCCCTTGCCGAATCCTATCTCAACCAGCTGCGCGCCGCAGCGATCATCCGCGAGCCGCAGGCGCAGCAGTGAAGCCCGTTGCCCTGACCTGCGGTGAACCGGCGGGCATCGGCCCCGAGATTGCGGTTGCGGCACGGCGCAGGCTTGGCACATCCGTGCCGTTCTTCTGGATCGGCGATCCGCGCCACCTGCCCGAGGGTGCAGACTGGCAGCCGATCACCGCACCGGATCAGGCCCTGGCGCTGCCTGCCGATGTCCTGCCGGTGTTGGTGCATGCCTTTCCCGCCCCGGCGCGGCCGGGCCGCCCGGACCCGGCAAATGCCGCCGATGTGGTCGCCGTCATTGCGCGGGCCGTCGGTGTTGTGCAGTCGGGCGCTGCATCGGCAGTTTGCACCGCGCCGGTCCACAAGAAGGCGCTGATGGACGGGGCCGGCTTTGCCTTTCCGGGCCATACCGAGTTTCTGGCACATCTGGCCGGGGTCGGGCGGGTGGTGATGATGCTGGTCTGCCCGGGCCTGCGCGTGGTGCCCGCAACCATCCATATCCCGCTGGCCGATGTCGCGCGCAGCCTGACGGCGCGGCTGCTGGAAGACACCATCCGCCTGACCCATGCCGGGCTGATCCTCGATTTCGGCATCCCTGCCCCCCGGCTGGCTGTGGCCGGGCTGAACCCCCATGCGGGCGAAGGCGGCGCGATGGGCCATGAAGAGATTGACCTGATCATCCCGGTGCTGGACCGCCTGCGCGCCGGGGGGTTTCTGCTGGACGGGCCGAAACCGGCGGACACGATGTTTCATGCCGCCGCGCGGGCCCGATATGACGCGGCCATCGCGATGTATCACGATCAGGCGCTGATCCCTGTCAAGACGATCGACTTCGCGCGTGGCGTGAATGTGACCCTGGGCCTGCCGTTCATCCGCACCTCGCCCGATCACGGCACTGCCCTTGACATCGCAGGTCAGGGCCGGGCCGATGCCTCGAGCCTCGTTGCGGCGCTGCAACTGGCCGCAGACATGGCCGTGGCGCGGCAGTGACACATCCTGCCGCCACACCCCGGAAGGACGGCCCCCCGTGGCAACGATAGACGGGCTGCCGCCGCTGCGTGCCGTGATTGCGCAGCATGACCTGGTTGCAAAACGGCAATTGGGCCAGAACTTCCTTCTGGACATGAACCTGACCGCAAAGATCGCCCGGCTGGCCGGCGATCTTTCGGCCTGCGACGTGCTGGAGGTGGGCCCCGGTCCCGGCGGGCTGACGCGTGGCCTGCTGGCCGAAGGTGCCCGGCATGTGCTGGCGGTGGAAAAGGATGCACGCTGCCTGCCCGCGCTGCAGCAGATTGCGGCGGCCTGCCCCGGCAGGCTGGAGGTGGTGATCGGGGATGCCCTTGCGCAGGATGTCGCCGCCCGGCTTACCCCGCCGGTCCGGGTTATCGCCAACCTGCCGTATAATGTGGGCACCGAACTGCTGATCCGCTGGCTGAACCCGCCCCGCTGGCCACCGTTCTGGGACAGTCTGACCCTGATGTTCCAAAAGGAGGTGGCCGAACGGATCGTGGCGCGCCCCGGATCAAAGGCTTACGGTCGTCTTGCCCTGCTGTCGCAATGGCGGGCCGATCCGAAAATCGTGCTGACCCTGCCGCCCGAGGCCTTCACCCCCGCGCCGAAAGTGCATTCGGCGGTCGTGCATTTCACCCGGCGCGACGCGCCGCTTTATCCGGCGGATCAGCGCGTGCTGGAAAGGATCACAGCAATGGCTTTCAACCAAAGGCGCAAGATGCTGCGGTCCAGTCTAAAGGGCCTGGGCGCGGATATCGAAGACAGGCTTCGCGCCGCAGGCCTGGCCCCGACAGCCCGTGCGGAAGAAATATCCCTGGAAGGGTTCTGCGCCCTGGCGCGCGAGGTGGCGCGGGCCTGACGGCTGCCGCACCCCTTCTATTCGGCGGCTTCCGCAGGGCCGGACGATCCGCCATCGGGCGCATCGCCGCGCGGCTTGCGCGGGGCGCGCGGCTTTTTCGCGGCGGCAGGCGGGGCGACGGCGGCAGCGGGGCTTGCGGCCTGCACGGCGGGCTGGCGGGCCGGGGCCGGGGCGTCCTGACCGGTCGGGTCAGCTTGCGCCGTTGCCGCGGGCCGCAGGGGCCGCTCGCCGCGCGGCCTGCGGTCATCGCGGCGGTCCTGCCGCCGTTCCTGCGCCGGTGCGGCCCGCTCGGGGAACGGGCTGCGGTCGCGCCGGTCGGCATGGTCACTGCGCGGCGCTGCACCCTGGTCGGTGCGCCGGGTTTCGGGTGTTTCCACCAGACCGCTGTCGGAAATCTCCCCGATGAAATCCATCATCGATGCCGACCGGACGGGTCCGACATCAGGCTGCGCTTCGTCGCGCGGGTAGGGCCGGTCAGTGCCGAAGCTGCGGTCGCGGTTCTGTGCGGTGCCATGCTGCTGGCCGCCCTGGCCGGTTGCGCCCGGATTGCCCTGCCCGCCCTGATAGCCGGTCTGTCCGGTTTGTCCCATAGGGGGACCGGCGGTCTGGGCCGTACCTTGCGCATAATCGTGGGGACGGCGCTGATCCTGCTCTGCCGCAAGCTCGCGCTGGGCTTCGGCAAGCATCCGCGTGTAATGCTCGGCGTGCTGCATGAAATTCTCTGCCGCGACCCTGTCGTTGGACAATTGGGCATCACGGGCCAGGAACTGATATTTTTCGATGATCTGCTGCGGCGTGCCGCGCACCTTGCCCTCGGGGCCAGAGCTGTCGAAGACGCGGTTGATGATATTGCCGATCGACCGGGGCCGGTTCGACTTTGAGCGCGAACGTGATTTCGATGATCTCATGTTTTCCGTTGTTCCGGAGTCGGTCTGGCATTGCCCGAAGCGCCTGTGTCCTGCCGCGCGCATTGCCCGCAGGGGCAAGGTCGACCGATGTCAGGCTTGCGAGAAGGACATATTCATGGGGCGGCCAAGAAAACGACACCCCGCATCCTTGCGTCCGAATAAACACGCGGCGACCGGTGTGACAAGGGGGTTCCGCCGGACTCAGGCGGAAAAACACCTTTTCGGCACCGATGTGGCCTATTTCCTGCACAACCCGCCTTTACGCCGCCACAGCCGAAACCACACGGTCACGTCCATCCATGTCCGGCAGCACGCGTACAGCCTGCAGACCGGCGCTTTGGCACAGGGCGGCCACGGCATCGCCCTGACCCGCGCCGGTTTCAAGCAGAACACGCCCCCCCGGCACCAGAACAGACCGGACATCCCGCAGGATGCTGCGATAGGCCCCGAGACCATCGCCCCCCGGCGTCAGCGCAAGCCGGGGCTCCCACAGGCGCACTTCCGGGGAAAGGCCGGGCATTTCGGCCTCGGCGATATAGGGCGGATTGGCCACGACAAGGTCAAAGCTGCCGCTGACGGCACTGAGCCAGTCCGACTGAAAAAAGGTCGCCCGCCCTGCCACCGCAAGGGCTGCGGCATTGGCGGCGGCAACGGACAGGGCTTTGCCGGACAGATCAACCCCCGTCCCGGTGGCCTCGCCCCGTTCGGCAAGCAGCGTGATCAGGATGGCCCCCGATCCGGTGCCCAGATCAAGCACGCGGCTGAAGGCCCCGTCCAGCGCTGCGGCAATCAGCGTTTCAGTCTCGGGGCGGGGGTCCAGCACATCGGGCGTGACCCTGAACCAGCGCCCCCAGAACTGGCGGCCCCCGACAATCTGGCTGACCGGCTGGCGCGACGCCCGCGCCAGGACCGCAGCCTCGAACCGGGCGGCGGCGGCATCGGGCAAAGGGTCGGCCAACGCCGGCGTCAGCCGCCCGGGCGGCAGTTCCATCGCGAAAGCCAGCAGCAGGCGCAGATCGCGCGCCGCTGCTTCCACCCCCGCCGCCTGCAGGCGCGGCAAGGCGGCGCGCAGCGCCTCAGCGCCCGTCATGCCTCCATCTCGGCCAGTTTCGCCGCCTGGTCATGCGCAGTCAGGGCATCGATGACTTCGGTCAGATCGCCACCCATGATCTGCGGCAGGGAATACAGCGTCAGGTTGATGCGGTGGTCGGTCATCCGCCCTTGCGGAAAGTTATAGGTGCGGATGCGTTCGCTGCGGTCGCCCGAGCCGACCTGGGATCTGCGGTCGGCGGCGCGGGCGCTGTCGATGCGGGCGCGTTCCAGATCGAACAGGCGCGCACGCAACACCTGCATCGCAATCTCGCGGTTGCGGTGCTGCGATTTCTCAGACGACGTCACGACAATGCCGGTGGGCAGATGCGTGATGCGAACGGCGGAATCGGTGGTGTTCACATGCTGCCCGCCGGCCCCCGACGCGCGCATGGTGTCGATGCGGATGTCGTCGGCGGGAATGTCGATGTCGATCTCTTCCGCCTCGGGCAGCACAGCCACGGTGGCGGCAGAGGTGTGGATGCGCCCCTGGGCTTCGGTTTCGGGCACGCGCTGCACCCGGTGAACGCCCGATTCGTACTTGAGGCGCGCAAAGACGCCGTCGCCCTGGACATGGGCCGTCACATCGCGGATGCCGCCCAGATCGCTTTCCTGCAGGTCCAGAATGTCGAACCGCCAGCCCTGCTGTTCGGCATGGCGCTGATACATCCGCAGCAGGTCGGCGGCAAACAGGGCGGCCTCTTCGCCGCCCGTGCCGGGGCGAATCTCCAGGATGGCGGGCCGTGAATCGGCGGCATCCCGTGGCAACAGGGCAAGGCGCAGCGCCTGTTCCAACCCGGCGATGTGTGCCTTGAGCTTTGGCATCTCCTCTTCGGCCAGGCTGCGCATGTCGGGATCGGCCAGCAGCGCCTGACAATCGGCCAGATCCGCCAGAGCGCGGCGATAGGCGCTGATTTCCATGACCACGGGCTTCAACGCGCTGTATTCGCGGCTGAGTGCCGCAATCTCGGCCGGGGGGGCACCAGCCGAAAGCCTGGCCTCGAGAAACTCGAAGCGCTGCGTGATAAGGGCAAGTTTATCCAGTGAAACCATGCCGGGCGGTTTGGCCCAAGCGCCAGGGCCGGTCAAGGGCCAGCGGCGGGACCCACACGGTGCCAAGAGGGCTGTCTGCCCCCCTAGCCCAGACCAGGCTCACCCCCCGAAGATATCTGTGAACAGAAGATGACTTACTGGGTCAGGCGCGCAACCCAGTCTTCCACCCGGGCGCGGTTCACACCGAAATCGCTTTCCCCGAAGCGGGACCGGGCAAAGATCAGCACCTCTGACCCGGTCGCGGTGGGCAGGATGCGAACCGAAGTATAGTCGGGAAAGCCGACAACGGCAGAGCGGGTAAGGTAGGTGACGAAATCACCCTGCCCCGCCAGCCGGGTGGTGCGCGGTGTGGCCAGGGCGACGGCGTCAAGCCGGGCCGCAGCCTCGTCCGGCGGCAGCGGCAGTTCGAGCGGCCCGGCGTCCCCGCCAGCGGCCAAGAGAAAGCTGTTCTCGGCCCCGCGATCCGTCACCGTTGCAGGGTCGACATGCCAGACTGCCGGGTCTGACGGCACCAGCCGCATCCAGGCGGCATACCCCAGCAGCGCCAGAACGCCAAGTCCAAGGATCAGCTTCGCCAGCTTCTTCATGCGCGTTGTCCCTTCTTCATGCGCGCCGTGCCTTTGCCCAGGCAAAAAGCGCGATCAGGTCATAGGCCACATGCGCGCCTGCGACGGCGGTGGCCCCGGTGGTGTCATAGGGGGGCGACACCTCGACGATATCACCGCCCACCATATTGATGCCGGCCAGGTCGCGCAGCATCGCCGCCGCCTGCCAGCTGGCCAGCCCGCCCCAGACCGGCGTGCCGGTGCCGGGCGCAAAGGCGGGGTCCAGCGCATCAATGTCGAAGGTCAGATAGGTCGGCCCGTCGCCGACGATGGCGCGCACCTTGGCCACGGCGGCGGCAGCGCCCTGTTCATGCACCTCGCGTGCATCGATCACCGACACGCCGAGATAATCGTCGGTATGGGTGCGGATGCCGATCTGGACCGAGCGTCGCGGATCGACAAGGCCGGATTTCACCGCCTTGTACATCATCGTGCCATGGTCGATGCGGCTGTCATCGTCATCCTGCCACAGGTCGGAATGGGCATCGAAATGGATCACGCCCATCGGCCCGTATTTCTCGGCATAGGCGCGCAGGATCGGATAGGTGATGTAGTGATCCCCGCCCAGCGTCACCGTTCCCGCCCCGGCCGCCAGAATGGTGCGGATATGGGCCGTCAGCGCCTTGGGAAAATCGCTGACCCTGGCGTAATCGAAGGCCAGGTCGCCATAATCGATCACGCCGATGTCTTCCAGCGGATCAAACCCCCAGCCGAAGGGCGGATCAAAGGGCAGCAGGGCCGACGCCTCGCGGATGGCGCGGGGGCCAAAGCGGGTGCCGCTGCGATGCGTCACGGCCTGATCGAAGGGCACGCCGGTGACGGCCAGATCAACACCCGCCAGGTCCTTGGTATAGGTGCGGCGCAGGAAACTTGTGGCCCCGCCGAAGGCATTCTCGAAGGCGTAGCCGCGCAGCCCCTTGCGGGTGAAGGCGCTGTCCACTTCGTTTCCTGCGTCTTCCAGTCCCATCAGCCGATCCTGATTCCATCCCTGACCAGGCGGTCGGCAACCTGCATGATCGCCCTGCCCAGTGTTGCTGCGACAAACTCTGCCTGCTCTTCGGTGATTACAAGGGGGGGCGACATCACATTCAGATGCCCGATCGGGCGCACCAGCAGGCCCATCGCCTCGCAGGCGTCGGAAATCCGCTTGCCCACGTCCAGCTCGGCGGGCAGCAGCGCTTTTGTGGCCTTGTCGGCCACGTTTTCCACACAGATCATAAGCTTGCGGCCCCGGACCTGGCCGACCATCGGCAGGGCTTCCAGCTCTGCCAGGCGCTGCTCGAACAGGGCACCGACGCGGGCGGCATTGCCCAGCAGGTCTTCGGCTTCGATGATCTTGATGTTTTTCAGCGCAGCGGCACAGGCCACGGGATGCCCCGAATAGGTATAGCCGCTGGTGAACCACCGCGCCCCGTCTGCGGCCATCGCGGCCCAGATCCGGTCCGAGAAGATCACCGCCCCGATCGGGACATAGCCCGAGGACAACCCCTTGGCGGTGCAGATGATATCCGGCTGCACGCCGAATTCATCCCGGCTGGCGAACCAGTGGCCCAGACGGCCAAAGGCGGTTACCACCTCGTCCGCGACGAACAGGATGTCATGACGGCGGCAGACCTCGGCCATGCGGCGCAGATAGCCTTCGGGGGGCACGATCACCCCGCCCGAGGCTTGGATCGGCTCGGCGAAGAAGCCGCCGATGGTCTCGGCGCCTTCACGGGCGATCAGCGATTCGAATTCGGCCACCAGCCAATCGCAGAAGGTCGCCTCATCCATGCCTGCGGGCGCGCGGTAGGGGTTGGGCACGCTGAGGTGGTGTATCCCCTCGGTCTTGTAGCGGAACTGCTCCACCCGGTCGCCGGGGCGCTTGCCGATGCTTTGCGACAGGTAGGTGGAGCCGTGATAGCTGTGATCGCGGGCGACAAGGCCCATCTTGGCCGGGCGGCCCATGCAGCTTTGATAATACTGCACCATCCGCGCGGCGGTATCGATGGCGGTGGACCCGCCGGTGGTGAAATGCACGCGGTTCAGATCGCCGGGCGCAAGGCTGGCCAGCCGGGCCGAAAGCCGGGCCGCCGGATCATTGGTCATGTCGACAAAGGTGTTGGAAAAGGCCAGCCGTTCGGCCTGTGCCGCAATCGCCTGCGCCATGTCGCGGCGGCCGAGGCCGATGTTGGTGCACCACAGCCCGCCGACGGCGTCGAAATAGCGCTGCCCGCTGGCATCCCACAGCCAGGCCCCTTCCCCGCGCGCGATGACCAGCGCGCCCTGATCCTCGAACGGGCCGAAGTTAGTCCAGGGGTGCAGGCTATGTGCGCGATCCATCTCCCACGACGACTGGACGGCAAAGTTCGGGGCGGTCATCAGACACTCGTCGGTTGCTTCGGGCAGGACACTGTAGCAATTTGATCAAACACTGCCAGCCCCGGCGACGCCATGTTGCACAAAATCGCCTTGTCCGCCCTTGTCTATGTCGCCGCGGTCTTTGCTGCGGCCTTCGTGCTGGGCACGCTGCGGGTGCTTCTGGTGGCACCGCGTCTGGGCGAGCTTGCCGCAGTGGCGCTGGAACTGCCGGTTGTGCTGTGCCTGTCCTGGGTGGTGGCGGGCCGGGTCCTGCGGCGCTGGCCCCTGACGGGTCAGGGGCAGCGGCTGGCCATGGGCGGGCTGGCCTTCGCCTGTCTCATGGCGCTGGAACTGTTCCTGGCGACCCGCCTGTTCGGCAGACCGCTCGACGGGGTGCTTGCCGCCATGACCACCCTGCCCGGCCTTGTCGGGCTGGCGGGGCAGATTGGCTTCGCGCTTGTCCCGGCGCTGCGCGGTCAGCCCGCTGGCTGAGCGCGTTCCACCAGCCGGGCGAAAAAGCTGGCCCCGATGGGGGCTGCGTCATCGTTGAAGTCGAAGGCAGGGTGGTGCAGGCCAGCCCCCGGCCCGGTGCCCAGAAACAGATAGGCCCCCGGCCGCGCTTCGAGCATATAGGCGAAATCCTCGGACCCCATCTCGCGGTCCGCATGGTCATCGACCCCGTCCGCCCCGGCAATCTCGCGCGCCACTTCGGCGGCGAATTCGGCCTGGGCCGGATGGTTGACGGTGGGGGGATAGCCGATGTCGTAGTCGATGCGCACCGCAACCCCGTAGGCCGCCGCGTGACCTTCGACGATCTCGTGGAACCGGCGCTGCACCATCTGGCGCACTTCGGGCGAAAAGGTGCGGATCGTGGCGCAGAACCACCCCTCTTCCGGAATGATGTTCGAGGCTGATCCGGTGTGAATCTGGGTGACCGACAGCACCAGATCGTCCAGCGTGTGCAGGTTGCGGCTGATGATCGTCTGCAGCGCCGACACCATGCCGACGATGGCCACAACCGGATCGACGGTTTCATGCGGCGTCGCCCCATGGCCGCCGCGCCCGGTGACATACACAAAAGCGGTATCGACGGCGGCCATATAGGGCCCCGGCGCGGTCAGGAACCTGCCGAAGGGCAGGTTGGGCGCGTTGTGGATGGCATAGACCTGCCCGACATCGAAGCGGTCCATCACCCCCTGCTGCACCATGATCGCGCCGCCGCCCCCATCTTCTTCGGCCGGCTGGAACAGAAGGGCCACCCGTCCGGCAAAGCGGCGCGTTTCGCACAGGTATTTCGCGGCCCCCAGCAGCATCGTGACATGGCCGTCATGACCGCAGGCATGCATCCTGCCGGGCACGGTCGAGCTGTGATCCGCGCCGGTGATCTCGTGGATCGGCAGGGCATCGATATCGGCGCGCAAACCGGTGGTGGGACCGGCCCCCTGCCCGTTGATGATCGCCACGATGCCCGAGGTGGCGATGCCCTGGTGAATCTCATCCACCCCGAAGTCGCGCAGCCGGTCGGCGATGAAGGCAGCCGTGCCCTGGCAATCGAAGGCAAGTTCGGGGTGCCGGTGCAGATGGCGTCGCCACGCCGTCATATCGGCAGAGTAATCGGCGATGCGGTTCA
Source organism: Rhodobacter sp. (assembly GCA_020250175.1). Classification (GTDB taxonomy): domain Bacteria; phylum Pseudomonadota; class Alphaproteobacteria; order Rhodobacterales; family Rhodobacteraceae; genus Aliitabrizicola. Next base: position 21,224 of record JADCEN010000021.1, read on the forward strand.
GGACGGGCATTGTGGACTCCGGGCCAGTGTCTCGGCTAAGCCCTGACATGACGCGAAAACCGCAGGCCCGCAATGCCCCACACACCCCTTGACCCTGCGGCCAGCGCCGCGCTGATCGCCGATCCTGCAGGTGGCATGCCCCGCCTGCTGGAAATCATGCGCCGCCTGCGTGACCGTGACTCTGGCTGCCCCTGGGATATCCAACAGACTTTTGCCACCATTGCCCCCTGTACGGTGGAAGAGGCGCATGAGGTGGCCGATGCCATCGCGCGGGCCGCCTGGGACGAATTGCCCGGTGAACTGGGCGATCTGCTGTTCCAGACCGTCTATCATGCGCAAATGGCCGACGAGGCCGGGCTGTTCGACTTTGATGCGGTCGTGGCGACGATCTGCGACAAGATGATCCGGCGTCATCCGCATGTTTTCGGCGACCAAAGCCGCGACAAGACCGCCCGGCAGCAGACGGCGGACTGGGACCGCGCCAAGGCCGCCGAACGCGGGACTGCGCGGGTGCTGGACGGTGTCGCACTTGGCCTGCCCGGCCTGACCCGCGCGGTAAAGCTGCAAAAGCGTGCCGCCCGCGTCGGCTTTGACTGGCCGTCAACGGACGAGGTTCTGGACAAGGTCCTTGAGGAAACCCGCGAGCTGACCGAAGCGCGCCAGTCGCTGGGCGCCGCCGCGATAGAAGAGGAATTCGGTGATCTGCTGTTCGTCATCGCCAATCTGGCCCGCCATTGCGAGGTTGACCCCGAGGCGGCCCTGCGCGCGGCCAATGCCAAGTTCGAACGCCGGTTCCGCAAGATCGAAGACTGGCTTGCCGACAGCGGCCGGCACCCCGCCGACAGCACGCTAGCCGAAATGGACGCGCTGTGGAACCGCGCCCGGGCCGAGGACAAGGCCGCGCAGAAATAGTTCCTGACAACTTCAGTCATCTATTGACGGTCGGGGCCGGATCGGGCCTATGGGGGGCACAATACTTTACAAAAGGACTCAACAATGATGGTACGGAGTTCCGCCCTTGCCCTTGCGCTTGCACTGTCCTCTGCGGCGCTTCCTGTTCTGGCCGAGGAGGTGAATGTCTATTCCCACCGCCAGCCGGAACTGATCCAGCCGCTGATCGATGCCTTCACCGCCGCGTCGGGGATCACCGTCAATGTCGCCTTTGTCGACAAGGGCATGGTCGAGCGGCTTGTGGCCGAAGGCAACCGGTCGCCCGCCGATCTGGTCCTGACCGTGGACATCGCGCGCCTGGCCGAAGTGGTGAACGCGGGCGTGACCCAGCCTGTCGACTCGGCCGTGTTGCAGGCCAACATTCCCGCCCGGTACCGCGACCCGGCGAACCGGTGGTTCGGCCTGACCAGCCGCGCCCGCATCATCTATGCTTCCAAAGACCGCGTGGCCGAGGGCGAGGTAACCACCTATGAGGATCTGGCCGACCCGAAATGGAAGGGGCGCATCTGCACCCGGTCAGGCACGCATGACTACAACCTGGCGCTGCTTGGGGCAGTGATCGCCCATGACGGCGCGCCTGCGGCCAAGGCCTGGGCCGAAGGGGTTCGGGCCAATCTGGCGCGCAAGCCCGCCGGTGGCGACCGTGATCAGGTCAAGGCGATCTGGGCCGGGGAATGCGACATCGCGCTGGGCAACACCTATTACATGGGCCAGATGCTGGCCGATCCGGAGCAGGCCGAATGGGCCAATGCCGTGCGCATCGTCTTTCCGGCCTTTGCCGGGGGTGGCACGCATATGAACATCTCGGGCATGGCCATGACCAGGGCCGCCCCGAACCGGGACGCGGCACTGAAGCTGATGGAATTCCTGTCCTCGGACGAGGCGCAGAGGATTTATGCAGAAACCAACCACGAATTTCCCGTAAAGCCGGGGGTGCCGGTTTCGCCGCTGGTGGCAAGCTGGGGGCCGTTCACGCCCGATTCGCTGCCCCTGACCGAGATTGCGGCCCAACGCCCCGTGGCGCTGAGGATCATGGAAGAGATCAACTTCGACGGCTGATCCTGCGCGCCGGGGCATCACCCCGGCGCGTTCCGGTGATGGACAAGCCGCCGCCCTTCGGCTTTTCTGCGCCCCGGCACGGGCGAAGGAAACAGGCTATGGCACGTCAGATCATCATTGATACCGATCCGGGGCAGGACGATGCCGTGGCGATCCTGCTGGCGCTGGCCAGCCCCGAGGATCTGACGGTGCTGGGCCTGACAGCCGTCGCCGGCAACGTGCCGCTTCCGCTGACCCAGAAGAACACACGGATTGTCTGCGAACTGGCCGGCAAGCCGCAGATGCGCGTCTTTGCGGGTTGCGATGCGCCCTTGCAGCGCAAGCTGGTCACGGCAGAGCATGTGCATGGCAAGACCGGGCTGGACGGCCCGAAGCTGGATGATCCGGTGATGCCGCTGCAACCGCAGCATGCCGTGGATTTCATCATCGACACGCTGCGCAGCGCGCCTTCCGGCACCGTTACGCTGTGCCCGCTTGGCCCCCTGACCAATATCGCCACAGCCTTTCTGAAAGCGCCCGACATCATCGCCCGCGTGCAGCAGGTTGTGCTGATGGGCGGGGCCTATTTCGAGGTGGGCAACATCACCCCCGCCGCCGAGTTCAACATCTTTGTCGATCCCGAGGCGGCGGCGGTTGTTTTCGGATCGGGCGTGCCCCTGGTGGTCTTGCCGCTGGACGTGACCCATAAGGCGCTGACCAGCGCGGCGCGCATCGCCGCCTTTCGCGCCATGGGCACGCGGGTGGGCGCGATGGTAGCGGAATGGACCGATTTCTTCGAGCGCTTCGATGTGCAGAAATATGGCAGCCAGGGCGCGCCGCTGCATGACCCTTGTGTGATCGCCTATCTGCTGCGCCCCGACCTGTTCTCGGGGCGGTTCATCAATGTCGAGATCGAAACGAAAGGCGAGTTCACCCTGGGGATGACCGTCGCCGACTGGTGGGGCGTGTCGGGCCGCAAACCGAACGCGCTGTTCATCGGGCATGTCGACGAGGCCGGTTTCTTCGATCTGCTGACCGGGCGCATCGCGCGGCTTTGAGCGGGCCCGCGCCGGAACCGGCAGCGCCCGTTACAGATCGCGGTAGCGCGCCTGCTGCCGTGCCGTCCAGCGCACGGCGATGTGGTAGCCGGTTTTCGTCTGGCGCTCTGCCTGCACCACCCCAGCCTCATGCAGCCAGGCGCGGCGGCGGCCATCCTCAAACCCAAGGCGCAGCTCGCGGTCCGTCTTTTCTTCCTCGAAGGCAGCGGATACCGCCTCCAGCAGGCGCGGCAGGCCTTCGCCGGTCAGCGCCGACAGGGCAAGAACGGTGTCGCTGCGCGCGGCCTGCACAGCCAGCGCCGCGCGCGCTGCCGGTTCGACCAGATCGAGCTTGTTCCACACCTCCAGCAGCGGGGTATCGGCGCTGACGCCAAGGCTTGCCAGAATCCCGGCCACATCGGCAGCCTGCTGTTCCGTCTCGGGGTGAGAGATGTCGCGCACATGCAGGATCAGGTCCGCCTCCAGCACCTCTTCCAGCGTGGCGCGAAAGGCCGCGACAAGCTGTGTGGGCAGGTCGGAAATGAACCCCACCGTGTCCGACAGGATGACGCGCCGCCCCGAGGGCAGTTCCAGTGCGCGCATCGTCGGGTCCAGCGTGGCAAAAAGCATGTCCCTGGCCAGAACCCCGGCCCCGGTCATGCGGTTGAACAGCGTTGATTTGCCCGCGTTGGTATAGCCGACCAGCGCCACCACCGGAAACGGCACCTTGCGGCGCGAGGCGCGGTGCAACTCGCGGGTTTTCACCACACGGTCCAGTTGGCGCCTGATCCGGATCACCTGATCGTCGATCGCACGCCGGTCTGATTCGATCTGCGTCTCGCCGGGGCCGCCGACAAAGCCGAAGCCGCCGCGCTGCCGTTCGAGGTGGGTCCAGGCGCGCACAAGACGGGTGCGCTGATAGCTCAGCGCGGCAAGTTCCACCTGCAGCACCCCTTCGCGGGTCCGGGCACGGTCGGCAAAGATTTCCAGGATCAACCCGGTCCGGTCCAGAAGCTTGACGCCCCATTCCTTTTCCAGGTTGCGCTGCTGCACCGGGCTGACCGGGCCGTCCACCAGAACCAGACCCACATCCAGCGCGGCAAATCTGGCCTTCAGCGCGGCAACCTTGCCGGTGCCGAACAAAAGCCCCGGATGCGCCCGGGCCAGGTGAACAGCCTCGGCCCCCGTCACCTCCATGTCCGGAAGGGCTGTGGCCAGCGACACGGCTTCGGCCAGGGCCGGTGCGGCGGGGCGGCGCGCCCTGCCGGACCCTGTGTCAGGATGCAGCACATAGGCCCGCATCGGCACCGCCCGCCTGTCGCGCGGATCGCGGCCCGGGGCGCGGATATCATCGCCGCCGACGTCTGCGGGAAGATCAGAGATCAGTCTTCACCTTCATAAAGGTTGATCGGCGCACCCGGCATGATGGTCGAGATCGCGTGCTTGTAGACCAGCTGCGATTGCCCGTCCCTGCGCAGCAGCACGCAGAAATTGTCGAACCAGGTGATGACGCCCTGCAGCTTCACCCCGTTGATCAGGAAGATCGTCACCGGAACCTTGGCCTTCCGGACATGGTTGAGAAACGCATCCTGCAAATTCTGTTTATCGGCAGCCATCGGATTTATACCCTTGTTCTCTGGCAGTTTCTTGTCGTTCTTCTTCGTGCCGCCCCCTTTGGCCGGCGTCAGACGGGGGATAGCCTGAATATGATGCGGGACAGGCGGAGATTCCAGAGCCAAAAGCACAGCCGGTTGCCCGCCCGGTTCAGCGCCGCCAGCTTTCGGGGATCAACAGCGCCAGAATTGCCAGGGTTTCCAGACGGCCAAGAACCATGGCGGCAGCCACCACGATCTTCGCGGCAGGGCCAAGACTGTTGTAGGACAAGGGGGCCTCGGCAGCGACCGCAACCAGGGGGCCGGTCGTGGACAGGGCGGCGACGGCAAAGATCATGGCAGGTTCAAATTCCAGGCCGGTCAGCGTCAGCGCCGCCATGACGATGGCAATCGAAATGGCAAACAGCATGAAAAAGATCCAGGCAACATAGGCCCCATCGCCGCGCAGGTGCCGCGCCACCGCCCCGTCACCGCCGACGGAATTGGGATGGATCAGCCGTTCCACCTCGCGCTGCCCAAGCCTGTACAGGGCGAAGACCCGCAGCAGCTTGACCCCGCCCGCCGTTGTGGCCACCCCGCCGCCGATCAGCGCAAGGCCCAGCAGGACCAGGCCCGACGACCCCGGCCCGGCCCAGTTGCGCGAGGCCCCCCAATCCTGCGAGACAAAGCCCGTCGTGGTCAGGAAGGACAGCGTGGTAAAGACCGATCCCCACAGCGCCTGTGCCCCGTGCAGGGCGCTGGCGAGGGTGCCCTTTTCGTAAGGCCCCGTCCAATGCTGCAGGAATTGGACAAGCGGCAGCACCGCAAGGCAGATGATCGCCATCCTGACTTCCGGGTCCCGGTGGATGGGAACCAGGGTGGAGGACATGATGTTGCCGTAAAACGCCCGCCGGCTGATCGCAAAGAACAGGAAGACAAAGATCATGGCCTCGCCCATCCCCCCGGACGGGCTTTCCGCAACGCCGGTTCCCGGCGAAATGCCGCTGGTCGACAGCGTGGACATCGCATGGCACAGGGCCACCAGGCCGCCGTCCCCCGCCATCAGAAGCAGGACCCACAACACCAGGGTCAGGCCTCCGTAGACCGGAAAGATCGCTAGGGCATAGCGTGTGATCCGTTCGGACGGATCGGCGATCCGGGTGATCTGCGATGTGCCATAGGTGCTGCGGCCGACCGCCCCGCCGGAAATCACCTCGAACCCGCCCAGGTTCAGCGGTGCCAGAATGGCCACCGCCGAAAGCAGCACAAAGAACCCGCCCAGCCATCCCACCAGCGCCCGCCACAGATGCATCGACGCGGGCAGCCGCCCGGGATCATCATAGAGCGTGGCCCCCGTGGTGGTGAACGACGACACCATTTCAAACCAGGCATTCAGGAAGGTGGTGTCGCGCAGCGCCTGGTGGAACGGGATTGCCAGCAGGACCGGCAGCACAAGATAGGCCGCCACAAGGGCGGTCAGGTGGCTGCGCGCGGCGTTGCGCGGATGAAAGCTGGCCGTGGCAATGCCGATCATCGCCGTCAGCATCAAAAGCAGCACCGCCCCGTAGAAGAAGGACCGCGCGACATGCATGTCGCGCAGCGTCAGCGCATGGGCGGCCGGCAGCAGCATGGCCAGCGCGCCGATCCCCATCAGGATCACCAGAAACGGCAGATCAAGGATGCGCCGCATCGCGGTGCCGTCAGAAAAAGTCGATGGAGACCTGCAACAGGCGCTCCACTTCCGGCACGTCTTTTGCCATGGCGAACAGGGCCACAACATCGCCTTCGGTGATGCGCAGCGATCCGGTCGGCTTGAGCACCGCCTCGCCGCGCAGCACGGCCCCGACCAGCACGCCTTCGGGGAACTCGATGTCGCGGATCGGCCGGCCGGCCAGCGGCGAGGTGGACAGAACCTGCGCCTCAATCACCTCGGCTTCGGCATCGCCAATCGAATAGATGGCCCGCACCTTGCCATGGCGCACATGCCGCAGGATCGACGACACCGTGGTCGCGCGCGGATTGATATAGGCGTCGATGTCCAGCGGCCCCATCAGCGGCACCAGGGTAGGATCGTTGACCAGCGCAATCGCCATGGGACAGCCCGCCGATTTCGCCCGCACGGCAACCAGCATGTTGGTCTTGTCGTCATCGGTCACCACAAGCACGGCATCGGCGCGGTCGATGTTGGCTTCCATCAGGATGTCGATATCCATGCCGTCGCCGTTCAGAACGATGGTGCGCTGCAAGGTGTCGGCGGCGCGTTCTGCGCATTGCCGGTCAAGCTCGATGATCTTGACACGCACCCGGTCGGTGCGCGTTTCCAGCGCATGGGCCACCGCAAGGCCCACGTTGCCCCCGCCGACAATCACGATCCGTTCCTGCTTTTTATTTGTCTTGCCAAATATTTCCAGCGTTCTGTTCACATCTTCGGTATGGCTGAAGACATAGATCTGATCTTCGGCAAAAAGCTGATCTTCGGGGTCGGGCGCAAACAGGCGGTCCTGGCGGCGGATCCCCACGACAATGGCGCGCAGGGTCGAAAACAGGTCAGACAGCTGGCGCAAGGGTGTGTTGAGCACCGGGCATTCCTCATCCAGCGCGATTCCCAGAAGCTGGGCCTTGCCCCCCATGAAGCTTTCCGTGTCAAAGGCGGCAGGGGCTGCCAGCCGTTGCAGCGCCGCTTCGGCCACTTCGCGTTCCGGGCTGATCACCACATCGATGGGCAGGTTCTTTGTGCTGAAAAGATCGCCGTAGATTGCATCAAGGTAGCTTTGGGCGCGCAGCCGGGCGATCTTGCGCGGCACCGAAAACACCGAATGGGCCACCTGACAGGTGACCATGTTCACCTCGTCGGAATGGGTTGCGGCGATGATCATGTCGGCATCGCGCGCGCCCGCCCGTTCCAGCACATCGGGGTAAGAGGCGAAACCGGCAACCCCCTGTACATCCAGGGTGTCGGTGGCGCGGCGCACCAGATCGGCATTGCTGTCGACCACCGTCACGTCGTTCTTTTCGCCCGACAGATGGCGCGCGATCTGCCAGCCGACCTGCCCCGCACCGCAGATGATCACCTTCATGCCGCATCCCTTTCAGGCCGTGACCTGTCCCATGGCAGAAGCGCCCTTCAGGGTCAATCTGGCGCGCCGTCAGTCTTCAAGGGCCTCTTCCTCTTCGTCCTCCAGATGCGCCACGCGGGCACCGGCCTTTGAAGTTGTCACAACACCCAGCGACTTCAGCTTGCGGTGCAGGGCAGATCGTTCCATGCCCACAAAGCTGGCCGTCCGGCTGATGTTCCCGCCAAAGCGGTTGATCTGGGTCAGCAGATACTCGCGCTCGAACAGCTCGCGCGCCTCGCGCAGCGGCAAGGTGGCCAAGGCACCGCCCAGCAACATCTGACCGTCCGATGCGACCGTCTCTTCCCGGCCCGGCAGTTCCCTGGCCTCGATCGCGCCATTGCTTTCGCCAAGAATCAGAACGCGTTCCATCACGTTTCGCAACTGGCGCACATTGCCGGGCCAGGGCATGGTCTGCAACATGGCCTCGGCTTCCGATGTCAGTTCGCGTGCGGGCAGGCCCTGGGTGCGGTGAAACATCGACACGAAATGCCGGGCCAGTTCGGGAATATCCTCGCGGCGGTCCTCCAGCGCGGGAACGGCGATGGGCACGACGTTCAGACGGTCGTACAATTCCTGCCGGAACCTGCCCTGGGCGATTTCCTGCTTCAGATCGCGCGTGGTCGAGGAGATGACGCGCAAATCCACCCGGACCTTGTCGGCCCCGCCCGCGCGCGAAAACTGCTGTTCCACCAGAACGCGCAGAATCTTCGACTGCGTTCCCAGGGGCATTTCGGCCACCTCGTCGAAATAGACAACGCCGCCATGCGCCTGTTCCAGAAGCCCCTGTTCGATGCCGCGCCCGGCACTTTCGCGACCGAACAGAACCTCTTCCATGCGCTCCGGCTCGATCGTGGCGGAAGAGACCGAGACAAAGGCGGCCGCCGCCCGGTTCGATTGGGCATGGATGAAGCGTGCCGCCAGTTCCTTGCCGCATCCGGCCGGTCCGGTCAGCATCACCCGGCCATTCGATTTCGCCACTTTCTCAAGCTGTGTCTTCAACCCTTTGAAAGCCGTTGAATTTCCCAGCATCTCGGCCGAAGACACTTCGCGGCGGCGCAGATCGTTGTTCTCGCGCCGCAGGCGCGAGGTTTCCATCGCCCGCGACACCACCACCATCAGCTGGTCGATGTTGAACGGTTTTTCGATGAAATCATAGGCCCCCTGCCGGATCGCGGCCACGGCAATCTCGATATTGCCATGCCCCGAGATGATCACCACCGGCACATCCGGGTTGGACCGTTTCACAGTCTTGAGAATGTCGATCCCGTCCATGCGGCTGTCCTTCAGCCAGATGTCCAGGATCATCAGCGCGGGCGCCTCGGCGTTAATCTCGGCCATGCAGCTGTCTGAATTGCCCGCAAGGCGCACCGTATAGCCTTCATCCCGCAGGATATCCCCGATCAGCTCGCGGATGTCGCGTTCGTCGTCAACGATCAGAATACTGCTCATGGTCCTGTCCTTTCGGCCTTAGCGGGCCGCATTCCGCGCCCCGCGCTCCCGCGCTGGGCGCGGGCTGCGGGGCAGTCTGATTTCGGCCAGTGCCCCGGCATGGGACTGGCCATCGAACATCTCTGCGTCTCGAAGCGTCAGCGTGCCACCATGTTCCTCGATGATCTTCTTGACGATCGGCAGACCCAGGCCGGTTCCCTTCGCCCGCGTCGTCACATAGGGTTCGAACAGGCGCAAGCGATCTTCGGGCAAACCGATGCCATTGTCGGCAATCTGGATCGAAACGGCGTCAGTCTCGGCCCGAAGGGTGACCCGGATTTGGGGCACAAAATCAACAGGCGCGCCTTTTTCCTTCAGTGTATCAATAGCTTCCCCTGCGTTCTTTATAAGGTTTGTCAAGGCTTGGGAAATCATCGTTGCATCCACCTCCAGCAGCACCGGATCAGCGGGCAGGTCGGCCAGAACCTGCACATCGGGCTGCCCGGAGTCCTGCAGCAGGACCGCGTCGCGCAGGATGGCGACCAGGTCTTCCTCGCGGCGGTCCGGTTCAGGCATCCGGGCAAACTTCGAAAACTCGTCCACGATCCGCCGCAGATCGTTGGTCTGCCGCACGATCACATCCGTGTACTGGTCAAGATCGGCGGCAGCGGCATCCCCGACCAGCGGGCGGAACTTGCGCCGGATGCGTTCGGCCGAAAGCTGGATCGGCGTCAGCGGGTTCTTGATCTCATGGGCGATGCGCCGCGCCACATCGCCCCAGGCCGCCATCCGCTGCGCGCTGACCAGATCGGTCACATCATCAAAGGCCACGACATAGCCCTCGGGCGCGCCCTTTTCATTGCGCCGGACGGTCATGCGCACCAGCAGGCTTTCCAGCTTGCCGCGCCGCGACAGGCGCAGTTCTTCCTGCACCGCCCCGCCTTCATTGTCACGCAGACGGGCGAACAGGGCCGAGAATTCGGGAACGGCCATTTCCAGCGACAGATCGGTGTTGACAGAGGAAAGCTCCAGCAGCCGGGTCGCCGCGGGGTTGATGAAATCCACCCGCCCGCCTGCATCCAGGCCGATGACGCCTGCCGTGACGTTGGACAGCACCGAATCAAACAGGCGACGCCGGGTTTCCGTCTGGTTGTGGCCATCCACAAGGGCTTCGCGCTGGCCCTTGAGCTGGCGGGTCATCTGGTTGAACAGCCGGCCCAGCATTGCAATTTCATCATCGCCGTCTTCTTCGGGCACCTGCACGTCCAGATCCCCGCCGCCCACGCGCTGCGCCGCCCCGGCAAGCCTGCCGACCGGGCGCGACAGCCGCTCGGCAAACCACAGCCCCAGCCAGACTGCCGCCAGAATGAGGATGATCGCAAACCCGAGGTACAGCAGGCCGAACTCGAACAACAGCCGCCCGCGTTCGGATTCAAGCTGATGATACAGCCGGACGGTTTCCCGCGTTTCATCCAGCAGCCCGAGAAGCGAGCCGTCGACCGTTCTGGTTACCTGCAACAGCCGGTCCGCAAAGGCGTCCAGCCGGACAAGCGCGCGGAATTCGTTGTTCTTCCAGTCTTCGATGATGACGGTTTCGCCCTTATTCGCCGCGGCAATCTGCGCGGCCGTCGGGGGCTCGAAATCGAAAAGGTAGGAATTGTCGCCCCGCGCCTTGATGCCGCCGTTACCGTCGATCACATAGGCCTCGCGCAGGCCGCGCTGGATCTGGGCCTGGGCATTGGTCAGAAGCAGCCGCAGGTCCCCGTCCCTGATCATGATGTTGGCTTGCCGCTGCTGGTCCAGAAAGTCTGCAATGGCTTCGGCATCCTGGGTCAGATCGCGCAGGTGTTCATTGCGGTAGGCCTCGGCCGCGCGCAGGGATGATCCGACCACCTCGCTGACGCGCTGCGAAAACCACCCCTCCAGGCCGAAGTTCACGGTCAGCACGGCAAAGATCGCAACCAGAACCGTGGGCATCAGGGCAATCAGGGCGAAAACGCCGGTCAGACGCAGATGCAGCCGCGAACCGGCAGATCGGGCGCGCCGGGCGGCAATCATCCGGGCAACGCGGGCCAGCACAAGGGTTGCCACGACAAGGATGTAGACAAGATCGGCCAGCAGCACGAGCCGAAGCGCCGGCGAGTTCGCCGTCTGGTTCAGCGGGCCCAGAGTCAGGAAGGTGGCAATCGCCAGTGCAGGCCCCAGAACCACCAGCCCAAGCGTCGCCCAGGTCTGAACCCGGCGGCGCCTGCGCAGCCGGTTCAGCCGCAGCCACGTGTTGCCTTGCGCCACACGTTCCAATCGCACATGCCCTTTATTCGGGATCGCCGCGCGACCCACCCGCCATATCTTGTGGCTTGGGATCGGTTGACGCCGACCCGCCACTTTTCTGTGGCGGTTTTACATCAGCTTGCGGCGGCGAGTCACGCGAATATCAAGGTCTGTGATCTTCTTGCGCAGGGTATTGCGGTTGATGCCCAGCAGGTCGGCGCATTTGGCCTGATTGCCCGCCGTCGCATCCAGGGCAATCTCGATCAGCGGCAGTTCCACCTCGCGCAGGATGCGCTGATAGACACCTGCCGGCGGCAGGGCACCGCCGTGCAGATCAAAATAGCGTTTCAGGTGTCTGGCGACACTGGCCGACAGCTTTTCGCCTTCGCCGCCGCCCCTGAGGGGTTCCATCGCAGGCTGGTTGCCCAGCACGGCTTCCACTTCGGACCGGGTGATCTCGGCCTCGGCCGAGGTGACCATCAGGCGGCGCAGCGTGTTTTCCAGTTGCCGCACATTGCCGGGCCAGGAATAGGCCCGCACCAGATCGCGGGCCTCCGGGGCAAGGCGGCGCTGGCCGGCAAGGTCGCGCTCGCCCCTGGCCAGAAAGCAGTCGGCCAGAAGAGGGATGTCATCCACCCTTTCGCGCAGGGCCGGCACATGCAGGGTGACACCGCCCAGACGATAGAACAGATCCTGCCGGAACGCGCCCGCGTCCATCCGTGCCGACAGATCGGCCTGCGAGGTTGCCATGATGCGCGGGGCCGGGTCGCCCGGGATATCCAGCATCCGCACGATGCGCGCCTGGGCGTCATCGTCATAATCGGCCACCTCATCGAACACCAGACTGCCGCCGCGCACCCGCGACAGCAGGGTTGTCGGGCCGTCCACCCCGGCAAGGTCGCTGGCCTGGGCCACGACAAAGGGCAAGGTGCGCCGGTCGGAAAAATCATGGATCGCGCGGGCGATCAGCGATTTTCCGGTCCCCGATTCGCCGGTGATCAGCACCGAAAGGTCGGTGTTCATCACCCGCGCCACCAGCCGGTACAGCGCCTGCATCGCCGGGGTGCGCCCCACCAGCGGCAGGTCCTCCACCGCTTCGCGCGGCTCTGCCTTGCGGACCGGGACGCGCCGCTTTTGATCCAGCGCGCGGGCTGACCGCTTCATCAGATCGGGAAGGTCGAAGGGTTTGGGCAGATAGTCATAGGCCTCTGCCTCGGCGGCCTGGATGGCGGTCATGATGGTGTTCTGCGCCGAAATCACGATCACCGGCAGGCCCGGTCGAAGTCTGCCGATCCGCGGCAGGGCTTCCAGACCGTTGCCGTCGGGCATGATCACATCGGAAATGACCAGATCGCCCTTCCCCTCTTCAACCCAGCGCATCAGGGTCATCAGCGAGGATGTGGCATGCACCTTGCAGCCCGCGCGCGTCAGGGCCTGGGTCAGGACCGTGCGGATCGTGCGGTCATCATCCGCGACAAGAACTGTGCCGTCCATCTATCTGCTCTCCTGTCTTGCGGCCTGGGCCTGTTCCTTCGACACCACGGGAAGCGACACCCTGAACACCGTGCGCCGTGGAACCGAATCGACGGCAATCCAGCCGCCATGGTCCGCGATGATCTTCGACACCAGCGCAAGGCCCAGCCCCGTGCCGTTTTCGCGGCCGCTGACGAAGGGTTCAAAGATGTCGTCCGCGATCCCGGCGGGAATGCCGGGGCCGTCGTCGATGACTTCAACCTGCAACGGCAGGGCCTGGCCGGGCCCGCCGCTGTGCCTTATCCGCAGCGACAGGTCGTAGAAGGTGTGCAGCCGGATGGTGCCGCCGTGGCACCCCGCCGCCTCGGCAGCATTCTTGATCAGGTTCAGGAAGACCTGCATCAGCTGATCCGGATCGGCAAAGGTGGCGGGAAGCGATGGATCGTAATCCTCGACGATGCTCATGTTGGCGGCAAAACCGACGACGGCCGATTTGCGCGCGCGGTCCAGCGCATCATGGATGTTGACCGGGCGGCGGTCCGGCGGGCGCAGGTTGCCGAACTGTTCCACCTGTTCCAGCAGCTTCACGATCCGGCGCGTTTCCTCCACGATCAGATCGGTCAGCTCGCGGTCGGCGGCACCAAGCCCCATCGACAGCAGCTGTGCCGCACCGGCAATCCCGGCCAGTGGATTCTTGATTTCATGCGCCAGCATTTCGGCCATCCCGATGGCTGATCTGGCGGCCGTAGTCACGTTCATTGACCGCCCCAGACGGTCGGCGATTTCGCGCGGCGAGATCAGCAGCAGCACGATGTCGGGGTTGTCGTGCATCGGGGCAACCTGGATGTTGCACTGCACCGGCGGGCGTTCGCCCGTCGTTACATCGACATCGTTGATGAACAGCGCAGACTGGTTGGCTCGCGCCCGCGCCAGGGCCTCGTCCATCGGGGCATCTATGTGCAGGCGGTCAAAGGCGGGCACGCCGGACAGGGATCTGGACGACGCGTTCAGAAAGGTCTCTGCCGCCGGGTTGACCGCGGCGATCTTTCCGGCGCGGTCGATCAGAAAGGCCGGAACCGGCAACGAGGCCCAGATGACGCCGGGGACAGGATGGGGGGGCTGGCCGTCTGTCATGCCGCCGCCCGATCCTGTTCGCCGAAGGCCGCGCGCAGGGCGCGGATCACCTGTGCCGGGCAGTCCGCCGTCAGGACCGGGCCGCGCAGGGCCGTCAGGCCCGCCTCCTGCAGGTACCAGCCCAGATGCTTGCGGGCGACCTTGACGCCCAGTTCCTCGCCATAAAAGGCCAGCATCGCCTGATAATGGCCGATCACCAGATCGGCCAGCGCATCGCCCCGGGGCACCACCGGCGCCGGCGTGCCGAACAGGGCGGCCGCGATCTGGGCCAGGCGCCAGGGTGCCCCCTGTGCGCCGCGCCCCACCATGACGCCCGCCGCAGCGGAAAGCGCCAGAGCCCGGCCTGCGGACGGCGCATCGATGATATCGCCGTTGGCAATGACCGGAATGTGCACGGCACCGGTCACGGCGCGGATGGCCGCCCAGTCGGCGGCACCGCCATAGAACTGGCAGCGCGTGCGCCCGTGGATCGTCACCATCTTCACGCCGGTGCTTTCAGCCCGCCGTGCCAGGATGGGCGCGTTCATCGTCATATCATCCCAGCCAAGCCGCGTCTTGAGGGTGACGGGCACCGAAACCGCGCCGACAACGGCATCGATCAGGGTCAGCGCATGGTCCAGGTCCTTCATTAGGGCCGATCCGGCATAGCCATTCGTCACCTTCTTTGCGGGGCAGCCCATGTTGATGTCGATCACCCGCGCCCCCTGCCCTTGCAGGTATTTCGCGGCCTCTGCCATCCAGTAGGGGTCGCGCCCGGCAATCTGAACCGAGGTTGCCGCCTGATCAAAGCCAAGCTCGGCCCGGGCCCGCGCCAGCGGACGGGCCTGCACCACCTCCTGGCTGGCCACCATCTCGCTGACCACCAGACCCGCCCCGAACGAGGCGACCAGCCTGCGAAACGGCAGATCGGTGATCCCGGCCAGCGGGGCCAGCAGCACCGGGGGGTCAATGACAACCCCCGCAGTCCCGGATGCCAGCAGAATGGACAAATGCTTAATCCTTGTGCGATGTCGTTGAGCTATCCCGCGCCGCCCGCAAATACAACAAAAGCGCAGGCCCGATGGGCAGGTCGGGCGCATATGCCCGCTTTTTGGGCAATCCGCCTGGGTTGAACGCTGCATTGTCAGGCTTTCGCTGTTCCCGTAAAACAGACCACGGCAAGACGGAGGCACCATGACAGTCGCGGCCATCATCGTTGCGGCCGGGCGCGGCACGCGGGCGGGCGGCGCGGTTCCAAAGCAGTGGCAGCAGCTGGCAGGCAAACCCGTGGTCGCGCACAGCATCCTGGCCTTCGCCGGTCTTGCAGACCTTGTGATCCTGGTGATTCACCCCGATGACATGGCCTTTGCGGCACCCTTGGGCGTGCGGCTGGTCGAAGGTGGCGCGACGCGCGATGCCTCTGTGCGCAACGCGCTGGAACATCTGTCGGGAACCGGCATCACCCGCGTGCTGATTCATGACGGGGCGCGTCCGCTGGTGTCGCGCACGCTGATCCGGCGGCTGATCGCAGCCCTAGACGGGTCGGTTGCGGCAGCCCCCGCAGTGCCGGTCACCGACGCCCTGTGGCGCGGGCGTGACCTGCACGTCATCGGCACGCAGGACCGGACCGGGCTGTGGCGGGCGCAGACGCCGCAGGCGTTTCACTGTGATGCCATCCTGGCCGCCCACCGCGCCCATCCGGGCGGTGCCGCCGACGATGTGGAAGTCGCCCGCGCGGCAGGTCTTGACGTGGCGATCGTCGAGGGCGACGAGGATAACCTGAAGCTGACCTTTGCCGCCGATTTCGCAAGGGCCGAGCGTATCCTGAAGGAACGCGGCATGGACATTCGTGTGGGCAACGGCTTTGACGTGCATGCCTTCGGGCCGGGCGATCATGTCTGGCTGTGCGGAACAAGGGTGCCGCATGGCAAGGGGCTGGTGGGGCATTCGGATGCGGATGTCGGCATGCATGCCCTGACCGATGCCATTTACGGTGCCCTGGCAGAGGGCGATATCGGGCGGCATTTTCCGCCGTCCGACCCGCAGTGGAAGGGGGCGCAAAGCCATGTCTTCCTGCGCCACGCCGCCGCCCGCGCCGCCGCGCGCGGCTTTGCCATCTCGCATGCCGATGTCACGCTGATCTGCGAGATGCCGAAGATCGGCCCCCATGCGGCGGCGATGCGCCAGGTGCTGGCCGACATCCTGGGACTTGACCCCGACAGGATCAGCGTCAAGGCCACCACGTCAGAGCGGCTGGGTTTCACGGGCCGCGAAGAGGGCATCGCAGCCCTTGCCACGGCCACGCTGGTTGCGGCATGACGCGGCTGATCTGCATCGTCTTCGGCACGGGCCTGCTGCGCCCTGCCCCGGGCACCTGGGGATCGGCCCTGGCCATCGGACTGGGCATGGTGATCCTGCGCTATCCGGGCTTTCCGGTTCTGGTGCTGGCCACCGCCGCCGTTACCGCCCTGGGGTTCTGGGCCGTCAGCCGCGAACTGGCAGCCACCCCCGATGCCGACCCGTCTGAAATCGTCATCGACGAGGTGGCGGGCCAATGGCTGGCGCTGCTTTTTCCCGCCGCCGCCTTCTGGGCACGCGGGTTCGAGGGCTGGTTGCCCTGGCCCGCGCCGGTTGCCGCATTTCTGTTCTTCCGCCTGTTCGACATCTGGAAGCCCTGGCTTGTCGGGCGCGCCGATGCACGGCCCGGCTGGCAGGGGGTGATGCTGGACGATCTTTGGGCCGGTCTGTTCGCAGGGATCGCCACGCTGGCCGCCGCAGGCCTGGCCCACGGGGTGCTGATGTGACCGGGGCAGAGGCGCTGCTGGTACTGGCGCGCCGCAGGGGCGCAAAGATCGCCACCGCCGAAAGCTGCACCGGCGGGCTGATCGCCGGGGCCATCACCGACGTTGCCGGATCGTCCGATGTTTTCGACCGGGGCTTTGTCACCTATTCCAACGCGGCCAAGTCCGACATGCTGGGGGTGCCTGCGGCCAGGCTGCGCCAGTTCGGCGCAGTGTCGGAAGAGGTGGCCCGGGACATGGCCGAAGGCGCCCTTGCGCGGTCTGCCGCAGACCTAGCGGTTTCGGTCACGGGCATCGCCGGGCCGGGCGGGTCCGGGCACAAGCCGGAAGGCCGGGTGTGCTTTGGGCTGGCCGCAACGGGCACGGAAACGCGGACCGAGACGGTGGACTTCGGCCCGCTGGGGCGCGCCGAGGTGCGCCGGGCGGCGGTAGAACATGCGCTTGCGATGCTGCTGCAGGCACTGCGCGGGGCTGACCTTGGGTGATCCGGGCCGTGTCAGGCGGGCGGCGTCCCGCCAACACGCGCGGGTGATCGACCGGCGCATCTGTGGACGAAACACAAAGGTTTTGCTTGCGCGCGCCGGATTCGCGACTATTGCTTTGGGGGTGTTGAAGGCTGTGGCACGTTGCGATCTGTCCGCAGGTGACGCTGTTGTTGGTGAGGATCAGGAGTGTGCGGCCCATGAGTAAACTTGTGCATAGCAAACGTCGGACTGCGGTTGCCTTGGGCGCCGTAGCGCTGCTGGTCGGGGGATGTTCGGGATCGTCCGGAACACCCCAGGACGATTTTGCTGTCAGGCCGATTGCATCGTTCGCGGCGACCGATGCACTCAGCCGCCAGCTGTTCGCCGAGACAGTCGGTTTGAACCCCACGCGCAGTTCCCAGCTTCCGGTTACGGGCACGGCAAGGTACACGGGCGCTGTTTCTTACGTGGACAGCAACACCACTTTCATTCCAAAAGACATGAAGTTTCCAGAGTATGAGACTTTCATCATCAATAACCCGGATTATGTATCGCGGATACGGATGACGGCAGATTTCGCGGGCGACAGTATTTCCGGTTCCATGGACAGCTTTCGCAACGCCAACAACGTGCCGTTTCGTATCGGCATTACCTTTGATGGCGCAATAGAGGATAGCAGAGACAATACTGCCGCCTTCACTGGCACGCTTTCAGGAACCAACGAGATTCAAACGGGACCAACCGAGTTTGAAACAAAGAATTTTACTGGCAGTCTGGCGGGAAACTTCTTGGGTGGTCAGGGTGACTCGGCCCTTGGTACTCTTGCGATCAAGAGGGGCTTTACCGGTGAGGAGTTTGGCGATGTTTTCGGGGTGTTCACTGCGAAACAGTGATGACGATTGCGGATCGCATGACCTTCGTGCAACTTGTCCGGTTTGCAGGCGCAATCTTCATTGTCTTCGGTTCGGCGGCTGTATCGCTTGCCCAGACAACGGGTAACCTGGCGCGGGACCGGCAGGGTTCATTTTTTTCCGTTTCGCCGCGTCTGGTCTTTTACACCCTGGTACAAAGGGCCGTTCCCGGAACTGAAGGCGCGGCTGCGGTTTTGGCACAGGGACTGGGCTTTCTGCACCAGACGGGCAAGGGCCCTCAACGCGCCTGGAACATCAGAAGCCTGCAGCCGGTTCTGTCCTACAGCCCCAACATCAATGGCGGACTGGCGGGGGATTCGTTCAAGATCGGCGGACTCGTGTTCGAGATCGATCCCGAATATCGGGCCGTCGCCGGTCCGGTGGTAGGCGGCGCGTTTTCACAATCTGTCGGGTGGAGTATTGGCACCGGTCAGACCGTTTCTGTGGCCGGTGGCGTATCCATCGTCTATTCGCCGGATTACGACATCAGCAGAACCAAGGCGAACGGTCAGGCCTGTTTACGCTCTTACTTGGAAGACTGGCGGTTCCTTGACCTGTGCGGCGGAGCCTTTTATGAAAGTGCCGACCTGAGCGAGGCCGACGGCTCTTTCCTCAGTGCCAACTTTGCTCAACTCTTCTCGGCGCGGAACGGAACCGGGCTGGCCAATGCCTCGATCAACCGCGAATTCCAGCAGAATTACCAGAAGACATCCGTATCAGCCGGCGTCGAGCGCTATTTTGACGGACGCGGCGTGATAACGGCGCGCGTCGCCCTGGGCGAAGAGATCAAGGGTGAAAACACCCTGCTTTATGGCGGCTATCTGTCTTACGGGCAGCTTGTGCTTGGGGTCGGAACCAATATCGGCCTGTCCTATGAGCGCGACGGCGGGGACGTGTTCTTTGGACAAGACCGAGCCGACGACGTCATTACCCTCGACCTTACCGGCCAGATCAACCCGTCGCTCAGCGCCACCCTGTCGGTTGAGAACCGCAGGTCCAGCATCGACCTGTTCAGCGGCGTGACGATCAGCCTGGATCTGAACCTCCTGAGCCTTCAGTTCTGAATCCCTCAGCCGCCGTACAGCGTCGCCGCGCGCCGCTCGAACGCGCGGACCACGCGCTGCATCGCGTCATTGAACACCACGCCGATGATCCCCTGCAGGATGGCATTGCGAAACTCGAAATCCACGAAGAACTCCACCTCGCAGCCACCTTCGGGACGGTCGCGAAAGGCCCAGAACGATTTCATCCTGCGGAAGGGGCCGTCCAGATATTCGGTGTCGATCCGCTTCTTGCCGGGCCACAGCGTGACGCGGCTGGCGAATGTCTCGCGGAACACCTTGAAGGAAATCACCAGATCGGCCTCCATCACCTCGCCCTCCGGCACGGGGCGGCGGGCGGTGATGCGGGCGGCAGAGTTCCAGGGCAGGAATTCAGGGTACCGTGCCACATCGGCGACCAGATCATACATCTGCTGCGCGGTATAGGGCAGCACTTTGGTTTCGTGATGTGTCGGCAAGGACCAGTTCCCCCGGGGCGTGACTTGGGGGCGGGTTGTCGTTAAACGGACTAGGGAAATCAAGGGGTCCCCATGCCGCAGCGCGCCTATGTGATCGACGAACTCATTTCCGCCAAGGCGATTGCCGCACGGGTGGAAACGCTTGCCCGCGACATCACCCTGCATTTCGCCGGAACCGACAAGCTGATCGTCGTGGGCCTGCTGCGCGGGTCCTTCGTGTTCATCGCCGATCTGGTGCGTGAACTTGACCTGCCGGTCGAGGTCGATTTTCTGGAAGCCTCGTCCTATGGCGACGGCATGGAAAGCTCTCGCGAGGTGCGCATCCTCAAGGACCTGCGCGGCGAAATCGCGGGGCGCGACGTGCTGGTGGTCGAAGACATCGTCGATACCGGCTTCACGCTGAGCCATGTCGTCCGGCTGCTGCAAAGCCGCGACCCCAAGCGGCTGGAGGTTTGCGCGCTGCTGGACAAGCCGACGCGTCGCGAGGTTGACATCCGCGCCACCTGGACCGGCTTTGTCATTCCGGACGAATTCGTTGTCGGCTATGGCATCGATTTTGCGCAGCGCAACCGGAATCTGCCCTTCATCGGCAAGGTAAGGTTCACCTGACCCTGACCGCGCGCCCGCATCCTGCGGCTGTGGACGGGGCGGGGCTTGCGCCCTGGCCCGCAATGCCTATCGTGGTGCCACCGACCGGGTCAGCAAGGCCCGGCGGACTGTTTCGGCGGACAGGTGCGCGCATGTGGCGGTGGATGGCGGGATTGGCCCTTCTGGCGGTGGCCATGCTTGCCGCCGCCCTCATCATCACCCGGCCGCAAAGCTCTGATCCTGCCACCCTGGCCGGTCTGGTCGGCGATCCGGTTCACGGCGGGATGGTCTTCTGGGCCGGGGGCTGTGCCTCCTGCCATGCGGCCCCCGGTGCCGAAGGCGATGCGCGCCTGGTGCTGGCGGGGGGCCTGCGGCTTTCGACCGGGTTCGGAACCTTCGTTGCCCCCAACATCTCGCCGGACCATGTGCACGGGATCGGGACCTGGACGGTTGAAAACCTTGATACCGCAATGCGCCACGGCACCTCGCCACAGGGGCGGCACTATTTTCCGGCCTTCCCCTATACCTCCTACACCCATGCAACACCGCAGGACGTGGCGGACCTGCACGCTTTCCTGATGACCCTGCCCGCCTCGGACCGCGCCAGCGAACCCCATGAGATCGGCTTTCCCTTCAACCAGCGGCTGCTTCTGGGGGGATGGAAGCTGCTGAATTCCGGGACCGGATGGGTGGTGACCGGCGATCTGACGGCAGAGGAAACGCGCGGGCGCTACCTTGTCGAAGGCCTGGGGCATTGCAGCGAATGCCATACGCCGCGCGGCGTGCTGGGCGGGCGCGACCTGTCGCGCTGGCTGGCGGGGGGGCCGAACCCGGAAGGTCAGGGCACAATTCCCAACATCACCCCAGCGCATCTGACCTGGACCGCGTCCGAAATCGCCGAATATCTGAACAGCGGTTTCACGCCAGATTATGATTCCGCCGGCGGATCAATGGCTGCGGTGGTGACCAACCTGTCGCACCTGCCCGATACCGACCGGCGGGCGATTGCGGCCTATCTGGCCCGCGTCCCACCGCT
This sequence comes from Rhodobacter sp., assembly GCA_020250175.1. Lineage (GTDB taxonomy): Bacteria > Pseudomonadota > Alphaproteobacteria > Rhodobacterales > Rhodobacteraceae > Aliitabrizicola. The sequence continues at coordinate 42,562 of JADCEN010000021.1, forward strand.
TCCGTGATGCAGCGCGGGGCGCGCCAGCCGGCCGTGCGGGGCGCTTTTCGCGGTTGACTCCCTGTGGCTTTCGCGGCCTTCCTGCACGATCAGGACAGATTGTTCGCAATGTCAGATCAAACCACCCCAGCCGCGCCATCGCATGACACCACGGTCCTGCCGATCATCGCGGCGGTGGCGCTGTGCCACCTGCTCAATGACCTGATGCAATCGCTGATCCCGGCAATCTACCCGCTGCTGAAAGGCGAACTCGCGCTCAGCTTCGGGCAGATCGGCCTTGTCACCTTCGTGTTCCAGGGCACAGCCTCGGTGCTGCAACCCCTGGTCGGCCTTTACACCGACCGTCGGCCCCTGCCCTTTTCCCTGGTTTTCGGCATGGGTCTGACGCTGTCGGGTCTGGTCGTGCTGGCACATGCGCACAGTTTTCCGATGCTGCTTGTCGCGGTGGCGCTGGTCGGCTGCGGCAGTTCCGTGTTTCACCCCGATTCCAGCCGCATCGCCCGCCTTGCCGCAGGGCGCAGGCCGGGCTTCGCCCAATCCTTCTTTCAGGTTGGCGGCAATGCGGGGTCGGCGCTGGGGCCCCTGCTTGCGGCCTTTATCGTGGTGCCGTTCGGCCAGATCAGCGTGCAGTGGTTCGCCCTGGTCGCGCTGGCCGGAATGGCGGTGCTGTTCGGCGTGGGCCGCTGGTATGCCTCCGAAGGCCGGGCACGCATGACCGCCGCGCGCAACCGCCCGCGCGGACCGGGCTTTGCCCGGCCCGTGGTGCGGCGCGCCCTGCTGGTGCTGATTGCGCTGACATTTTCCAAGTTCGTCTATATGGGCGCCTATTCCAGCTATTTCACCTTCTACCTGATCGAACATTTCGGCCTGTCGGTGGCCGGGGCCCAGATCAGCCTGTTCCTGTTTCTGGCCGCCGTCGCCTTTGGCACCATCATCGGCGGCCCCATCGGCGACCGGATCGGGCGCAAGCGGGTCATCTGGGTGTCGATCCTTGGCGTTGCCCCGGTTGCCCTGCTGATTCCCCATGTCGGGCTGGCAGGCACGGTGACGCTCAGCGCCCTGGCCGGACTGATCCTTGCTTCCGCCTTCCCGGCGATCATCGTCTTTGCGCAGGATCTGATGCCGGAAAAGGTTGGCATGGTGGCCGGGCTGTTCTTTGGCCTTGCCTTTGGCATGGGGGCGCTGGGGGCGGCAGCCATCGGCATGATTGCGGACGCAACCTCGATCACCTTTGTGTTCTGGCTGGTCTCGTTCCTGCCGCTGATCGGTGTGCTTGCCATCTTCCTTCCCGACGTGCAGCACGGGCCCTGAACGGCGGTTGGTCTGGCGGACGGCACCGCGCGGCGGTCAGGCCTGCCCCAGCTTTGCCAGCCGCGCCGCCCGCAGCCGCAGGAAATCCTCGCCCGCATGGTAGGACGACCGCGTCAGGGGCGTGGCCGACACCATCAGGAACCCCTTGCCATAGGCCGCCGTCTCATAACCCCTGAATTCGTCCGGCGTCACGAAGCGGTCGACACGGTGGTGCTTGGGCGTGGGTTGCAGATATTGCCCGATGGTCAGAAAATCGACAGCCGCCGCGCGCATGTCATCCATCACCTGCAGCACCGACTGGCGATCCTCGCCCAGGCCCACCATGATGCCGGACTTGGTGAACATCGCAGGATCAATCTCCTTCACCCGCTGCAGCAGGCGCAGCGAATGGAAATAGCGCGCGCCGGGGCGCACTTCGGGATAAAGACCGGGCACGGTTTCCAGATTGTGGTTGAACACATCGGGCCGCGCCGCGACCACCGTTTCCAGCACGCCGGGCGCGCATTTCAGGAAATCGGGCACCAGAACCTCGATGGTGGTTTCCGGCGCACGGTGGCGGATCGCGCGGATGGTCTGGGCGAAATGCCCTGCCCCGCCATCTTCCAGATCGTCCCGGTCAACCGAGGTCACCACCACATGATTCAACCCCAGCTGCGCCACCGCATGGGCGACCCGGCCCGGTTCAAACGCATCCAGCGCCTGCGGCCTGCCGGTGGCCACGTTGCAGAAGGTGCAGCCGCGCGTGCAGATCTCGCCCATGATCATCATGGTCGCGTGACCCTGGCTCCAGCATTCGCCGACATTGGGGCAGCCCGCCTCTTCGCAAACCGTCACCAGCTTTTGCGCGCGGATGATATCGCGCGTGGCCTTGTAGCCCTGGCTGACCGGGGCCTTGACCCGGATCCAGTCCGGTTTCTTCGGCTGGGCGGAATCGGCGCGATGCGCCTTTTCGGGATGGCGCTGTTCGGGCACAGAAAGATCACGCACTGCTTTTTTCCCCTGACGCGCGCATGTTGCACAGATATGCTTCTTGCAGCCGCAAGGCAACCGGGGGCGTGAGGCCACCGGGAACGAAGACGAGAACCGGTGCAATCACGACGTGATCGGGCACCGACCAAGGAGGGAACATGTCAAAGAAATTGATTGCCGAAGCTCTGGGAACCTTGATCCTTGTGCTGTTCGGCTGCGGCGCTGCGGTCATCGGGCAGAAGGTTGTCGGTGCGGACGGCGTGATGGTTGGCATCGGCTATGCGGGCATCTCGCTTGCCTTCGGCCTGTCGATCGTGGCTGCGGCCTATGGTCTGGGCGCGATCTCGGGCGCGCATCTGAACCCGGCGGTGTCGCTTGGAATGGTGGCTGCCGGCCGGATGAGCATCAGCGACTTTCTGGGCTATGCCGCAGCACAGATCGCCGGTGCGATCATCGGTGCGGCGATCCTTTACATCATCGCCAGCGGCGCCCCCGGCTGGGGTGGCGGGATGGGCACGAACGGCTGGGGCGAAGGCTATGGCGGCGGCTACAGCATGACAGCGGCGCTGGTCTTTGAATTCGTGATGACCTTCATCTTCGTCACCGTGATCCTGGGCGCGACCGGATCGGGCGCGGCTGCAGGGTTTGCGGGCCTGGCTATCGGGCTGACGCTGGCGGCGATCCATCTGGTCGGCATTCACGTCACCGGTGTGTCGGTGAACCCGGCCCGGTCCATCGGCCCGGCCCTGTTCGAGGGGGGGCGCGCCCTTTCGCAACTTTGGCTGTTCATTGTCGCCCCGCTGGCGGGCGGCGCGGTGGCCGGCCTTGTCTATGCCGCCGGCCTGACCCGCGCCGGGGACTGACCCGGCCTTTCGGGATATGCCTTGGCGCGGGGCCTTTTGGCCGCGCGCCCCGGAACCTGGAGCTTTATCAGGACGGGCAGGCAACAGGCCCTTCCAAAGTGACCGATGTCATGCTTTGCAGACCGTCATGCCCTTGCCCGACCTGATCATCGCCCTGACGGTGCTGCTGCTGACACCGGGGCCAACCAACACGCTGATGGCGCTGGCCGGGGCCGAACGCGGGGTACGGGGCGCGTCGGGATTGATTGCGGTTGAAACCTGCGCCTATCTGTGTGTGGTGGTGCCGTTGGCGCTGTTCGGGTCCGGGGCCATGGCCGCCGCGCCCGGCCTGGTGCCCGTGGTCACGGCGGCGGCGGCGGCCTAGGTGCTGTGGCTGGCGATCCGCATGTGGCGCAGCCCGCTTGCGCTGCAGGACGCCCCGGCCACGGTCACGCCCCGGCGCCTTTTTCTGACGACCCTGCTGAACCCCAAGGCGCTGATCATCGGCCTTGTGCTGCTTCCCGGACAAGACCTGCCCTTGCGGATTGCCGTCTTTGCAGGGCTGATCTGCGGTGCTGCCGCCGCATGGATCAGTCTGGGCGCGCTGCTGGTACGCCGGGGCGACGCCCCGGTGACCGGCCTGCCACCGCTGCTGCGCCGCAGTGCCGCCGTTTGGCTTGGGCTGCTGTCGGCGGCGCTGGCCCTGCGCGCCGTCTTGCCCTGACGCCCGCATAGCCCTGATGCCGGCACGGGGGCCGAAACCGCGACGCCCTGCGCTATCCGATCAGCGGCCCGGTCTTGCCATAGCGGTCTTCATAGTGCCGTTTCAGGCGCTGCAGGGCGATGCGCAGCACGATCTTTCCTGATCGCGCCGACCAGCCCATCCGCCTTTCGGCGGTCTCCAGCCCTTCAAGATAGCAGCCACAGCGCAGAACCATGTCGCCCAGACCCGGACCAAGATCGGCCAGCGCTGCGGCCACGCGTTCCCGCGCGGCACGCGGACCGTCCGATGGTCCGCCGTCCGGACGGAAGCTGCCGCGTTCACCCCCGGTCAGGAAGCGGTCCCAGTTCTGGGCCACGCGCTGGCCCATCTGCGCCAGTTCGAAATCCTCGCGCAGCCGTTCGGCGGCATTGACAAGGGCAATCTCCAAAAACGGCTTTCCATCCTTGTCGCGCCGCCGTCCCAGAACGGCAATCGGGCTTTCAACCGCCCCGTAGCGCACGCGCGACCCGGCATCTTCTGCATCCCGGTCGCCGGTCAGATCGCCGCGCCCCGCCGTCATCAGTTCGGCAAACCGGCGCAGCGCCGCCCGTCCGGCACCGGTCAGCTCATAGCTTGCAACGCGACCGGGCTTGCGGCAGGCAATCCAGCCCTTCAGGGCAAAGGCCTGTGCGACGGGGCGGTCCACCGCCCCGAGATGCGCTGTCCGGCCATCAGGCAGCGCGCGCAGCACCGCCGCCTTTTCCATGTCCTGCGCAATCGCAAGCATTGCACCCGGCTCGGAAAGACGGCGCAGAATGCGGCGGGCCTCGCGCGCGATTGTGGCGTCGTCGAGCATGATATCTTCGGCACGGATCGGGGCGGTCATGGCGGGGTCACTCTCCTTCACTGGGATACGGCTGCGCCCGGCATGCGCCTTGCCAAGCATCGCCAGAGCTTCGTCGATCAACGGGTCGTCGCGGCGGTTCTCGCAGCGGCGGACCTGGCGCAGCACCGTCGAGGCGGCACAGCCTTCGCGGCGGGCCAGCGACCGCAGGGAATGCCCGTCTTCGATGTGATCAAGATAAAGCCGCACCGCGTCCGGCAGCCAGGCCGGCAGGGATCCGACCGGCCCGATGTTTGAACCCACTTGCCCCGAATGGCCGGGGCCGGGGCGCATTGTGGCGGACGCTGGGGCAGACACAACCTTGGCACGCATTTCCTACCCGATTGTTAACGCTGGCCTTTTGCCGATAATTCTTTACAATTTCTAAAGCAATCCGTAACCCCCCGCGCGCACCGCGACAGATTCCGCAACGCCCGGTTGCGGCGGGGCAAAGTGGGCCTTCCCCATCTGGAGGCCTCTCATGACGGAACTGCGCAGCCATATCGCCAGGTTACAGCGTCCCCGGCTTTTGATTCAGGCGGCACGCCTTGGTCTTCCGGATTACCGGCGGGACCGCGACCTGCGCCGGCTGATCGGCATGGTCGCCGCCCCGCCGCCGCCGGTCTCGGTCGCCCGGCTACTGGAAGCGGAAGATCAGGTTGAAGAGGTTCGCAGGACCGGGGCCACCGGGTACAGTGCGGTCCGCCATGTCGATCTGCTGATTGCCCTGATGGCCGAGGCGCGCCTGTTGCCGCGCGACCCGCGGCAGTGACCCCGCAAAAGGAAACGCGCCGCCAGGATCACCGGCGGCGCGTTCGGATGTCGGTCGGGAAAGATCAGATGAAAGCGTCGGGGACCGAAGCCTTCTTGCGCGCCACGTAATCGTGCAGCGCTTCGGCCGTACCTTCGTCAAGGGCGGGCGGCTGGTAATCGGCCAGCATCTTGGCCACCCGCTCTGCCGCCAGCGCCTCGGTGTCGCGCGCGCCTTCCTCGTCCCAGGTCTCGAAGGGCTTGTAGTCAAACAGGTCCGACCGCCAGAAGGCACTTTTGAAGTTTGCCTGCGTATGCCCGCAGCCCAGGTAATGGCCGCCCGGACCAACTTCGCGGATGGCGTCCATGCCCTGGCCGTTCTCATCCATGATGATGCCCTTGGCCAGATGGTGCAGCGTGCCCAGCTGATCGGCATCCATGACGAACTTCTCGTAAGACGACACCAGACCGCCTTCCAGCCAGCCGCAGGCATGCAGCATGAAATTGACGCCCGAGAGCAGCGCCATGTTCAGCGAATTGGCGCTTTCATAGGCCGCCTGCGCATCGGGCAGCTTCGATCCGCAAAAGGCCCCGCCCGAGCGGTAGGGCAGGCCCAGGCGGCGCGCCAATTGCCCCGCGCCATAGGTGATATGCGATGCCTCTGGCGTGCCAAAGGTGGGCGCGCCCGAGTTCATGTCGATGCTGGTCACAAAGGCCCCGAAAATCACCGGCGCGCCGGGCCGGACCAGCTGCGAATAGGCCACGCCTGCCAGAACTTCGGCCAGCACCTGGGTCAGCGTCCCCGCCACGGTCACGGGGGCCATGGCCCCGCCGACGATGAAGGGGCTGATGATCGTGGCCTGGCCTGCGCGGGCATAAACCTCCAGCGCGCCCATCATCGTCGAATCAAAGGTCAGCGGCGAGTTGATGTTGATGAGCGAGGTCATCACCGTGTTCTGCGCAACGAAATCCCTGCCGAACAGAATCTCGCACATCTCGATGGAATCCTGCGCCCGGACGGGTTCGGTCACAGACCCCATAAAGGGTTTGTCCGACAGTTCCATATGCGCCAGCAGCATGTCGAGGTGGCGCTTGTTCACCGGCACATCCGTAGGCTCGCACACCGTGCCGCCGGAATGGTGCAGCCATTTCGACATATAGCCCAGCTTCACGAAATTGCGGAAATCAGCCAGGGTGGCATAGCGCCGCCCGCCGTCGCGGTCCCGCACAAAGGGCGGGCCGTACACCGGGGCCAGCACAAGGTTGCGCCCGCCCACTTCGACCGACCGCGCCGGGTTGCGCGCGTGCTGGGTAAAGCCCGACGGGGCGGTGGCGCACAGCTTGCGCGCCAGTCCGCGCGGAATATGAACCCGCTCGCCCGTCACCGCGGCCCCGGCGGCACGCCAACGGTCAAGTGCCTGCGGATTGTCGACGAAATTGACGCCGATCTCCTCCAGCACGGTGTCCGCGTTCCATTCGATGATCTGAAGGGCCTCTTCGTTCAGGATCTCGAAATTCGGGATGTTGCGCTGGATGTAGCCTGCCACGTCAAAGCTGACCGCCGTCCGCTCTGCCCGCCGTGCCGATCCGCCGCCGCCCCGTGCCCGCCGCCCCGCCACTGCCACATCGCTCATCCGCAATCCTCCGTGCCCGATCTTTCGGGGAGTGCGCCGGTTATGCCCGCAATCCCGGCCCGCCCGCCCTGCGGAATCGTCACCTGCGGGGCAAAACCGACATTGCCGCATGTCGCTTCCGGTCAGGCTTGCGCGGCCCCTGCCCGCTTCCGGTTTACAGCCATCCTGCGGGGATGCTGCGCGTTCAGAACAGCCCCGGCGGGGCGATGCGGCACCGCGCGCCACCGCCCCTTGCGAAGCGCCCCCCCTGCCGCTATCCCGCGCGGATGACCCAGCATGACCGCCTTCTGATCATCGACTTCGGCAGCCAGGTAACGCAGCTGATTGCGCGACGCCTGCGCGAGTTGAACGTCTACTGCGAGATTCATCCGTTCCAGAAAGTGACGGACAGCTTCCTGGCAGAGTTTGCGCCAAAGGCGATCATCCTCTCGGGCGGGCCTGCCTCGGTCTTTGCAAATGGCGCGCCGATGCCCCCGCAGGCGGTCTTTGAGCTGGGCGTGCCGGTGCTGGGCATCTGCTACGGCCAGCAGGTGATGATGCACTGCCTGGGCGGCAAGGTGGAGCGCGGGCAGGGCACGGCAGAGTTCGGCCGGGCCTATGTGACACCGACAGCCGACCGGCTGGCCCTGCTGGAAGGGTGGTTTGACACGGGCCGCGAACAGGTCTGGATGAGCCACGGCGATCATGTATCGGAAATCGCGCCAGGATTTCAGGTTTATGGCACATCGCCAAACGCGCCTTTCGCCATCACCGCCGATCCCGCGCGCCGGTTCTTCGCCGTTCAGTTTCACCCCGAAGTGCACCACACCCCCAAGGGCGCGACACTTTACAGGAATTTCGTCCGTCTGGCCGGCTTTCGCGGGGACTGGACGATGGGGGCCTACCGGGAGGACGCCATTGCCAGAATTCGCGCCCAGGTGGGCGGCGAACAGGTGATCTGCGGCCTTTCAGGCGGGGTCGACAGTTCGGTTGCCGCCGTGCTGATTCATGAGGCGATCGGCGATCAGCTGACTTGCGTCTTCGTCGATCATGGTCTGCTGCGCCAGGGCGAGGCCGAACAGGTTGTGACCATGTTTCGCGACCATTACAACATGCCGCTGATCCATGCCGACGAATCCGACCTGTTCCTGGGCGCGCTGGAAGGGGTCAGCGACCCCGAGGTCAAGCGCAAGACCATCGGGCGGCTGTTCATCGAGGTGTTCGAGAAACATGCCAAATCGGTGGGGGGGGCGCGGTTTCTGGCGCAGGGCACGCTCTATCCGGACGTGATCGAATCGGTCAGCTTTTCCGGCGGGCCCTCTGTCACCATCAAATCGCACCACAATGTCGGCGGCCTGCCCGAAAAGATGGGCATGACCTTGGTCGAACCCCTGCGCGAGTTGTTCAAGGACGAGGTGCGGGCGCTGGGCCGCGAACTTGGCCTGCCCGCCAGCTTCATCGGGCGTCATCCCTTCCCGGGGCCCGGCCTTGCCATCCGCTGCCCCGGCGAGGTTACCCGCGAAAAGCTGGCGATCCTGCGCCAGGCCGATGCCGTGTTCATCGACCAGATTCGCCGGCATGGGCTGTATGACGAGATCTGGCAGGCCTTTGTGGCGCTGCTGCCGGTGAAGACCGTGGGCGTGATGGGTGACGGGCGCACCTATGACCATGCCTGCGCCCTGCGGGCGGTGACGTCAGTTGACGGGATGACAGCCGATTACTACCCCTTCACCCATGACTTCCTGGGCGAAACCGCAACCCGGATCATCAACGAGGTGCGCGGCATCAACCGGGTGACCTATGACATCACCTCAAAGCCGCCAGGCACCATCGAGTGGGAATGATCCCTGCCCAGCCAAGGGTATCCTGACCTGTGCCAGACTGCCCCTTACCCCCTGAGCGATATCAACACATGCAGCGGCTTCTGTCGGGGGCTGTTGGCGGTCAGCGCCGCTTTCGCATCGCGGGCCGGGCAGAACGGCGATCCGGCGCTTTGCCGGTCCGGCCCACGACCGCGCCGGTGGCCGGGCCTTGACGGTCGCGACAGCTTGGCCATGACCCGGACAGACCGGAGCAGACCATGGCAGCAGATCGGGGGGTCCGCAGGCCCCGGCACGGACCGCAACCAGCGCAGTGCGTGACGTGCCGGGGCCTGATAGCCACCCTCACCCCGCCAGATCGCTGACGCAAAGGACGTGATTATGTCCGCGGACATCATCGCCCTGCGGGCCAAAACCGCTGGGGAAGGCACCGGGACTTGCCGTCTTGGGGTCGCTGCGCATCGCCCCCGCGCCATGGACATCAAGCCACCGGCGCTGCCCTGATCCGGGAGGGTTTTCCATATAACCCATCGCTGGCCCGATTGCCGCATAGACCGCAAGTTCGCCGCGGCGCGAGAAGGCGCGGTTGTGCTCTGACGCGGGGGGCGGCCCTTCAAGATGCGTGGTTGATGACCAGAGATAGACCTGGTCATCGCCCAACCCGAACAGCGGATCGATGGCCGGACTGCGGGAATAGTCGACGATCGAATGCAGTTCCTTTGCATCGGGCAGCCGCCAATCCCCCTGTCCGGCCAGCGAAAGTGCGTCGCAATAGGCCAGGGCATCCGCCCAGCCCAGCGCCCCTGCCGTATCGCGCCGCTGCCAGACAAGGCCCGTTGCGTGATCGGTCACCGTTTCGCCCTTCGCCTCGAAATCGTTCTGGCCATAGGCCGGGCCGCGAACCAGCCGCACCGCAAGCCGGTTCGGCGTTTGCATGCGGTTGGCCGGGTCCATGACCGGGTAGCCCTTGATCCGGCCGTCTGCGAAGTTGACGCCGAAGACGGTTTCGTCGCCGTTCATGGTCCGGCGGACATAGGGTGTCGCGCTCCATTCCTGCACGTCAATCGGCCTTGGGCCGTGCGCGGCGTCGCCCAGGCCCGTGCCGGTGCCATAGGCGAAATCGAAGACGGCCGTGTCGATGTAAGGGCGCGAGGATCGCGGATCGCCCGTAAAGCTGCCGCGATAGTCGATCAGCGAATAAAGCTCGCGGATCGTGGGCACGCGCCAGTCGTCTTGGCCGCCAAGACGGCTGGCCTGGGCGAAACCGTCAAGATCGGCGACCGCCACCGGACTGGCTGGCGCCTTTGCCCAGACCAGTCCCGTCACCAGATCCGTGACAGTGCCGTTGCCGTTATCATGATACCAAGGCCGCTTGCCGCGATGCTGCGCGTCCTGCCCCGACAGAAACGTCCCCGCCGCCGGGCAGTCGATGGCGTCGCCGTGTTCGCTGTAACAGCTGTCCTGTCCCGTGCCGACAACAGGGTAATGCGCGGCACTTGCCGGGGCCGCCCCCAAGCCCCAGGACTGGGATACGCCAAGGAAAAGGCCGCCCAGAGTGATGACTGCAAGAAGTGGCTTCATGAGGTTACCGCGACCGTTCGAATGGCACGGCTGTCGCCGCCGGCAGTGTGACGTTCGGCGCACGGCACAGGCCGCCCCCCCCCCCGATGTCCGGGACCGGGGTCCGGGACCGGGGCGCAGCACCGGCCAAAGGTTGCCACCCCGGCAGAAGACGCCAAGGCACTGCGCGTCGGCATGTCGTGGCGCAGGCAAGCAGAAGGGGCATGGAAAGCAGGCATGTGCCGCCTTTGCACTGCGGATTGTCTTCATGTGTACCACCCGGATCCTGATTTGCCCAGACCGCGCGAGCGTGCGCGAGCACGGATGGGTGGTGGAACCGCGCGGCTTTACAAGCCTGCCGATCTACAGCGTGACGCCCGCCATAGACTTCTGGCGGCCCTTTCGATCGTGTCCCATAGCGTGGTGAGGCTTCGATTGCTCACCGTGATCCCGGACCTGTCCGGGCTGGTCATGCTCCGGGGACTGCCGAGAGCATGAAGGTGGGATGGTCGCTCATCGGGGCCATGGTTTCGCTGCGCGGACCATCGGTTCAAGGGTCATGTAGCGGGCCCGCTGGACGGCCCATTCCTCGGATTGCTCGATCAGGATGGCAACGATGGTCCGGCCATGCGCCGGACGGTGATGGCTTGTTCATTCGGAAAGATTCCCACGACCTCGGTGCGGCGTTTGATTTCGCCGTTAAGGCGCTCGATCGGGTTGGTTGAGTGCAATTTGGCGCGGTGGGCGGCGGGAAAGCCCATATAGGCCAGCACAACGTGCCCGGCATTCGCCATTGTCCTCCGACCCTTGGCGGACAATCGCTCATTCCATGAGGGTAGCCATTTTGGGGATTTTGGGTCGGAGCTGATCGGCAATCCCGCGCCACTGGGTCTTGGCGGCCTGCGCATCGTTTTGGGCAAAGGCGGTGGCGATGAAGGCGGATATGACGCGTCGCCCGCACTTGCCGGCATGGGCGAGGGCGTTGCGCATGAAGTGAACCCGGCAGCGCTGCCACGTCGCGCAAAGCACCTTGGAGACGGCGGCCTTGATGCCCTCGTGCGCGTCACTGGTTACCAGCTTCCCTCCGCGCAACTCGCGGCGGGTCAGTTTGCGTGAGACAACTCGGCCCAGAAGGGTTCCGCCTCGGAGGCCGCAATGACCAGACCCAGCACTTCGCGGCGACCGTCGCTGTTGACACCCACGGCGGTGATCGCGGCGACCGAAACGATCCTGTTGTTCTGGCGTACTTTCATGCAGGTCGCGTCGATCCACGGACGGGGCCGTTGACCGCGCCGACTGTCCCCCGGACAGTCGGGGAATGGGTCCGGGGGACCGTCTCCATGCGGATCAACCCTCCAAGGGGCGGTTCAGGAACCCCTGCACCTTCTCGTCGATTTCCCCGCACAGGCGGCTGACCTGGCTCTTCGAAATGCCGTCCATGCCCACGGCCTTGACCAGGTCATCGACGGAACGGGTGGAGATGCCCTGAACGTAAGCTTCCTCGATCACCGCAGTGAGGGCCTTCTCCGCCATCCGGCGCGGCTCCAGAAAGCCGGGGAACCAGCTGCCCTTGCGCAGCTTCGGGATGCGCAGCTCCACCGTGCCCGCCCGCGTGTGCCAGTCGCGCTCGCGGCAGCCGTTGCGCTGCGCCAGCCGCTCCGGGGTCTTCTCGCCATAGCCCGCCCCGGTCAGCGCACCGACCTCCAGCGCCATCAGCCGTTCGGCGGCAAATCGTCGGGCGCATGGGCCGACCATCTCGCGCAGCATGTCGGCGTCAGACGTCTTCTCAGGCAGGGCATTCAGGCCCATCACCGCACCGGTCATCGGGGTTCCTCAGATCAAGGTTGACGCTCGCAACCGATACCTACCCGAGATCACCGATGACCAGCCGCAAAGCCGCCCGCGCCGCCAGCTATGTGAAAGCGCTGCGCGGGCGGCCTTGCTGTCGGCGAGCTACACCACGCGGAGGGACAGGATCCCGGCCTGCACCCGTGCACGGTGGCGTTCCCCCTGCGCGGCGCGCGCGTCACGCGAATGTCACCCCTTTTCGCTATTCCTTTGCAGCAGCCTTGATTTTTGAAAAGCATTCGCAACCATTCAGCAGCGACAAAGGACAGGCGATGCTGGAGTTTCTGCCGAAAGAGGTGCGCGACGGCCTGGAAGCGGCCCGCAAGCGCGAACGCAGCCGCAAGACGCGCCTGCGCGTCCGGTCGGGCGAAGCGGAGTTTCCCGTTCTGCGCCTATGGGTTGACGGTTTTGCCCTGAAGGCCGACCGCGCGCCCAAACTGCGCGGCCTTGTCGATGTCTATGACGGCTCCCGCCACATCTGCCAATGCCTGATCATTGCCTCCAGCATCGAAAACGAAGAGCTGATCTGCGACTTCAAACAGTCCACCGTTGCCGAAGACCGTCCCGCGCTTGACTTCTGGCGGGACGAAAACGCCCCGGTGGGCTATCTGACCCACAGTTGACGGGCTATTGCAGGTCGCCGAAAGCCTGCTGCAGGCGGTGGACCGCCTCGATGATCTGCGCACGGGGCGCGCCGATGTTGAAGCGCAAAAAGGTCTCGCCGCCCGCCCCGAAGGTATAGCCGTGGTTCGTGGCAATCCCGGCTGTCTTTTCGACCCGGCCCGTAAACTCTGCCCGGTCCATCCCGGTGCCGGAAAAATCCACCCAAGCCAGATAGGTTGCTTGCAGCGGCATCGAGGCAAGGCCGGGAATGGCATTGACCCCGGCATCAAAGACCCGCCGGTTTTCATCCAGATAGGCCATCAGCGCATCAACCCAGGCCGCCCCTTCGGCGCAATAGGCGGCGGTGGCCATATGCATGCCAAAGGCATTGGGCGAAATGCCCAATGCCATCATCCGGTTGGCAAAGCGCGCCCGAAGCGCCGCATCGGGGATGATGACATTCCCGATATGCGCGCCCGCGATGTTGAAGGTCTTTGTCGTCGCGGTCATCATGATCAGCCGGTCGATGATTTGCGGGGCCGCGACGGGCATCGGCACATGGGCCTGACCGGGAAAGACCAGATCATGGTGCACCTCGTCCGAGATCAGCAGAAGGTCATGGCGCTGACAGAACGCGGCCACCCCCTGCAACTCGTCAGCGGTCCAGACCCGCCCGCCCGGATTGTGCGGTGAACACAGCACCAGCAGCCTTTCGCGCCCGGTCATCTGGCGGTCCCAGGCGGCAAAATCCATTTCATGGTGCCCGGTGACGGTTTTCAGCGGGCATTCCACCACATTGCGCCCGGCCGCCTTGATGACCTTTGCGAAAGCATGGTAAACCGGCGTCATCAGGACAATCCCGTCGCCGGGGGCTGTAAAGGCATCCAGACAGATGCCGAACCCGTTCACCAGCCCATGCGTGGAAAAGATCGCCGCCGCGTCCACCTCCCAGCCGTGGCGGGTCCGCATCCACCACCGGATTGCGTCCAGACAGGCGGTATCATCGCCGAAATAGCCGTAAACGCCATGCGCGGCCATCTTCTCGACCGCCTGCTGAACACAGGCCGGTGGGCGGAACTCCATATCGGCGACCCACATCGCAAGACCGGTATCTGCCGGAATGCCGTAAATCTTTTCCATCATGTCCCATTTGACGGAGTGGCTTGCTCTGCGGTCGATCAGCTGGTCAAAGTTCATCCGACATATCCTGAACGGGGGTGTCTATGCGGCAGGGCGGGCCATTGGCCGCGCCGGGGTTCTGCTTAGGAGAATTGGCCGGGGGCGTCCAGTTCGCATGCCGGCCCCGCAGGGCCGGGCGGCCCGGAGGCATTGCGCGACCGGTCGCCTTCCCTTAAATCGGGGCCATGATACGCACGATCCTGATCCACCCCGACCCGCGCCTGAAGAAAGCGTGCGAGCCTGTCGCCACAGTCACGCCCGACATCGCCAAGCTGGCCGGGGATATGCTTGAAACCATGTATGATGCCCCCGGCGTCGGGCTTGCGGCACCGCAGGTGGGTGTGATGAAGCGGGTTCTGGTGATGGATTGCGTGAAGGACCCGGCCCTTGCGCCGCGCCCGATGGTGCTGATCAACCCGTCCGTGACGTGGCAGTCCGAAGACCTGTCGACCTATGAGGAAGGCTGCCTGTCGCTGCCCGATCAATATGCCGAAATCGAACGGCCCGCCGAGGTGCGCGTGCAATGGACCGGTCTGGACGGCACGGCGCAGGAGGAACAGTTTTCGGGGCTGTGGGCCACCTGTGTCCAGCACGAGATCGATCACCTCGACGGCAAGCTGTTCATCGATTATCTGCGCCCCCTGCGCCGCCAGATGATCACGCGCAAGATGGAAAAGCTGAAGCGCGACCGCGCGCGCGACGCAGAGGGGCGCGGCTGATGGCCGGTCTGCGCCCGGCAAAGCGCGGCCCGGCCGCGTGACCGTCCGGCTGTGCCTGCCCTGGCCGCATCGCAGCCTGCGTACGCCCGCAGCGCCGGTCGGGGCGATCACCGAAGAAATCCGCGCGCTTTGGGCCGACATGGTCGAAACGATGGAGGCGATGCCGGGCTACGGGCTTGCGGCCCCGCAGATCGGGGTGGGGCTGCGCCTTGCGGTTGTCGATTGCTCTGAGGTGCGGGGGCAGGCGGTTCTGCTGGCCAACCCCCAGGTTCTGCACGCTTCGGCACAGACCCGCGACCATGACGAGGCCAGCCCCAATCTGCCCGGTGTGTCTGCCGTCATCCGCCGCCCGCAGATCGTGACCGTGCGCTACATGGCTGCGGATGGCGCGATTGTGGAAAGGGATTTCAGGGATCTCTGGGCGACCTCGGTCCAGCATCAGATCGACCATCTGGAAGGACGGATGTATTTCGATCATCTGTCGCCGCTGAAGCGCAGGATGCTGATCACGAGGGCGGAAAAGTTGCGGTTGCGGAAATGAAAATAATCTTCATGGGAACGCCGGAGTTTTCCGTACCCATCCTGCAAGCCCTGGCTGCGGCGCATGAGATTGTCTGCGTCTATTGCCAGCCCCCGCGCCCCGCCGGACGCGGCAAGGCGCTGCGCGCAACCCCCGTGCAGCATGCCGCCGAAGCTCTTGGCCTGCCGGTGCGCTTTCCGTCCGGTCTGCGGTCCGCCGCAGAGCAGGCGGCCTTTGCCGGTCTGAAGGCCGATATCGCCGTGGTCGTGGCTTACGGCCTGATCCTGCCGCAGCCGGTGCTGGATGCCCCGGCGTTGGGCTGCGTCAACATCCATGCCTCGTTGCTGCCGCGCTGGCGCGGCGCGGCCCCGATCCACCGGGCCATATTGGCCGGTGACGCGGAAACCGGCGTCTGCCTGATGCAGATGGACGCGGGCCTTGATACCGGCCCGGTCCTGGCGCGCGCGGCCACGCCCGTTGGTCCCGAAGAGACGACGGCAGATTTGCATGACCGCCTGTCGCGGATGGGGGCCGACCTTGTCCTGTCCGCCCTGCCGCGCCTGTCCTTACTGCGGCCCGTGCCGCAACCGGCTGATGGCGTGACCTATGCCGCAAAGATCGACAAATCCGAAGCGCGGATCGACTGGCACGCCCCCGCCCCGGTGATCGACCGCCAGATTCGCGGCCTGTCGCCGTTTCCCGGCGCCTGGTGCGCGATTGCGGGCGAGCGGGTGAAATTCCTGCGCTGCCGTCTGGCCGAAGGGCAAGGCCCGCCGGGGCAGGTGCTGCACGGGCTGACCATCGCCTGCGGAACCGGGGCGGTCGAGATCACCCTGGCGCAGCGCGAAGGCCGGCGTCCCGCAGTGCCCGAAGACTTCCTGCGCGGATTTGCAATGCCCGACAGGCTGTCCTGACGCAAAACAAAACCCTGTCCATGTTGCATTTTCCGCAAGGGATGCACATCTCGACCCTCAGGCCGGTAAGGACAACCAGATGCAAATGTTGCTGATGATCGTGATTGTCGGGGCCGCGGCCGGGTTTCTGGCGACCCGCTTCATGCGCCTGCAAACCGATGTGCCGACGACCATCGTGATCGGCATTGTCGGCGCGCTTGTGGGCACGCTTGCACTGCGCCTTTTGGTGGCGATCACCGGGTGGCTTGCGATGTTCGCAGGCGCGGTATTGGGCGCGATGCTGGTGATCTGGCTTTGGCGCACCTTCGTGCGCCGTTAGCCGGGTGCCCAAACAAGTGCTCCGGCCATCTGCAGGGCGCGAGAATCCCGCGATCCGGAGAAAGGGTTCGCCATTCCGGGCGGACAGGGAAACGCAACGCGTTTCCCTGCCCGCGCGCGACGGTGCCCTGCAGACCGGCAGGTCCGGGGACAACGCAGGCCAGCGCCCGCCAGGGGCGGGTCGGGCGCTGGCCGGGGGCTGTGGCCCCCGGCTGGTCATGATGCCATCGTGGCGCTGTGGCAGGGGCGATGGCCCCTGCCAGAGAGACCTGGCATCCCGGAATGCACAGGACCGCCCCTCCGGGCGGAAACAGGAAACGCATCGCGTTTCCCCGCCCGCGCGCGACGGTGCCCTGTAGACCGGCAGGTCCAAGCGCAACAGAGGCCAGCGCCCGACCCGGCGGGCGAGAAGCGCCCGCCGGGGGCGGGGCGGGCGCTGGCCGGGGGCTTTGGCCCCCGGCTGGGCAAGGGGCTACGTGGCGCTGTGGCAGGGGCGATGGCCCCTGCCA
>JADCEN010000022.1 GCA_020250175.1 Rhodobacter sp.
CAGCCGCCGCGCGATCACCCCCCAGTTGCGGGCCGAGCCGAACAGGCCATGCGCGATCAGCAGCGGCGGCGCCGTGGCGGGCGTGACAGCGGGATGGCGTAGGATGTGCAGCATGGGCACGTCATATCGTGCGCGGCCTGCGCCTGCCAGAACTGTTGAAGCGCCCCGCGCCCGCGCCTATGCTGTGGCGTCATTCCGGGGGATGGCCATGGGTGTGGCGACGATTCAGCAGATGGCAGACCGGGTGGCGGCCCTGATGGACGAAAAGCTGCATGTCCGCGGCAGAACCTTGGGCGACCGCTTGCGCCGGGGCGCAGGAAAACTGCCCAGGGCGGTGCGCGCCGAGGCACGCTTTCTCGAATCGGCGGCGGCGCAGGCGCAGAACCCAAAGCTGATGGTGCAGATCGATGACGGGCGTGTGCGCGCGGCTTATGATGCCTGCCTGCGGTACCTGAACGGGGTGGACCGCAAGGCCCGGCGCCGGGCGATGCTGGCCGGGATCGCCAGTTCCATTGCCTTCAGCCTGTTCGTAGTGGGGGTGCTGTTTCTTGCGGTGCTGTACTGGCGCGGGCTGTTCTGACGGAAGCATCGCACGAAAAGTGCATTCAGCCCTTGTGCGAACGCAAGACCCGGCTCGGCACCGCCCCGGTATGCCTAGCGGATTTCCAGGCGTATCCGTCAGCATGGCACCCTCTGTTCAAGCCATCGCCTGCGGCGATGAAGTGGCTTCGGCATTGCCGTGGCAGGAACAGGCCGCAGATTGCGTCGACCTCTTTACGGCTAGCCAGACATCAACAGCCGCAGAGCTTGCCCTGCGGGGCAGTCAGGCACCATCCCCCCTCTGGCTTTCCACCCCGTTCGCCCGTGCCACAAAATCTGTCAGGTGCGGCACATAATCCTCTGGCCCCGCGCCGCCCTGCGCCACTGCGCTGGCAAAGCTGTTCTTAGCCGCGCTGGCCATCGTCGTGGTGACGGTGGCGGCATTGGCCATGCTTTCCAGATAGCGCAGGTCCTTGTAGGCATTCGACAGGGTAAAGCGGTGCGCCTCGCGGTTACCGTCCAGCGCATAGTTCATGAAGGTCTGGTAAAAGCCGCAGTCCATCCGGCCCCCCCGGATCACCGAGTCGAAGGTGGCGGTTGAAATCCCCACCCTGGCGGCCAGCGCCAGCGCCTCGGCATAGATCGCGGCGTAGCCCAAAGACAGGAAGTTGTTCAGAAGCTTCATCCGGTGGCCGTCGCCGACCCGCCCGATGTGAACGATCTTCCCGGCCCAGGTGGCGATGACTGGCCTGATGCGGGTGAACACCTGCGGCTCTGCGCCGACCATGCAGTCCAGCGTGCCCGCCCAGGCCTCTTTCGGGGTGCGGGAAAGGGGGGCGTCGGCGAAGTGGACGCCTGTGGCGGCCAGATCGGCGGCGAGGCGTTCGGTGACCACAGGGTCGGAGGTGGAGCAATCGACAATCACCGTACCGGGGCGCAGGTGGGGGGTCATCTTCGCAACCGTCCCGGCCACCTGGGGCGAGCCGGGGAGGGTGAGGAAGATGATGGTGGAGCGGGCGGCGAGCGCATCCAATGCGGCCTCGACAGCGCCCCTTCCGATCAGATCGTCCACAGGCGCGCGGTTGCGGTGGGCGGTGACGGTCAGGGGATAGCCCTTCTCGACAATGTTCTTCGCCATGCCGTGGCCCATCAGGCCGACGCCGATGAAGCCGATGTGTTCCTGGGTCATTGGGGTCTCCTTTGGCGGGGAGAGTGGCGCAATCCCTGCGGATTGACAATCGGCAGGCGCTGTTGACTCTGCGGCTTTGGCCTGTATAAGCCGCCCGTTCCGGGCTGCTGCCCGGGGCATTTATTGGTGTTGGCGGCCCCCGCAAGGGGATGCCTGTCGCCGGGGCGACCCGGAAAGGACAACGCCCTTCATCGCCGCCGTGCGGCAGCATAACGAAGGAGATCAGCGGTGACCAAACGCACCTCTGCCAAGCACAAGATCGACCGCCGCATGGGCGAGAATATCTGGGGCCGTCCGAAATCCCCGGTGAACAAGCGCGAATATGGCCCCGGCCAGCACGGCCAGCGCCGCAAGAACAAGCTGTCGGATTTCGGCACGCAGCTGCGCGCCAAGCAGAAGCTCAAGGGCTATTACGGCGACCTGACGGAAAAGCAGTTCCGCAAGATTTACGGCGAAGCCGAGCGCGTGAAGGGTGACACCGGCGAAATGCTGGTCGGTCTGCTCGAGCGCCGCCTGGATGCCGTCGTCTACCGCGCCAAGCTGGTTCCGACGATGTTCGCGGCCCGCCAGTTCGTGAACCATGGCCATGTCCTGGTGAACGGCAAGCGTGTCAACATCGCTTCCTACCGCGTCAGGGAAGGCGACCTGATCGAGGTCCGCCAGAAATCCAAGCAGATGGCGCTGATACTTGAGGCGATCCAGCTGACCGAACGGGATGTTCCCGATTACCTGGAAGTCGACCATTCCAGGCTGACGGTGAAGTTCGTGCGCACCCCGGCGCTGGGCGACGTGCCCTACCCGGTCCAGATGGAACCGAACCTCGTCGTCGAATACTACGCCAAGAACTGATCCGCGCCCCGGCGCAGGACCAGGGGCCGTTGCGGGCAGACCCGCAGCGGCCCTTTGATTTCCTGTGGCCATTCGTTAAGAAATCGGGGTGCCGGGCGCAGGGACCCGCGCCATGTCCACCGCGTGAAACGCCAGTGAGCGAGATCAGCCATGCTGCCCAAGAACCAGGTCGAACAGAAATTCGAGCAGCTCCTGTTTATGTCGCGGTGGCTTATGGCACCGATGTACATGGGGCTGGTCGTGACGCTGGGCATGCTGATGGTCGTGTTTCTGCGGGATCTGTGGAAATATGCCCTGCAGATCATGACAATGAGTGCCGAGCAGGTGATCCTTGTGGCGCTGACGCTGATCGACCTGACGCTTGCGGCCAACCTGCTGCTGATCGTGCTGTTTTCAGGCTATGAGAATTTCGTGTCGAAACTTGAGATTGACGACGGCGGCGACCGGCCCGACTGGATGGGAACGGTCGATTTTTCCGGCCTGAAGATGAAGCTGATCGCCTCGATCGTGGCGATTTCGGGCATTCACCTTTTGAAGCGGTTCATGGAAATCGGCGATTCGGTTGCAGATGCCAAGTTCGGCGAGACCGAGCTTTACTGGTTCGTGGTGATCCACCTTACCTTCGTGGTCTCGGGGGTCATGCTGGCGGCGATGGACTGGCTTTCGGCCCGGTCCGCCAAGAAATAAGGGACAACCGGCAGGCTGGCCTGCAGGCGACCGGCGGTGGTTTTTCCAGAGTATTGCGTTTTCGTGTCATTTCACCCGCGTATTGATCCATTGGTCTTCGTCCGGGCAACACATCCGATCCTTGGAAAAGCGGTGCGGAAGCTTTTCCAACCTACAGCCGGATCACCGAAATCAGCCGCCCATAGTCCGCCTCGCCCGCGTGGGTGGTGCGCCGGAAGGAAAAGAACCGCTCGGGATCGCGGTAGGTGCAATGGCGCGTCCATTCGGCATGGCCGACCCCGGCCTGACACAGGCGTTGCAGGCTGTAGCCGGGCAGGTCAAACAGCATCCGGTCGCCGGGGCCATTGGCAAAGAAGCGCCGGCTGTGCGGGTCGTCCCGCAGGAAGCTGTCAAGAAATTCCGGACCCACCTCATAGGCGGTCTGGCTGATGGCGGGGCCGATCACGGCGGTGATGGCCGCGCGGGTGGCCCCCAGCGCTTCCATCGCCGCCAGCGCGGCTTCCAGCACGCCGTCGCGGCTGCCGCGCCAGCCCGCGTGCGCCGCCCCGATGACGCCTGCCTTCGAATCGGAAAACAGCACCGGCTGGCAATCGGCGGTCAGCACAGCCAGGCCGATGCCGGGGGTCGCGGTGACAAGGGCGTCGGCGCGCGGGCGCTGATCGGGTGGGGTGGTCAGCGTGACCACGTCGGCGGAATGAACCTGGTTGACCGTCACCAGATGCGTCAGCGGCAGGTCCATCGCCTGTGCCACACGGGCGCGGTTGATGGCCACGGCATCGCTCAGGTCGCTGCTGCCGGTCCCGCAGTTCAGCCCTGCGAAAATGCCGGACGAGGCCCCGCCTTTGCGGCTGAAGAACCCGTGGCGGGTTCCCGGAAGGGCATCCGAGGTGATGATGTCCAGCATGTCAGAACCCCGGCGGCGGCGGCGCGCTGCGCGGGTGCAGCGCCAGCGCCTTGAACAACTGTCCCATTTCCGCAGGGTGGGTCAAGCGGCGATGCGCCGCGATATGCGCCGTCAGTGCGGCACCCGTCAAGCGCCCTGCCAAGGCCTGGGCGCGGGCCGTGATGCCCAGCCGCTCCAGCAGAACCCCCTGCGGCACCGGACCCGCCACGGCGCAGGGGGCGGCGGCCTGTGCCAGCGCCTCGAAATCGACATGGGCAGTCAGGTCGGCCTTGCCGGGATCGGCCAGGGGATCTGCGAAGGCATGGCGGCGCAGCGCCTGCAACGTATCCCCGCGTGAGTGCCAGTCGCCGTAATCGATCAGCAGTGCCGCCCCGCCGGACCGCTCGATACGGGCCGCAAGGCCCGCAACGATGGCCTGCGCGGGGGCGCAGGTTTCCACAATATCTCCGGGGGCGGTATCCGCAAGGCGATGCTCCAGCACGGCCATGCGGGTTGGGGCGGACAGGCCAAAGGCGAGGTGCCCGCCGCGTTCCCCGACCAGGCGTTCCTGCCAGCCCTCGGCGTGGCGCTGAAACTGGCGGATCGGCAGGGCATCGAAAAACTCGTTCGCCAGCAGGAACAGGGGCATCTCAGGCAGGGTATCGATGCGCTCGGCCCACTGCACCGGATGGGGGGCAAGGGTGGCCTTCTGACAGGCGCGCAAGGCAGGCGATGCTTCGATCAGCACCACGCGCCCGGCGGCGTGAAAGCCGGGCACCGCGCGCGTTGCCCGCAGCACATCGGCCATCAGCGTGCCGCGCCCGGGGCCCAGTTCGGCCAGAACAAAGGCGGTCGGTGCGCCCTGATCCTGCCAGGCCTGCGCCAGGCACAGACCCAGCATTTCGCCGAACATCTGGCTGATCTCGGGCGCGGTGATGAAATCGCCCCCGGCGCCAAAGGGCGGGCGGGTGGTGTAATAGCCATGCTCGGGGTGCAGCAGGCAGTCGGCCATGTAATCGGCGATGCTCAGCGGCCCGCTGACGCGGATGCGGCGCAGCAGCAGGTCTTCCAGCGCGGTCATGCCCGCCGTCGGGCCAGCACGATCAGCAGCAGTCCGGCCAGGATCATCGGCAGTGACAGAAGCTGTCCCATGCTCATCCCGGCCGCGCCAAGCTGCAGCACATGGCCCATCGGATTGTCCGGCGTGATGAACTGCGCATCGGCCTGCCGGAAGAACTCCACGATAAAGCGCGCCAGCCCGTAGCCCGCAAGGAACAGCCCGAAGGTCTGGCCCGGTCGTTTCAGCCAGCCGTGCCGGACCACCAGGATCAGCAGCACCGCGCCCAGGATCAGCCCTTCCAGCGCGGCCTCGTAAAGCTGCGACGGGTGACGCGCGCAAACGTCGATCACGCCGGGGCAGGTCTGCGCCGCCTCACCGGGAAAGGCCACGCCCCAGGGCAGGGTGGTGGGGCGACCCCAAAGCTCGGCATTGATGAAATTGGCAATGCGGCCCAGCAGCAGGCCGGGCGGGGTGGCAACCGCAAGGGCATCCGCCGTGGGCAGCAGGGGAATCCGCTGGTTCCGGCAGAAGATCAGCGTGGCCGCGACGACGCCCAGAAACCCGCCATGAAAGGACATGCCACCTTCCCAGACCCGCAGGATCTGGGCCGGATCGGCAAGAAACTGCGCGGGTTGGTAGAACACCACATACCCCAGCCGGCCACCAAGGATGACGCCAAGGATGATCCAGGTCAGCAGGCTTTCCACCTGTGCGGCGGTCATCGGCGGGCCGTCGCGCCACAAGGCCGGGCGGCGCACCAGCGCCGTGACAATCCGCCAGCCGATCACCAGACCCGCGATATAGGCCAGCGCATACCAGCGCAGGGCAAAGGTCATGCCGAACAGGCTGATCGAAAAGATGTCCGGGCTGATATCGGGGAAGGGCAGATAGGTCATTCCGGCTCCTGCGGCGTTTGGGGGCTTTTCCGGCGGGGCTGCGGCGATGTCAACCTTGCCGAGGGCACCCTGCGGGGCCATATAGGGCAGGAAAGACGGAGGGTCCGATGCAGAGCCGCAACAAGTTCTTCGACGATATGTCGCAACTGATGACCAACGCGATGGGCGTGGCCCAAGGGGCCAAGGCAGAGGCAGAGACGGCGATGAAGGGCTTCATCGACCGCTGGATGGCCGACCGCGATTTCGTCACGCGCGAGGAATTCGATGCCGTGCGCGCCATGGCCCAGAAGGCGCGCGAGGAAAACGCCACCCTGCAAGCGCGAATCGAGGCGCTGGAAGCGGCGGCGGGCGGCAAGAAGAAGGGCGGATCAGCCTGACCGCAGGGTCTGCCGGCGGAATCACAGGCAAGTCTGCCGCGCGGTCTTGCCGGGGCCGTGGCTGTGGGCGGGACGCACCAAACGAACCGATGCCGAAGACCGCAGGCTTCTTCAGCAGCATGTTGGGACGGTGAAGGGGACGCAGGACTGTATTCCTGTCTCTCCGAAGGCTTTGGCAAGGTTTTCGCACTGCTGCGCATCTCGAGCACAAGGCGATCTGCGACCGACCCTTCCCTGATAAGGGCATGTGCTTCCGAGGCCCGCTCGGGCGGAAACACGCCCGTGATCTGCGGCGCGATGCGCCCGTCGGACAGCAAAGCAGCACGCATTGCGAGATCTTCACGGAACCAGGCCGGGTGCGCCTTTCTGCAAGCTGCAGTATCCTGGAAATGCACGGTCCCGTTTCGCCACTTTGTCACAAGGTGCCGCAGGATGCTCCAGCCGAGGCGAAGTCCTTGGGCTCAAGTTTCAAGTGCAACACCCGGAGGCTGAAAGGCGCAGGATGTTGCGATGGACCCACGAAGCAAGCACCCCAGCCGTGAGGGACGTGGCGTGATCTTCTCCGGGCCTGGCCGGGGGAGCAGCCCGCGGGCCATCGACCGGCTTGTTGGCCGTCCCGCCAGCCCGATCTGCCGGGAGTTGGCGCGCGGGCGGCAGGGCGATGGCTTTTGCTGCGTTGCGACGGCGCGGCGCGTGCATGACGCGCGGCAGACGCCGCCGTAGGTTGGTCGAGGGCAGTGCAACCTGCCGGTTTGTGCACGGCCACCTCGTTCATCGGCGCGGGTCTTCCGGGCAGATCGCGCAGGGACTGCGGCTGATGAAGCCCGATGTCCCCTCAGCCCGCGTCAGACCCGAGACCATCTATACCGCAATCTGCGCCCAGCCGCGCGGCGGGTTGAAGGCGGCGATGGTCAAGTGTTTGATCCTCTCAAGCATGGTTCGTTCCTTCTTGTCGCCGACCGGAAAATCAGCCCTTCGGCATCAGGACCTTGATGGTAAAGCTGTAGGGGTTCTCCGTTCAGCTTCGAAACCGAACAGAATCACAACCTGCTGAACTCACTCAATCAGTTTCAAATCACCCTCGTGGAGTGTCGACTGATCGGCGTGAGCCGACTGCTATCATCCCTCCGCAAGAGACGACCCTGCGCAGCGCGCCGCAGGATCGAGATGCCATGGCAACCGCCAGCTATGGGCGGATTGCGCTGCGTTCAAAATTCGAGGTTCGAACCCTCAGTGTCCGATTCGGCCTTGGATCATCGCAAGCAAATCCGACGCTGGATCACGACCACACCCCCTGTCACAAGCGTCTGCTCCCAACCCGATCCTGAAAACTTCCTTGACCTCGCCCGCCAACCCCTTGATTTCCGTCACCCCACCATCCCGCCTACCGTGGGACTCCCAGCCCCTGCAGCAGCGGCACCCCCCGGCGCCCCCGGCGCGGTCGAGGCATCCATCGCCGGGCTGATCGCCGGAACCGGGCCGGATCAGGTCTGGGTGATGGACGGGGCGGCAACCGGCCTGGCCGAGGTGCTGCGCGTGACTTCGCTGAAAAGCATGGATCGCGGCCAGTCGGAGATTTCCTTCTGGGTCGCCCCGACCGTCTGGAACGCAGGCTTCGCCTCGGAAAGCGTGGCAGCTTTGGTGCAGGCCAACCCGCAGAAATCGCGCACGATCTTTGCCGAGATTTTTCAGGACAACCCCGGTTCAGCCCGCGTGCTGACCAACTGCGGCTTTGCCTGTGCCGGCGATGCCGAAAGCTTCAGCGTCGTCCGCAACGCCCGGGTGCCGACATGGACCTATCTGAAGGAGCTGGACAGCGGCCGGCTCGCCCGCTGATCCTTCACGCAAGGCGGCTGGTGCTGCGCCCGCTGGGGGAGCACGTTTGGGCGGATATGGCCCGGATCGGCGGGCAGGTGCAGGTGGCGCATCCGTTCGGTAAAGACGGATGCAGCCCCACATCCCTCAACTTTGATCTTTCAATAGCCGATTGAAATGCTCTTTCGATTTCCGGCGCTGCATTGCAACCAAACATGTTTTGATGCTTGGTGCGCAACTTTTCCCAGTGGATTTGACACGCGTCAAATCCACCCGCGCCTGCCTGCCCCCGGCAGGCGCGTTCGCGCCCGCCAGGCAGGCGCGGGTGGATTTCGGGGCCGTATCCCTGCCCCAACCCCCCTTGCCCTGCGGCTTGCGCCTTCGGGCAACGGACCGGGCCACGCTCCACCGGAGCGTGGCCTAATCGGTCCGGGCGCGGAAACTGAAGGAGATCTCACAAGTTCCGTAAGTCGGCAGAACCCCTGCCAACCCGTTCGATCTGCCCTTTGAACTCCAGATTCTCCATACCTCACCATCCTGCCCGCCGTGGGACATCCCGCCCCACTACAGCAGCGGCACCCCTCGCTGCCACACCTTGCGAACCCGCCAATCGTCATCCAGGTAAATGAAGTTCGCCGCAGCGCCCGCCTCCAGCCATCGCAGCAGCCTGATGAATATGGCTCAGGTCAAAAGCCTCGATCTCGGGCTTTCCCCCATACACGCGCATTTGCCCCGCCAGCCAGTCCACCAGATCGGGCGGGTTTTCAGAGACGAAGGCGGGAAAGTGGTTCGACCCGACCGAAGGCGAAGCCATGTCTGACCGCAGCGGCAGCACCTCGCCGCACGCTTTTCCGGCCCCCCCGGCCGGCCCCCGGTGGAAAGCTGCACGATCATGCCGGGGCAATGCCGCCGGACCCCCTCCATTAGCCGCGCAAACCTTTGCGGGTCTGACGTGGGAAATCCTTTGCCGTCGCGCACATGCGCATCCACGATTGTTGCACCCGCCTTGAATGCCGCCTGCGTGCTTTCCACCTGCCCGGCAATGGAAATGGGCGGATTCGGGTTATGCGCCCTGGTCGGAAACGACCCGGTGATGGCAACACAGGTGATGCAGGGCTTTCACGTCACTCCGCCCCCACCGGCACAAAGCCATCCCTTGCCGCGCGAACCGCACCGCTGATCCTTGCCGCGCGAACCGCACCGCTGATCCTTGCCGCACCGCCAGCCTGCCCGCGCGCCGTCAGTATTCTGCGCCGATACCATCCAGCAGAACACCGACAATTGCCCTTTCGCGCGGCTCTCCAGTCTGCTCGTCCTTCCCTGCAATCAGCGTTCCGTCAAGTCGAAGTGATATGTAGCCGTGGATCAGCGACCAAGCAGCAACAACCTGCGTGTCCAGGCTCATCTGGCGCGACCTTTCACCGGTTTCCATGATCTGCCGCAGCCGCCCATAAACTGCGCCGCCAGACGTCTGAAACCCGGCACTCGATTGATCTATGCAATCCGCCCGCCACAGCAGCCTGTAGCGGTGCGGATAAGTGAATGCGAAACGCAACACGACCTCTGCGAAAGCCTCGATCTGCTCGCGCTTTGTTGCCCTGCTCCGCGCGCAGACATCGTCAACATCCTGGATCAATTCCTGAAACGACGCGACCGCAAGTTGCGTCAGCAGGGCTGTGCGATCCCTGAAATGGTTGGCGGGGGCAGAATGCGCCACATCCGCCTCGCGCGCGACGGCGCGCACGGTCACGGCGTCAATCCCCTGCTTGTCCAGAAGCTCCATCGCGGCGGTCAGCAGCGCACGCCGCAGATCACCGTGATGGTAACCGCGATCGGACCTCCGGGATGGCACCTTATCCATATTGACAGTGTCCATATCCAATGCAAGTAATGTGGACATTGTCCATATGGAATGGAAAATGTCTGTCTCAGGTATCGCATGTGCCTTCGTTTGCGCCAGCGTTCTTGGCATCCTTCCGGCTTTTGCCCAGGAACGGCTGACAGGAGTGTGGCTGACTGCCGACAAATCGTCGCACGTCGCCTTCCTGCCGTGTGGTCAGGAAGATTGCGGCAAAATCACGTGGCTCCGTGAACCCATCGACACTGAAACCGGCATGCCGTGGCGCGACGGGTTCAATCCTGAAAAGCCGCTGAAGCAGCGGCCCCTGATTGGTCTTGCCATGTTCACCCAACTCAGGCCCGCCGGCGAAGGAATCTGGAAGGGTGAACTCTACAATCCCCTTGACGGTAAAACCTGCACAGGTCGCCTTCAACTGCTTGGTCCGGATCAGTTGCAGCTCCGGGGATGTGCTCTTGCCGGGCTTCTCTGCCAGACGGAAGTATGGACGCGCGTGACGCCATGAGCATATCCCTAAGACTTCTGATGCTCGTGACAGACATCGGGCTGCTCTCATACTGGCTGCTGACAGCACTCGCCGCCGCTGGCCTGATCGGGCTTCCTTCTGAATGGTTGTTTTCAGACTACCACAACCCGATAGTCGTCGCCTGGAACTGGTCGTTCCTGCCGCTCGACATCATTCTTTCGATAACCGGTCTCCTGAGCGTCCGTCTGGCAGCACGGAACGATGCGCGGTGGTTGCCCTGCGCGCTCATCTCCCTGTCACTCACAGTTTGCGCCGGGCTTATGGCCATTTCCTTCTGGGCGATCCGGGGTGAGTTTGATCCGGTCTGGTGGGGCTTCAATCTCTTTCTTATGCTTTGGCCGCTGCCGTTTCTGCTGGCCCTGACCGAACCGGGACCAGATGGGCAGCCTCCTCTGCGGGACCGCTGATGGACCGGATCTGCCCGTCCTTTGCACTCCTGCGCCAGGCGTTCATCATCAGGGCGCTGACGCTGGCAAGTGACAAGCCCAGAAGATTGCCGGGCGATGGCGCGGTCCGATACAACAGCGTTCTTGTAACTGCATCTGACCGAAGCAGCCGCGGAGCATCGGAAACGACGCCGGTGCCGGGCTTAGGCCATTGCCCTTTCGCTCCCGTCTGCCACCAACCCAATCCTCACCAAACTGTTAACCCCACCTTCCAACCCATTGACTTCCGTCACCCCACCACCCAGCCTACTGTGGGACATCCCACGCCCTTACAGCAACGGCACCCCCCGGCGCCAGACCTGCCGCAGGTGCCAGTCGTCATCGAGGTGAATGAAATCCGCCACCCCACCCGGCACCAGCTGCCCTGCCTGCGCCCCGATCAGGCGCGCAGGCACGGAGGTGGCCATCGCAAGCGCCTGGTCGGTGCCGACACCCACCGTCTTTACCAGGGTGCGCAGCGCCTGCGGCAAGCTCAGGTCGGCCCCGGCCAGGGTGCCATCCTCCAGCGTCAGGCGCCCCTGATCGCGCAGAATGCGCCGCCCGCCTAAGCTGAATTCCGTCAGGCCCGTTCCCGCCACGCACATCGCGTCGGACACCAGAAACAGCCCCGTCGGCCGCGCCGCCAGCGCAATCCGCAGCACCTCGGGGGCCACATGGATGCCGTCCGCGATCAGCCCGGCGGCAATGGTCCCGCTCAGCACCGCGCCCACCAGCCCCGGTTCGCGGTTGCCAAGCTGGCTCATCGCGTTGAAGAGATGCGTGGCACAGCGCGCCCCTGCGGCAATCGCCGCCTTCGCCTGCAGCAAGGTGCAGTCGGTATGGCCCAGGCTGACAACCACACCGGCGGCAGACAGGCGCGCAATCTGGTCCGGCGTCACCGCTTCGGGGGCCAGCGTGACCATCAGCGCGGGCAGGTGCCGGGCTGCGTCACACAGCAGGGCAAGGTCGGCGTCCGTCATCGGCCGGATCAGGCCTGCGTCATGGGCACCCTTGCGGCGCGGGTCCAGATGCGGGCCTTCCAGGTGCAGGCCCAGAAAGCCGGGAACGCCCTTATCCGCCGCCGCGATCCCGGCGGCGATGACCCGTTCCGTCGCCTCCGGCCTATCGGTGATCAGCGTCGGCAGCAGGCCGGTCGTGCCAAGCCGGGCATGGGCGGCGCAGATATGGGCAAGGGCATCCACATCGGTGGTACCGTCTACCGCCACCCCGCCGCCGCCATTGACCTGCAGATCAACCAACCCCGGCGCAATGATGCCGCCGGGCAGGTCGGTATGCTTCCCCGGCGCGTCGCCCAGCGCCACCACCCGACCGTTCTCCACAACAAGGGCCGCCCCGCGGTGCAGCCGCGTGCCGTCAAAGATCGCGGCCCCCGTAAAGGATTGGCGCATCACATCGTCTCCGTCACCTTGCGCAGGTGCGGCGGCGTGTCGGGATCAAACCCGCGTCTGCGTGCCAGCCCTTCGATAAAGGCATAGAAGCTGACCGCAAGCACCAGCGGGGCCACCAGCGGATGCAGGCCGGGCACCGAAGGCAGCGTGACCGCCCCCTTGGCCGCCCCGCCGGTGACATAGACATCGGCCCCCTGCGCCGCCAGCCGTTCTGCCGTTGCCACCACATGGGGCAGGGCGGCATCCTCGACCCCCATGGCAAAAACCGGGAAGCGGGCCTGGACAAGCGCGCTGGGGCCATGAAGCACTTCGGCTGCTGAATAGGCCTCGGCATGCAGGCCGCAGGTTTCCTTGAACTTCAGCGCCGCCTCGCTGGCGATGGCAAAGCCCGGCCCCCGCCCCAGCACATAGAGCGACTGCGCCCGCGACAGGCGCCCCGACAGGGACGACCAGTCCTGCGTCAGCGCCCTGGCAAAGGCTTCCGGCAATCCGGCGACGGCGGCTGTCAGCGCCGCGTCCTGCTGCCATTCGGCCAGCAGGGCAAGGGCGGCCAGCACACTGGTCACGAAGGTCTTCGTCGCCGCCACGCTTTTTTCCTCGCCCGCGTGCAGGGCAAGGCAATGGGCCGAGGCCTGCGCCATCGGCGCATCGGCAAAGTTGGTGATCGCGATGGTCAGCGCCCCGCCCGTCGCGGCGGCGCGCATCATTTCCACAATGTCGGGGCTGCGGCCCGACTGCGAAATGCCGATGCAGGCCGCCCGGTCCAGCCGCAGGGGTCGCCCGTAGATCGAGGCGACCGAAGGCCCGACCGAGGCCACGGGAACCCCCGCCAACAGTTCTGCGGCATATTTCAGATAGGTCGCGGCATGGTCGGACGATCCCCGCGCCACCGTCACCACCAAGGCCGGGTCCAGCGCGCGCAGGGCGGTGGCGGCGGCGGTCACGGCCCCGGCAGACCGGTCCAGAAACCGCGCGGCAGCCTGGGGTATTTCTGCAACCTCATCGGCCATGAAACTGGGGGTCATCAGGCAGTCCTTTCCCTGTCTGGCGCAAGCTTCAGCTCAACTGCAAATTCATAGGCATCGCCACGATAGAGCGACCGGGTGAATTCCACGACCCGCCCCGAGGGCAGATAGCTGACCCGTTCAATCCTCAGGCCGGCCGCGCCTTCGCAGACACCCAGAAGGTCTGCATCGCGCGCAGCAAGGTTGGCGGCCGAAATGCGCTGCACGGCCCGGGTCGGGCGAAAGCCGCGCGTTTCCAGCACGGTATAAAGTGATCCGTCCACCGCTTCGGGGTCCGGCAGGATCAAGGACGACAGGGCCGCATGCTCGATTGCCAGCGGCACGCCATCGCTGCGCCGGACACGGTCCAGGCGTGCCACCCGGTCCCCCGCACCCAGCCCCAGCGCCATCACCTCTTCCGGGGCGGGCACATGCAGCGCCCGGCCAAGCCAGACCGATTCGACCGCCCGCCCGCGCCGCCTCATGTCTTCGGTAAAGGATGTCAGCAGCGACAATGCCTGTTCCAGCCGCGCGACCTTCTCGACCTGCGGTGCGACAAAGGTGCCCGATCCGCGCCGCTGCAGCAATTGCCCCGCGCCGACGAGTGCCTGCACGGCCTTGCGCACCGTCACGCGTGACAGGCCCGTCATCACCGCCATCTCGCGTTCCGACGGCAGGCTGTCGCCCGGTGCAAGCCGGCCGGCACCGATGGCTTCGGAGATGCGGCGCTGCAATTGCAGGTACAGGGGCCCCGCACCTGCCGCACCAAAGCCGTCGGGGGAAAAAATCCGGTCCATCATCCGGTCTGCCGTGCCAGCCACAGGGCACCGTCCAGCGCGGTGCCCGATGCCTGATGGATCGTCCAGAGACCCTGCAGGCGCGCGGCATACACCGGCCCAAGCCCGCCCAGAAACACCACGGGCAGGTCCGCTTCGCCCCGCAGCCGGGTCACGCAGGCCATCACATGCGCGTCCGCAGCCACCATCACAGCCCGCGCCGCCGGATCGTCTGCGTCCACGACCCTTGGGGCCAGCGTTGCCAGGTCGCCGGGGCGTGCGGATTGCGCAAAGGCGATGATGCCATCTGCCCCGCCGTAATCCGCCAGCAGACCGGACAGAAGCGGTGTCATCGCCCCCATCCCGTCGGCCGCCCGCAGGCTGCGTGACAGGATGCTGCGCCCGATCCAGGCGCCCGACGCCTCGTCCCCCAGCACCAGACCCCACCCCCCGATCTGCGCCACAGTGCCCGCGCACTGCGATGCAAAGACAGACCCGGTGCCGATTGCGGCGACCACGCCATCCCTGTCGTGCAGCGCCCCTTTCACCGCGATCAGCGCATCGCTTTCCACCCGCACCCGGGCAAAGGGCAGGCCCGCCGAAAACCGTGCCACACTTTGCGCCACGTTCGCCCCCGCCAGCCCCATGACCGAGGAAAGCTGGCCCAGCGTGGCACCGGCCGGCAGTGCCAGTGTCGCCGCCGCCAGAACATTGGCCCGCGCCCCGTCCGGATCCGACGCGATGTTCGCTGGCCCGGCCCGGCCTTCGCCAAGGATCAGGCCAGCACCATCACAGACTGCCGCACGGCAACCCGTTCCCCCCCCATCGATCCCAAGAAACAACGCCATGGCACCCCGCCAGTTGCGGCAAAGATACCAAAACAATACCAGATGGAAAGCGGATTCGTGTCATGCGGCTTTGGTCCGGTTTCGGGACAGGAAGACAGAATTGACTTTACAACTGCTATTTGTTTGGCATCTGTCTGAAAGCAAAGGGAATCGCATGGCACTTCGTCGTACCGAAGACCTTCATCCATCTTCCGCAGGTCTGCAGGACGTGCCGCTGCACGATGTGCTGGGTCGGCTCCATGCGGCGCAGATCGTGGCCGCGGGTGCCGTTGTTCCTGCGTTTGCCGCCCTTGAACGGGCCGCCCACGCCGCAGCCGACGCCCTGCGCGACGGTGGTCGGCTGGTCTATGTCGGCGCGGGCAGTTCGGGCCTGATGGCACTGGCCGATTGTCTGGAACTGTTCGGCACTTTCGGCATTCCGCCGCACCGCACGCCGGTGCTGTTTGCCGGCGGCGCGGCGGCGCTTCTGACCATGACCGGGGCCGTCGAGGATGATCCTGCCCTGGCCGCCGCCGATCTGGCGGGTCTGGACCCGCAGCCGGGTGACGTGCTGCTGTGTCTGTCGGCGTCCGGTTCCACCCCTTACACGATGGCCATTGCGGCAGGCGCCAAGGCCGGCGGGGCTGTGATTGTCGGGCTGGCGAATGTCGAAGGATCGGCGCTGTTGGCGCTGGCGGATATTCCCGTTCTGCTTGACACCGGGCCCGAAGTTGTTGCCGGGTCAACGCGCATGGGGGCTGGCACGGCGCAGAAGATTGCGCTCAACATGCTGTCAGTGCTGGTCGGGCTGCAACTTGGCCATGTGCATGAGGGTTACATGGTCAACGTGATCGCCGACAACGCCAAGTTGGTTGACCGGGCCGCCCGGATCGTGGCGGCGCTGTCGGGGGCTGATCCGGCGCGGGCCGCAGCGGCGCTGAGCCTTGCCGGGGGTGCGGTAAAGCCCGCCACGCTGATCGCCGCCGGGGCCACGCCCGAGGCGGCGCAAGCCGCCCTTGAGACCCACCGCGGCCATCTGGGCCCTGCCCTGGCCGCACTGAAAAACACGTAATCACACCACCGGGCAAAGCCCGCCAACAGGGAGACGACCATGACCACCAGAACGCTTCGCATCGCCCTTCTGACCAGCACGCTGCTTGCCGGGGCCGCCCAGGCCCAGGATGTGACACTGACCATCGAAAGCTGGCGCAATGATGACCTGACCATCTGGCAGGACACCATCATTCCGGCTTTCGAGGCGCAGAATCCGGGCATCAAGGTGGTCTTCGCCCCTTCGGCCCCGGCAGAATACAATGCTGTGCTGAACTCCAAGCTTGACGCAGGCTCGGCCGGTGATCTGATCACCTGCCGCCCCTTCGATGCCTCGCTGGAACTGTACAACAAGGGCAAGCTGGCCGACCTGACCTCTCTTGGCGCGATGGCCAACTTCTCGCCGGTTGCGAAATCGGCCTGGCAGACCGATGACGGCGCTGCCACCTTCTGCGTGCCGATGGCCTCGGTGATCCACGGCTTCATCTACAATGCCGATGCCTTTGGCGCCCTTGGCATCGAAGTACCCAAGACCGAAGCAGAGTTCTTCGCGGCTTTGGACAAGATCAAGGCCGACGGCACCTATATCCCGATGGCGATGGGCACCAATGACCAGTGGGAAGCGGCCACGATGGGCTACAACAACATCGGGCCCAATTACTGGAAGGGCGAAGAGGGCCGCCTGGCGCTGATCAAGGGCGAACAGAGGCTGACCGACCCGCAATGGGTCGCGCCCTTTACCCAGCTTGCCAGGTGGAAGGACTATCTTGGCGACGGGTTCGAGGCGCAGACCTATCCCGACAGCCAGAACCTGTTCACCCTGGGCCGCGCCGCGATCTATCCCGCCGGGTCCTGGGAAATCTCGGGCTTCAACGCCCAGGCGGGGTTCAAGATGGGGGCTTTCCCGCCGCCGGTCGCCGCTGCGGGCGACACCTGCTATATCTCGGACCATACCGACATCGCGCTGGGCCTGAACGCGGCCAGCCCGAATGCCGATCAGGCCAAGGTGTTCCTCGAATGGGTCGGCTCGCCGGAATTCGCCACGCTGTATGCAAATGCGCTGCCGGGTTTCTTCTCGCTCAACTCTACCCCGGTCGAAATGGCCGATCCGCTGGCGAAGGAATTCGTCAGCTGGCGCGACACGTGCCAGTCCACCATCCGGTCAACCTATCAGATCCTGTCGCGCGGGACGCCGAACCTTGAAAATGAAACCTGGAACGCCAGCGCCAATGTGATCAAGGGCACTGAGACGCCGGAAGCGGCGGCGGAACGGTTGCAGGCGGGTCTGGCAAGCTGGTTCGCCCCGCAGCAGTAAGCGGCACGACCTGAAAGCGGGGGGCTTTCCGCCCCCCGCACCCCCCGAGGGTATTTTCCCCGAAAAGAAGACAAGTCCCGAAGGTCAGGGTAGGAGCAGGTTCCGTGTCTGGCAGAAAGCCGATCCGCTGGCACATCGCCGTGTTCCTGGCCCCGGCGGTGCTGGTCTATACCGCCATCATGATCGTGCCGCTGTTTGGCACACTGAACCTTTCCCTGTTCAACCAGACGCCGGAGCGGACGAAGGAATTCGTCGGGTTGGCCAACTTCGGCACCCTGTTCGGCGACCCGCGCTGGTCGGATGCCTTCTGGAATGCGCTGGGCAACAATGCCTGGTTCTTTGTGGTGCATATGCTGGTGCAGAATCCCATCGGAATCCTGCTGGCCGCGCTGCTGTCTTCGCCGCGCCTGCGCATGGCCGCCTTTTACCGAACGGCCATTTTCATTCCCACGATCCTGTCTTTTGTAATCGTGGGCTTCGTCTGGAAGCTGATCCTGTCGCCGATCTGGGGCATTGCGCCGGGGATGCTGGATGTCGTGGGCCTCAAGTCGCTATTCGCGCCCTGGTTGGGGAAAGAAGACTATGCGCTGACAACACTTGCGCTGGTGTCCGTGTGGCAGTTTGTCGGCATTCCCATGATGCTGATTTATGCCGCACTGCTGAACATCCCCGACGAGGTGCTGGAAGCGGCAGAGATGGACGGGATCACGGGCACGAGCCAGTTCTGGAAGATCAAGCTGCCGCTGATCCTGCCGTCGATCGGTATCATCTCGATCCTGACCTTTGTCGGCAATTTCAATGCGTTCGATCTGATCTACGTGGCGCAGGGCGCGCTGGCGGGGCCTGATTTTTCGACCGATATCCTGGGCACCTTTCTGTACCGCACCTTCTTTGGCTTTCAGCTGCAACTGGGCGACCCGCATATGGGCGCGACGATTGCCACGGCCATGTTCGGCATCATCCTCGTTGGCGTCTGCATCTACCTCTTCGGCATCCAGACGCGGCTGCGCCGCTATCAGTTCTGAGGCGACCCATGGCACAGGCGCGCACATCAACCGGACGATCCATCGCTGCCCATGCGGTGCTGATCACCTATACGCTGATCGCGCTGTTCCCGGTTTTCGTCATTCTGATCAACAGCTTCAAGTCGCGCAAGGCGATTTTCGCCGAACCTCTGGCCCTGCCCACGCGGGAAACCTTCGATCTGATCGGCTATACAACCGTGCTGAAGCAGGGCGATTTCTTCGGCTACTTCCAGAATTCGATGATCGTCACGGTCGCCTCGCTGTTTTTCGTGCTGCTGTTCGGGGCGATGGCGGCCTTTGCCCTGTCGGAATACCGCTTTCGGGGCAATCTGCTGACCGGGCTGTATCTGGCACTGGGCATCATGATTCCGATCCGTCTGGGGACGGTCGCGATTCTGGAACTGATGGTGGCCAGCGGGCTGGTCAACACGCTCATGGCGCTGATCCTTGTCTATACCGCGCAAGGGCTGCCGCTGGCGGTGTTCATCCTGTCGGAATTCATGAAGCAGGTCTCGGATGACCTGAAGAATGCGGGCCGCATCGACGGGTTGAGCGAATACACCATCTTCTTCCGCCTGGTGCTGCCGCTGGTGCGCCCCGCCATGGCGACAGTGGCGGTGTTCACCATGATCCCGATCTGGAATGATCTGTGGTTCCCGCTGATCCTGGCCCCGGCGGAAGCGGTGAAGACGATCACCCTGGGCAGCCAGGTCTTCATCGGGCAGTTCGTCACCAACTGGAACGCGGTGCTGGCCGCGCTGTCGCTGGCCATTCTGCCGGTGCTGGTGCTGTACCTGATCTTCTCGCGCCAGTTGATCCGGGGCATTACGGCGGGGGCTGTGAAATGATCCGTGTTCTGGTGGCCGGGCTGGGCAATATGGGGCGCAGCCATGCGCTGGCCTATCATCACAACCCCGCCTTTCAGATCGTGGGGCTGGTGAACCGTTTGCCAGTGGATCTGCCTGCCGAGCTTCGGGCCTACCCGCTGTCGGCGGATTTTCACGAGGCGCTGGCGCGGCTGAAGCCCGATCTGGCCTGCATCGCCACCTATTCCGACAGCCATGCGGACTATGCCGTGGCGGCGATGGAAGCCGGGGCGGATGTGTTCGTGGAAAAGCCGCTGGCAACCACGGTGGCCGATGCGCGCCGCGTGGTGGATGTGGCGCAGCGGCTGGGGCGCAAGGTGGTGGTGGGCTACATCCTGCGCCACCATCCCAGCTGGATGCGCCTGATTGCAGAGGCACGCAGCTTGGGCGGGCCTTATGTGTTCCGGCTGAACCTGAACCAGCAAAGCAGCGGCCCGACATGGGAGGTACACAAGGCCCTGATGCAGACCACACCGCCCATCGTCGATTGCGGGGTACATTATGTCGATGTGATGTGCCAGATCACCGATGCCCCGCCGGTCGAGGTGCGCGGCATGGGTCTGCGCCTGTCCGATGAGATTGCCGCCGGAATGTACAATTATGGCCATTTCCAGGTGATCTTCGCCGACGGCAGCCTTGGCTGGTACGAGGCCGGCTGGGGCCCGATGATAAGCGATACGGCCTTTTTCGTGAAGGATGTGGTCAGCCCGAACGGGGCCGTATCCATCCGGATGCCCGAGTCGGCGCGGTCGGATGATATTGACACGCATACCAAAACCTCGCTGCTGCGGGTGCATAGGGTGGCCACCGGCGATACCGACATCAGCATGGCGGACGAGCCCGGCCACCAGGCGCTGTGTGACCGTGAGGCGGCTTATGTTGCCCGCGCAATTGCCGAAAACCAGGACCTGACGCGCCACCTGTCGGACGCTGTCCAGTCGCTGGCGGTCTGCCTTGCGGCGGATGCCAGCGTGCGGTCCGGCCACCCCGTGAAACTGCAGGAGTCGCCATGGGCGCGCTGACGCTGAAGGCCGTGACGAAATCCTTCGGGAGCGTCGATGTCATCAAAGGCGTGGACCTGACGGTGCAGGACGGCGAGTTCTGTGTCTTCGTCGGCCCGTCCGGCTGCGGCAAATCCACCCTGCTGCGGATCATCGCGGGGCTGGAGGATGCGACAGCGGGCGAAGTGGCCATCAACGGGCGGCGCGTGAACGAGGTGGCGCCGGCGAAGCGCGAAATCGCCATGGTCTTTCAAAGCTATGCGCTTTATCCGCACCTGACCGTGCGCGACAACATGGGGCTGGCGCTGAAGCAGGCGGGTGTCGCGCGGGCCGAGATCACCGCTTCGGTGGACCGGGCGGCGGAAATGCTGGCGCTGGGTCCGCTGCTGGACCGGCGGCCGGCAGAGCTTTCGGGCGGCCAAAGGCAGCGCGTGGCCATCGGCCGGGCCATTGTGCGCAGGCCAAGGCTGTTTCTGTTCGACGAACCGCTGTCGAACCTGGATGCGGCCTTGCGGGTGGCGACCCGGATCGAGATTGCGCGCCTGCACCGGCAGCTTGGCGCGACGATGATCTATGTGACCCATGACCAGGTCGAGGCGATGACGCTGGCCGACCGCATCGTGGTGCTGCGCGCCGGAAAGGTGGAACAGGTCGGCGCGCCGATGGATTTGTACAAAGACCCCGCCAACATCTTCGTCGCGGGCTTCATCGGCAGCCCGCAGATGAACTTTCTGAAAGCCGGCGCGCTGGGCATGCGGTCTGACACCATGGGGGTGCGCCCCGAACACCTCGCCCTGTCGCGCGATGCGGGCCAGATCGCCGGCACCGTATCGCATGTGGAAAAGCTGGGCGGGGAAACCCTGGTCTATGTCAACACGCCCGCCCAGGGCCTGCTGACCGTTCGTCTGTTCGGCGAGCATGACTATGCCGTGGACGAAACCGCCTATCTGACCCCCGATCCGGCGCGGGCCTTTCACTTCGATGCCGGCGGGCTGCGGATGCGCCAGAGCGGATGACTGTCGGCTGAGCCGCCGGGGGTTCCTTGCCGGTTCGGTGCGTGATATACGTTGACGTCGCGGATGTGCAGGCCAGCCGCCATGAGGGACTCGCTTTTCCCAGGTATCCGCGCACGGTGCGTCCGGCCCCCCTTTTGCTGTTGGCGGATTTCCCGGCCCCCGCGCCAGCGGATTGCCCCCTTTGAAGGCACCTGGCACATTCTTGCAGCGGCCCGGCGGACCTTCCACCGGAAGGTCCGCTGATCGGGACTGGGGACCGTTGCGGGGCGCTGTTGCAACAGAGCCGTGCCGGACGGCCCCTTGAACAGCACGTTGCAGCTGGC
Organism: Rhodobacter sp.; assembly: GCA_020250175.1. Lineage (GTDB taxonomy): Bacteria > Pseudomonadota > Alphaproteobacteria > Rhodobacterales > Rhodobacteraceae > Aliitabrizicola. Next base: position 21,718 of record JADCEN010000022.1, read on the forward strand.
AGTGGAATTGAACGGCGGGTCCAGACAGATCAGGTCAACAAAGGCATCGCGGACCTGCTCGCGCAGAACCGTCAGGTTGTTGCCGCAATGCAGATGGTTGCCCATTGGCGGGTTGTCCCGCTTGTTGCCACCGGCCCCCGACACGCCCGGGGTAGGGTTGCCAAAAGCCTAACCCGCGCCACCGTCCGCGACGGCAGGCGGGCGGGCCAGCCCGCCATCGGCATGGTCAGCCTGGGCTGCGGCAAGGCGCGGGGCTGATCAGCGGTTGTAGCGAATGAAGGGTGTCTGCTTGCCGATGCGGTCGTAAAGGCGGCGGCCGACTTTGTTGAAGTCCTGCGTCAGCCAGTAGACGGCAGGTGTTCCATTGGCGTCGGCTGCGGCATAGACCGCCTCGATCAGCTTGCGCCCAAGGCCGGTGCTTCGCGCTTCGGGCGCAACATAAAGGTCCTGCAGGTAACAGACGTTCTCGGTCTTCCAGCAATGGCGGTGGAACAGGAAGTGGGTCAGGCCCATCGGCCTGCCATTGACCAAAGCGATCAAGCCATTGAAATCCTGAGGATCACCACCCAGAAGCCGGATGAAGGTGCTGGCATAGACCGCTTCGGGCACCTTGGTTTCGTAATAGTCCAGGTAGCCGGTCCAAAGGCGGCGCCAGTCGGCCTCGTCATGGGCAGCCAGGGGGCGGATGGAAACTTCGGGCATGATCTTCCGCTAAAAAAAGCCGGCCCCGCATGCGCGGGGCCGGTCAGGCCGGGGAAGGCTTACTTCATCAGTTCGGCCACGGGAATGGCTTCGGAGATCGTCCATTCATCGATCACGCCGGGCTTGCCCGCTTTGGTTTCCACGATCAGATAGCGGGCACGGTTCTGGTGGTGGATTTCGCTGGTGAAGGTGCGCGGGCCGAAAAGCGTCGGCTCGGCGTTCATCTTTTCCAGTTCCGCCACCACGGCGGCGGTTTCGGTGGTGCCTGCGCGTTCCACCGCCCTAGCCCAAACATCGATCATCACGTAGCCGGGATAGACATACTGGGTTGAAGGATCGCCGCCCGTCGCTTCCTTGTACCTGGCGTTGAAGGCCGTCACATCGGGGTTCGGGTCATCGCCATAGATCGACCCCTGAACGGGGACGAAGAAGTTCGACAGATCCGGCACAGCGGACAGCCAATAGCTGCCGTCCACGCCCGAGCCGTTCAGGATCATCGAGTTTATCCCGGCGGCGCGGATCTGTTTGATGGCCGAAACCGCGCCCGGCATCATCGTGCAGAGCATGATCGCGTCGGGTTCCTCCGGCAGGGCCTTGATGCGGGTGATCTGGGCGGCGATCGAGGCGTCTTCGTTCAGGAAGGTGTCCTCGCCCACCAGTTTCGCATCGGCCAGCTGCGGCAGCATCCAGTCAAAGCCGTCGCAGATGCCCTTGTTGTATTCGGTCCAGGTATCGAGCAGGCGGTAGAAGGTGCGGGCACCTTTCTTGTTGTGGGCCCATTCGGCCATGGTGGCCCCCTGAACCGCCGCCAGAACCGAGGCCGAGAACGAGTTCGGGCCAACGCCCTGAATGCCGGCCTTGATCGATTCCGCGCAGAGGAAGAACGACGGCAGGCCGGCGCTTTCCGCCGCAAGGGCCGCGGGCGAGCCAAAGTCATAGTCGCAGGACACGACAACCATGTCAGCCCCGGCGTCGATCACGGTCAGACCCGCCTTTGCCCCTTCGGCACGGTCGGTCTTGGTATCGGCATTGACAACTTCGATCTGCTTGCCCAGCAGGCCGCCCGCCGCGTTGATTTCGGCAATCCGGATCATGGCGGCGTCTTGGGCGGGCTTGTCATAGGCCTGCATGAAGCCGGTCTCTGCCGTGGCAAAGCCCACGACGATCTTTTCGTCATCGGCAAGCGCGGGTGCGGTCAGGCAGGTTGTGGCTGCCAGCGCGGTCATCAGTCTCTTCATGGCGTCTCTCCTTGTTGAACAGTTTCTTGGTCAGGTTCGCGGGCCTGTCGGGCCCCTGGTTTCCAAAGCTGCCCGTTGCGGCAGGCTCAGGTCTTTGTTGCCCATGATTCCCGCAGGGCGGAACATCAGGATCAGGATCATCACAGCGCCAAGGGCGATTTCCTGCACGCCCCCCGGCAGGGCAAAGGTGATCTCGCCAACCTGAACCCCGGCTTCCAGCCAGCGCAGCGTCTGGATCAGGGTGGACAGGATCAGCACGCCCAGCACCGCGCCCGACAGGCTGCCCATGCCGCCCACCACCAGCATGGACAGGGTGATGAAGGTCAGCCCAAGATAAAAGGTGTCGGGGGTAACGATGCCGATGGAGTGCGAATAAAGCGCACCCCCCATCCCCATGATTGCCCCCGAGATCACGAATGCGATAAGGCGGGCGCGGGGAATGTCGATGCCGCTGGCGGCGGCGGCGGTGGGTTCATCCCGCGCGGCGCGCAGGGCAAGGCCGTGGCGCGAGATGCCATAGGCCCAGGCGCAAAAGACCGATATCAGGGCAGCCACCAGATAGGGCCAGATCGACCGGATGATCGGAATGCCCACGACCGATGAGGTGGCGGCGGTGACGCTTTCCCAGTTCGAATAGATCGAGTTCACCATGGCCAGCATGGCAAAGGTGGCGATCGAGGCGGCGATCCCCGACAGCCGCATCAGCACCGATCCGAAGATCAGCGCCCAAAGCGCGGCCCACCCGGCGGCGACCATGGCCGAGCCCCAATAGGGGATTTCCGTCTGCATCAGCCAGTCCGGCAAACCGGGCATCGACATGCCCTTCATCATCGGCTTGATCGTGGTCCAGGCCGCGACATAGCCGCCAAGGCAGGCGAAAGCGATGTGACCAAACGAGATCACGCCCGAATTGCCGACAAAGACCCAAAGGCCGACGACGAAGATCACCTTGAGGAAAATGTCGATGACGGTCTGGTTGAAGGGTTTGGACCCCACAGCCACCGCAACCAGCGCGAAGGCGATCAGCAGCAGCCCCAGCAGAACCGGCGTGGCTATGGTGCGTCGGGCAACAGAGGGCGACATCATACGCGCTCCCTGGTGCCACGGGCGGACAGCAAGCCCTGCGGGCGGAAGATCAGCACCAGGATGACCGCGCCATAGACGAAGGCATCGCGGAAGGCGCGGGCTTCGGGGGGTAGGATCACCTGCATCACGGTCGCGACGGCCCCCAGAAGGAACCCGGCCAGCACCGCCCCCGCCAGGCTGCCCATGCCGCCGATCACCGTGGCGATGAAGGCCATCAGCATCACCGACGCCCCCATCATGATATTGGCCGTGCCGGTCTGCGACCCCAGGATCAGCGCAATGGCAGCGGCCAGCGCGCCCGACAGGGCAAAGGCCCCCATGATGACCCGGTTGGCCCGAACCCCCAGCATCCGCGCCATGGTAAAATTCTCGGCCGCCGCACGCATCTCCAGCCCAAAGCGGGTACGGCGCAGGAAAGCGGTCAGCCCGAACAGCACCGCCATGGTCACCGCAATTGTGATCAACTGCAAAAGCGGGATACGCGCGCCAAGGATTTCAACAGGCTGGCTGAGTGCGGGCAGCAGAGAAACGCTTTTCGGCCGGCTGGAGAACAGCATCAGCAGGAAATAGCGGATGACAAAGCCCAATGCGAAAGAGGCGATCATCATCGTCGCGGGATTGGCGCGACGAAAGCGGCGAAAGACCAAGGCTTCGCAGGCCACTGAAAGGGCTGCCCCGAAGGCCAGCACGAAGGGGACCAGAAGGTACCACGGCAGGTTGCCCGCAAAGATGATGGCGACGGCATCGACCGAAGGCCAGAGCAGCGCAAAGACGCAGGCTGCGATCACGTCGCCATGGGCGAAGTTCACCAGCCGCATGACGCCGAAGATCAGCGCAATGCCCAAGGCACCAAGCGCATAAAGCGACCCAAGCGAGAGCGCGTCAAACAAGACCTGCAACAGCGATCCCATCACGGCTCTCCATATCCGAAATAGGCCGCCTGCATGGCCTCTGACTGCCCAAGGGCACGCGCGTCGCCGTCCAGCAGAATCTCGCCGCCGCGCATCAGCATCATTCGCCCGCCCACCATCATGGCGCGTGTCGAGGATTGCTCGACGATCAGAAGCGTCAGCTTGCGCATCGCCAGAAGCGCGGTCAACCGTTCATAAACCTGGTCGGTGATGTTCGGGGCAAGCCCAAGACTTGGCTCGTCAATCGCCACAAGGCGCGGGTTGGTCATCAGGGCGCGGCCGATCACCAGCATCTGCTGCTGACCGCCCGACAGAAGGCCCGCCTGCGCATGGCGGCGGTCTTTCAGGATGGGGAAGGTGGCATAGACCGCTTCCAACTCGGTCGCGGCACGGGCCTTCCAGCCGCGGGTCGCACTGTGCATGCCGGTGCCGACCATCAGGTTTTCCTCAATGGTCAGGCCGCCGAACGCATCCCGCCCCTCGGGCACCATCGCAAGACCAAAGCGCGCGATGTCTTCGGGCGCGCGCCCGGTGATGTCATGATCGGCAAAGTCGATCCGCCCGCCCGAAGGCGGCGTCACCCCGGCGATGGCGCGCAGAAGCGAAGATTTCCCGGCCCCGTTCGGCCCGGTGATGAACAGGATCTCACCCTCACCCAGGCTGAAGGTTATCCCGCGCACCGCCACAAGCCGCCCGTAACGCACCGAGACATTGGAAAGCGCAAGCAGGCTCATTCCATCGCCTCAAGGACCGGAAGGTTGGTATCGGCGGCGGTGCCCATATAGGCGTGCCGCACCCTTTCGCTGGCCCGGATGGTTGCGGGATCGCCGGCTTCGATGACAATGCCGCTGTCCAGCACCACGACATGGTGACACAGGTCCAGCACCAGGCCGACATTATGTTCGATCAGCAAGACCCCGCAGCCCATCGTGCCTGCGATGCGGCGGATCAGGGCAGACAGGTCCCGGGCCTCGGCCGCACTCATCCCGGCGGCGGGTTCGTCCAGCAGCACGAAAGCGGGGTTGCCCATCAGCGCGCGGCCGATCGCCACCCTGCGTTCGTCCGTATAGGGCAGCGCCCCTGCGATCCGGTTCGCCAGGGGCGCGATGCCGACCCAGTCCAGCATGGCCTCGGCCCTGGCGATGGCGGCGGCGCGGGAAAGGCCAAGGCCGACCCCCGTCACCTCCAGATTGTCGATCACCGCCAGATCGCGGAACAGCCGCCCGCCCTGAAAGGTCCGGGCGACGCCACGGCGGCGCAACTCATGCGGTTTCAGGCCGGTCAGGTCTTGTCCGTCCAGACGGACAGAGCCGGAGGTTGCGGGTTGAAACCCGGTCATCACGTTGACAAGCGTGGTCTTCCCGGCCCCGTTCGGGCCGATCAGCCCGACGATCTGGCCGGAAGTCACCTTCAGGTCCACCTCTGACAGGGCGCGCAGCCCTGCGAAGGCAACCGATATCCTGTCAGCGCTCAGATCGCTCATGTCGCCCCTTTCTTGCGGTCGCGGGTAATCAGATAAGAGCCGCTTGCATGAAGCCGCGCCGTCCAGCCCGGTTCAAGCACGATGGTCGTGGTGACTTCCTCGATCACGGCAGGCCCCTTGATCAAGGCCCCGACACCCAGGGGGGTGCCGTCATAAATCGGGGTCCGCATCCGTTTGCCATCGGCGCTGAACACCGCATCGCGGTGGCCTTTCAGCGCCTTCAGCGCCGTGGCACCCTTGCCGATGGTCATGCGCCCCGGCTTGTCCACGATGCCGTAAACCGTGCTTTCGATGTTCACCACTTCGACCACCGACTGCGGTTCGGCATAGGTGTAGAGTTCCTTGTGCCGCTTGTGGAAGGCACCCGTGATCTTCGCAACCGACTTGGCATCCACCTTGAAGGTGCCGATCTCGACCGTGCATTCGTGGACTTGCCCGACATAACGCATGTCAAGGCTGCGTCTGGTGACAATGTCTTTGGCCTTGAAGCCATCGGTCTTCAGATGCGCCGTGCCCTGCGCCTCGATCTGGTTGAACAGCGCGTCGATCCGGGAAAAGGCCGCGTCATTGTCCAGCCGCACAGGTGCGGTGGCCATGTAGTTGTACTTCACGTCAGAAATGATCTGACCAAAGGCACACAGCCCCGAAGCCAGTTTCGGCAAGACGATGGTGTTGATGCCCATGGCATCGGCCAGCGCGGTGATATGGGCCGCCGTCGCCCCGCCTGCACCCACCAGCACAAAGTCGCGCGGGTCATAGCCGCGTTCAACGGTGACGCGGCGGATGCCGTTGACCATGTTGGCGTTGACGATGGTGAACATGCCATAGGCGGCGCGTTCGACGCTCATCTTCAGGGGGTCGGCGAGGTTGGTCTTGATGGCGTCGTGGGCCTTTTGATGGTCCAGCGGCAGCCGCCCGCCAACCAGACCATCGGGGTTGAGATACCCCAACACAAGACTGGCGTCCGACACCGTGGGCAGCTTGCCGCCCTGGCCATAGCAGGCAGGCCCCGGATCGGACCCGGCCGATTGCGGTCCCACCTGCAGCAGGCCCATCTCGTCGATCCAGCCGATGGAACCGCCGCCCGCACCCAGGGTTTCCACCTGAATCATCGGCACCCCGATGCGGTAGCGCAGAAAGTCGATATTCTTGTTGATGTTGGTAGACCCGTCCCTGGTCAGCGTGATGTCAAAAGACGTGCCGCCCATATCCAGGGTGATGACGTTGCCGTAACCGAAGGGCGCGCAGACAAATTGCCCTGCCGCAGGGGCAGAGGCAGGCCCCGAATTGATGGCATAGACCGAGCGGTCCGTCATGGCCTGCCCGATCGCAAGCCCGCCGTTCGACTGGAAATAGCGCACCGGCTGTCTTGCCCCGAGGCTGCGGAAATAGCTGTCCACCGCCGCGACATAGCGCTTCATGATCGGTGCCAGATAGGCGTTCACCACCGCCGTCGAGGTGCGGGTGTATTCGCGGACCTGCGGGTAAAGCGCGGACCCCAGCGTCAGGATCACCCCCGGCATCATCTCGCGCACGATGGCAGCGGCGCGGACCTCGTGTTCGGGATGCAGCACCGACCAGACAAAGCTGATCGCCACGCTTTCCACGCCTTCGGCCTTGAACACCTCGCAAGCCGCGCGGACGTCGGCTTCGTTCAAGGGCTCGCGGATTGAGCCGTCCGAAAGGATCCGCTCGCGGATGCCCCGGCGCAGATAGCGCGGCACCAGCATGGTGGCGGGCGGGTATTCGGGGTCATAACGGTAGCCATCTTCCTTGTGGCCCAGGCGGATCTCAAGGCTGTCTTCATGGCCCGCAGTGCAGATCAGGCCGGTCTTGGCCCCCCTGTGGGTGATCAGCGCGTTCAGCCCCACCGTCGTGCCGTTAATGCACAGATCGCAGTTCGACACCACATGTTCAGCCGGAACGCCCAGGTCTTCCGAGATGAGTTGAAGGCCGTTCCGGATCGCCAGCGTCGGGTCTTGCGGGGTGGACAGGGCCTTGAACAGCCGCACCTGACCGGTTCTGTCGGCCAACACGAAATCAGTAAAGGTTCCGCCAGCGTCAATGCCAAGTCGATACTCGGATTTCATCCCACGTCCCCCTTATTTCGCGGCCAGGGCGCGTTTGGCGCGCAGGGCGGATGTTGCTGCGATATCCACGTCCAGCGTAGCCGGGTCCTTGATGATGACGCCGTAATCCTCTTTTGCCCCCTTGATCGAAACCAGCCCGTTCTTCACATCCCAGACGACCTTTTCCACCGACCGCTCCATCGGGTTGCCATAGCCGCCGCCGCCGGGGTTCATGTTGGTGATCCGATCGCCGGGCTTGATGACCTTGATCACGTTCTCGCGGATCGTCTCGGAATGGCTGCCTTCGACCAGTTCCAGACGGCCCACCTTGGTGTCGGTCATCGTGCTGAAAGCCCCTGCGGCCCCCACTGCGGGAATGCGGCGGCCTTCGCCGAAGGTGATGAAGGTCATGTCGTCGTTCAGCGGCTCCACCTCCCAGGCGGTGCCGGAACCGCCGCGGAATTTGCCCGCACCCCCGCTGTCGGTCATCAGCGAATAGCGGTGGATGATGATGGGATAGGAATACTCCAGCAGTTCCACATCGCCGCTAGTCAGCGCACCAAAGCAGCACTCCGGCCCGCAGGCGTGCCAACCGTCCTGGCTGGGCGTGGCCCCCGCGCCGCTGATGATGGTGGCCAGCACCATCGTCACATATTCCTCGTCGTGGCGTTTGTCCCATCCGGCGATGTTCAGCCCGTTGGCATGGCCCCAGCTTGCCGAAACCTTGGACGGCACCGCCTTTTCAAAGGCCAACCGCACGGCATCGGTCAGTGTTTCCATTGGCGTTGTGGTGCAGTTCATGTGCGGCGCGGGTTCAGCCGCATTGCAGATCGTGCCCTTCGGCCCCATGTCCACGCTGACGCAGCGATAAAGCCCCTCGTTATACGGCGGGGGCAGTTGGGCAAACATCATCAGGCCCAGATAGACGCCGGAATAGCTGTTCCCTTCATAGCTGTTGATGAAATAGGGGATCTGCGGCGGCGACGAGATTTCGATATGGCAATTGTCACCGCTGATGGTGACCTTTGCCCTGATCTCGAAATCGCCAAAGCCGTGGCCCGCGTCTTCCAGAATGGCGCTGCCCTCATAGGTGCCGTCGGGCACTGTGGCGATCAGCCCGCGCATCTGCCGTTCGGCCATATCCAGCAAAGTTGCGATGCAGGCATCAACGGTCTCTTCGCCATATTTCTCCAGCATGGCGATCAGGGCGCGTTCGCCAACCTGACAGGCCCCGATCAGCGCGTTGAAATCACCCTCCTGGTCACGGCGGGCGCGCATGTTGGTGAGGATGAAGTTCAAGACATCCTTGCGTGGCGTCCCCCGGTCCCAGACCTTGACGGGCGGAATGCGCAGGCATTCGGCGTAGATTTCCCTTGCGTTGGGGTTATAGCCCGCAGGCACCGGGCCGCCGATATCCGTGAGGTGGCCCTTGCAGACCGTCCAGTATTTCAGGCGACCTTTCCAGAACACCGGTTTGTAAAAACAGGTGTCGATGGCATGGCTGCCGCCCCAGGCCGGATCATTGTGGATCAGAAGATCGCCCTCGTGGATATCGCCCCCGAAATATCCCGCCACCACCTTCATCGCCGGGATCAGGGACCCAAGGTGAATGGGAATGTCCTGCCCCTGCAGGATCATCTCGGGCGTGGCGTTGAACAGCGCGGTTGAATAGTCATGCGCCAGGTTGAACACGCTCGAGCGTGCGGTCTTCTCCAGCGACAGTGTCATTTCGCGCTGGGTTGTCTCAAGGATGCCGCGTATCACCGACAGGGTGATGGGGTCGACCTCGATCTTCTTTGCTGTCTTCCTGGCCACTACGATGCCCTCCGGTAAGGGCCGCGCAAAAGGGTGCCGCCCGGGCCAGTCACCCGTGCGAATCGATGCTTTTCCCTGTCACGCGGCGTCTGTTGCGCCTTCATGCCGTGAACTGCGGCGGCGGTTCTGCCCGGCCGTCTTTGCCGGTGGTGCGCTGGCTTTTGTCTGTCCGTGCAGACGGCGCTGCGGACGTGATCTGCCGCTTTACAGAAAAGCCCCGCCATGGCCTGACAAGCAGAACTGGTGTTCCCGCGATGACGTCGATGATCAGGACGCGCGGGGTTGATGTGACCGGGCGCAGCCGCCATTGGCCCGAAACCATCGCCCGCATCTCTTTCCCGCTGGACTTGGCTTTCCGGCACCGCAAGCCTTTTGACGGCCAGTTGCGCATCTGGAATGCGGGCGTTGGATCGCTGTCGCCACTGACTTCGGACGCGCTGATCTGCCGCCGCCTGCCCAGGCATGTCCACGAGCCGGGGCCAGAGAAGTTCCCGGTCACCCTGACCACCGGATCGGAGCCGCGCTTTGTCCAGGGCGGCAAGGAAGTGCGGGCCAAGCCTTGCGCCTTCTTCAGCGGGCACAGCCATGATCCCCCTGGGTCCAATCCCGCAGAGCCGGCCGATCTGGGGGCGATGACGCAGTCTTGGGACATGCCGGGTGGCCGCATCCATGCGCCGGACCGCTTTTGCAGCCGTCAGTTTGATCCCACCAACGGTGCCAGCGGGCTTTTCGTTGACATGGTCCACCTGATCCCGGTGCGCCAGGACAGCATGACCGACAAGACCCGCAAGGTCTTCGGGCGGCAGTTGGCCGACTTGCCGGCTTTGGCAATCCGGTCGGACGAACGGGTGCTGGCCGCAGGCAATCCGAAAGGGCGCAGCGCCCATCTGGCGCGGATCGAAAGCTTTGTGCACCGCCATATCGACGACCCCGATCCGCGCCCGGACGAGATGGCGCAAGGCTGCGGCCTTTCTCTGCGCTGTCCGCAAGGGTTGTTGCGCAACACCAGGATGACGCCCGGCCAGGGGATACGCGACACGCGGTTGCAGGCCGCGATGTGGGATATGAAAAAGCCCGCCGACCGCCGTGCAGTCGGCAAGATCGCCTGCGCGCGGGGGTTTACCCTTCGGGCACCGTTTTCCCGTGCCTTTCGCGCCCGGTTCGGGGTGACCCCGGAAAAGGTGCGCGGCAAGGCCCAAGGGGCTGCTCATCGTCGCGGTTCCCGCGCTTTTCGCGGGGGCGCGAAAAGAAGCGTGACGCCGACGAAAGGCGAACCCGGCCATCACCGCCCCAAATGCGCCCGCAATCGCGCCAGGGCCGCTTGCCGGTCGGCCCGCGCGGCCAGCGCCTGATCCATCGACACTTCGACAAAGCGGGCAGGCGAATGCGGTTGCAACTGTCCGATCAGGTCCATATCGGCGCTGATGACGCAGCCCAGCATCATATAGCCGCCGCCCGACACCGCATCGCGGTGCAGTACGATGGGTTCTGTGCCGCCCGGTACCTGAATGGAGCCATAGGGATAGCAGGCATCGACGATGTTTGAGGGGTTCGATCCCGCACCGAACGGCGGCTCGCGCGGTACAAAATCCAGCACGGTGCCCCCCTTGAAGCGGTAGCCGATGCGATCAGCCTCGGGCGCGACCTTCCAGGTGTCGGCGAAGAACTGCTTTCCCGCCGCTGCCGTGATGCGGTGCCAGTACAGCCCCGGCAGCATGCGCAATTCGGCAGGGCTGCCGGGCATCCGGCGCAGACCGGCCGGAATTGCCCCTTTGCCAGCCGCGCCTGCGCCTGCGCCCAAAGGCAGGCTGTCGCCCGCCTTCAGCGCACGGCCCTCATGGCCGCCCAAAGCCCCCAGCGTATAGGTGGACCGCGAGCCAAGCTTGACCGGCACATCAATGCCGCCCGAAACCGCGATGTATACCCGCGCCCCGGATCTGAGGTATCCAAAGCTCAGACGGTCGCCCGCCTTGACCGGAAAGGCTTCCCAGGTGCCGCGCCCGTCCCCGTTCAGCCTGGGCGGCAGATCGCCGCCGGTGACAGCGACGGTGGCGGCGGCGGTAAACTCCAGCTCCGGCCCAAGAAACACCGCTTCCAGAACCGCGGCAGCTTCGTCGTTTCCGACCAGCATGTTGGCGGCGCGCAGGGCAAAACGGTCCATCCCGCCGGAGACCGGAATGCCAAGGTGATAGTATCCGGGGCGGCCAAGGTCCTGCACCGTGGTGGACAGACCGGAAGAGATGACATTAACGGCCATTCAAAGCCTCCATCAGCTTGGCATTGGTGCCCGCCATGTCCCTGTTGAACGCAGAAAGGCTGAAGGTCGAGGGGCGGATCACCGGCTCGTAGCGATTGGCATCCACCGCCTCAATCGCCGCATCGTATTCATCGCGCGTCACCGGCTTCCACTTGACGATATCGCCGGGCCTGAAGAGGCACATCTCGTCTTGCAGATAGCTGACCTTCTGGGTCGGGTCATAGATCGGCATCGGGGTGACGCCGAACATCTGATAGCCTCCCGCGCCGCGCACCGAGTAGATGCAGGAAAAGCAGCCGCCGTGGCCGATGGTCAGTTTCGGCGTGTCGGTGCGCGGGCGCAGGTACTTCGGCACCTGCAGTTGACGCTTGCGCTCAACCATCTGGTACAGGAACGGCAGCCCCGCCACGAACCCCACCATCGACACGAACCAGGGCTGGCTGGAATGGGCCTTTATGAAATCTTCGACCCCGCCAAGACCGTTCACTTCGGCGGCATATTCCAGATCGGTGGCATTGGGGTTCTGGTGGCGCTCGCGAAAGCGCATCAGGGTCTCGTGCGTCCAGGGGTCCTGATAAAGCACCGGAACTTCCATGATCCGGGTTTGCAGCGTGCCGTCTGATTCCGACGCCGCCCCTTCCATGGATTGCAGTTCCTTCAGCAGATCGCCGGCCTTGATGCGGTCCGGATCGAACTTGATCTGAAAGCTGGCATTGGCCGGGCAAATTTCGGTAACGCCCTTGATTCCCGCCGCCTTGACGGCATTGGTCATCGAAAGCGAGGTGAAAAAGGCCTCAAGCGACATCTCTTCGCTGACTTCCGCAAAGATGTGCTCGTCGCCCCCGAAGGAAAAGCGGATCGACATGGTCCCTCCTATGGTTCCGGTTCCGGCACCAACCGGGCCGCGTGGGTTTCAAGCCAGCCTTCCAGCCAGCGGGTGTCAACCGCATTGGCCTGAACGGCGGGGTCGCCTGCCAAGGCCAGAAACAGCGGTTTGGTGGTGCGCAAGCCCTCGATGCGGGTTTCGGACAGGGCGCGGACAAGGCGGGTGATCGCCGCCTCGCGGGTTTCGGCGTGGACGACCAGCTTTGCCAGCAGCGAATCGTAGAACGGCGGCACGGTGTAGCCGGCGTAGAGCATCGACTCGAACCGCACGCCGGGGCCGCCGGGCACGCGCAGGGCAGTGACAGTGCCGGGGAAGGGGGCAAAATCACGGGACGGGTCTTCCGCGTTCAGGCGCACTTCGATGGCATGGCCGCGCACCGTGATGTCGGACTGACGCAGGCGCAGGGGTTCCCCCCCGGCAATGCGCAACATCTCGGCCACCAGATCGATGCCGGTGATCATCTCGGTCACCGGATGTTCCACCTGAATGCGGGTGTTCATCTCGATAAAGTAAAACTGGCCGGATTCGTCGTCAAAAAGGTATTCCACGGTTCCCGCGCCGGAATAACCCACCGCGCGGGCCAGCCGCACGGCGCTGGAGCACAGCTCATCCCGGACGCGGCCGGACAGGGCGCGGCTCGGGGCCTCTTCCCAGACCTTCTGACGGCGGCGCTGGAGCGAGCATTCGCGTTCAAAGCAATGCACGGCATCCCTGCCGTCACCCAGAACCTGCACTTCGATGTGACGGGCCCTGGCGATGACCTTTTCCATGTACAGCCCCCCGTCGCCAAAGGCGGCCAGCGCCTCGGCAGCGGCTTGCGGGAAGGCGGCTTCGAACCCGGCCAGGTCATTTGCAATGCGGATGCCCCGGCCCCCACCGCCCGCCGCAGCCTTGATCATCACCGGAAACCCGGTGTCGATCAGGATATGGCGCGCGGCGTCAATATCGGCGACCCGGCCGATCGACCCCGGCACCACCGGAACTCCGGCGGCATGGGCGGCAGAGCGCGCGGCAACCTTGTCGCCCATGGTGCGGATGGCGTCCCCCGACGGGCCGACAAACACCAACCCCGCTTCTGCACAGGCATCGGCAAAACCGGCGTTCTCGGCCAGGAAACCGTAACCGGGATGCACGGAATCGCAGCCCGAATCGGTGGCAGCCTTCAGGATATTGGCGATGTTCAGATAGCTTTTCCTTGCCGCAGGCGGTCCGATATGCACCGCCTGGTCGGCAATCTGCACATGCAGACTTTCGCGGTCGGCATCCGAATAAACCGCCACAGTCGCAATCCCAAGGTCACGTGCCGCGCGGATCACCCGCACGGCAATTTCCCCCCGGTTTGCGACCAGAAGCTTCTTCAGCATCAGTCCACCTGCGCCAGAACCGCGCCTGCCATGACGGGCTCTTCGTTGTCGGCCTCAAAGCGGATGTTCCTGCCCGCCACCTCGGATTTCACCTCGTGAAAGGACTTCATCACCTCGATCAGCCCGATCACGTCGCCCACGGCAACGGCATCGCCATCGGCCTTGAATGGCGGCTTGTCGGGCGCAGAGGCGCGGTAGAAAGTGCCGGGAAGCGGCGAATGGATCTGGGGCATGGGAACCTCTCAGGTGTGGGGCTGAACCGCCGCCCGCACCGCGCGGGCGATGTCGATGGCATTGGGGGTGTCAGAGTGAATGCAGATACTGTCGCACCGAACCGGAATGTCTGACCCATCCGTGGCCGTGCCTTTTCCCTCGGTGATCGCCCGCACGCAGCGTGCAGCCATCAACGCGGGGTCTTTGGGGTCATGCTCGCGCGTCACGATCAGGCTTCCGTCCGGACGATATTCCAGATCGGCGTAGAATTCCGCCACAAATCCATGACCGCGGGCGGGGTAGATCTTCTCATGCAGCGTGCCGGTCATCCCCAGCAGCGGCACCTTGAACACATCGGCTGCATCACAAACCGCCTGGGCGATATCTTCCTGCCGCGCGGCCATCCCGTAAAGGCTGCCATGGGGCTTGATATGGTTCAGCGCAACGCCTTCCGCCTTCAGGAACCCGCAAAGCGCACCGATCTGGTAGATCAGGCAATTGGCCATTTCTTCGCGGCCCATCTTCATCTCGCGCCGCCCGAAGCCCTGCAGATCGGGCAGGCCGGGATGCGCCCCGACCTTCACCCCATGCGTCTTGGCAAGCCGCACCGTGGCGCGCATGTGGTCAAAATCGCTGGCATGAAAGCCGCAAGCCACATTGGCGATATGAATGAAGGGCATCAGCCCCGCGTCGTCCCCCATGCGCCAAAGCCCAAAGCTTTCGCCCATGTCACAATTCACAGTGACAGGCATCGCACCCCTTGCAGTTTTTCGGATAGGGGCGAGTTTTGCCTGAGTCTGCCATCATTGCAAATTCGAATTTCTGAGATACGGTATCGACAAAGCAGATATGAGGGTGCCTTGTCGCTGACCATCAGACAGTTGCGCTATTTCATCGCAGCCGCCGAGACCGGGCAGGTTTCCCATGCGGCGATGGAGCTGAACATATCGCAATCTGCCGTGACGGCCGGCATTCAAAGCCTTGAGGCTGCCTTGGGCGCGCGGCTTCTGGCGCGGGGCGGACAAGGGGTTTCGGTAACCCCGCAGGGTGCTCGGTTCCTGTCGCGGGCCAAGGCGATCATTGCTGCTGTCGAAGAAGCCACGCGCAGCCCCCTGGGCGAAGAAACGCAGGTGACGGGCTCTTTGCGGCTGGGTCTGACCTATACGGTCGCGGGCTATTTCATGGCCCGCCACTATGCCTCGTTCCGCCGCATTTATCCTGGCATCTTGCTGGAACTGTCCGAACAGCCAAGGTTCGCCATCGAAGATGCTCTGGTCACCGGGGGGCTGGACCTGGCCGTCATGCTGACATCGAACCTTGGCAATACGGTCGACCTGGAATCCGAGACGCTGTTCCGATCACGACGGCGGCTTTGGCTGCCCTCGGATCACCGGCTGTTGGCGGCCCCCGGGATCAGCCTGAGGGATGTCGCCGAACAGCCCTATGTCATGCTGACGGTGGACGAGGCCAGCCGGACGGCCGGACGCTATTGGGACCATCACGGGCTGACCCCCAGGGTGGTGTTTTCAACCTCTTCGGTCGAGGCGGTACGGTCGATGGTGGCCGCCGGTATGGGCGTGACCATCCTGAGCGACATGGTCTATCGGCCCTGGTCGCTGGAGGGTCAGCGGATCGAACAGCGCCAGACCATCGAGGGTGTTCCATCGATGGACGTCGGCCTGACCTGGCCGAAAAACCGCCCGCTGTCCGCGCCGGCCCAGGTTTTCCGGGCTTTCCTTGCGGCGGCCCTGGGATCAGCGGGATGACCCCGGATCGCGCAGCCGGGCCGCCCGCCCGGCCATGTGCCCCTGGCCTTGTCGCTTTCGCGATAAGGCCCCGGCCCCCCGCGCCGGGTCTTTCCGGTCCTGTCCGGTGATGTGACCGGACAGAAGCGATCCGGCAGCAGGGTCCCCTCGCATGCCCTGGCAACAAGGGCCACGCGCTGCGGCCTGTCCCGGCTGTCGGCCTGACGGCGCAGTTTGCAAAGCCGCAGGCATGGCCCGGCAAGTCGCCGCCCCGGGGGCCGCTTGCTTGAAGGTTCCGCCATTCGGTCCGGTGCCGCAGTGACGCGCAGGCACATACCCGGGACGCATCTTCTGACGATGACATTGCGCTGCGGTCCGCAGCCACAGGCGCGGCGCGGATGCCGGGTGCCGACCGCCTGCCTGCCCGTCCCAAGAACGGCCCGCAACCGTCATTGGCCAAGGGGGGCGAACAGGTCCTGCACCGTGGTCTCGTCCAGCAGGGCCTCCGGCGCGACCGCATCCTCATCAAACAGCGCATCGGCCAGGGCCTGCTTGCGCGCCTGCATGAGAAGGATTTTCTCCTCAACCGTGTCGGCTGCGACAAGGCGATGCACGAAAACCGGCTTGTCCTGCCCGATCCGGTGTGTGCGGTCCATCGCCTGACGCTCGACAGCCGGGTTCCACCACGGATCATACAGGATCACCGTATCGGCCTCTGTCAGGGTCAGACCCACGCCGCCGGCCTTGAGGCTGAGCAGAAACACCGGCGCTTCACCTTGGGCGAAACGCTCAAGCACCTTGTCGCGGTTCTTGGTCTGCCCGCTCAGGCAAAGGTAAGGGATTCCAGCCAGAGTCAGATCGGCTTCGATCAGTTCCAGCATCCCGACAAATTGCGAAAACACCAGAACCCGGCGGCCTTCCGCGACCAGTTCCTGCAGCAATTCCAGCAGCCGCGCGCGCTTGGCACTGTCGGTCACTGCGCGCGCGGCCTCTGTCTTGACAAGGCCGGGGTCGCAGCAGACCTGCCGCAGTTTCAGCAGGGCATCAAGGACGGTGATCCGCGCTGCCGCCAGTCCGCGCGCGCTGATCGCCTCGCGCACGCGCTGATCCATCGCGCTGCGCACTGATTCATAAAGTAACTGCTGCGAACGCGGCAATACCACCCGCTCCAGTATCTCGGTCTTGGGCGGAAGTTCCGCCGCGACCTGGCCTTTGGTGCGGCGCAGCAGGAAGGGGCGCAGGCGGCGGTTGAGCCGGGCTTGCGCCGCCCCGTCGCCCTGCTTTTCAATGGGGGTGCGAAAGTGCTTCTGAAACCCCTTGCGGTCGCCCAGCAAACCCGGATTGACCCAGTCGATCAAGGTCCAGATATCCTGCAGCGAGTTTTCCAGCGGGGTACCGGTCAGCGCCAGCCGCCCCCTGGCCGGAACGTCGCGCAGGGTCTTGGCCATTTGCGCAGCGGGGTTCTTGAGGGTCTGCGCCTCATCCAGGATGACCAGTGGCCAGTCCTGCGCGGCCAGCCAGCCGCTGTCACGCGCCAGCAGCGGATAGGTCGTGACCACCAGATCGGCCTGAAGGGCGTCGTCGCGCAGGTCTGCGCGCCCCGTGCCGTGCAATGTGACAAGGCGCAGCCCGGGCGTGAACTGTGCCGCCTGGGACTGCCAGGCATAGAGCAGGCTTGTCGGCACGATCAGCAGCGCCGGCCCCTTTGCCCCGGCCTCGCGCCGCGCCTGCAACAGGGCAAGAACCTGCACCGTCTTGCCCAGCCCCATGTCATCGGCCAGAACAGCGCCGAAGCCCGCCTCAAGCAGGCTTGCCATCCAGGCCATGCCAAAGGCCTGATATCCGCGCAACTGTGCGTTCAACCCTTTGGGCGGGGTAATCTGCTCTGCCGCAGCCAGCGCCTGAAGGCTGCGGGCCAGCGGCACGATGCCCGCATGATCGGCAAAGCGCACCCCGCTGCCCGACAGTGCCTCCTGGACCAGCCGCGCAACCGAAGCCTCGGACGGGTGCAGCGCGCCCAGTTCGGCATAATGCGTCAGGAACAGATGCAGCACGGGTGCCAGCGGGCTGAGGTAAAGGGCCGAATAACCCGCCTTGCCCTGGTTCAGATAGACCGGGCGATTCGCCAGAAGCTGCGCCAGCGCAGCGGCATCGGGGGGGCCGTGCCAGTCGTCGCGCATCTGTTCAAGAAAAGCCGCGACAAGCGGGGCCAAATCCACCGCCTTGCCACCGATTTCGGCTTGAAACCCCAATGAGAACCAGTCATTGCCCAGAAACGCCTCACCGCCCTCGCTGCGGGTCGCGACTGTCAGTTCGGCCACCTGCGTGCTTTTGCGAAAGGGCCAGCGGGCGGTCTGGTTGATCTCCCACCCGTCGCGCTGCAAACCGGGAACCGTTCGGAAGGCAAAGTCCAGCGCGTTGTGTTCGCGCACCGTTTGCAGGGTTTCGCTGTTCAATTCACCGGCTGCGAAGACAAGATCGCACCGAAGCATCCGTTCACCCGGACGATAAAGCGCCAGGTCTTCAACCGGCCGGGCTCCGGCCTGCAGCAGGCGTGCCCTGCAGGCGGCTTCCCAATCGGGGTCACGCAGCAGGGTCACGATCCCGCCGTCTTCCAGCAGGCGCGGGTCTTCACTGTCGTCCCCCACCTCTTGCCCGTCATAGGCGAAGCGCAATGTCAACACCGGCAGTTGCACGGAACTGCCCCAACTCCTTGATCCGTGCCGCGCCGTCTCGGCCCCCAGCGTCAGCCGCGCGACTTTCTGTCCGGCCGCACGCCGGGTCCGGCGGACTGCGCGCGGGCGGGGAAGCTCAAGGTCGGCAAGGGCGTCTGGCAGAGCCGTGGCAAGCACCGCGGCGTCATCGGGCGCGACATCAGGACTGCCCATGACCAGACGCAGCACATCGGGTGCCACCGGATGGGCGAGGACACCGATGTGCCCCTGCGCAGGGTCCAGCCAGTACGTCGCCCCCTCCAGACCACGCAGTCCAAGCGGCTGGCCTGTGTCATCCTCAAACCCGAGCCGCTGGCTGCCGTCTGCCGCCATGCGCCAGGCCAGCCGCGCCTCGGGGCATCTTTCAGACCAGGCCAACGGCATCTTTGCGGAACTGTCGTGCAGGAACCGTCCCGTATCGCACAGGCGACGGATCAGGGCCGTTGCATCCTGCCCCCGGATCCGGAACATTTCGGGCAGGCCATAGTTGAGATGCGTGTTCCAAAGCCGCGCCTGCGCCAGCGATCCCAGAAGCTCCAGATCAACCGGACGGATGAACTGTGGCAGTTCCGTGCTGCGCAGGGCATGCAGCGCATCAAATTGCCGGACCGACCTGGTAAACCCCGTACCCGCAGCGTTGAGGTGCCCCTTGAACACCTCGATCCGGACGGCCGGATCATCGGGCACGAGCACATAGAGCAGGCGATCCTTCACCGACTTCGGGTAGTCCTGCGGGCGCGGCTCAGCGGCTGCCACCGCTCGGGCACTGTCCTTGACCCGGGTCAGCCAGCCCTGCACAGGTGCGGCCAGTTCTGGCCGACCCTTGTCACGCTCTGACCACGCCATCACTGCGGCTGCCACATGCTTGCAGTTATACCCTACCGGGCAGGAACATTCGCCTTCGACAGAGCGGTGCGTAAGAACGATCCGCTGCCGGTAGCTTTGCCCCCGCCCATTCTTCACCCGCCCCAGGAGCGTGCCATCCGTCCGCAGTTCAACCGAAGCGACCAGCCCCTGTTGCACGTACCCGCGCGCCCTTTCCAGAGTAACTGCATCAAAAGAAGCACTGAGCCGGTTATCCATGAATACCCCCAGGAAAGGTTTTCCCTGCTTTGCAGTCCGGGCGCAAGTCCGTGTCATGTGCCGGGCCTGACAATCGCGGATTCCGGAAAGGCCAGACAGCGGTTTCACTCAGTCCCGGACATCCGCAGATCGACCGCTTCTTCTCGTGTGGTCAAAGCCGCTTCGTCCGTCGCGCAGGGCAATCCCCTCAGGGTCCACCATTGATGGTGGATACCACGGCATGTCGCTTTCAATGCAAACCATGGCCTGCGGCGATGAAGTGGCTTCGGCATTCCTGCGGCCGGAACGGGCCGCAGACTGCGCCGGGCTGTTTGCACACGGGATTGGCGCGCAGATACGAGACACAGTCGATCCCGCGTGCATCAAGGCCCGCCAGCAGCGCGGCCGAAGGCAAGCCCGCATCGATGCGCACCTCGGCCACGTCGCAAAAGGTCCGCCATCGCCCGGTCCACGACGTCGAGGATCACATCGCATGCGCCATCTGCGGTGCCAACATTGCCGGGGCGCAGCCTGGCGTCGAGCCTGTCACTGTCTCTGCGATCAAGGGGTGACGTCCACATGGCTGCGCGGGTCCTGCAGGCGTCCGGTCATCCAGCCAACTCTGCCGCGGCGCTCCAACATCTCTCTCAGCATCACCGCACCCGGATCGCCGGTCAGCCGATCGGTTCTGCTCACGATCCCAAGCGACCGATTGAAACCGGGCCTCACTTGCGGTAACCCTTCACCCCCGCGCGCGTCCGATGCCGCCGTCGGTTTCCGTCTGACAGCTTGAACCCCAAGCGATTTCAGATGCACGCAACCAATCATACCGATTTCCGTGAAAAAGCCGGGGTGAACTGATCCGCCGGAAAGTTGCCCATGAACCTGCAGTTGTCATCCGCTACCGCTTGATAGGCTGGTGCGGTCGTTGAAGCCGCCAATTGCTTGAAACCAAGATCATTCATCGTCGGCTCCGATGACTTTGCCGGTCTGGTTCCAGAACCGCCTGGGTGGGTCGGCCAGAACGCAGCTGAACCTGTCCGACCCCAGAAAATCATGCAACTCTTGTGGTGCGCCTGTGCTCATATCCAACATCTTGCGGGGCCCCCGGTGATCCGGCAAGGTGAACAATAGATGAACAAATGTAAAGGAAGAATGAAGAAAAACCCCCCTTTGCACCGCCCCTGTCCCCGTTTTCCGGCAAGTAGAACGTCTGATCAACGCCTTCGGTGCCGCCGGGATGGCTGCGTGATCGCGGTCGCACTCGGCAAAGGGGGGGGCTTCGCCGGGTATCGCAGTTGCGGCCTGCCGCAGCGGCGGTTTCCAGGTTTCCCGGACAGACCCGCCGCTATGCCATCTGTCTTCTGCCCATCGCAAACAGGTTGCCGGGCGCGAACCGGCTATGGCGCAGGGCGCGGCAGGTGGCGATATCGGACGTGCGGGCGATGCGGGTCATGCGAAATAGTCCCGCAGGATGCGGCTGTAGATCGCCTTCAGCGCCACGATCTGCGCCACCTCAACCCGTTCGTCCACCTGATGCATGGTCTTGCCGACCAGTCCGAATTCCACCACCGGGCAGTGATCCTTGACAAAGCGCGCGTCCGAGGTTCCGCCCGACGTCGACAGTGCCGGGGCAATCCCCGTTTCCGCCTGCACGGCGCGCGCCACCAGATCAGACAGCGGCCCCGGCGGGGTCAGAAAGCTTTCACCGGAGACCGACAGGGTCATGCTGAACCGCACGCCTGTCGCGGCTTCCACCTCGGCGGCTTCGCGGCGCAGCCATTCGCCCAGCGAGGTGCCGGAATGCGCATCGTTGAAGCGGATGTTCACGGTGCCCCGTGTCTGTGCCGGGATCACATTCGTGGCCGGGTTCCCGGTATCGATCGTGGTGATCGCCAGCGTCGAGGCATCGAAATGCGCAGTACCCTGATCCAGCTCCCGGCTTGCCAGCCGGTCCATCAGCCGCACCAGCGCCGTCACCGGGTTCTTTGCCCGCTGCGGATAGGCCGAATGCCCCTGCACGCCCTGCGCGGTGATCTGCGCGGTCATCGACCCGCGCCGCCCGATCTTCATCGCATCGCCCAGCCGGTCGGGGCAGGTCGGCTCGCCCACCAGACAGACGCTCATCGCTTCGCCCGCCTGTGCCATCCAGTCCAGCAGGGCAAGCGTGCCGTCCTGTGCCTCGGCCTCTTCATCGCCGGTGATTGCCAGGATGACCGCACCATCGGGCGGGGTCGCGCGCACGAAATCCACAGCGGCAGCAGCAAAGGCCGCAACACCTGATTTCATGTCGGTGGCCCCGCGCCCCCACAGCCAGCCATCCACGATCTCGCCGCCGAAGGGATCGCGCGTCCAGGCGGCGGCATCGCCGACGGGCACCACATCGGTATGCCCGTTGAAGCCGAAGCTGCGGTTCGCCCCCCGCCGTCCCCAGCGCGCGAACAGGTTGGCAATTCCGCCCCGGTCCACCCGCGTGCAATCGAACCCCGCCCCCGACAGCACGCGCTCCAGCAGCAGCAAGGCCCCGCCTTCGGCCGGGGTCACCGACGGGCAGCGGATCAGCTCCGCCGCCAGGGCAACGGGATCGACAGGCAAATGGGCGGTCATCGGACGGTCCTGTGCTTGGGATGCCGCCAGTGCTAAACAGTTGGAGGAAAGGCTGCAATGCCGGTGCGCCACTGTCATGGTTCGGCTTCTTTTCGGCTCAAATACCCTCGGGGGGTGCGGGGGGCAGACAGCCCCCCGCTGGCACCCCGCAGGATCAATCGAAAAACGGGGTGATCTGCGCCACAACCACAGAATTCTCGTCCAGCGCCCGCTGCATCAGCGCCCGTTCCCCGTCGTCAATCACTTCACTGCCCGCAAGCCGGTCCTCCGGCGTGCCATAGCCCGATACATCCAGCGGGGCCATGTCCGCGGCCTTCAGCAGCGCCACGGTTTCACGCACTGCCTCGGCCTCGTCCACGCCGCTGGCATAGCACATCAGCGCCGCGCCCGTCGCCGTGTCGGGCAGCCCGTCGCCGGCCTTGCGGCCGACCTCGACCACCAGGGTGAACACATGCTGCGGGCGCTTGGGTTTGCCTTCGGTCATGGCCGCGTCCTGCACAAACGGTTCATCCCAATTCCCGCTTCGGCGGCGGGAACCAAAGGCCGCGCTCAATCCCGCAGCAACTCGTTGATGCTGGTCTTGCTGCGGGTCTGGGCATCAACCTTCTTCACGATCACCGCGCAATACAGGTTGAGGCCGCCCTTCGAGGGCATCGATCCTGCCACCACGACTGAACCCGCCGGCACCTCGCCATAGGTGACGGCCCCCGTTTCACGGTCCACGATCTTCGTCGACTTGCCGATGAACACGCCCATGCCCAGCACCGAACCTTCGCGCACAATGCAGCCTTCCACCACTTCGGACCGCGCCCCGACAAAGCAGTTGTCCTCGATGATCGTCGGGCCCGCCTGCATCGGCTCCAGCACGCCGCCAATGCCGACGCCGCCCGACAGGTGCACGTTCTTGCCGATCTGCGCGCAGGAGCCGACCGTGGCCCAGGTATCCACCATCGTGCCCTCGTCGACATAGGCACCCAGATTGACGAAAGACGGCATCAGCACCACGCCCCTGGCGATGAAGGCCGACTGGCGCACGACGCTGCCGTTGACGGCGCGGAACCCGGCCTCGCGCCAGCGCGCCGCGTCCCAGCCCTTGAACTTGCTGTCGACCTTGTCCCACCAGCCGCCGCCCTGCGCCCCACCGGACTGATGTTCCATCTCGCGCAGCCGGAAGCCCAGCAGCACCGCCTTCTTGGCCCATTGGTTCACATGCCAGGTGCCGTCGGTGCCGCGCTCTGCCACCCGCAACCGGCCCTTGTCCAGTGCTTCCAGCGTCGCCTCCACGGCCTCGCGCGCTGCCCCCCCGGTGGCGGGCGTGATGGCATCGCGGTCCTCCCACGCGGTATCGATGGCGGATTCAAGGGCGGCGTAGGACATCTGGCCTCTCCGGCTTTCTATTGTTCGGATCGCGGCAGGCTATAGACCGGGTCCGGCCGCGACGCAATCCGGTGGGCGGATCAATGCCTGACCCGTCTTCACACGCCGCCACCGCGTCTATGCCGCACTGCGATGCCAGCCGTCATGAAACCCCACCCGCTCACACCCGGCAAAGCGCGCCATCCGGTCCAACTCTGCCGCCAGCCGCGCCATCCGCCCCGCGCCAAAGCGCACCCCCGCTTCGGGCCAAAGGGCGCGCACCTGCAGCACGCCAGCCTCCCGCCGCGCCTTCATATCGATCCGCCCCACCAGCCGTGCCCCTTCCAGCAGCGGAAAGACATAATAGCCATAGCGCCGCTGTGCCTCGGGCACGAAAACCTCGATCCGGTAGTGAAAGCCGAACAACCGGTCCGCCCGTGCGCGGTCGCGCAGCGCCGGATCAAAGGGCGACAGCACCCGCAGCCGCGCGGGCGGTTCCGGTGCCTCGGCGGCGCAGGCCAGCACGTCGGGCCGGGCCAGGCTGTGGCGGCGGCTGCCATCGGCCCCTTCCACCGCAATTTCGGTAACCCGGCCCGTGGCCAGTGCCGTCTTGCACCAGTCGCGCGCCTCTTGCGGGGTGACGGCGTTCCAATAGGCGCAAAGCTCGCCCGGCGTGGCAAAGCCCAGCCGGTCCAGCGCCGAGGAACAGGCCCAGTCCACCACGGCGTCAACCGGCGGGCAGGGCAGGCGGTGTGCGGCTGGTATCACCCGTTCGGTCAGGTCATAGACCTTCTGAAAGCCGTCGCGCCGGGTGATCTGAACCTGACCTGTCCGCCACAGCCATTCCAGCGCGGTCTTGGACGGATGCCAGTCCCACCAGCCGCCCCGGCCGCGAGCCTCTCCTGCACCCACGTCGGAGGAGGTCAGCGGCCCTTCTGCCGCGATCCGGTTCAGAATGCTGTCAAACTGCGCCTCGTACCCGTCGCGGAACCAGCGCTTCCAGTTATCCCGCAGCCGGTCGGCATCGCGGGCAAAGCGCAGCTGCCAGACCGGGAAAAGCGCCACCGGCAGGATCGAGGCATCATGCGTCCAGTGCTCGAACAGCGCACGGTCCCGCTCCAGCAGCCGCTTCAGCGCCTCGGGCCGGTAGGCGGGGCGGCGCGCGGCAAGGATCATGTGGTGGGCGCGTTCAACGGTGGTGATGCTGTCCACCTGCACAAAGCCGATGCGCGCGATCAGCGCCGCCAGATCGGCCCCTTTCGCCGGGCCGGCCGGGGCCTCGCCCAGCCCGTGCAGATGCAGGAACAGGCGGCGGGCGGCGGCATTGGGCAGGGTGGGGATCATGGCACAGGCGTAGCAGGTGCGCAGGCCGGGTCAACGCCCCGCTTCTGCCGCCGCCGCCCGGCTTTTCCGCGCCCGCTCGGTCGCGCTTTTCAGCTGGCCGCAGGCCGCCATGATATCCTCGCCGCGCGGGGTGCGGATCGGGCTGGCATAGCCCGCATTGTGAATGATGTCGGCGAAGGCATGGATGCGGTTGCCCGACGACCGCCTGTAAGGCGCGCCGGGCCATTCGTTGAACGGGATCAGGTTCACCTTGGCCGGAATGCCGCGCAGCAGCTCCACCAAACGGTGCGCGTCTGCCTTGCTGTCGTTCACCCCGTCCAGCATCACATATTCAAAGGTGATGCGTTCGGAATTCGACAGGCCGGGATAGTCCCGCAGCGCGTCCAGCAGCGTGGCGATGTTCCACTTCCTGTTGATCGGCACCAGCCGGTCGCGCACCTCATCGGTGGTGGCATGGAAACTGACGGCCAGCAGGCAGCCGATTTCGGTGGCAGTGCGGGCAATTTCCGGCACTACACCGCTGGTCGATAGGGTGATGCGGCGGCGGCCGAGCGCGATGCCCTCATTGTCCATCACCACCTTCATCGCGTCGCGGACATTGTCGAAATTGTACAGAGGCTCGCCCATGCCCATCAGCACGATGTTCGAGATCAGCCGCGTTTCCACCTTGGGCGCGCCTTTGACCGGCCATTCGCCCAGATCGTCGCGCGCCAGCATGACTTGGCCCACGATCTCGGCCGCCGTCAGGTTGCGCACCAGTTTCTGCGTGCCGGTGTGGCAGAAGGAACAGGTCAGCGTGCAGCCCACCTGCGAGGATATGCACAGCGTCCCGCGCCCCTCTTCGGGGATATAGACCGTCTCCACCTCATGCCCGCCGGTGATGCGCACCAGATATTTGCGCGTGCCGTCGGCGCTGATCTGGCGGGTGACGACCTGCGGCAGGTCTATGGTGAAATTCCCGGCCAGGCGCGCCCGGAAGTCCTTTGCAAGGTTGGTCATCTGCGCGAAATCGCGCACCCCCCAGTTGTAGAGCCACTGCCAGACCTGGCCTGCGCGCATCCTGACCTGACCTTCGGGCGTGCCTGCCGCCAGCAGCGCCGCATGCACCTGATCGCGCGTCAGCCCGATCAGGTTGACCGGGCCACCCTCGGGCAGTTTGCGCGGCAGGGTCAGCACATCCTGCGTGATCGGGGCGGCGGGAAGGTTGGACATGGCATCCTCGGGGGGTTGTCCGGCCCATATAGGCACTTCCGGTCAGGAACGGAACCTTCCTGTGACGCCGTCAGATGGCCAAGAAGCTCTCAACATATTCTGGCTTTCCCGAATTCAGCGGATAAGGTGGGTGCGAAAGCTGCGCCGTGGAGGCTGCACAGTCGGACAAGCCGGGTATGCTTGCCCCCAGGAGATAAGCGACAGGTCGCCACCCTGACGTTCAGGATTGCAAATCGATGAAGCTGCACCGGGTTACCGAAAAACTTGACGTCAACGATGCCGATCTTTCCGGCTCGCAGTTCAACGATGCCAACCTTTCGGGGACAACATTCAACCAGATCAATTTTTCTGGTGCCCGGTTCAACGACAGTAACCTGACCGGCTGGCAGGTGAACGATGTGAACCTGTCCGGTTCCGTTTTCCAGAACCTGAACCTTTCCGGGGCGGTCCTGAACAACTGCCGCCTGACGGGCGTTACCATCGACGGCGTTCCGCTTGACGAGATGATCGCAGCCTGGCGGCAATCAAAGGGCCTGTGACCTTTGCAGGGTCCGCAGCCCCAGGGTCCCTGACGCGGCAAAAATACGATACCTGCCGCCAGGCGCGCAGGTCTGTTCGGGGGGGAACAGCCCCGGGCCCCTGGCTTACTTGCAGCGCGCTTCGGATTCCTCCATCGCGGCAGTGAAGCCCAGGAGCGAGAAGGTGTCCTTCGTCTGCGTTCCGCGTGCCGACCGCGCAGTCAGCACCGCCGAAGAACCTGCCTTCAGCGCCGCCAGCATCGCGGCATCATCGGCGGCGTTTGCCGGCCAGGCCCATTCGCCGTCCACGAACATCTCGAAGCTGCTGTCGCCGATCGTCATGTTCACGGTCGATCCCGGCGCAAAGGGATAGCCCCCGGTAAAGGACACTTCGCCGACCGCGCCCGATCCGGGACGGAAGGTCACGAACAGCAGGATGTCGCCGCGCCGAACCGTGGCCGGGGCACCATCCCGCGTGTTGACCGTTTCTTTTGGGCTGGACACGCCCCAGCATTCCTTGGGGTTCTCTTCGGTGAAAACGCTCCAGTCCGTCTTTGTTGCGACGCGGTTCGTCGATTCCTGGGCCACCGCACCGGCCGCCATCGCCCCTGCTGCCACCAGTCCAAGCACTGCGCCGCGCAGTCCGGTCAAGATCCATGCTGCCATTCGTTCACGGCCTCCACGCTGCCATTCCCCGCACCCGACGGCTGTCTGCCGCTTCTGCCGCAGCTTTTCCTGTGGCGCAGAAGTTTTCAACCCGATATCTGTCCCATACCGCAAAACCGGCAAAGCGTGAAAGCCCAATGGGCGTAAAATCGCGCAGGCGTGAGGGACATGCTGAAATGGCAGGCAGCCAAGGGGCGCATCCCATGGTCGAACTCTGGCGCGGCGGGCTGCTGGAAAGCGCCCATTCGGGCCATGCGGTGATCTGCGATGCGGCGGGCGGGGTGATCGAGGCCTGGGGCGACCCCGGGGCGGCGATCTTTCCGCGCTCGTCCTGCAAGATGATTCAGGCCCTGCCCCTGATCGAAAGTGGCGCGGCGGATGCGGCCGGGCTGACGCCTGCGCAGCTGGCGCTGGCCTGCGCCAGCCATCAGGGCGCCGGTCTGCACAGCGGCATGGTGACGCGCTGGCTGGGCGGGCTGGGCCTGACCGCGGCCGATCTGCGCTGCGGGTCGCATTGGCCCTTTGACACCGCAGAGCATGACCGGCTGGTGCGGGCCCATGAAAAGCCCTGCCAAACCCACAACAACTGTTCTGGCAAGCATGCGGGCTTTCTGACACTGACGCGGCATCTGGGGGCCGGTCCGGAGTATGTCGCGGTGGATCACCCGGTCCAGCGCGCCATCCGTGCCGCCACCGAAGAGGTGACGGGGGAAACCTCGCCCGGCTTTGGCATTGACGGCTGTTCGGCGCCCAATTTCGCCGCCACCCTGCACGGTCTGGCCCGCGCCATGGGCGGTTTTGCCGGTGCGTCGGACGCGGGCGATATCCGCCAGCGCGCCATGCACCGCCTGACCCGCGCCATGGCCGCCCATCCCGATCTGGTCGCGGGCGAGGGGCGGGCCTGCACCGAACTGATGCGCGCCATGGGCGGGCGCGTGGCGATCAAGACCGGGGCCGAAGCGGTGTTCGTCGCCATCCTGCCCGATCAGCGGCGCGGCATCGCCGTGAAGATTGCCGACGGCAATTCCCGCGCCTCCGAGGCGGTCATTGCCGCCCTGCTGGTGCGCCTTGGCGTGCTGGACCGCGATCATCCGGCGACACGCAAGCGCCTTGACGCCGTGCAGACCAACTGGCGCGGCACCGAGACCGGCATCCTGCGCCTGGCGGACGGATTCCTTTAGCAGGCACCGAAGAGGTGCCCGCCGCATGGACCGCTGGCTGGAGAACGGGACTCTCTTCCGCTGGCCCCGCCCGATCTGGCCGGGACCATCGCCCCGGCCCTGCGCTGCGTGTGCCACGGGTCCGCCGGGGGCAACCGCCCCCGGCGAGCGCTGGCTTGGGGTTGTTCCCGGACCTGCCGGTCTAAAGGGCAAGGTCCCACAAAGGTGGGGGAAACGCAGTGCGTTTCCTGTCCCCGCCCGCACTGACAAAAGCAGTTCCACCGCTGCTCTGGCAGGGGCCATCGCCCCTGCCACAGCGCCACGTTGCCTCTTGGCCAGCCGGGGGCCAAAGCCCCCGGCCAGCGCCCGACCCGCCCCCGGCGGGCGCTTCTCGCCCGCCGGGTCGGGCGCTGGCCTCTGCTTTGCCCGGACCTGCCGGCCTACAGGGCACCGTCCCGCGCGGGCGGGGGAAACGCGGTGCGTTTCCTGTTCCCGCCCGGTGACGGGGCGGAAGGTGAAGCCAAGCGTCCTGCCGGGTCGGGCGCTGGTCTTTCATGGCGCTTGCTGGACGGGTCCTGATGCCACCGCGGTCCCTGACCGGGCGGCAACACGCGCTGCGTTTCGGGGTCCGCCCGCAACGGCAAGTCGCCTTTCCGGCGGATCATCATAAATTCCCGTGCGGCAGGCGTGCGACATCCGTTTTCAGCACCCCGCCAGGGGGCAAGCCCGCCTGTCTCGTCGGTTAAAACCGCATCCGGTCCGCCCTGCTGGTGCCCGCTGCGACGGAAGCAAGCAGAGAGGGGCCAATCCGGCCTGACGCGCCCGGCTGCGGCCTGTTTCACATTCGCACAGCTCGCCCATGGGGGATGCGGGGGGTGTGCAACCCGGCTGCGACGGTCACGTCACAAACTCCGCCCGCGTGTAGCCCTGCAGGAACAGCAGCGCCGTCAGATCGCCGTGGTTCACCCGCAGCGCAGATTCCGCCGCAACCGCAGGCTTTGCGTGCAGCGCCACGCCTGCGCCGGCGCGGGCCAGCATGCCCAGGTCATTGGCCCCGTCGCCCACCGCCAGCACCTGATCTGCGCCAATCCCCAGCCGGGCCACGACCTCTTCCAGCGCCTGCACCTTGGCCGCACGGCCCAGGATCGGGTCGGCCACCGTACCGGTCAGCCGCCCGTCGCGGATATGCAGCACATTGGCGCGGTCTTCGTCAAAGCCCAGCGCCGCCGCCACGGGTCCGGTAAAGGCGGTGAAACCGCCGGACACAAGCACGGCATGGCCGCCTTGTGCCTTCATCGTGGCCACCAGCGTCCGCCCGCCGGGCGTGAAGCTGATCCGTGTGTCCAGCACCCTGGCAATTGCCGTTTCCGCAAGGCCGACCAGCAGCGCCACACGGTCGCGCAGCGCCGCTTCGAAATCCAACTCGCCCTTCATCGCCCGCGCCGTGATCCCGGCCACCTGTGGCCCCACGCCCGCCATCGCCGCAAGCTCATCAATGCATTCCTGGCGGATCATCGTTGAATCCATGTCGGCCAACAGCAGCCGCTTGCGGCGCCCTGCCGTCGGCTGCACCGCCAGATCAATGCCCAGGGTCTGCAAGCCTTTCCAGACATCCCACAGGTTTTCCGGCACGGTTTCCAGCGGAAACTCTGCCGCCACGCCCGGGTCCAGCCAACGCGCATCGCCACCGCCCCAGGCATTGCGCAGCGCCTCGACCGTGGTGCGGTCAAGGGTGGGGGTGGCCGGGTCGGTCAGCAGGGTCGCGGTGAACATGGGTGTTTCCGATCGTGGAACGGGTCGCCGTCTTTTCTGTATGAAACAGCGCTTCGGGGCAAGAAACCCCCTTGCGCCAGACGGGGGCGGCCCGTAATTCCGGCAGTGGGACACCCCTCCCCACAGGGGGGACATGTTCATTGTAAGATTTTCCTTTGTTTTCTGGTGTTTGCGGTGCGTTTGCTTTCGCGCTGTGCCAGATTTGTGTCAAAAAGCGCATCTGTCACGGTCATATCGTCCCGCGCGTGAGCGTAGAATTTCAGGACTGTTGCGGCGTCTCTCCAGCCGCCCAGACTGGCAACTGTCTTTACGTCATAGCCTGCGCGCAGCATCGTCGTTGCGAAGCCGTGACGGCAGCAGTGCGGGGTCAGCCGCTTGATCCCCGCCCGGACAATCACGTTGTCCCAAACCTGTTTGACATTCTCAGCTTTACCACACTGAAACACCGGATCGTCCGGGTTGCGATTGCCGGGGATATTCGCCAAAGCGGCCAGAACCGGGGCCTGCAGGTGCGACTTGCGCTCCCGCCCGACCTTCGACTGGTTAAGGACAACGAGTCGCTCGGACATGTTCACATCGCCCCATTTCAGAGCAACCGCCTCCCCGATCCGCGCGCCCGTGCCGAACATGAAAAGGCAAAGCGCGCCAAGGTGCGGCGAGGCATGGGCGGCAAATGTTCTTGCCCATTTATGGGTTGCCGGTTCCTTGATCCTAGTGGTGATCTTGAACCGCTTGACCTTTATGGGGCTACACCATCCCATGCTTGCCGCATGATTGATTATAGCCTGGGTCGGCACAATCACTTGGCGATTCCGGGTCGCGGCCTTTGCATCTGGATAGAGGTTGAAGGCGGATTGCCGGATTGCGCCTTCGGTGATTTCCATTATCAGGGTGTCCCGCCAATGATCCTCGATCCGGTCCAGAAACCGGGTGGCTTTTTCCGCCTGCCGATAAGCAATGGAAGCCTGCGCGAAAGTCACTTGCGCACCCGGTCCATCAAGGTGACGACGCCATTCAAGGGCTTCGGCTTCTGCCGCGATTCTTTCGGCGATGGCTTTGATCGTTGTGCCTGTAGTGCCGCGTAATCGCCTTCCGGCAACGGTGCCGTTGTAGTGATACGTTTCGCCGCGCTTGCGGATTTTGAAAGGCATGGAGAGGAAGCCTCCAGAACAATGGGAACATGATGTTCAAGTAGAAGCATCGTCTTCCCGATTATGCAGCACGCGCCTGTCTGCCGGGCAATTCCCCGCAAGGTCCGCTCGGACACGCCAAGGTGCTTGGCAAGGTCTTTCGGGGTCACATGGGCGGGAAGCAGCGATTGCATCATTCGCCCTCGCGCCTGATCAGGTCGGCCAAAGCGCGCAACGCCTCAGCGTAAATGGTGCGGGTAGTGCGAGTTCCAAAGCCCCCGGATGCCGTTTCAAATACGGGAATCTGAAAGACAAAAGCCCAAGCCCGTGGCCCCTCGGGCCATGCGCCCTGGCTCCAGTCAGGATCGGCGATTTCCAAGCTCACCTCTGACATGCCGTCGCGGACGGTGTGCGCGATTCGGTCAAATCGGTTGACAAAAGCTGCGCCGCCTGCCGAAAACACTGTGTCCAGAGCACCGCCAAGGAACTCAATCCCTTGGAATGCGGGGAAACAGGGCGGAAGGGTTTTGCTGATCCTTTCCGCGCCATAAGATGTTTCGGGGTCCAGATCGCGGAATGTGCCGTCACCGGGATCGTACCGAACGACAAATAGGGGAAGTGATCGAAGGGCCGGGATGGATTCCGGGGCTTCAATCGGCGGATTGAACTGCAGGGCAAGCAGTAGGCCATTGGTAACGTCTGACGCGCAGATGTCGGGCGCACTCGATCCCCTGCCGCCAGTTGTGAAATAGCCAAGCTTGCGCGTGTTCATAATCAGCACGTTAGCCCGCGCCGGAGTAACGTACCCGACGCGAGACAGAAGCTCTTGAAGGTCCCGCAGTTTTGCCATGATGACAATTAAGCTCAGATCGGATAGAAAGTCAATAACCAGCGAAGCGCCGCTTGGTTGGATTCTGCTTGGATTCCACTTTGTTTCCGATAGTGTCTTTTTCGCAACACCTGCGCCAGCCGCATCGCGCCTTCAATTCCGGGGATCAGGTTGCCACCTTTGCGGTTGTGCCTGCATCCGGGCCGCGCTCTAATTTGGCTGGGTCAGTTTTTGCCTTCGAGCACAGCGATCATTCGATACACGGCGCGGCGAGCCGCAGCGTAGGTCGGCTGCAACGCGTTCATCGCCCGCTTTTCGTCCGGGTGCGCATCGCTCGCGTATGACGGCAGATTGTCCAACAGGACGCCCAAGGCGTCCAGCAGGCCCAACGCCTCGTTCAGGTCGGATTCGGCATCGTCCAGCGCATCGAGCAGGCTGCGGGCGGGGAAAGAGGATTCGGGCTTCATGGTTGCGTTTCCTTTGGTGAGTGGTTACAGTACCAAAAGTATCAATCAAGCCGGGCGGCAATGTCAATACCGAAAGTATCAATTCTTCAGGTGAAAGCCGCACGATCTTTGCTGGGGTGGTCGCAACTTGATCTTGCCGCTGCATCGGGCGTGTCAGTACCGACGATTAAGCGCCTTGAAGCAGAAGGCGGTGATCTTGGCGGACGGGCCAGCACTGGCGATGCCATCCGCGCCGCCTTGGAACAGGCCGGGGTGATCTTTGTCGATCAGAACGGAGAAGGGCCTGGGGTCAGGCTGCGGCGGGGGGCGGGCGAATGACGGCGGTCCACAATGAGAAAACAAAGCTGACGGCCAACTTTCTGAACGGGGTTGGCATAGCGGTTTTTGCGGTGGGCGGTTTTTCTCCCCTGATAGCAAGTGTTTACGGAAGCACGGCCCCCACCTTCCTGCTTGTTCCGGCAAGCGTGATTTGCATTATGTTCGCGCTTGCCATACATTTGCTGGCAAGACAGGTGTTGAAGAGGATGCTGCCATGACCTTTGATCAAGTGCTTCCCTTCCTTGTCGCCCCGGTCGGGGGGCTGGCGCTTGCCCTGATCCTGCTTTGGATCGTTCGCCGGGACACCGCGCCGAACGATCACCCCCCGGCGGAGTGACGCGGCGCAAGGCCCGCCCCGCTCAATCATGCCGGATATGGTGCGGTCGATGATGCCAGGGTCCGCCCGTTCCGCATCGCGGAATTGACGGGCCTCGTGGATTTCGTCGTACCGCAGGTTGACATCGTTAACCTTGGGCTTCCCAAGGTTACTCTTGCCCCCGCCGTGGCCCGCTACCTCGCCCCGGTCCTGCGCCGCGTCATATTCTTCGGCAAGCCGCATCTTGGCGCGGCACATCGCTGGACAGCGGACTGAAAGACCGCCCCAGCCTCTCGCCGGGGCGGTCTATGTGCGCGCCGCGCCCGCCCCAATACGGGCCGCGCGCTTTCGGTGTTTGCCCACTGACCGACTAACGGGGATGCATGGGAGAAAAGGAAAAACTCCCCGGCGCATCCTGCCTATTCTTCAAGCGTTCTGATCGCCCCCGCCCATGTTCACTGCCAGCAGGGCGGCATTCATTTGATCTGCCGACAGGCCCCAACTCTTTCGCCCTGCCCATCGCTTCAATGATCTGCGCCAGCGCGCGCGCCCTGCCGCCTGCATCGAACGCCTGCAGGGGCCTGATCACGTCCACCGTGACGGCGGTTCCCAGCTTTGCGGTCACCTCTTCGGCCAGCAGTTCGGCAATCGGTTGCAGCGTCCATGCCGCAAGCTGGCGCTGCGCTTCCCGCACCAAAGGACCTTGGGCATTATCCACAAGCCATCCCGGCAGGACGCCGAACGCGGCGCAGATCGCGCCGCGTGCCGCCTGCCACGCTTCCACCGCCATCGACTTTTGCAGATCAGGCGAAAGCTGCTCCGGGCGCTGCCCGATCTGCGGATTCATCCCCGCCGCCGTGGCCTGTGCCACACCTTCGACAATCAACGTTTGCCCGCGCCGCCCACGAAAGGCGCTGCGCATCTGCGCCATATCGTCTGCCGACGAATCAGGCAAAGGCACGATCAGGCTGCCAAGGGGCGCATCCCGGAACGTATCCCGCAAGGCGGATTCGATCTCGTGCAGCATCTGACCCGTCAATGCCGCCCGCCGCAGGGGTGCCGTGCCGGTCCAGGGCGCAACCGGGTCTGATCCGATCCGAACGTGCAGCACCTCGGGCGCAAGGGCAGTGAAGCCCCGCCCACCGCCCGCCTCGGGGATCGACAGGCGATAGGCGCGCGGCACACCGTCTGCGGTGCTTACTTCCCAGTCGGCGGCGGGAAGAATGCCCCGGTCGGTGATCAGCCCCACAAACTCGCCGCGCAGGGCCAGCGCCCGCGCCATGAGTGCCATTGTTCGCCGTGGCAACAGGTCGGTGCCCTGCACATCGGCAAGGGCAAAGGCCCCTTCCCAAAGCGAAACACAGGTCTGCGCCGTGCTTGTCAGTTCCCCGATGCCACTCACGCCCGCGATGTAAGACGCCCTCGCGGCCATAATCTGCGCCGTGTATCCCGTGCCATCGGCGCGCTTTTCAATCGGCTTGCGCCGGAATAAATCCAGAACGCCCATGTTATGCCCTCCATCTCTGCAGGACGCGGCGAAGGCCCGCGTCTGGCGATTCCCGGCCCCATGCCCGCGCCTCGATCTGTGCCTGCGGATAGGCCGGAACCGTGACTGCGCTCAATTCGTATAGGTTAGCTTTATTGATCTTTCGCAGAAGCCCGTGGCCGCGCCGCTGCACCGTGTCACCGCCCGGTGGCACCCGGAAGCCCGGTGACAGGCCC
Source organism: Rhodobacter sp. (assembly GCA_020250175.1). GTDB lineage: Bacteria > Pseudomonadota > Alphaproteobacteria > Rhodobacterales > Rhodobacteraceae > Aliitabrizicola. The sequence goes on from JADCEN010000022.1 coordinate 56,681, forward strand.
CGGATCAGGCCGCTGGCATGTGCCGCCAGAAAGTCCCGCGACCATGTGGTATCCCCGGCAATTCGGGCTTCGATCACAAGCGCCGCGTCGGTGTCGGTCAAGGTCAGGGAACCGGCCCCGCGCGAGGCAAGGGGCCGGTCGTAATCATGACCGAAAAGCAGGTGAACATCCTCCCCCGACTCGATCCTTTTGCCAAAGGCACGGGGCGCGATAACCTCGGCCCGCCCTTCGGCCAGGGATGTTTCCGCGCCATAGGGAAAGCTGGCGCGAAGGCGGGTTTCCCCGCCCTCGGCCCGCAGTTCAAGACTGCCGAAGGTTGCGCCCCAGAGCATTCAGGCCACCGAAACGCCGGTCAGGATTTCAAGCTGCGCACCCCGCGCAACCGTCACGTCCGCCGTGGTCAGCGCAGTGAGCCGCAGCCCGCCCGATGCCGCATCGGAATAGGGGTCGCGGATCAAGTCCACCGCGCCCCAGGTGCCGACAAAGATCGGCGCAACGCCGCCCGCGTTGGTCGTCAGAAGCGCGCTCGTATTGTTGGCGGAAGGGGCTGCCAGCGCGTTCGCGGACATGGCGATGTTTTCAACCGGGACATTTGCCGTCATCCGGTCCCATTCGGAGACTGCCGTTGACGTGATCAACGTGTTGTCCATTCGCCCATAGACTTCCGGCCGGATCAGCAGCCGCACCGCACCGGGTGCCCCCGCCGCATTGGCAATCATGAAGCGAACCACCGCCGCCCTGAATGCCGCCCATGTCGCACCGGCACCGACTGCCGTGGCGGTGATGCCATAGGTTGCCGGTGTCGTCATGACGCCAAGCGGTTCGCCGGATGCCCCGGCACCAAGGAAGATCGCGCGGTCCAGCGCCTGTTGCATGGCCCCGGCCATATCGCGCCGGATCGCATCCTCCAGCGCCGGGCCACTCTGCAGCAGCGCGCGGCGGGAAACTGCCATCCTGATCCCCAGGGTGTTATTCGGGGTCATCGCCCGATCCGTGACCGCATAGGCGGTCGGCCCCGCTACAGAACCGGCTTCCGTCGCGGCCCAGCCCGCCGAAACAGAGCTTGTCGTGACGGGATATTCGACAAGGCCGGAGTCGATGGAGATCATCTGCGCGCCCATGCGGGCGGCAACGCTGTCCGGGAAAAGCCGGTCAATGATCGGCATGGTCAACATCGGATTCGGGGTGCCACTGGCAACCGTGTTGCGCCGTTCCAGTGCCATCAAGGGAACCGGCGTTCCGCGATAACCGCCACGGCTGCGCAGTTCGGTCACGACCTCGCCCGTCTGGCCCGACAGGCTGCGGCCTTCGTCAAGGTGCAAGGCCACCTGCCGCAACTCGAAAGCTGCAACCAAAGCATTCCACTCCTTACCGGCGCGGGTCTCCAGTTCGGCCCCGGCAGTGCGGCGCTCGCCATCCTCTGTAATCAGCGCCGCCCGGTAGCGGGTTTCGTTCTGCCGGTATTCCGAATCCAGCACCTCCATGCTGCGGATTTCGTCTGCCGTGGCGTCGGTCTTGCCGACAAGTCCCGCCAGCGCCTGCCGGATTTCGGACTGGCTACGGGTGATTTTCACGCTTTCAAGCATCTTTTTTCTCCATATGCCTAATTTCAATTCTGCCCCTGCGCATCATCGCAGAGACGCTATCGCGCCATTTCTGGCGTGCCTCGGAAACAAGGCCGCGCCCCATTTCCAGATTGGTTTTCCGGCTGTGACAGGGCGCGCACAGGCTTTGCAGGTTCGACAGATCATAGGCCGCGCCGGGGTGTGTCCTGACCGGGCGAATATGATCCACCTCGATCCGGACACCCCGAGCCCCGCACTGGACACAGGCCCAGCCGTCGCGTTCCAGCACCGCATGGCGCAGCGCCAGCCATCGCGGCCCGCGCGTGACGTGCTTCGAAGCCCGCTTGAATTCACGATCCGGCTTTTTCATGCCCAGGCCATCCTTGCCTTGCGCCGGGGCCGCGCTGTGATCCTGGCACCTTCGGCCACGGCCAGCACCGTTGCCGCCACCGCGTCAATCCGGCCCTTGGACCGTGCCTTCGCAAGCTTCAGGTTGTTCGCCGGGTCTCGCAGACACACCGCGTCGGCAAAGGCGGATTGCAACAGCAGCGAAGGCTTGGACCGCACCATCCCGTCAAAGGCCGCGCGCCGGAACCTCTCAATATCCTCGCCGCCGTCCCGAAAGCCCATGCCGCGCCAGATCACGGGGCAGTTGACGCCCGCTCGTTCCATCGCCTCGGAAAGTTCCGCTTGCTTGTATCGGTCGGCCACCAGCGCCGCGATGCTCTGCCCTTCGACATGCCGCAGAATGTCGGCAAGCCAAGCCGCGACAGGAACGGTATTCGCCCCCAGCGTCGTCAACTCGCCCCGCGCCTGCATCTGCGCATAGCGCCCAGACACACCATCTGCGGCCCCCCGGTCGGCAAGCGAAGGCTGCGCGGGAAAGGTGGCCCGCGCCTCCAGCCGCCCGGTTTCCGGCCAGTAGAAGGATGCAGTTGACATCGAAGCCGAACCGCCCAGATCGATCCCGATCACGACCGAACCGGCCCGGTCGGGAAGGTCTGCCACCTCGCAATTCAGCCATTCGTCAATCGTCAACAGAAGGTCGCGCGTCTCGCCTGAAACCCTCTCATTCCTGTTGTAAAGCCGGAAACTTGTCAGGGCCGAACCGCCTTGCGCGTGCGCCCGCCGTGCCTGCGCTTCCAGCCATTCAAGGCTTGCACCGATACCCGCCGCCGCGCCGGGGTTGGCAATCAGCAGCGACTCCCGGTCATCGACAGGCAAGCCGGGTGGGGGCCTGTGTTCCTGCACATAGGTTCCCGGCAAAGGGTCATCTATCCATCGGGAAAAGGGGTGCGTGTCATCCGCCGCCGAGGTGGAGATAATCAACGCCCGCCCGCCCCGCTTCCCAAGGCCGCTCAACAGGGCATGTTCCAACTCGTCGCCACGGTCCAAAGGCCAATGACCGCGCTCGTCCATCAAGACCAGCGTCGGGGCCGTTCCAAGTGCGCTCTTGCCATCCGCCGCAAGTGCCCGGATGAAATGCCCGCCCCCGTCGCCTTCGAACTCGATTTCCAGCCGGGGCGCGCGCCGGTAGATGATCTGCTCCTGCAGATCATCGGGCAGTGAAGCCGCGAAGCCTGCCACGAACTGCCATGCAATCCGGGCCTGATCCCGCGTCCGTGCGGCCAGAAGGATTTCCCGCTTCGGCTGTCTGTCGATCACACCGATCAGCGATGCCAGCGCAAGGCCAGCCGACAGGGCCGTTTTCCCCGCGCCGCGCCCTACGGACGGGATCGCGGTATTCACGTCATCGGCCAGCGCGCCCCGGATAAAGTCCTTCTGAAACGGGGCCAGCTTCACCAGCTTGCCCGCGTGCGGCCCCTCTGGAATGCGAAGGGTCTGCATGAATTTGATCGCCGCCTCAGCCGGTTTCATGGCTTCCCCCGCCCTGCGCGAAAAAGGAAAATCCCCACACCGGTACCACGGCTTCCGGGGTTTCCGGGCATTGGCACCTTTTCACAGCGCCACCCTCCGGTAACGCGCCGCGATACGGGCTGCGGCAAGGCCAAGCCCTGACGCGCCCGCTTCGCTGCCCGCCGTGTTGAACAGGTGCACGGCCTGATCAAGGACCGCATGAGCAAGGTCAGCAGGCAATGCGTTGTGTGTGCTGCCATAGCCTGCGGTGTAGGTGAGCCGCAGGCGCGATGCCGGTTGTGTGTCTGGCCAGTGCAACCGGGGATAGCGCCCGCCTTCCAGCCAAAAGCCCGAGGTTATTGCGGTCGTCGTGCCGTCCAGTTCAATCGCTGCAATTGTTGCCGTGACATCGGGTGCCATTGGTCCAACGGGCAGATCGATGACCTGTCCGGGCCATTCGTCGGTCGTGCAGGTGATCGTCTGTGTCAGCAGGGCAATGCCCGTGTATTCCTCGATCTCGCGTGCCGCCGCGTCCAGATAGATCAGCAGTTCCGGCAACATGCTTTCGTCAATTCGCGCATGGGTCAGCAGCTTGTCGGGGTCAACCGGCATGGCCGTGCTGATTTGCGTGCGAGTGTACTTCATTCAGTGCGCCTCATATTAGGTCAGTATATCTTACCTATCGTCAAAGTCCATAGTCCGCCCCCGCTACTGTCCCCCCGATACACAGGGGACAGACCTTCACTTCCTCGATCCGTATCCACGCGATGCCCTGTATCGGGGGCCAGCCGCTTTCCCTCTGGCGTTTCACCAGACCCGCCCTTTGCAGCTATGCGCCGGTGCGGTCCCCGATCTGTCACCCTGCACTCTTCCGCAGGTTCACCAGCCGGTGGGTTCCTTAGTCGCGTTTCTGTACTGGCCCAGTAGGTTTCGGTTCCAGCACGGGGTGGGGTAATCCCCGGATCGTCATCGCCTGCACTTGGTGGCCGGTGTGCGGGCAGTACCGTAGCGACCGTTTTTCAAGGCAAGCTGCGCATGGGGAACGGTCGGGCCAAACCATGCGCAGCCCCCTTGGGTCACTCGATCAGCGCGCCGCCATCGTCGCGGCGGGTGAACAACTCGCTGACCATTCGCTGCATCAACGCCTGTTGCTTGGCGCTCGGTCGCCATCCGCGCCGCCGCGATTGCTTGACAATGCTTTCGGCGAAGGACTTGGCCCATTCGTTGGTCGCCAGCTTGGCAACGGTCGGCATGTGGTACAGAGCTTCTTCGATGGAACGGGTCATTGCATCCGCCCCCCGACATGGGCCAGGAAGGCGGATTGATCTGCCGCAGACAGGCGCTCGAAAGATGCCAGGCAATACGCCTTAAGTTCGCTCACGCTGGCCCATTCCGCCCAGAAACGGGCCGAGGGCATGATGCCAAGGAACGGCGCGGGCGGCATCCGCTCGGAAAGCAGATCGGCCAGCGCCGCCTCCATCAAGATGCAGGCATCTGCCGGGTGGCATTCTGCGATTGCATCGCCCAAACGCCTTGCATTCTCGTGGCGGGTGCGGTATTCTTTGGACTTGAACGCTAGTTCATTGTTTTTCGCCCCGGTTGCGCCCGCCAGCGCTTCCGGGGTTTCCATTTCCCCCGGAACGGACACAGAACATCCTGTGCCATATTTGTGCCAATTCTTGCCGCTCGTTCCCGTAACGTTCTGCGCATCGCGGCATGATTCGTCACGGTAAGCGCCATTGATACTTGACGTTTTTTCGGGATTTCCATACGGGTAAGGGTGGGACACCCCTCCCCACCGGGGGGCATTTATCTGGAAGGATACCATGTCTGATCTGCAGGCCCCGGTCGCGCGCCCGGCAAACCCGCGCTTTTCCTCTGGCCCCTGTGTCAAGACTCCGGGCTTTTCGCTTGACCTTCTGTCGGATGCGCCGCTGGGCCGCTCGCACCGCGCCGCTGTCGGCAAGGCAAAGCTGAAGCAGGCCATCGACCTGACGCGCGAGATTCTGGGCGTACCTGCCGATAACCGCATTGCCATCGTGCCCGCGTCGGATACCGGGGCGGTGGAAATGGCGATGTGGTCGCTGCTGGGTGCCCGCCCGGTCGAAATGCTGGCCTGGGAAAGCTTCGGTGAAGGCTGGGTCACCGATGCCGTCAAGCAGCTGAAACTCGATGCCGTCGTGCGCAAGGCCCCCTATGGCGAGATCGTGGATTTCGCGGAAGTTGATTTCGACCGCGACGTGGTCTTTACTTGGAACGGCACCACCAGCGGCGTGCGCCTGCCCAATGGCCACGCCATTCCCGCCAGCCGCGCCGGGCTGACGATCTGCGATGCGACCAGTGCCGCCTTTGCGATGGACCTGCCCTGGGACAAGCTCGATGTCACCACTTTTTCCTGGCAGAAAGTGCTGGGCGGCGAAGGCGGGCATGGCATGCTGATCCTGTCGCCCCGCGCGGTGGAGCGGCTGGAAAGCCATACCCCCGCCTGGCCGCTGCCGAAACTGTTTCGCATGACCAAGGGCGGGAAGATCACCGAAGGGTTGTTTGAGGGTGAGACGATCAACACCCCGTCAATGCTGGCGGTCGAAGACTATCTGGTTGCCCTGCGCTGGGCACAGTCGGTCGGCGGGCTTCCCGCGCTGATCAGCCGCGCCAGCGGGAATGCCGCGATCGTGGCTGAATTTGTCGCCGCGCGCCCCTGGATCGCCAATCTGGCGGCAGACCCTGCGACGGCATCCACCACCAGCGTCTGCCTGCGCTTCACCGACCCGCGCATCACCGATGGGGCGGCCTTTGCCAGGGCGGTGGTCAAGCGTCTGGAACAGGCAGGTGCCGCCCTTGACGTGGGCGCTTACCGCGATGCCCCGCCGGGCCTGCGCATCTGGTGCGGCTCGACCGTGGAACAGTCTGACGTGGCCGCCCTGATGCCCTGGATCGACTGGGCCTTTCATGCCGGGATCGCAGACCTCGCCACCGCAGCTTGATGCCAAAAGGTGCGTGCCCTGCACGCACCGCCCCTGCCACATCCAAACAGACGGAGCCCGCCATGGTGCCCAAAGTCCTTGTCTCGGACGAACTTTCCGAAACTGCCGTTCAGATATTCCGCGACCGCGGGATCGAGGTGGACTACCAGCCGAAACTCGGCAAGGACAAGGATGCCCTTGCCGCCGCCATCGGGCGGTATGACGGCCTTGCAATCCGCTCGGCCACCAAGGTCACCGACAAGCTGCTGGCGCGGGCCACCAACCTCAAGGTTGTGGGCCGCGCCGGGATCGGGGTGGACAATGTCGATATCCCGGCCGCGTCGAAAAAGGGCGTGATCGTGATGAACACGCCCTTCGGCAATTCGATCACCACCGCCGAACATGCCATTGCCATGATGTTCGCCGTTGCCCGCCAGATCCCCGAGGCCAACGCCTCGACCCATGCCGGCAGATGGGAAAAATCCCGCTTCATGGGGGTGGAGCTGTTCAACAAGACGCTGGGCGTCATCGGCGCGGGCAATATCGGCGGCATCGTCTGCGACCGCGCGCTGGGCCTGAAGATGAAGGTGGTGGCCTATGACCCGTTCCTGAGCGAGGACCGTGCAAGGCAGCTTGGCGTGACCAAGGTGGACCTTGACGACCTTCTGGCGCGGGCCGATTTCATCACGCTGCATGTGCCGCTGACCGACAAGACCCGCAACATCCTGTCGGCCGGGGCAATTGCCCGCTGCAAGCCGGGCGTGCGCCTCATAAACTGCGCCCGGGGCGGGCTGGTGGACGAGGTGGCCCTGGCCGCCGCCCTGACCTCGGGCCATGTTGCCGGGGCCGCCTTCGATGTCTTTGCCGAAGAACCCGCCACGGCCTCACCGCTGTTCAATCTGCCCAATGTGGTTGTCACCCCCCACCTTGGGGCCGCCACCACCGAGGCGCAGGAGAATGTGGCCCTGCAGGTGGCCGAACAGATGGCCTATTACCTGCTGACCGGGGCGGTGCAGAACGCGCTGAACATGCCGTCAGTCACGGCGGAAGAGGCCGCCGTCATGGGGCCCTGGGTCAAGCTGGCGGGGCACCTGGGGGCCTTTGTCGGCCAGATGACGGATGAACCCATCAAGGCGATCAACGTGCTCTATGACGGAACGGTGGGCGGCATGAACCTGGCCGCGCTGAACTGTGCCACCATCGCGGGCATCATGCAGGCCACCAATCCGGCGGTGAACATGGTATCGGCCCCGGTGCTGGCCCGGGAACGCGGCATCCAGATTTCCACCACGCGGCAGGAAAAATCGGGCGTGTTTGATGCCTATATCAAGTTGACGGTTGTCACCGACAAACGCGAACGCTCGGTCGCGGGCACCTGCTTTTCCGATGGCAAGCCGCGCTTCATCCAGATCAAGGGCATCAACATTGACGCCGAGGTCGGCCGCCACATGCTGTATACCACCAACAACGACGTGCCGGGCATAATCGGCACGCTGGGCATGACCATGGGCCAGAACGGCGTGAACATCGCCAACTTCACCCTTGGCCGGTCGGGCGTGGGCAAGGATGCCATCGCGATCCTGTATCTGGACCAGCCGCTGGACCAGAAGGTGGTGGATACGCTGGAGGCGACCGGCCTCTTCCAGCAGGTCAAGCCGCTGGAGTTTGATGTGGCGTGAGGGAAAGGGGCGAAGGCGTCCGCAGTGCCGTCCGATGCGCACCAACTTTTTTCCCGTACCCTGACCGCTGAGGCTGGGCCGGAATGCGGTGCCGCCCCGGGCCGTCAGGCGATGGGCAGCTTCTGCGCGCGCGGGCAATCGGCGTGCGGGGTGCCGCGCCGCCCTCTGTCACCTTGCCGCGCCGCCCGGTAGACTGGCCGCATCAGGGGAATGGACATATGCGCAGCTATGCCATCGGCGATATTCACGGCCAGATCGGGCTTCTGCGCCAGGCCCATGACCGCATCGCCCGCGACCGCCGCCTAACCGGCGATCCGGACGCCCCCGTCGTCCATCTCGGCGATCTGGTTGACCGTGGCCCCGACAGCCGGGGCGTGGTGGAGTATCTGCGGTCGGGCATCGCGCAGGGCCAGCCCTGGGTTGTGCTGAAGGGCAATCATGACCGCATGTTCGCAGGCTACCTCAGCGCCATCGACTGGCACGATCCGGGATTGCGCCAGGACCTGAGCTATCTCAACCCCCGCATCGGCGGGGCGGCGACGCTGGCCTCTTACGGCGTTCGCGCCGCCGCCGACCGTCCGCTGGCCCCGGTCTGGGCCGAGGCGGTGGCCGCCGTGCCGGAACATCACCGCAGCTTTCTGGAAGGGCTGCCGGGCAGTTACCACCGGGGCGAGGTGCTGTTCGTTCACGCGGGCATCCGCCCCGGCGTCGGTCTGGCAGACCAGACCGAAACCGATCTTGTGTGGATCAGAAAAGATTTCCTGGATGATCCGCGCGATCATGGCGCTTTGGTGGTGCACGGGCATACCGCACTGGATGCGCCGACGCATTACGGCAACCGCGTGAACATCGACAGCAGCGCAGGCTATGGCGGCCCGCTGACCGCCATCGTCATTGAAGGCCGCGATGTCTGGGTGCTGGAGGATCAGGGCCGCACACCGCTGCGGCCCTGACCGGTTTGCGCACAGCCGCCCGCCGCCCGCGCACAGTCCCGGATATTGCAGTGGCACCGCTGCGGCATTACCTTTGCCACGACCCCCGATGATGAGGCACCACAATGACGCTTTCCCTTGGCCTTGATACCTTTGGCGATGTGACCCTGGCCGAAGACGGCACGCTGCTGCGCCACGATCAGGTGCTGCGCGATCTGATCGATCAGGGTACGCTGGCCGACAGTGTGGGCGTTGATTTCCTGGGCGTCGGCGAACATCACCGCGATGATTTTGCCGTTTCTGCGCCCGAGGTGGTGCTGGCCGCCATCGCCACCCGGACCGGCCGCATCCGCCTTGGCTCTGCCGTGACCGTGCTGTCCTCGGACGATCCGGTGCGGGTGTTTCAGCGGTTCTCGACCCTGAACGCCATTTCCAACGGCCGGGCTGAAGTCATTCTCGGGCGCGGGTCTTTCACCGAAAGCTTCCCGCTGTTCGGGTTCCAGCTGAAGGATTACGAACGTCTGTTCGAAGAAAAGCTGGATCTGTTCACGCGCCTTGTCCGCGATCCCGTTGTCACATGGTCCGGCGAAACCCGCGCGCCGCTTGTGAACCAGCGCGTGTTTCCCGCGCTGGCACCCGAAGGGCTGGCGGTGTCCATAGGGGTCGGCGGCAGCCCGGACTCGGTGGTGCGTGCGGTGCAGCATGACCTGCCGATGATGCTGGCGATCATCGGCGGCGATCCGCGCCGCTTCCTGCCCTATGTCGAACTGTATCAGCGCGCGGCGCGGCAGATGGAAGGGCCCATCCGCCCGCTGGGGGTGCATTCCCCCGGCCATGTCGCCGCCACGGATGAGCTGGCGCAGGACCAGCTCTGGCCGCATTACCGCAAGATGCATGACCGGATCGGCGGCGAACGCGGCTGGCCGCCGACAACGCGCGAGGCGTTCCGGCGCGAGGTGGCGCAGGGTTCGCTTTATGTCGGATCACCCGAAACGGTGGCGCGCAAGATCGCCGCCACCGTCAGCGCGCTTGGTCTGGGTCGCTTTGACCTGAAATATTCCAACGGGGCCATGCCGCAGGCGCAGATGATGGACAGCATCCGCCTGTACGGAAGCCAGGTCATCCCGATGGTGCGCGACCTTCTGGCGGCAAAGGCCGCCTGATCAGCCGACCAGCGGCAAGGCCATGACCAGGGCCAGGATCACGCCGATGGCGATCTTCAGTTTCGGGCTTGTCATGGCTGGTCTCCTGTTGAGATGACATTTCATGGCAAGATGGGGGTGTTTGCCCGTTGTTCAAGGCAACCGTGCCCGGCAAGAATGAGATGATGTATGGGTGACCGAGGCAACACATTGGTTTCTTACGCTTCTTGCCTGATTTGACACGCGTCAAGTCGGGGCACTGCCCCGACGGCCGCGCCTGCCTGCCCGTGGCAGGCGCGTTTCGCGCCCGCCCAGGCAGGCGCGGCCTGATTTACCAGCCTTATCCCCGGCCCAACCCCCCTTGCCCTGCGGCTTGCGCCTTCGGGCAACGGACCGGGCCACGCTCCACCGGAGCGTGACCTTGTCGGTCCGGGTGGCAGTTCGGATGGTTGCGCAGTGGTTTCCCGCATCTCCATTGCAACAGCCTTAGCCGCAAACTGCAGGCAGCCACGCCCAAGCAACCTGGATTCACTGTGGCACAACCGCCGCCCCCCAATCCGCCGCCTGCATCTCGCGCAGGCGGCTGGCGGTGCGGCCGAACTCGAACGATCCGGTGCCTTCGATGTACAGCCGCTCGGGCACCTCTGCCGCAGAACAGATCAGCCGCACCTTCGCCTCGTAGAGCGCATCGATCAGCGTGACGAAGCGTTTCGCCTCGTTGTAGTTGCTTGACGACAGCTGCGGCACGTCTTCCAGGATCAGCACCCTGACCGCCCCCGCAATCGCCAGGAAGTCCGCCGGGCCCAGAGGGCGGGCGCACAGATCCCAAAAGCTGGCCCGCCCGACGCCATTTGCAAAACCCGGAACCTCTACCTTGCGCCCGTTGACCGGCAGCAGCAGCGGTACGGGCGGCGCGCCGCCGGTCAGATCGGTCCAGATGGCCCCGATGGCCGCCTTCGCCTGGTGCCCTGCCGGGGTGAAATAGACTTGCGCCCCTTGCAGCCGGTGCTGGCGGTAATCCGTCGGGCTGATCAGTTCGCGCACCTCCATCCGGTCGTGCAACAGCGCGATGAAGGGCAGGAAGGACGCGCGGTTCAGCCCGTCCTTGTACAGGTCTTCCGGCGGGCGGTTCGATGTGGTGACAATCACCACCCCGTCCGCCATCAGCATTTCGAACAGCCGCCCCACGATCATCGCATCGGTGATGTCGGTGATCTGCATCTCGTCCAGGGCCAGCAGCCGCAGCTGCGCGGCAACGGCCCCGGCCACCGGGGCCAGCGCATCGTCGACCTGGCGCTTGCGCGCCTCGTGCATGCCGTGGTGAATCTCCTGCATGAAGGCGTGAAAATGCACGTGCCGTTTCGCCGCACTCTCCACCGCGCCAAAGAAGAGATCGATCAGCATGGATTTGCCGCGCCCGACGCCGCCCCACAGGTACAGACCCTTCGGCGGTGCGGGCGGCTTCCTGAACAGGCCGCGCAGCCCGCCCTTTCGCCCGGCTGCCTGATCTTCCAGCCAAAGGCGAAGCTCCTCCAGCCCCGGCAGGACGGCATGCTGCGCCGGATCGGCCCGCAAAGTGCCGTCGGCGACGCGGGCATCGTAGAGTTCGGTCAAGGTGGCGCGCATCCTGCGTCCCTGCTTAGCCTGCGAGGCCCGGCAGGGAAAGCCCGCCAAGGTCCGCCTTGCGATCACCGGCGGCGCGGGCCTGCATCCCCGGTCCGGTCTTGACGGCCCGCCCCGGCAGAAGCAGGGTCGGAACCTTGGCACCGGCCAGACCCAAGGACGCCTGCATGACAAAAGCCCCCCTGATGACGCCCGTCCTGATCGGCGGCTGCTGCATTCTGATGCTGTCCTTTGCCATCCGCGCCAGCTTCGGGATGTTCCAGATTCCGATCGCCGACGAATTCGGCTGGCCGCGCGCGGATTTTTCCATGGCGATTGCGATCCAGAACCTGGCCTGGGGCATCGGCCAGCCGGTGTTCGGCGCGCTGGCCGAACGCTTTGGCGACCGCCGCACCATCATCCTGGGCGCGCTGTTCTATGCAACCGGCCTTGTGCTGTCCAGCTTTGCCGTGACGCCTGGCGCGCATCAGTTTCTGAACATCCTGATCGGCTTTGGCATTGCCGGAACCGGCTTTGGCGTGATCCTGGCGGTGGTGGGCCGCGCCGCGTCGCCCGAAAACCGCTCGGTGGCGCTGGGTATCGCGACGGCGGCCGGATCAGCCGGGCAGGTCATCGGGGCGCCGGCGGCGGAACTTCTGATGCAGGTCTACCCCTGGCAGACGGTTTTCGTGATCTTTGCCGTCGTGATCCTGCTGGCCCTGCTGTTCCTGCCCCTTCTGCGTGCGCCGGAACGCGCCACAAAGCAGCAGCTTGAGGACAGCCTTGGCACCGTCCTGCGCCGCGCGTTCCGCGACCCGTCCTATACGCTGATCTTTGTCGGCTTCTTTGCCTGCGGCTATCAGCTTGGCTTCATCACCGCGCATTTTCCCGCCTTTGTGACCGAAGTCTGCGGGGCGATCAGCCCGACCGGCCCGCTGGCGGCGCTTGGCATCACCACAACCTCGGCGCTGGGGGCCGTTGCGATTTCGCTGATCGGGCTTGCCAATATCATCGGGTCGCTGGCCTCGGGCTGGCTGGGAAAGCGCTATACCAGGAAATACCTTCTGGCGGGCATCTATGCCGGGCGGACGCTTGCGGCGACGCTGTTCATCCTGCTGCCGATGACCCCTGCCAGCGTGATTGTCTTTTCGCTGTTCATGGGTGTGCTGTGGCTGGCCACCGTACCGCTGACCAGCGGTCTGGTCGCCCATATCTACGGGGTGCGCCATATGGGCACGCTTTATGGCTTTGTGTTCTTCAGCCATCAGGTGGGGGCCTTTCTGGGCGTCTGGCTGGGCGGGCGCATGTATGACATCACCGGGAATTACAATCTGGTCTGGTGGGTCGGCATCGGGGTTGGCCTGTTTTCGGCCATTGTCCACCTGCCGATCCGCGAACGCCAGATGGTGCCCTCTGCCGCATAGGCGTCGCAAACGGACGCGCCGGTGTCGCCCGCCCGCGTTAGCCTGCAGGGCCGAAAGGGAAAGCATGACCTTTGACACACAACGGATACAGCGGCGCGACCGGCACGGTGCGGGGCGCACAGGCCCGGCGGACTGAGCAGCCATGCGCGCCGCCCTTGCCTGTCTGGTCTTCGCCTATGTGCTCAGCCAGTTTTACCGGGCCTTCCTGGCCGTCCTGTCGCCCCTGCTGACCGCCGAGATCGGGGCCACGCCGGAAGACCTTGCGGCGGCTTCGGGCCTGTGGTTCCTGGCGTTTTCGCTGATGCAGATTCCGGTGGGCAGCGCGCTGGACCGGGCGGGGCCACGCATCACCACCGCCCTGCTGCTGGCCGTCGGCGCGGCGGGGGCCGGCCTGTTCGCGGCCGCCACGGGGCCGGGCGCGGTCAAGCTGGCGATGGTGCTGATCGGCATCGGCTGTTCGCCCGTGCTGATGGCCGGGTATTTCATTCTTGCCCGGACCTACCCGCCCGCGCTTTTTGGCACGCTGGCTGGTGCCATGATCGGCTTCGGCAGCTTTGGCAACATCGCCTCGGCCCTGCCGCTGGCCTGGGCGGCGGAAAACTTCGGCTGGCGGCCCACCGTGGGCGCGATCGCCGCCCTTACCCTGACAACCGCGCTGGCCTGTCTTGTGCTGGTCCGCGACCCGCCGCGTCTGCCTGCCGCCGCAGGCTCGCTGCTTGATCTGCTGAAGCTGCGCGCGCTGTGGCCGATCCTGATCATGATGGCGGTCTGCTATGCCCCCGCCGCCGGGATCAGGGGGCTGTGGGTAGGGCCGTGGTACCGCGATGTCTTCGGGGCCGATACCGCGCGCATCGGTCAGGTCACGCTGCTGATGGGGCTGGCGATGGTGGCGGGCAACTTCGCCTATGGCCCGCTTGACCGGCTTTTTGGCACGCGCAAGGGCGTGATCCTGGGCGGCAACCTTGCCGTTGCAGCCTGCCTGCTGGGGCTGGCGCTGCTGCCCCTGTCCGGCGGCTGGGGCAGTGTCGCGCTGCTGGCGGGGCTTGGTTTTTTCGGCGCGTCCTTTCCCATGGTCATCGCGCATGGCCGCGCCTTCCTGCCGCCGCATCTGACGGGGCGGGGTGTGACGCTGATGAACCTTTTCGGGGTCGGCGCGGTGGGGGTCATGCAGATGGCCACCGGTGCGCTTTATGCCGCCGTACCCGCACCCACCCCGGATGCCCCGTATCAGGCGCTGTTCCTGGCCTTTGCCCTGGTTCTGCTGGCCGGCACGCTGATTTATGCCTTCAGCCGCGACCGCCTGGATTGACGCCCGCCTGACGCCGCCCCGGCAGGCGTTTGCACTTTCCCCGCGCCGCCCCTTGCGCTAAGGGGGCGCTGTCGGAAGTCAAGGAGTATCCCGATGGGCTACAGGGTTGTCGTTGCGGGTGCCACGGGGAACGTGGGCCGCGAAATGCTGAACATCCTCGCCGAGCGCGCGTTTCCGGTGATAGAGATTGCCGCCCTTGCCTCGCGCAAGTCGCTGGGCACCGAGATCAGCTTTGGCGACCAGACCGTGAAGACCAAAGACCTGGACACCTTCGATTTCACCGGCTGGGATATTGCGCTGTTCGCGGTGGGGTCCGAGGCCACGAAAACCTATGCCCCGCGCGCCGCTGCGGCGGGCTGCGTGGTGATCGACAACTCCTCGCTTTACCGCTATGACCCCGCGATCCCGCTGATCGTGCCCGAGGTGAACGCGGACGCGATCCATGGCTACAAGAACAGGATGATCATCGCCAACCCCAACTGCTCGACCGCGCAGATGGTGGTGGCGCTGAAGCCGCTGCACGACCGGGCGCGGATCAGGCGCGTGGTGGTGACCACCTTCCAGTCGGTGTCGGGTGCCGGGAAAGAAGGCATCGACGAGCTGTGGGACCAGACCAAGGGCCTGTATGTTCCCGGGCAGGACGTGGCCCCGAAGAAATTCCAGCGACAGATCGCCTTCAACGTGATCCCGCAGATCGGCAGCTTCCTTGACGACGGCTCGACCCAGGAAGAATGGAAGATGGTGGCCGAAACCAAGAAAATCCTCGACAAAGCCATCAAGGTCACCGCCACCTGCGTGCGCGTGCCGGTCTTTGTCGGCCATTCCGAAGCGGTGAATATCGAATTCGAGGATTTCCTCGACGAACACGAGGCGCGCGACATCCTGCGCGAGGCCCCCGGCGTGCTGGTGGTCGATAAACGCGAACCCGGCGGCTACATCACCCCCATCGAATGCGTCGGCGAATACGCCACCTACGTCAGCCGCATCCGCCAGGACAGCACCATCGACAACGGCATCTCGCTGTGGTGCGTTTCCGACAACCTGCGCAAGGGGGCGGCGCTGAACGCCGTGCAGATTGCGGAAGTGCTGGGGAACCGGTGTTTGAGGAAAGCCTGACAGAGGGGGCCCGCACCGCCGCCCGGTGACGGCGGCAAGGGTGCGCGCGGCACGGGGAACACAGCCTGCGCGGTCCTTATGCTTTCGTCGGTCTTCCGGCACCGGGCCGCATTTGCCATCGTCGCGGGAATGCTGCCCTTGTAAGGTACCCCCGCCATGACCCCGACCCTGCGCCTTGCCGCCGCCGCCTGCCTGTTCGCCCTGCCGGGTTTCGCGCAGACGCAGACGGCGGAGTCAAAGATCACCAGTGTCACGGTGTATGGCAACGGGGCCATGGTCACCCGACAAGTTTCGCTGGACCTTCCTGCGGGGGTTTCGGAGGTGATAATCCCTGACATTCCGAAGGGTTCGGAATACTCCGATGCCGAATCTTTTTTGGCGTCCTTGCAGGTTAACGCCCCGGACGGCGTTGCCATCGTGGCGATCAGCACCGCGCAGGACCTGCCTGCATCCCTTGAGCGACAGTCCGGCGCCGCCGTTCAGGCAGCGCAGGCTGAAGTGGACCGGCTGGACGCGAAAGTGCGCGAAAGTGCCGCGAACGTGGACGCAATCCGGCTGAAAGCGAAGGCGGCACAGGAACAGATTGCCGCCCTGCGCGGCATCGCACAGACCACCCATGGCACCCAGTCCATCGATGATCTTCGCGCCCTGTCGCAGATGGTGGGCACCGAAACACTGCGCGCCCTGCAAACTGCCCATCAGTCGGAACAGGAGGCCGCCGCAGCCGAACTGGCCCGGTCAGCTGACCTGAAGGCGCTCGAATTGGCCAGGGCTTCGCTTGCAGCGATGACCCCGGATCAGGGCGACCGCAATGACCTGCTGCTGACTCTGAACAGCGCGGGCGGGCCTGCCGTGTTGGAAGTTATCGATTTCACCGGTAATGCCGCCTGGAGGCCGCAGTTCGACTTCCGGCTGACGACAGGTCAAACGCCAAAGCTGATGGTTGACCGGCGTGCGCTTGTCATCCAGCAAAGCGGAGAAGATTGGAACGGTGTCGAACTTATTCTGTCCGCGAACAGTCTTGATGAAGCCGTATCAGCCGGAACGCTTTACGAACGCAGCCAAGGCATCGTTGAAAAAAGGGTGCCACAGGAATACGCAGAAGGCGAAGGTGGCATGGTGGAACCAGTAATGGAGCCTGTGTTGGTTGAAGAAACGTCGGTTTCAAGCTTTAGCTTTGACAGCGAAGGATTGGCAAAACTTTACCGGTTCCCCGTGCCCGTCAGCATCCGCAGCACATCGAGTGGCGGAACTTTGCTGTCGCTGAACCAAATGGAATTCACTCCGGAGGTTTATGCCCTGACTGCGCCGATCTGGCGCGATCTCAATGATGCCTACGTGTTCCATCCCGGATGATCACATAGACCCTCGGCGCTCCGCATTTTTCATGGCAAGATCGGTTCTGAGGGACATTCGGAGCGAGGTGCGGGCATGTTGATCCATCTTCACAAGCAGGCGACGACGACGCCGAAGGTTCGGGCTGCGATTCAGGCCAGCGCTGAGCCTGCGTCAGCCTTGGCGGAGCGGTTCGGGACGACCGAGCAGACCGTCTACAAGTGGAAGCATCGCGACAGCGTGCATGACCGCAGCCACACGCCGCACCGGCTGCAGACGACCCTGACGCCTGCGCAAGAGGCCGTGGCAGTGGCGTTGCGAAAGACGCTCTTGGTGTCGCTCGACGACCTGCTCGCCGTGGTCAGGGAGTTCCTGAACCCGGAGGTGTCGCGCTCGGGCCTCGACCGATGTCTGCGGCGTCATGGGGTGGGCAATCTGCGTGACCTGCAGGCGAAAGACCCCCAACCGAAGCACAAGGCGTTCAAGGCTTATGAGCCCGGCTATCTGCATGTGGACGTCAAGTATCTGCCTCAAATGGCTGACGAAACCTCGCGCCGCTACCTGTTCGTGGCCATTGATCGGGCAACCCGCTGGGTGTTCATCCGGGTCTTCAAATCCAAGACCGCCGCCAACGCCCGCCGGTTCTTGCGCGACCTGGAACGCGCCTGCCCGATGCGCATCCGCACCATACTCACCGACAATGGCAAGGAATTCACCGACCGCCTGTTCGGCCTGCGCAAGCGCGGTGCCACCGGCAACCACGAATTCGACCTCCTTTGCACCGACCTCGACATCGAACACCGCCTCGCCCCGCCGCAGCACCCCCAGACAAACGGCATGGTCGAGCGCTTCAACGGCCGCATCGAGGAGGTGCTGCAGTCACACCACTTCCATTCGGGCGAGGAACTGGAAACCACGCTCCACCACTATGTCCTGCTCTACAACCAGCAACTTCCCCAGTCAGCCCTGGGCAGCAAAACGCCCTTGCAGGCGATGAAGGACTGGCACAAACTCAAACCCGAGCTGTTCAGGAAACAGCCCTACCACCTTCCGGGATGTGACAACTACATTCCCGCAGGCGGGGATGCCACAGTCGGTTTCGGCCCGGTACGCGGGCTGCAAGTGACCCGCAGCGTAACCAACAAATCGCAGGGTGAAACCGGTCTGCTCTCTGTCAGCAACCAGTCCAATGAACTTGTGCAGATCGATCTCAACAACCTGACGGGGCGAGATTGGCCGGTGCGGCTGTAGGACCGGGTGCCCTTCTCGGAGCAGGATGACCTGAAGATCAGCCACACCGCAACACCCCCCGCCACGACCGAAAACCTCAACTGGCAGGGCGGCGTGCTGGAATGGCGGTTCGACCTGCCCGCCGGGCAAACCAGACAGGTCACGCTCGAAACCCGGATGCAATGGCCGGAGGGCAAGGAACTGGATTGAAGGCCGGGTACGGCCGGTCTCAGCCTGCACTTGGGCAGAACCACTCTGTCGCCGGACGCCGCATTGTGTCGTCTTGTCATCGCTGGGACTGATTCGCGTCGGTTCCGGCCGTGCCCCGACCCGGTGAAAGCCGAATGATCGGTCTGACGGGATTTCGCAAAGGCTGGCGCAGGCACGGTTTTCGCGTCCACGCCGATCAGGCCACCAGCGGACCAGGGCATCGGGCTTCGCACGTGCCTGCGCCGGAAGAGCCTGCGGCACAGGATGCCATGCAAACCCGGCACTCTGCCGACGGCAAAGTGTGGGCAGAAGGATCTGAAGCGTGTCCTCGCCCTGCACCCGGACGGCATCGTCAGTCCGGACATTCCCGGCATCCGCAGGGCACCAGCCATCAGGCAAACCGGGCCGCGGGTGCGCTTCCTGCCCGCGTACCCTTCGCACCTCAAGCCCGGCGAACGGGTCTTTGCCAGGCTCCGGCACCCGCTGCGAAAGGCAGCATCCCGACGGCGATGCGACCGATCCCCGCTGCGCCCCCGTCCGGGTCAGTAAAGGCCAGTGCCCCGAACCGGGCGTCGGACGGCAGCCGCCTGGCCTGCGCGCGCGCCGCCCGGTCGGCGGGCTGAACCGGACCGTGTCTTTCCGCCATCGGTCTTCTCCACCCCCCAAACCCCTGTCCGGGCCTTGCGGCGCGCAACCGCAACCCTGCCCGGACGCAACCCTGCATTTTCTGTTCGGATGTATCCTTGGGGGGTGAATTGGCCGCAGCCCAAGAAGGGGGCAGACAGCCCCCCTGTCGCGGTCAGGCCCCCGGAAACGGGTCTTCAGGATAGCTTACCCCCACCAGATACAGCCCCTGCGGCGGGCAGACCGGGCCGCAGGCGGCACGGTCGCGCGCGGCCAGGGCGCGGGCGACATCATCGGGGCTCCAGGCCCCGGCCCCGACCCGCTCCAGCGTGCCCACGATCGAGCGGACCTGATTGTGCAGAAAGCTGCGGGCGCGCAGGTGAAAGCGAAACTCCCATCCCCCGGGGATCGCCACCGTCTCGATCCGCAGCTCGTCCAGCGTCTTCACCGGCGAAGCCGCCTGGCAGAAGGCCGACCGGAAGGTGGTAAAGTCCTGCCTGCCCAGCAGATGCGCCGCCCCCTGCCGCATCGCACCGGCGTCCAGCGGGTTCAGCACCTGCCAGACCCGCCCCCGGTCATGCGTCACCGGGGCGCGTCGCTGCACAAGGCGGTACAGATAGCGCCGCTCGCGCGCCGAAAATCGCGCGTGAAAATCTTCCGCAACCCGCGCTGCGGCCAGAATGGCGATAGGGGCCGGGCGCAGATGGGCGTTCAGCGCCTCGGTCAGGCGGAACGGCTCCCAGTCGCGGGCAAGGTCCGCATGGGCGACCTGGCCCGTGGCATGCACGCCCGCGTCGGTGCGCCCGGCCCCGGTGACCGCCGGGGCCGCCGGGTCCAGCCGGGCCAGCGCCGCATCGAGGGCCGCTTGCACCGATGGCGCATTCGCCTGCTTCTGCCAGCCCGAAAACGGACCGCCGTCATAGTCGATCTTCAGCGCAAATCTGGGCATGCTGCCGGGTTAGCCGATGCCCCGCGCCCTGGCAACCGGGGCTTGCCCCTGTCCTTTGCCCGCGTCCCTGCCTATGTTCCCCGGCAGGCAACAGGGGGCAGGGTGTGCTGGGATCGATTGCGGACGGGCTGACGCGCGGCGTCGAAGGGGCCTTCGCCACCCTGTCGGGTGCCTTCTTCGAACCTGTGATCCGGCTGGGCGTCACCGGCCTGTCGCGGTCGGGCAAGACCGTGTTCATCACCGGGCTGGTCGCCAACCTGATGGACCGGGGCCGGATGCCACAGCTTTCTGCCGCCGCCGAAGGGCGGATTTCCGCCGTCTGGCTGCAACCGCAGCCGCATGACACCGTCGCGCGCTTTGACGTGGAATCGCATCTGGCCGCCCTGGGCGGCGATGCCCCGCGCTGGCCCGCCTCGACCCGCAGCGTGTCCGAGCTGCGCCTGTCGTTCCGGGTGCAGCCCGTGGGGTTGTTCGCCAGCCTGGGCGGGCCGCGCACCATGCATCTGGACATTGTCGATTACCCCGGCGAATGGCTGATGGACCTGGCGCTGATGGAAAAATCCTATGCCGACTGGTCCGACGATACGCTGTCACGCATTGCAAAACGCCCCCAGGCCGCCGCCTATATGGCCCAGGCAAGGGCCGAAGACGGCAGCCTGACGCTGGACGAGGGGCGCGCGCAGGCGCTGGCGGCTGCCTTCACCGCCTACCTTCAGGCCGCACGCGATGCGGGCTTCTCCGATTGCACGCCGGGGCGGTTCCTGATGCCCGGCGATCTGGCGGGGTCGCCCGCCCTGACCTTCGCCCCCCTGCCGATGCCTGCGGCATCGCCGCGCGGCTCGCTCTGGCGCGAGATGGACCGCCGCTATGACGCCTACCGGCGCGGGGTGGTGCGCCCGTTCTTCCGCGATCACTTCTCGCGCATCGACCGCCAGGTGGTGCTGGTCGATGCGCTGAGTGCCATTCACGCCGGTCCCCGGGCGGTGGAGGATCTGCGCCGCACCATGGCCGAAATCCTGATGGCCTTCCGCCCCGGCCGGAACGCCTTCCTGTCGTCGCTGTTCACCGGGCAGCGGGTGGAAAAGGTGCTGTTCGCCGCCACCAAGGCCGATCATCTGCATCACACCCAGCACCCGCGCCTGACCGCGATCATCGACGCGATGCTGCGCGATGCCCGCGACCGCGCCGATTTCGCCGGGGCAGAGACTGCCGGCATGGCCATCGCCTCGATCCGCGCCACGGTCGAGGAAGAGGTGATCCGCAATGGCCGGACGGTCCACGCCGTGCGCGGGCGGCTGCAAGGCACCGGCAAGATGGCCACGATGTATGCGGGCGAACTGCCCGCCGATCCCGCCCGGCTGATGGCCCCGGCGCGCGAAGGGGCCGAGCGCTGGCTGGATGCCGATTACCAGGTGATGTCCTTTGCCCCGGCCCGCATGGCGCTGGCCCCCGGTGACGGGCCGCCCCACATCCGGCTGGACCGCGCCGCGCAATTCCTGATCGGAGACCGGCTGTGACCGATGCCCCGCCGCTGAAGCCCCTGCTGATCGAACGCGACGAGGATCCGGACGCGCCCACCCCCGCCACCGCCCCCCCCGTGCCCGATCCGGACGGCCCCGAGGTGATGGTCCGCCTGCCCCCGCCGCCCGGATCGGCGCTGAACCGGGCGGCGCTGTGGGTGTTCGGGGCGCTGTTTTCCTTTGTCCTGTCGGTCGCGGCCTGGGACTTTGTGACCAGCCTGCTGACGCGTGACAGCCTGCTGGGGACGGTGGCCCTTGTGCTGGTGGGTCTGGCGGTTCTGATGGCGCTGGCGCTGGCGCTGCGCGAGCTGGCGGGGTTTGCCCGCATGGCGCGCATCGATACGCTGCGCCTGCGCGCAGTCGGGGCGGCGTCAACGGCCAATGTCAAAGAGGCGCGCAGTGTGGTCGCAGGGCTGGACTCGCTCTACAGCGGCCGTCCCGAACTGGCCCCGGCGCGGGCGCGGCTGACGGCGCGGGGTGCCGAGCTGTTCGATGCCGATGGTCTGTTGTCGCTGGCCGAGGCCGAGTTGATGGCCCCGCTTGACCAGTCCGCCCGGCGCGAGGTGGAGGCAGCCGCACGGCAGGTGGCCACCGTCACCGCCCTGGTGCCCCTGGCGCTGGCCGATGTGGCCACAGCACTTTACGCCAATCTGCGGATGATCCGGCGGATTGCGGCGATCTATGGCGGGCGCGCGGGCACTCTGGGGTCGCTCAGGCTGATGCGCGGTGTCTTCACCCATCTGGCGGCCACGGGGGCGCTGGCGGTGGGCGATGACATGATCCACTCGGTCGCAGGCGGCGGCATCCTGTCGCGCATCTCGCGCCGCTTCGGCGAAGGCGTGGTCAACGGCGCGCTGACCGCCCGGATCGGTGTGGCGGCGATGGATGTCTGCCGCCCGCTGCCGTTCCGCGCCCTGCCGCGCCCCAAGACCACCAACCTGGTCTCGCGCGGGCTGGCGGGGCTGTTTGCCGAGACCAGGGAAAGCTGACGGCAGGGCGCAGTGACGGCGGGTTCGGGTTGGCAAGGCGGCGGCTGCGGCGGGTCTTGCCGTCAGCGGGGCGAACCGGTTGCGGCGGTGATCCCTGGCACGAGCGGGGGGCTGTTGGTCCTGCGCAAGAGCTTGCGTCTCTCCGGGCGGTCCCGGAAACGCACCACGTTTCCCCCGCCCGCACGGGACGCTGCCCCGCAGAATGCCAGGTCCAGGTACAACGGCAGGCCAGCGTCCGCTGGGGGCATGGCGCGGGGCCGGGGCGATGGCCCGGCCGGAATACACGGGGCGCGCAGACGGAAAGGTTTCCTGCTTTCCCTTCAGGCAGCCCATGCGGCCGGCATGTTTTCAGCGCCCGTCTAACCCACCCGCAGCACGATCTTCCCGATATGGCCAGAGCTTTCCATACGGGCATGTGCCTCTGCCGCGTCTTCCAGAGCGTATTCCGAATCCAGCACCACCCGCAGTTTTCCGGCCGCGATCATCGGCCAGACATGGCGTTCCAGTTCGGCGGCATAGCCCGCTTTGGCCAGATCAGACTGCGGGCGGAGCGTGCTGCCGGTGATGGTCAGCCGCCGCATCATCACCTCGGCAAAGTTCAACTCCACCTTCGGGCCCTGCAGAAAGGCGATCTGCACCAGCCGCCCGTCATCGGTCAGCGCCTTGACATTGCGCGGCAGGTAAGACCCGCCGACCATGTCCAGGATCAGGTGCGCCCCCCCTTCGGCGCGCAAGGCATCGACGAAATCCCCGGTCCGGTAGTTGATCGCGCGCTCTGCCCCCAGCGCCACGCAGGCTGCGCATTTGTCATCCGACCCGGCGGTGGCAAAGACCCGCGCGCCCAAGGCGGCGGCAATCTGGATCGCGGTGGTGCCGATGCCGGATGATCCGCCATGCACCAGAAACCGCTCGCCCGCCCGCAACCCGCCGCGCAGCACCATGTTCGACCAGACGGTAAAGCAGGTTTCGGGCAGGCAGGCCGCTGCCTTCAGATCCATCCCCTCCGGAACCGGCAGGGCATGGGCGGCGTGTGTGGCCACATATTCCGCATAGCCGCCACCCGGCAGCAGCGCACACACCCTGTCGCCGATCTGCCAGCGCGCAACGCCCGGCCCCACTTCCACCACCGTGCCCGCCGCCTCCAACCCCGGCAGGGGCGAGGCAGTGGCAGGCGGCGCATAGGCCCCGGCCCGCTGCAGCGCATCCGGGCGGTTCACGCCCGCATAGGCCACCCGGATCACGATCTGGCCGTGGCCGGGAACCGGCACGGGCAGGATCACCGGTTTCAGCACTTCCGGCCCGCCGGGTTCGGAGATTTCCACGGCGCGCATCGTATGGGACAGGGCCATGGAACCTCTCAGAACCGGAACTTGCCCGGCAGGTCATCGGGCATGGTGGGGGCCTTGACCGCTTCCATCAGTTTCAGCGGCCCCGCCAGCAGCGCCTTCGACAGCGGGTTGTCGCGCAGGCCCGCCTTCACCTTTTCGATCCGCATGATATCGTCAATCCGCCTGTCCAGAAATTCCCGCGTGCCTTGATGCCCGATGCTGTCATCGCCCAGCCAGAACAGCACGGTCGCGGCATAGACCGCAGACAGGGTGGCACGCTTGGTGTACCAGTTCACATCGCGTGATGTGTCACCCAGCGCATCCCAGATCGCGTCTGCTGTGCCCCAGATGGCCTTGGCCCCGTCCGCCGCGTGGGTCGGCAGCGCGAACAGCGTGGCACCGCGCCGCACCACTTCCTTGTCGGTCACCGCCTCCAGCCGAAAGCGGATCGCGGCCGCAACCCGATCCCGGTAGCGCATGGCAACAAGGTCCGTCGCCTTGAGCTTCGCCACCATCGCGTCATCGCCGCGCCGGTGAAAGGCCAGCGCCAGATCAACCGCCCCGCGCGGAAACAGCGCCTGAGCCAGTCCGGGTTCTACCCCCGACGCCGCAATCGCGGCCCGCAGGGTGGTGTCGGACCACCCATCGAAGGGCACATGCGACAGGGCTGCGTCCAGCACGGCGGTCTTTGCGGCCAGTAGGGTGTCGTCGGTTTCGGGGGTCATGTCCTGCGCTCCTGTGTCGTCATCAGGAGTATAGTGTTTGCAAGCCAGAGGCAAACCGGCAGCGGTGGACAAGCCCCCCCGCTTTTGCTATCGCTCGCCCCGCCTGCACAATTCGTGCAACTCTAACTTAGGAAGGTGGTGACAACCACATGCAGGTCAGCGTTCGCGACAACAATGTCGATCAGGCCCTTCGGGCCC
The DNA here is from genome assembly GCA_020250175.1 of Rhodobacter sp. Classification (GTDB taxonomy): domain Bacteria; phylum Pseudomonadota; class Alphaproteobacteria; order Rhodobacterales; family Rhodobacteraceae; genus Aliitabrizicola. The sequence goes on from JADCEN010000022.1 coordinate 81,378, forward strand.
TGAAGAAAAAGCTCCAGCGCGAGGGTGTGTTTCGGGAAATGAAGCTCAAGCAGCATTTCGAGAAACCCTCGGTCAAGAAAGCGCGGGAAAAGGCCGAAGCCGTGCGCCGTGCGCGCAAGCTCGCACGCAAGAAATTGCAGCGGGAAGGCGGCCTCTGAGCCTAATCTGAACTCTGTCGCCGCAAGGCGAAGGGCGGGGCAACCCGCCATCCGATCAACCCCCGTGCCCCGGCCCGGGGGTTTTTCGTTGGACAGCCTGAAAGCACCAGGTGCAAATCAGGGTGCGGAAGGATCGTCGGGGAAATGGCCATGGGTTCTGGCGCGGCGGTCCATCGCGCCCCTACCGGAAAATGGCTGCGCCAGCGCGGCCCGATCCAAGCAGGAACGCTCCCCGCCGACGAAATCCTGCGGCCCGAGGTGGCAACGCGGCGCAGGGCCGGTGCCGAAGCCCGCCCGCCCGACATGACCGAACTGCCGCAAAGGCCGGTTGTCACCGGTGAGGCCGGTTCCATGACCCGCCCCGTCAGGGCCACGGGCCGGGTGTGCCAAGGCCCACGCGACCGTCACGCCCCCCAGGTGTCGCCGATTGCCACGTGCCACCACCGGGGGCGGCGGCTTGCGTAAGAATGGCCGACAGGCGCAAGCGCCTTCCGGTTTGGCGCATCGAAGCTGCCGATGGCCAAGGCAACGACCCCGGTGTCATCAAGGGCACCCAGCGTGCTGCCGCAGGTGGGGCAGAAGGCGCGGCTTGATCCTTTGGAAGAGCGCCATGTTGCAGGCGGGCCGCCGGGGCCGGTCCAATCCACCTGTCCGGGCGGGAATTCTGCCCAGCACAGGGTCAGCGCCCCCGAATGCCGCTGGCACATCCGGCAGGAACAGGTATGGGGCCATCCCGCCGGGCCCGCAGCCCGAAACCGGATGTGCCCGCACAGGCATCCGCCCTCATATCCGGTGACCGCCATCCGACATCGACCCTTTCAGTGCCTGTCAAAGCGGCAGCTATGCGCGGACCTATGCCGTTCAAGCGCGCTTCGCGCGATTTCGTGCCGTGCAGAGCGGAAAAAAATCTTGCCGTCCCTGTTTGCAGAACGCAAAGTCTTCGCGCGCTGGAACGGTACCAGCCTTTCGGGGTGTTCCCGTTCCTTGCGCCGACGCCCGGCAGCAGGCATAGAGCGATGCGCCACGACTGGATCTTTGACGTTCTGACCGATCTGCGCAGCTATGCCGTGCAGAACGGGCTGCGTGATCTTGCCGACCAGGTCGAAATCACCCTGCACGCAGCGCGGCGGGACGTGGCCGCCGCCGACCAGCCCAAGGGCGGCGCGGACGCCTTGCTGCAGAACGATACCCCAACGCCGCGCCGCAGGCATTGAGGCGCGAAAGCGGTTCCACCGCCTGTCCGAACTGCGTAAGGTCGCGCCATGTCCGTGACCCTTCCCATCCTGTCCGAAGATCAGGCCCAAGCCTGGGATCGCCTGTCGCATCAGTTGCAGGGCATGGGTGTGGACCTGACCGCAGGCACGATCACCCCGCAGGCCGAGGGCAAGGCTTCGGTGCTGGCGGTGGTGGGCAAGGCCGGGTCGGGCAAGACGATGCTGCTGGCCAGCCTGTACAAGGCGCTGGCTGGGGCGGGTGTCGACATCATCTCGGGCGATTACGAGGGACGCAGGCGCAAGGACCGCCGCACGCTGGCCATTCTGGCCCCCACGAACAAGGCCGCCTCGGTGCTGCGGCTGCGCGGCGTGCCGGCGACCACGATCCACCGTATCCTGTACACCCCCGTCTATGACCCGCAGTACGAACGCATTGCCGAATGGCTGGCAGGCAGCGGCCCGCGCCCCACGGTCGAGGGGCTGACCGACCTGGCGCTGGACCGCGCGAAAGCCTTTCATGATCAGGTCCCGTCGATTCCCGGTGCCCTGGCCGCCGCCGGCCTGCGCGGATCGGATTTCATCAAGGGCTGGAAGCGCCGGGAAGAACCGCTGGACATCGGGCTGGTCGATGAAAGCTCGATGCTGGACGAACGCCAGTTCGAAGACCTGCGCGAGATCTTCCCGACGCTGATCCTGTTCGGCGATCCGGCGCAGCTTGCGCCCGTGGGGCAGTCGGGCGAGATGGTGTTCGACCGGCTGGGGGCCACGCGCAAGCTGGCGTTGAAGCGCATCCACCGCCAGGCGCAAGACAACCCGATCCTGGATCTGGCCCATGCGCTGGGCAATCCGGAGCTTGGGTTCGAGGCCTTTGAGCGGATGGTCGAAGAGGCTGCCGCCCGCGATCCGCGCATCATCATGGCGCAACGCGTGAACGCCGATCTGATGGCCCGCTCGCCGGTGCTGGTCTGGCGCAATGTCACGCGCATCCGGCTGATCACCGCCTTCCGCACGGCCCAGGGGGCCCCGGATGACCGGCTGATCCCCGGCGAGCCGCTGATCTGCGACGGGATCGAACTGCCGCTGAAACACCGCAAGAAGCGTATTGATCTAGAGGCGCGCGGCCTGATCAAGGGCGCGCAGGTCATCTATCTGGGGCCGGGAACGCGGGACGGCTTTGCCCGGCTGCATGTGGTGGGCGCGGAAGAGCCACAGGTCTCGGCGGCATCAATCATCAAGATCGAAAAGCCGGGCGAGGCGGAACCCTTCATCCCGTCCGCCGCCCGCATGGGCGCGGCCTTCCTGCACGGGGCGGCGGTCACGATCCACAAGGCGCAGGGCAGCCAGTGGGAAGATGTGCAGGTCTTCGCCCCCGATCTGTTCGCCGCCGCCCAGGCCGGCCGGGTCGAGGCGGGCATCCCCCTGTGGAAACGCCTCGCCTATGTCGCAATCACCCGCGCCGAACAGCGCCTGCACTGGGTGGTGCGCAACCGCCTGGCCCTGCCCGTGGTTCCACTGGGGGTTGACGATCTGCCGCAGAAACCCTCGGCGCTGGCGCTGGCGGCAGGGGATTGACGGCCCCTTGGCTTGGTGCCCGGCCCGCCTTACTGTGCGCGGAAGGATCGTATGGAGGCCCCGATGCGCTGCGTCTTTGTCCAGTTCCGCTGCACCCCCGGCAAGACCTATGAGGTGGCGACCGCGATTTATGACCGCGAAGTGGTGTCCGAGCTTTATTCGACGTCCGGCGAATATGACCTGATCGCCAAGGTCTATATCCCGGAAGACGAGGATGTGGGGCATTACCTGTCAGACCGCCTGTTCGACATTCCCGGCATCGTGCGCACCCTGACGACCATGACCTTCAAGGCGTTCTGACGCTTCGCGACCGGGGCGGGGGGCTGTCTGCCCCCCGCCAGCCCGGCCACGGGCCAGGCGTTCTTCGTGGAAACCCTCCACCGGAGGGTTTCTGATCGCTCATCACCCCCGAGGGTACTTCCCCCGAAAAGAAGCCGCTATGCGCGCAGGAAGCGGAAGCCGGCAGAGGCGGCCCAGCCCGCCAAGACCGCGATCAGCAGCGACAACAGCCCGTAGATCAGCGGCTGCTGACGGGCAAGATTGGTCAGCCAGCGTTCCAGCCCCTCTTTGCGGACGTTGATCGTGCTTTCAAGCGAATCGATCACTGCCCCGCCCCGCGTCAGGAAGATGCGGACCCGGTAATCGCCCTCGGTCAGGTTGGCCGGCAGCGCCACATCTGCCCGAAACAGCGTGTCCTGTGACAGGGTTACGGCACCTTCGCGCATCCCGTAAGCCCCGGATGCCTCGCGGATGCGGATCAGCGCCGTGGTATAGCTGGGCGCATCCAGGTTCTCGGCCGCGACGCCCACGGCGCGGATGGCGCGCGGGATGGAGATGCGGTGCCGCAGATCCTCGGTCTCGGTCAGGACCTGTGCCAGCGGCGCGGTGGTTGCGATGGCGTAGAAACTGGGGGCCTGATCGATCCGGACGGCACCGGTGTTCACCCACAGCCCGAAGCGTCGGTCCTTGCTGCGCACCATCACCGGCATGGCGGGGCCTTCGGCGGTGATGATCACTTCAAGCGGCGGCCCCTTGGGTCCGGGGGCGCTGCGCTTGACCGCGCCATAGATCAGGATTTCCGATCCTTCGAACTGGGCGGTGATGGCGACCCGGGTCTGGCTGAGGCCGGCCACCACCGTTTCCTGCGCGAAGGCCGGTGCGATCATCATGAGGACGGCGAAGAGCCGGATCATGGCAGGCGCACCGGGGTCAGAGAGAACAGCTCTGCCGGTTGCAGCAGCAGGTCAAGCGCGATCTTTGCCGCGACCGCCAGCACCAGAAGCGCCAGCAGGATGCGCAGCTGTTCCGCCTTCAGCTTCAGCCCCACCTGTGCGCCGATCTGCGCGCCGATCACCCCGCCGATGATCAAAAGCAGGGCCAGCGCCATATCCACCGAAAAGCTGGTGGTGGCATGCATGACCGTGGTGAAACCGGTGATGAAGATGATCTGGAACAGCGAGGTTCCGACCACAACCTTTGTCGGCATGCCCAACAAATAGATCATTGCCGGCACCATGATGAAGCCGCCGCCCACCCCCATGATGGCCGCCAGAAAGCCGACCAGGGCCCCGACAAGAATCGGGGGAACGACACTGATGTACAGCCCCGAGGTGCGGAACTTTATCTTCAGCGGCAGGCGGTGCACCAGCAGGTGTTCATGGCTGCGGCGCGGCTTTGTCCCGGGCCGGGTGGTGCGGCGCAGGGCACGCAGGCTTTCCTGCAGCATCAGGGTGCCGATCAGTCCCAGAAACAGCACATAGGACAGCTGGATCAGCAGATCGACCTGGCCCGCCGCGCTGAGCCGCGAAAAAACGCCGATCCCCAGCGTGGAACCCGCAAGACCGCCCGCCAGCAGCACCAGCCCCATGCGGAAATCCACCGTCCGCCGCCGCAGATGCGCCAGCACCCCCGACACCGACGAGGCGACGACCTGGTTGGCACCGGTGGCCACCGCAATGGCGGGCGGGATGCCGATGAAGAACAGCAGCGGCGTGATCAGGAATCCGCCGCCCACGCCGAACATGCCGGACAGAAAGCCCACAATGCCGCCCAGCCCCAGAAGGACGAAGATGTTGACCGAAACCTCGGCGATCGGCAGGTATATTTGCATTGCGGCCGTGCGGGACAGGGGCTTGTGACAAAGCCTTCGCCCGCTGCGGCAACACTGTCAAACCACAACCGTATCCGGGGCGCGGATTGCCCCGGCACCCTTGCACGGCGGACTCAGATCGGGTCGCTGCCAAGCCCGCGCAACATGCGCCGCAGGACCTTTTCCAGCTTCGCCGCGCCCAGCGGGGCCATGGCCCGGGTGTGCTCGTGGCTGATCTTTTCGTCGCTGAGGCCGGCGGCCATGTTCGTGACGGACGATATCGCAGCCACGCGCAGCCCAAGAAAGCGCGCCAGGATCACTTCGGGCACCGTCGACATGCCCACCGCATCCCCGCCCAGCAGGCGGATCGCCCGGATCTCGGCGGGGGTTTCGAACGAGGGGCCGGAATACCAGGCATAGACGCCTTCGGGCAGAGCCACGCCTACGGCCTCTGCCGCAGCGCGCAGGCGGGCGCGCAGGGCCGGATCATGCGCCTCGGTCATCGGGACGAAGCGGGCATCGGTCGGCTCACCGATCAGCGGGTTGAGGCCCGAGAAATTGATGTGATCGGACAAAAGCATCAGATCGCCGGGCCGGATATCCGCGCGCATCGATCCGGCGGCATTGGTGGCAATCACCGCTTCGGCCCCCAGGGCCTTGAGCACCTCCAGCGGCAGGCGCATCACCGCCGGGTTGCCGCTTTCATAGTAATGGGCGCGCCCGCCGAAGACGGCAACGCGGACGCCTTCCAGATCGCCCACAACCAGTTTGGGTGTGTGCCCCGAGACAGCGGCGTGCGGAAAGCCGGGCAGGTCGGCGTAATCGATGGCCACGCCCTGCACGGCACCCGCCAGAGGACCAAGGCCCGAGCCAAGGATCAGCCCCAGGCGCACCGGTGCCGCACCCGCGCGCTCCCGGATCAGGGCGGCAAGCTCAGCGCTCTTTGACATAGGGCTCACCTCCCGCACGGGGCGGGATCGCCTTGCCGACAAAGCCCGCCAGCACCAGCACCGTCAGGATATAGGGCAGCGCATCCAGCAGCGAGACCGGTATCTTCACCCCGGCCACCCCTTCGACAACATCGGGGCGCAGCGCCAGCGCCTGGAAAAAGCCGAACAGCAGCGTGGCCCACAGCGCCCCCCAGGGCCGCCATTTGGCAAAGATCAGGGCCGCAAGCGCGATATAGCCGCGACCGGCGGTCATTTCGCGCCCGAAACCCGCTTGCAGCGCCGTTGCCATATAGGCCCCCGCCAGCCCGCACAGGATGCCCGTGATCGCCACGGCAGCATAGCGCAGACCAACCACCGAAATTCCGGCCGTATCCACCGCGGCCGGATTCTCGCCCACCGCCCGCAGACGCAGACCAAAGCGCGTGCGATACAGGACCCAGGCCGTCGCCGGAACCGCAAGCAGCGCGACATAGGTCAGGATCGTATGGCCCGACAGCAGGTCGGCATAGATCGGCCCAAGGATGGGCACATCCCTGACCGCATCGGCGAAGGGCAGGGTCAGGTGGTTGAAGCGCGCGGCACCATCCAGGGGCGGCGTGCGCCCGCCCTGGCCGAACAGCCGTTGCGCCACCAGGACGGTGATCCCCGAAGCCAGGAAATTCAGCGCCACGCCCGAGATCAGCTGATTGCCCCGGAAGGTGATCGACGCGACCCCGTGGAGCGCCGCCAGCAGCAGCGAGGCCGCAATCCCCGCCCCCAACCCCAGCCAGACCGATCCCGTCAGCGCCGCCACCGCGCCCGAAGCCATGGCAGCCATCAGCATCTTGCCTTCCAGCCCGATGTCGAAAATCCCCGCACGTTCGGAAAAGAGGCCCGCCAGACAGGCCAGCAGCAGGGGCGTTGCCAGCCGCAGGGTGGAATCGAGTATCTGGATGAGGGTTGCGAAATCCATCACGCGGCCCTCGGGCTGCCAAAGCGGAACAGCCAGCCCAGCAGCATGCGCACCATCTGGTCCAGCGCGCCGGTGAACAGGATCACCAGACCCTGCACCACGATGCGCAACTCGATCGGGATCGATGTCCACAACCCAAGCTCGGCTCCGCCCTGGTAAAGGAAGCCAAACAGCAGGGCCGCCAGCAGGACGCCGAAGGGGTGGTTGCGCCCCATCAGCGCCACGGCGATGCCGATGAACCCGGCCCCTTCGGTGGAATTCTGCACCAGGCGTTCGCTTTCGCCCATCACGTTGTTGATCGACATCAGCCCGGCAAGCGCACCGGACAAAAGCATGGTGATCATGATGATGCGGAACGGGTTGATCCCGGCATAACGCGCCGCCGGTTCCGACCTGCCGAAGGCGCGGATTTCATATCCCAGCCGGGTGCGCCACAGGATCGCCCAGACCAGCACACAGGCCGCCAGGGCTACCAGAAGCGTGACATTGGCGGGCACGGTCTTGGTGAAGATCAGGTTGAAACCCGGAATCTGGTCAAGGGTGGGCAGGTTGGTGCCGGGCGGAAAGCGCGCCGTTGCCGGATCCATCTGGCCCGCAGGGCGCAGCACATCGACCAGCATGAACACGATCAGCGCCGAGGCGATGTAGTTGAACATGATCGTCGTGATCACGATATGGCTGCCGCGCCGCGCCTGCAGATAGGCCGGGATCGCGGCCCAGGCGGCCCCGAACAGCGCGGCCCCAAGCCCTGCCGCCAGCAGGGCCAGCGTCCAGTGCGGCCAGGGCAGCGCCAGGCAGACCAGCGCCACACCCAGGCCGCCCAGCTGCGCCTGCCCTTCGCCGCCGATGTTGAACAGGCTGGCATGGAAGGCAATCGTCACAGCAAGGCCCGTGAAGATGAAGCTGGTTGCGTAGTAAAGCGTGTAGCCCCAGCCATAGGGAGAGCCGAGCGCACCCGTGACCATGACGTTCAGCGCCTCCATCGGGTCCTGCCCGATGGCCAGGATGACAAGTGCCGAGATGACGGCGGCAAGAAGAAGGCTGACCAGCGGCACCAGCACCAGATCGGCCCATTTTGGAAGCTTGTCCATCATGCCGCCCCTTTCACCGGGTCGGGTCCGCCGACCCCGGCCATCAGCAGGCCCAGTTCCCGCTCGTTGGTTCCGGACGGGTCGCGTTCGCCCATGATGCGCCCGTCGAACATCACCGCGATGCGGTCGGACAGGCTCAGGATCTCGTCCAACTCCACGCTGACCAGCAGAATCGCCTTGCCCGCGTCACGCAGCGCCACGATCTGCTTGTGAATGAATTCGATCGCGCCGATATCCACGCCCCGCGTGGGCTGGCCGACCAGAAGCAGGTCCGGGTTGCGTTCGATCTCGCGTGCGACGACGATCTTCTGCTGATTGCCGCCGCTGAAGCTTTTCGCAACAAGCGTCGGGATCGGCGGGCGCACGTCAAAGCGTTCCATCTTGCGGGCGGTATCGGCGCGCAGCGCATCATTGTCCATGAACAGGGCGTTCTTCTGGTATTCCGGCGCATTGTGATAGCCGAAGGCCATGTTTTCCCAGGCGGTGAACTCCATGATCAGGCCCAGGCGCTGGCGGTCTTCGGGCACATGGGCAATGCCCTGACGCCGCCGCGACTGCCCGTCGGAATGCCGCCCCGTCAGGTCCAGCGCCTGTCCGTTCAGCCGCACGCTGCCGGTGCCGTTGGCAATGCCGCCCAACACTGCCAGCAGTTCCGACTGACCATTGCCCGCGACGCCCGCTATCCCCAGGATTTCGCCCGCCCGGATGTGCAGGCTGATGCCCTTCAGCCGTTCGACGCCGTCCTCGTCCTTTACCCGCAGGTCTTGCACCTCCAGCACGGTCTTGCCGGGGGTGGCGGGGCGCTTTTCGACATGCAGCAGAACTTTGCGGCCCACCATAAGCTCGGCAAGCTGTTCGGGACTGGTCCCGGCAGTCCGGACGGTTGCCGCCATCTCGCCGCGCCGCATGACGCTGACGGTGTCGGTGATCTGCATGATCTCGCGCAGCTTGTGGGTGATCAGGATCACCGTCTTGCCCTGGTCGCGCAGCCCGCCCAGAATGCGGAACAGATGGTCGGCCTCATCGGGGGTCAGCACACCTGTCGGTTCATCCAGGATCAGGATTTCTGCCTGGCGGTACAGGGCCTTGAGGATTTCCACCCGCTGCTGAAGCCCGACCGAAAGGTCTTCGATCAGGGCATCGGGATCGACATCAAGCTCGTACTCGCGGCTGAGGTCTTCCAGCGCGCGGCGGGCCTTGGCCAGCGACGGGCGCAGCAGGCGGCCATCTTCGGCACCCAGCACGACGTTTTCAAGGACGGTGAAATTCTGCACCAGCTTGAAATGCTGGAATACCATGCCGATGCCGGCGCGGATCGCACTTTGGCTGTCGGGGATCTGGACGGGTGTGCCGTTGATGAATATCTCGCCCGAATCCGCCTTGTAGAACCCGTAAAGGATCGACATCAGCGTCGACTTTCCGGCACCGTTTTCGCCGATGATGCCGTGGATGGTGCCGGGGCGCACCAGAATGGAGATGTCCTTGTTGGCCTGCACCGGGCCGAACGCCTTGGAAATGCCGCGCAATTCGATGGCGGGTGGCAATGGGGCGGCAGTTGCCTGCCGCCCCGAAGTGGTGTCGCCGGTCACCACGGGCCCTTATTCAACCGGGCAGGCGTTGTCAGACATGAAGTCATGCACCGTGAGTTCACCGGCCTTGATCTTGCCAGCGGCGGCGTTGACCGTATCCTGCATGTCCTGCGTCAGCAGGGCGGCATTGTTGTCGTCCAGCGCATAGCCGACGCCATCCGCCTTCAGGTCCAGGACCGATAAGCCTGCGGCCAGGTTTTCACCTTCCTTGAAGGCATTATAGACCGCAACATCCACGCGCTTGAGCATCGAGGTCAGAACCTTGCCGGGGTGCAGGTGGTTCTGGTTGCTGTCTACGCCGATCGACAGGATGCCGCCGTCGGCTGCGGCCTGCAGCACGCCGATGCCGGTGCCACCGGCTGCGGCAAAGATCACATCTGCGCCCTGGCTGATCTGGGCGGCGGTCAACTCGGCACCCTTGACCGGGTCATTCCAGGCGGCCGGGGTGGTGCCGGTCATGTTCTGGATGATCTTGGCATCGGGGTTCACCGCCTTGACGCCCTGGGCATAGCCGCAGCCGAAGCGGCGGATCAGCGGAATGTCCATCCCGCCGATGAAGCCCACCGTCCCGGTCTTGGAGGCCATGGCGGCCAGCATCCCCACAAGGTAGGAGCCTTCCTGTTCGGTGAAGACGATGGATTTCACGTTCGGCTGTTCAACCACCATATCGACAATGGCAAACCGGGTATCGGGATAGTCGGGGGCCACCTGGTTCAGCACATCGCCAAAGGCAAAGCCGGTCATGACGATGGGGTTGGCACCCGATTCTGCCAGGCGGCGCAGGGCCTGCTCGCGCTGCGCTTCGGACTGCATTTCCAGTTCCTTGAACGTGCCGCCGGTTTCAGCGGCCCATTTCTTGGCACCGTTGAAGGCCGCCTCGTTGAAGGATTTGTCAAATTTGCCGCCAAGGTCAAAGATGATCGCAGGGTCGGCCAGCGATATGCCGGCCGTCATCGCAAGCGTTGCCGCTGCGCCAAGCAGTGATTTCATGTAGGTCATCGAACCCTCCCGGTTGTGGTGTCTGGCTGCCGTCGGGCGATCCCGCCGGATTGCCTGCGATTTAGGGCCGGAACGTGAAGGCCGGTCAAGCCCGATTCTTTGCGGCCCCGCCGCGCGCTGGCCGGGCAGGAGCCGCCCGATCACCTTTCAGGCAGGGCTGGGCCGGTTGCCCGCCGCAGGATCAGGGCATCCGTCGCGGTGCCATCAGGGGCATGGTAGTAGGCCCGCCGCCTGCCCGCCGGGCTGAATCCTGCGGACCGGTACAACCCAAGTGCCGCCGCGTTTCCCGCATCAACCTCCAGAAAAACGGCCGATGCGCTGCGCGCCGCGCATTCCGACAGGAACAAGTCCAGCAGGCGGCGCCCCAAACCCTGCCGCCGTTCGCCGGGTGCCACGGCGATGGTCAGCAATTCGGCCTCGTCGGCCACCACCTGACCCAGTGCAAAGCCGCCCGGCTCTGCCGTCAGCACAGTTGCCGGGGCCGCAAGGAAGGTTTCGAATTCAGACACCGACCACGGGCGGGGCACGGTAAAGCACCGCGCGTGCAGCCCTGCCAGTTCCGCCGGTGTCATGGCAGAATGACCGGCGGCGGCTCGGTTGGCAGGGCGGCGTCGGCGGCACGAAGGTACATGGGGGCCGGGCGGGGCTGCGGCGTGCCCAGGCGCGCTGCGGCAAGGCGGGCAATCGCCACAGCCATGGGCAGGGGCTGTTCAAGCAGGGTCCCGCCGGTTTGCAGGGCCAGCTCTGCCGCGCGGTGTCCCGCAAGGGGACGGCCTTTGATCTGGTCCGGGAATACAGGCGGGTCCATCAGCTGCGGCTCAAGCCCTTTGCCTGCCACCCAAAGCGCACCGCGCCGCGCGTCCAGCAGCGTCACCACATCATCGGGCAATCCGGCGGCAAGTGCCTCGAACCCGCTGACGCCAATGGCGGGAATGCCAAGGCCCAGGGCAAGGCCGCGGGCCGCCGCCACCGAAATCCGCACGCCAGTGAAATTGCCGGGACCGGTGCCCACGCCGATGGCCGACAGCCCGGCATAGCCCATCTGCGCTTCGGCCAGAACCTCGGCCAGAAGGGGCATCAGGCGTTCGGCCTGGCCCTTGTCCATCGGTTCGATGCGCTGGGCCAAAATGCGGCTGCCGGAAACGACAGCGGCCGCGCAATGCGCGGCCGAGGTATCGAAAGCCAGAACAACAGGCTCAGGCGGCAACAGGCCGCACCTCAAGCACTTCGGGGATGTAGTGGCGCAGCAGGTTCTCGATGCCCATCTTGAGCGTCAGCGTGGATGACGGGCAGCCCGCACAGGCACCTTGCATGTGCAGATATACCACACCCCGGTCAAAGCCGTGGAAGGTGATGTCGCCACCGTCCTGCGCCACGGCGGGCCGGACGCGGGTATCAAGCAGTTCCTTGATCTGGCGCACGATGTCGCCATCCGGGCCGTCATGGCTTTTGTGCCCCGATGCCGCCTGTTCGCCTTCCAGAACCGGTGCGCCCGACTGGTAATGCTCCATGATCGCCCCCAGGATCGCGGGCTTCACATGTTCCCATGCGGTTGCATCGGCCTTTGTCACGGTGACGAAATCGGTCCCGAAAAACACACCCGTCACGCCGCCAGCGGCAAAAATGCGCTTTGCCAGCGGCGAGGTTCCGGCGGCCTCCGCGCTGGGAAAATCGGCGGTGCCCACCTCCAGCACGGTCTGCCCCGGAAGAAACTTGAGCGTGGCAGGATTCGGGGTGGATTCGGTCTGGATGAACATTGTGATCTCCGACTGTTCCCTGTCGATATGTGCCCTGGGGGGCGGCATGTCAAGAATTGGAATGATTCCAAGAATGACGGTCGGCCACGGCCTTGCGCGTATTCCGGCCGCGGCTGAATGGGGGAAAGCTGCGGGAACCCCTCCGCCGGGGCGAACCGGCCGGCAGGATCATCGCCGTCCGCCCTGTCCGCTTTCGCCCCCCTTCCTGCCCGCCAGAAAGGCCCGCCCGGAACCGTTCCTGAACGTGCCGCCAGACGTCCCGAGCCCCCTTGTGCACCCTGCGAACGCCCGGCCCGGTGTGCCGCAGGTCCTTTCCCTTTGCGGCCGGCCCCTGCCGACGGAAGCCGTGACCGAAAAAGACCGTGATCGGTCCGCGTTGTTCCTCCTGATTCGGATGTGCGGTGTCGCGATCTCAGCCGCGCCCAGCCGCGCCGGATCAGGTGATTTCTTCCAGGCGTTCCTTGGACATATCCCCCGGAACGATGGTGATCGGAACCGGCAGATTGCCGGAGTTTCTGGACAGTTGCGTCACCAGCGGCCCCGGCCCCGATTTTTCGTGGCTGGCCCCCAGAACCAGCACACCGATGGCCGGGTCTTCGCGGACCTGCGCCAGAATCTCCGCCACCGGATCGCCCTCGCGGATCACAAGTTCCGGGTCCACCCCCTGCTTGTCACGCATCCATTTCGCAAACACCTCGAAATGGGCCACGATACGCTCCCGTGCCTCGTCGCGCATCAGGTCGGCCACGCCGATCCAGGTTCCAAACTCCTCGGGCCGGATGACCGACAGAATCTGTACGCCGCCGCCGGTATGCGCGGCCCGAAGGGCGGCAAAGCGCATGGCGTTCAGGCATTCGCGGGATTCGTCCAGCACCACAAGGAACTTGCGCATCACCGACCCTCTGCCACTGGTCCGGGACTGTGCGTCATGCGTCACGCATGGCCCAATCCCGGTAAATCTGCCGCACACGTTTCGTCACAGGCCCACCTCATGCCGGCGGTCCTCGAAGGCCGTCGCGGGCGCAATGAACGGCAAGATCGGGGCAGACCCCGTCTAACCGGCGCGCCTCGCCGAAAACGCTGGAACCCTGCCACAGGCCATGGTCAGACGCGCGCATCACGCGCAGGTCGCCCCCGTGGCGGCGCCCCCCAAACCAGGTGCGGATCTGCGTGCCGAATGCCATGCCCTTTTTCCCCGTTGACCTGGCAGAGTTAATCACTCTGCCGCGGCCGGGTCCAGCCGCGACAGGGGCCGGCGCGCAGGGAAAAACCCCCGGACCATGCGGGGTCCGGGGGATGCCGGGCGGCTGTGCGGGGCCGGGGAGAGCCCGGGCACGGCAGGGACGGGGGCCAGGTGTGCCCGGCACGGGTGCGCAGTGGTACCCTGAGCCGAGCATTGCAGGTCCGTGAATCGATTCCGTGACAGGCGGGTGTCAGCGGGCCAGTTGACGCAACAGGCGCAGCCCCGCCCCTTGCAGGGCACTGGCCACCAGGGCGGCAAGCGACCCCAGAAAGCCAAGAAGGCCCGCCATGACGGTGCGGGCAGCGTCCGACCAGCGGATCGTCGCCCGCAGGAACCGCGCCTTGCCCAGAACTTCGATCCGCCCCACCGCCCGTGCCCCCAGCGCCTCGGTTGCGCGCGCCATGCGGCGGGCGTCTGCGGCATCGTCGATATAGGTCAGCAGGTGCAGCGCACGGGTGGTGCCGACCGCACCCTGAACGCGGCCCATGTCGCCCACGACGGCGATGACCGGGGCCAGCACATCCATCCGCACCGCGCGCGCCAGATCGTCGCTGCTGCGCACCGCCGACAGGGCGGCCCAGTCCACCCCGCGGCGCAGTGCCGCCAGCCCCTCGGCCGTCAGGCGGGGGGACAGAAGGTTCATCCGTCTCGCCAGCCGGGCGGTAGAGGCCCCGATTTTGACCAGGGCCGATGACCCGCCAGAGGCCAGCACAAGCGCCGTCGCCCCCAGTCCGATAACGGACAGGCCCAGGTCGATCTCGTCCACATCGCCGCCGGTGGCGGCTGCGCTGCCCGCACGCGCAATGCCGGCAATGTCGCCCAGCGGCGTCAGGGCAACAGGAACCTGGCACAACAGCACATTCGACAGGGTGCAGGTGGCGGGATCATAGGCGCAGCGCGCGCATTCGCCGATGCCTGTCATCCAGTCCGAATCCTCTTCCCAGGCTGCGGCGCGTGCGGCGGTCAGGGCGGGTGGCAGGGCAAGGCCACGCTCGGCCGCAACCTCTTCCAGCGCCTCGATCGCCACCCAGTTGCGCCGGGTCTCGCCAAGCCTTTCGGCCATCAGGGCGGCAACCCGGTCTGCCGTGGCATATTCGGCCATCAGACGGTCTGTTGCCGCGACAATCTGCTGCCCGCTGCGGTCGATCAGGGGGGCGACCAGCGGGTCGCGCGCAATGCGCAGCCCCGCCAGCCCCGTGGTGACAAGCGACAGCATCAGGCAAAGCGTCAGACAGGCCCTTGCCACAGGCCGCAGCATGTCACCTGCGCCCGGGGGACCGGATCATGCCGGTGATCTCATAGACGTCACGCAGGATCGGGCGGGCGATGCCATCGGCGCGGTCGGCCCCTTCGCCCAGGATCCGGTCGATCTCGCCGGGGTCCTTCATCAGCCGCACCATTTCGGTGGTTATCGGCGAAAGTTTTGCCACGGCAAGGTCGGCCAGCGCCGGCTTGAAGGTGCCAAACTGCGCGCCGGCAAAATCGGTGACGACCTGCTCGGGCGTGTGTCCGGCAAGGGCGGCATAGATGTTGACCAGATTGCGCGCCTCGGGTCGGCCGCTCAGCCCGTCAAGCCTGTCGGGCAGGGGGTCGGCATCGGTCTTGGCCTTGCGGATTTTCCGTGCAATCTCATCGGCATCATCGGTCAGGTTGATGCGGCTTTGGTCGGAAGGATCGGATTTCGACATCTTCTTTGTGCCGTCGCGCAGGCTCATGACGCGGGTCGCGGCCCCTTCGATCACGGGTTCCACCACGGGAAAGAAATCGACGCCGTAGTCGTTGTTGAATTTCAGGGCGATGTCGCGGCACAGTTCCAGATGCTGCTTCTGATCCTCGCCCACCGGCACATGGGTGGCCTTGTAGGCCAGGATGTCGGCGGCCATCAGCGCCGGATAGGCGAACAGGCCCAGCGACACGTTTTCGCTGTTCTTGCCTGCCTTGTCCTTGAACTGGGTCATCCGGCTCATCCAGCCCATGCGCGCGACGCAATTGAAGATCCAGCCCAGTTCGGCATGGGCGCTGACCTGACTTTGGTTGAACAGGATCGACCGTGCCGGGTCGATGCCCGCCGCGATGAAGCCGGCGGCGGCTTCGCGGGTGGCGTGACGCAGCTTCGCCGGGTCCTGCCAGACGGTGATCGCGTGCATGTCGACAAGGCAATAGATCGTCTCGATCCCCTCGTCCTGCTTTTCGACAAAGCGCTTGAGCGCGCCAAGGTAATTGCCAAGCGTCAATCCCCCCGACGGCTGAATGCCCGAGAAGATGCGCGAGGACGCTGCCTGAGGCGTTTGGACCGGCCCGGCCATGACGGACTCCGTCTGGAATAAGTTGTCTCTTGGGCTTATCGCTGGGGCGCGGGGGCGTCAACGACGCCCGTTACCGCCAAACGTTGGGCCCAGGCCCGCGCGATGACCCGGAAAGGCCCGACGATGCAGGATACCAACGCCCCGCCCCTGAACCCGCTGCCGCCCGTGGTCTGGGCGCTGGCCCTGCCGATCATCGCGATGGAGGTGGTGGTGAACCTGGGCGCACGCGGCCTGGCGGGCGGCCCCGACGCGGTGGGCTGGCGGCTGGACGCCGTGCAGCGCTTTGCCTTCTCGCCGGACCTGATGCGGCAGATGATCGATCAGTCGGCCTTTCCGCCGGATCAGCTGATGCGGATCGTGACCTATCCCGTCATCCATTCAAGCTTTACCCATGCATTGTTCGTGATCGTCATCCTGCTGGCCATCGGCAAGATGGTGGGCGAGGTCTTTTGCTGGTGGGCGGTTCTGGTGGTGTTCTTTGGCGCGGCAATCGCAGGCGCGCTGGCCCTTACGCTGATCCCCGGCCTTCAGGCCCCGCTGATCGGGGGTTATCCGCCGGTTTACGGGTTGATCGGGGGTTTCACCTTCCTGCTTTGGGTCAATCTGGCGGCGGTGGGGGCCAACAAATACCGCGCCTTCACGCTGATCGGCTTTCTTTTGGGCTTTCAGCTTCTGTTCGGCATGATCATTGGCGGCGGCTGGGAATGGGTGGCCGACCTTGCCGGTTTCCTGGCCGGGTTTCTGTTGTCCTTTGTCGTCTCACCCGGCGGGTGGGGGCGGGTCCGCGACAAGCTGCGTCAGCGCTGACGGCGCAGCGCTGCCCTGAAATCCGCAAGGCGAAACGCCCCCAACAGCGTGCCAAAGCCGAAGTAACTGACGATACCCGTGGCCACAAGTCCGGCCAGGGCGGCATAGCGCAGCCCCGGCGTGCCGAGGGCCGGGCCAAGAACAATTGCCCCGGCCCAAAGGCAGCAGCCCATCAGGGCAGAGGCCGCAACCATCCGCGGCAGCCGGCGGCGCAGCCGCGCATCCGTCTGCGCCGCCTCGCCCATGGCGCGTGACCCGGCCCAAAGCTGCCAGACCATGACCCAGCCTGCGACGGTCGTGGCCAAGGCTGCGGCCATGAAGCCGATGACCGGCATGAATCCCACCGCAAAGCCCGCGTTGACCAGCATGGAAATCACCGCATAGCGGAACGGGCGACGCGAATCTTCGCGCGCGTAGAACAGCGGTTGCAGCACCTTGTGCAGCACGAAGGCGGGCAGGCCGATGCCATAGGCGGCAAGGGCAAGGGCGGTGTTCGCCGCGTCATCCGCATTGAAGGCCCCACGCTGAAACAGAACGGTGGTCAGCGGCAGGGCGATGACCACAAGGGCCACGGAGGCGGGCAGGGTCAGCGCCAGGGCAAATTCCGCCCCGCGGTTCAGGCTGTCACGCCCGCCCTGCATATCGCCCCCGCGCAGGCGGCGCGACAGGTCGGGCAGCAGAACGGTACCGATGGCAATGCCCACCACACCCAGCGGCAGCTGATACAACCGGTCCGCCCATGACAGCCAGGCCACGGCCCCTTCGGTATAGGACGCGACCTGACGGCCCACCAGCAGGTTGATTTGCACCACCCCGCCCGCCAGCAGGGCCGGACCCGCGATATAGGCAAGCCGTCTCAGATCGGGCGTGATCCTTGGCCAGCCGGGGGTAAAGCGCAGCCCGGCCCGATGGGCCGATATCCATGTAAAGGCAAGCTGGGCAATGCCGGTTATGGGCACGGTCCAGGCCAAAGTCAGGCCCATGTCCCAGCCTGCCCGCGCCGCAATCAGCATGGCGGCGATGAACATCAGGTTCATCAGCACCGGCACGAAGCTGGCTTCGGTAAACCGGCCAAAGGCGTTCAGCACGCCCGACAGCATGGCGACCAGCGAGATGAACAGAATGTAGGAAAAGGCGATCCGCCCGAACAGCACAGCGAGGTCAAAGCGCGCATCCCCGACAAAGCCGCTGGCCATGGCCCAGACCAGCGCCGGCATGGCAAGGGTGCCGATGATCGTGACCACGATCAGCACGCCCGCAAGCGCGTTGAAGGCATCGCGGGCAAAGCCCTGCGCATCCTCACCCGATTCCAGCTTCTTGCTGAACATCGGCACGAAAGCCATGTTGAAAGCCCCTTCGGCAAAGAAGCGGCGGAACATGTTGGGCAGGGAAAAGGCGATAAGAAACGCCTCGGCCACCGGACCCGCGCCCAGATAGGCCGCCATCATCACATCGCGCAGGAACCCGACCAGCCGGCTGACAAAGGTCCAGCTCCCGACGGTCAGGAAGCCCCGCAGCAGGCGGATGGGCTGCATGTTACACCCGGTCCGGCAGGTCGCGGTGCCGGGGCAGGCCGCAAGGATCGGTGCGGCGGCGGGGGCGGGCGATGCAGATCAACCGAGCGCCCGTTCCGCGCCTTCGGCAATAGCCTGCCGCAGCTTGCGTTCCAGCGTGTCCCGGCGCGATTTGGTGTGCAGCTTCAAGCCGAACATGTCCTTGACATAGAAGGTATCGACAACCTGGGCACCGTAGGTCGCGATCACGGCCGAGGCAATGTAGATGTTGCTCACCGCCAGCGTGCGCGTCAGGTCATACAGCAGGCCCGGGCGGTCGCGGGTATCCACCTCGATGATGGTGTAAATCTCGGAGCCTTCGTTGTCGAAGACAATATGTGTGGGAAAGCGGAACTGGCTTTCGCGCTTGCGGACCTTGTCGCGGTCCTTCAGCGCGTCGCGGGCCTTGATTTCGCCGTTCAGCGTCTTGTCGATCATGCCGCGCAGGCGCGGCAGCCTGGCCGCCGCGTAGGGCTTGCCTTCCACGTCCTGAATCCAGAACACCGCCGTCGCATGGCCGTCCTTGGACGTGTAGGTGCGCGCATCGACCACATTGGCCCCCACCAGCGCCAGCGCCCCCGCCAGCCGCGAGAAGATGCCCGGATGGTCGGCAAGCGCAAAGCAGGCGCGTGTGGCATCGCGGGCGACTTCCGGGTGCAGGTCGATCCTGATCTCGTCATCCCGCAGGCCGCGCAGCAGCCGGGCAAAGACGGCCTGCGTCTCGGTTGTCAGGCCCTGCCAGTAGGGGGGGTAGTGGCGGGCGGTCTCGGCGCGCAGGTCCCTTGCGTCCCAGTCCGACAGGACATCGCGCAGGGCGCGCTTGGCCTCGTCCTCGCGCCGGGCCCGGTTCAGGGTTTCAAGCCCGCCTTCCAGGGCCGTGGCCGTGTCGCAGTACAACTGGCGCAGCAGCATGGCCTTCCAGTTGTTCCAGGTGCCCGGCCCCACGCCGCGAATGTCGCACACTGTCAGCACTGTCAGCAGGTCCAGCCGTTCCCTGGCCTTCACCGCCTTGGCAAAATCGCGCACCGTGCGCGGATCGCTCAGATCACGCTTCTGGGCAATATCCGACATCAGCAGGTGATAGCGCACCAGCCATTCGACTGTTTCCGACTCTTCGGGCGACAGGCCAAGCCGGGGGGCGACGCGCCGGGCGATCTGCGCGCCCAGGATGGAATGATCCTCGGGGCGACCCTTGCCCATGTCATGCATCAACAGGGCCATGTACAGGACCCGGCGGTTCACGCCCTCGGCCAGGATCCGGCTGACGACGGGAAGCTCTTCGATCAACTCGCCGCGTTCGATCTGGGCCAGCGTGCTGATGCATTGGATCGTGTGTTCGTCGACCGTGTAGTGATGGTAGACATTGAACTGCATCATCGCGACGATCGGTTCAAACTCGGGGATGAAGGCCGCGAGCACACCCAATTCGTTCATCCAGCGCAGGGACCGTTCCGGATTGCCGTGCTTCAGAAGCAGGTCCAGAAAGATATGCACAGCCTCGGGGTCTGACCGCATGTCGTCATCGATCAGGCCCAGATTGGCCGCAATCAGCCGCATGGCACCGGGATGCAGAAGATAGCCGGTTCGCAGGGATTCTTCGAAGATGCGCAGCAGGTTCAGCTTGTCGGCCAGGAAATCCGATGCCGACTCCACGTCGATCCGGCCCTGCACCAGCTTCAGCCCGGCGCGGAGCCGCTTCCTGCGGCGCAACAGCCCGCTGATCGCCGCTTCCGGCTTGGCATGGCGCGCTTCAAGCTGGGTCAGGAAGATGCGTGTCAACTCTCCGACCCGGGTGGCGTGCCGGAAGTACTCCTGCATGAAATGCTCGACGGCCCGGCGACCGCCCGAATCGGCATAGCCCATACGCTCTGCCACCTCGACCTGCAGGTCGAAGGTCAGCTGATCGGTGGCACGCCTGGTCGCGTAATGCATCTGGCAGCGGACAGCCCAAAGAAAATTCTCGGCCCGCGCAAAGGTCTGGTATTCGTCCTGCGTGAAGAGGCCGGCCGCCACAAGGCCTTCGGGCGAGGCGACCCGGTGCAGGTACTTGCCGATCCAATACAGGGTCTGCAGGTCGCGCAGGCCGCCCTTGCCCTCCTTGACATTGGGCTCCAGCACATAGCGCTGGCCACCTTGCCTGCGGTGGCGCTCGGCCCGCTCGGCCAGCTTGGCCTCGATGAATTCGGGGCCGGTGTTGCGGAACAGGTCATTCCACAGCCGCTCGCCAAGATCTTCTGCCAGCGGGGCATGACCGGCGACAAAGCGGTGCTCCAGCAGGGCGGTCCGGATCGTGATGTCTTCCCGGCCCAGGCGCAGGCAGTCCTTCACCGTGCGGCTGGCATGCCCCACCTTCAGCCGCAGGTCCCACAGCATGTACAGCATGCTCTCGATCACTGATTCCGCCCAGGGCGTGATCTTCCACGGCGTGAGAAACAGCAGATCGACATCGGAATGGGGGGCCATCTCGGCCCGGCCATATCCGCCGACAGCCAGCACGGCGACACGCTCTGCCTCGGTCGGGTTGGCAAGGGGGTGCAGATGATGCATGGCAATCTGCAACGTGGCCGTCACCAGGGCGTCGGTCAGGTCCGACTGGGCGCGCACCAGCGCCCGCGCGTCGCGCGGATGGGTGGCAAAGGCAGCGGCAAGGGCCGCATTGCAGCGCGCCCGCGCATCCGAAAGGTGCCGCACCGCAATGGTGCGCGCCAGACGCGCCTCGGTGTCGCGCCCGATCCCGGCCGCGACAGCGTCAACCAGCGCCTGCGCATCGGGAACGACCCCCGGCATCTGCGGAAGGACAGGGGGCAGCGGCTTTGCCGGACTAAAAGCCG
Source organism: Rhodobacter sp. (assembly GCA_020250175.1). Lineage (GTDB taxonomy): Bacteria > Pseudomonadota > Alphaproteobacteria > Rhodobacterales > Rhodobacteraceae > Aliitabrizicola. The sequence continues at coordinate 102,489 of JADCEN010000022.1, forward strand.
ACACCGGCAAAGCTGCGGGGTGCGGGATCAATGACGACGACCTGATTGTTGCGGATCTCTGCCACCGCCAGCCCGCGTTCGTTCGAGCCGTCCGGAAGCAGGCGGAACACCCCTGTCACGCCGGCAAAGCCCGACCCCTGCGTCAGGGCCGGGGCAGACAGCCCGCCGCCGCTGCGCGTCAGCGCGCCGATGGCGGCAATACCGTCATAGGCCAGCCCCGAAACGGGGTGCGGCGGGGTGCCATAGGCGGCGGTGTACCGCTGGACATATTGCTCGTACAGCGCCGGATCGGGAAGCGCGAACCAACCGCCCTGCACGCCCGGCAGGGCAAGGGTGGCCGGCGGAATATCCCAGCGTGTCAGCCCGACGAACTGGATCACCGCAGGCGACAGCCCGTTGTCGCGCAAGAGCTGTGTCAGCAGTGGCAGGGACCCGGCGGTGTCCGCCGTAAGGAACAGCGCATTGGCCCCGTTGCTGCGGGCCGCTGCGGCCATGGCAGGGGCAGCCTGCACGATTCCGTTCTGCGAGAATTCGTTGCCCATCACAGCCGCGACCGAACCGCTTGCGGCGGCAATGCTGGCCTCTATGGCTGCACGGCCCGCGTCGCCTGCGGGTGTACGGTCATGCAGGACCATGATGTTGCCCTTGCCCTGCCGCACCGCATAGCGCGACAGGCGGTTGGCTATGTTCGGGAATGTGGTGCCAAGTACATAGACATTGCCCCCCGCAATCGCCGGGTTGTTCGAGAAAGACAGGACGCTGACCCCAGAGGCCGCAACGGCATTGCCTGCCGCGTTGGCTTCTTGTGCGAAGACCGGACCCAGAATGATCCTAGCCCCGTCGCTGACCGCCTGTGTGGCCGCAGACGCCGCCTGCGCGGCCTGACCGGCGGTCGGATAGACCCGCAGATCAACCGTGACACCGCCCAGATCAGCCATCGCCAGCCGCGCCGCGTTTTCAAGACTGCGCGCCAGGTAATCATCGCTGGCCTGACCGGAACCTGACGGAACCAGAAGAGCGACCTGAACCGCCCCTCCACCGGTTACCGAGGGCCCGGTTGCGACAGGATCGCAGGCGGCAAGGCCAACCGAGGCAAGGCCAAGCGATGCCCATGCCAGAACCTTGCGCGCACCCGGGGCCTTGCGGGCCCGCGACAGAATGGACAACATGCGGTATTCCTTCTCGTCAGGGCAATCCCAGCTTTGGCGCAAAGCCTATGCGCTTCGCCAAAGGAAGGCAACTTTCGAAGGGAGCATTCTTTGTGACCACCGGCACCCCCAAGCCGCTGCTGCGGCCCGTGCCGCCGGGCCTTCATCTGCTGGCAACCCCCATCGGGGCCGCCCGCGACATCACCCTGCGCGCCCTTGATCTTCTGGCCGGTGCCGATGTGCTTGCCGCCGAGGATACGCGCAGCCTGCGCCATCTGATGGACATTCACGGCATCGCCCTGAACGGCCGTCCGCTGCTTGCCTATCACGACCACAACGGCGAGGCGATGCGCCCGCGCCTGTTGCGCGCCCTGAAAGAGGGCAGGTCGGTGGCCTATGCCCCGGAGGCGGGGACGCCGCTGATCGCCGATCCGGGCTTCCAGCTGGCCCGCGCCGCGATTGCCGAAGGCCTTGCCGTTCTGGCCGCGCCGGGGCCTTCTGCCGTGCTGGCAGCCCTGACGGTGTCAGGCCTGCCAAGCGACCGCTTTCTTTTCGCCGGGTTTCCGCCGACCGGCGCGGGAGAGCGGGCGCGTTTCCTGGCGGAACTGGGACAGGTGCCTGCCACGTTGATCCTTTATGAATCGCCAAAGCGCATTAACCGGCTGTTAACCGAAATGGCGGAAGCTTTCGGAAAAGAACGCCTGGCTGCGGTATGCCGCGAACTTACCAAGCGATTCGAGGATGTATCGCGCGGAACCCTTGGGGAGCTTGCCGAAGCTTTCGCAGGCCGGGCGGTCAAGGGGGAGATTGTTGTTCTGGTCGACCGCCCGGGCGACCGCGTGGCGGATGCGGCAAGCATTGAGGCGGCCTTGCGCGACGCGCTTGGGCAAGGCTCTGTCAGGGATGCGGCGGCAGAGGTGGCGGCGGCGCTCAACCTGCCGCGCAAGGATGTCTACCGGATGGCGTTGCAACTGGCGGAACGGGAATGAGCGGGGCAGTGTCTTACCATGCCGGGATTGCGGCGGAAGCGGCGGTTGCACGGCTTTATGAAACCGCCGGCTCACCCATCGCCGCGCGCCGCTGGCGTTCTGCGGCAGGTGAGATTGATCTGATCGCCCGCAACGGTGCCGAAGTTATCTTCATCGAAGTCAAGCAAAGCCGCAGCCATGCCGAGGCGGCCCTGCACCTGACGGGTCGGCAGATGGCACGCATCTATGCCTCGGCCGCCGTCTTTCTGGGGCAGGAACCGGCGGGGCAGGATACGGCGGCGCGGTTCGACGTGGCGCTGGTGGATGACGCGGGCCGCATCGAAATCATCGAGAATGCCTTTGCCGCCTGACCCCGGATGATTGCAACCCGAACCGCGCTGCGCCATGTAGGGGCGTGATGGCGGAGGACAGCATGGGCCTGAAGGTTGCACTGCAGATGGACCCGATCGGGGCCGTCAACATCGACGCGGACAGCACGTTTCGCATCGCGATCGAGGCGCAGGCCCGCGGGCATACGCTTTTCTTCTACACGCCCGACAGGCTGGCTTTCGACGAAGGCCGCGTGACCGCACGCGGCTGGCCGATTGATCTGCGCCGCGAAAAGGGCAACCACGTGACCTATGGCCCCGAGGCCGAGGTGGACCTTGCAACCTTTGATGTCGTGTGGCTGCGCCAGGACCCGCCCTTTGACATGGGCTATATCACGACGACACATATCCTGGAGCGCATCCACCCCGGCACGCTGGTGGTGAACGATCCGTTCTGGGTGCGCAACTCGCCCGAAAAGCTGCTGGTGCTGAATTATCCGCAGCTGACCCCGCCCACCATGATCGCCCGCGACCTGGCGACCATCCGCGCCTTCAAGGCGCGACATGGCGATGTCATCCTGAAGCCGCTTTACGGCAACGGCGGGGCGGGGGTGTTCCGGCTGGACCCCAATGACCGCAACCTGGCCTCGCTGCATGAGCTGTTCACGGGCATGAGCCGCGAGCCGCTGATCGTGCAGAAATTCCTGCCCGATGTCGCCAGGGGCGACAAGCGCATCATCCTGGTCGACGGCGCGCCTTTGGGCGCGATCAACCGCGTGCCGCAGGCTGGCGAGACCCGGTCGAACATGCATGCGGGCGGGCGGCCGGAACAGACCGGGCTGACCCCGCGCGATCTGGAGATCTGCGCGGCGATCGGGCCGGAGCTGAAGGCGAAGGGTCAGGTCTTTGTCGGGATCGACGTGATCGGCGACTGGCTGACCGAGATCAACGTGACCTCGCCCACCGGGTTGCAGGAGCTGGAGCGGTTCGATGGCATCAACGGGGCCGCCCGCATCTGGGAGGTGATCGAAGCCCGGCGCGCCGCCTGACGTTTCAGGATTTCGTGCCGACGGCCAGCCGGTAGCCCACGGCCTCGGCGATATGGGGCTTTTGCACGACGTTTTCGCCGTCAAGGTCGGCGATGGTGCGGGCGACCCGCAGGATGCGGTGATAGCCGCGCGCGGACAGGCCGAACCGGTCGGCCACGCGCGACAGCAGGGCGCGCCCGTCGGCGTCGGGCGTGGCGATGTCTTCCAGCAGCGCGCCTTCGGCATCGGCATTCACCCGCACGCCGGGCGCACCGGCAAAGCGCTGCGCCTGCCGCTGCCGCGCCCGCGCGACGCGCGCCGCGACCTGTTCCGAAGTGTCGCCGGTCGCGGGCAGGTCAAGATCGGTATAGGCTACCGGCGGCACTTCGACGCGCAGATCGAACCGGTCCATCAGCGGCCCGGAAATGCGGCCAAGGTAATCTTCGCCGCAGACAGGCACCCTGGCGCAGGCGCGCGAAGGGTCGGCCAGATAACCGCATTTGCAGGGGTTTGCCGCCGCAATCAGCAGAAACCGGCAGGGATAGCGCACATGGGCATTGGCGCGCGACACCACAACCTCGCCCGTTTCAATCGGCTGGCGCAGCGTTTCCAGCACATTGCGCGGAAACTCGGGGAATTCATCCATGAACAGCACGCCATTATGCGCAAGGCTGATCTCGCCCGGTTTCGCCCCCTTGCCGCCGCCGACGATGGCCGCCATTGACGCCGTATGATGCGGCTCGCGGAAGGGGCGGCTGCGCGAGATGCCGCCTTCGGACAGAAGGCCGGCCAGCGAATGCACCATCGAGGTTTCCAGCGCCTCGGCGGCGGACAGATCGGGCAGGATACCGGGCAGGCGCGCGGCCAGCATGGATTTTCCCGACCCCGGGCTGCCCACCATCAGCACATGGTGCCGCCCGGCCGCCGCGATTTCCAGCGCCCGTTTGGCCCGCTCCTGCCCCTTGACATCGCGCAGGTCCCGTCCCTGCGGTGCGGCCAGCACTTCGCCCGCCTCGGCGGCGGCAATCGGGGTCTGGCCGGTGTAGTGGCGCACCACATCGTTCAGCGAACCTGCCGCGATGACCTGGGTCGCGCCGACCCAGGCCGCCTCGGGGCCGCAGGCGCGCGGACACAGCAGGATGCGGTCTTCTTCGGCGGCCGCCATCGCCGCAGGCAGCGCGCCGATCACCGCCACCAGCGTGCCATCCAGCGAAAGCTCGCCCAGCGCAAGGGTGCCGTCGACGGCATCCTTCGGCAGAATGTCCAGTGCGGCCAGCAAGGCAATGGCGATGGGCAGGTCGAAATGCGAACCTTCCTTGGGCAGGTCCGCCGGCGACAGGTTGATCGTGATGCGTTTGGACGGCAAGGCGATGGACATGGCCGACAGCGCCGCCCGCACCCGCTCGCGCGCCTCGGACACCGCCTTGTCCGGCAGGCCGACAATGGTGAAGCCCGGCAGTCCGGGCGAGACGGCGCATTGCACCTCCACAGGTCGCGCCTCGACCCCTTCAAAGGCCACCGTATGCGCGCGCGCCACCATTGGACCAAGCCTCGCCCTGCAACAAGGTTAACGATTAGCTGGCAAAAGGTTTACGATTGGTGAATGGCCATGAACTTCTGCCAGGCTTCCGGGTCCGCCACCGTCTTGTCGCGGCAAAAGGCGTTGCAGAAGCCGTAGATGCGCCCGCCCGTTTCCAGAAAATGGGTGACGGCCTTACCCGAATAGGGGCAGGTGCCCGCGCCGCCGGGTCTTTGGGCCAAAGCTCGGCCTCCGGGTGGCGGCTGGCCAGTTCTTCGGCGATGGCAAGGCTTTCGCACACCACTGTGCCCTCGGGGGTGCGCATCGCAGGCACGCTTCGGGCGGGAAAGAACCCTTCCAGCAGGCGTGGCAGTTCATCGGTGTCAAGCTGGGCGCGCTTCACGCTGACGGGCAGGCCGAAGGCATCGAACAAAAGCCAGCCGCGCAGCGACCAGCTGGAATAGGCGCGGTCGCCAATGGCAAGGTCATATCTCAAGGGCAGTCTCCTTCCGTCCGACACAACGAAGCGGGACTGACGCCGTCCGCAAGATGACAGGTTCTGGCCGCCCCGCATCCCCAGTCGTGATCACAGCGCAACGTTGACGCTGCGCAGATGCCAGATGCCGGACTGCACCTCTATGCAGGTGACGGACAGGGGATCGATCCTCTGCGCAAAGGCTTCGGTGGTGGAGATGCCCAGCGCGCGTTCGACCTGTGTCAGAATCGCGCCGAAATGCGCAACCACCACAAGATCGCCGTCATGATCCGCAATCAGCGCGTCCGCCGCCCTGTTGACGCGCGCTGACAGGTCGTTCCAGCTTTCGCCGCCGGGGGCCGCGACAGCGCCGGGGGCTTCCCAGAACTGCCGGATCAGGGCGGGGTCGCGTGCCTCGGCTTCGGCAAAGCGCAGGCCTTCCCAGGTGCCGAAGTGGATTTCCCGCAGCGCAGGCAAGGGTTGCAGGGGCTGGCCCTGGCAGATCGCGGCGGCCGTCTGCATCGCGCGGACGAGGTCAGAGGATACCACGGGGGCCTTTGGCAGATGGTCGCGCAGCCGCGTGACCGCCGCATGGTCCGACAGGTCCGCCGCGCGGTCGGTCCAGCCGATCATCTCGCGGGCGTGGGTCGGTCCGTGGCGCACCCACCACAGCCGGGTCAAGGCGATGTCCCCGGCAGGCAGCCCTTGAGCGCAAAGGGCAGTCCGGCCATGACCCCCACCACCAGGTCAGCCTGGGCCGCGAGAAGCTGGTTCAGCCTGCCTTGCGCATCGCGGAACCGCCGGGCAAGCGCATTGTCCGGCACGATGCCCCAGCCGACCTCGTTTGACACCACCGCGACCGGGGCGGCGCAGGCGGCAAGCGACGCCAGCAGTTGGCCCGTCTCTGCGGCCAGATCATGCCCGGCCAGCATGTGGTTGGTCAGCCACAGGGTTGCGCAATCCACCACGACGGCGGCATCGGCAGGAATGGCGGCCAGGGCAGCTGACAGATCAAGCGGGGCATCCACGGTTTCCCACCCTTCGCCGCGGTCCTGCCTGTGGCGCGCAATCCGGTCGCGCATTTCGTCATCCCAGGCTTCTGCCGTTGCGATGTAGATGCGCCGCCGCCCGGTTGCGGTGATCAGATTTTCAGCGAAGGCGGATTTCCCGGATCGGGCACCGCCAAGGACGCAGGCATTTTTCCACATCTGCGGCGAAACAATTGATCCGGTCACGGCCTGGCCCCGTAACACGCATAGGGAACACGGGATTGCACGGAGGTGAAAGTTGGCATTCGACGGGTATACCGACCAATCCATGTCGCGCCAAGCAATGAAGGCAGAATTGCTGGATGCAGAAACCGAATTGCGCCTTGCCTACGCCTGGCGCGACCGGCGCGACGAGCAGGCCCTGCACCGGCTGATCACCGCCTACATGCGCCTTGCGATTTCGATGGCCGCAAAGTTCCGCCGCTACGGCGCGCCGATGAATGATTTGATCCAGGAAGCAAGCCTTGGCCTGATGAAGGCCGCAGACAAGTTTGACCCGGACCGGGGCGTGCGCTTTTCCACCTATGCGGTGTGGTGGATCAAGGCGAGTATCCAGGATTATGTGATGCGCAACTGGTCGATGGTGCGCACCGGGTCCACCTCGTCGCAGAAATCGCTGTTTTTCAACCTGCGCCGCGTGCAGGCCAAGCTGGAGCGTGAGGCCGCGCAGCGCGGCGAATCCCTTGACAGCCACCAGCTGCGCGAGTTGATCGCGCGCGAGGTCGGCGTCCCGCTTGCGGATGTCGAGATGATGGAAGGGCGCCTGTCCGGTTCCGATTATTCGCTGAATGCCACCCAGTCGTCCGACGATGAAGGGCGCGAATGGATCGACGCGCTGGAGGACGAGAACGACCAGGCGGCCGAGCGTGTGGAAGAGGCGCATGATGCCGCCCATCTGCGAACCTGGCTGATCAAGGCGATGCAGGAGCTGAACGAGCGCGAACGCTTCATCGTCACCGAACGCAAGCTGCGCGACACGGCGCGCACACTTGAATCGCTGGGCGAAGAACTGGGATTGTCCAAAGAGCGGGTCCGACAGCTGGAAGCGGCCGCCTATGCCAAGATGCGCCGCAGCCTTGAATCGCAATCAAGGGAAGTGCGCCATTTCCTTGGCTGATCCGCGCCCCCTGCTGCGTGGCATCTGCCTGTGCGGGTTTGCGCTGGCTGCAAGCCCGGCGGTTGCCATGGAGATCGCTGCCGATGCCCTCAGGCGGCTCTTGCCCGCAGATGTGGTGATCCTGGGCGAGATTCACGACAACCCCGAGCATCACCGCAATCAGGCCATTGCCGTTGCCGCATTGAAACCCCGCGCACTGGTGCTTGAAATGCTGACGCCGCAAAAGGCCCTGCAGACACCGCCGGACCGCAGCGATGCCGCCGCAGTGGCGCGGGCGCTTGACTGGCACAATTCCGGCTGGCCTGACTTTGCCATGTACCACCCGATCTTCGCCGCGGCACCGCAGGCGCGCATCTTTGGCGGTGATCTGCCGCCGGGCGATGCGCGACGCGCGGTCAGCGAAGGGGCTGCAAGGGTTTTTGGGGCCGATGCGGCGCAATATGGTCTGACAACCCCGCTTTCGCCCGAAGATCAGTCCCTGCGCGAGGCCGAACAGCGGGAGGCCCATTGCAATGCCCTGCCCGAAGACCTGCTGGCGGGCATGGTCGAGGCCCAGCGGCTGCGCGATGCGGCGCTGGCCCGTGCCGTGGTGCAGGCGCTGGACGAGACGGGCGGCCCGGTTGCGGTCATCACCGGATCGGGCCACGCGCGGGTGGACCGGGGCGTTCCCGCCGTTCTGGCCCGCGTGGCCCCGCAGGCGCGTGTCCTGTCGGTCGGACAGGTCGAAGGCCCTGCCGCCGCCGAACAACCCTATGACCTTTGGATCGTGACAGAGGCCGTCCCGCGCGACGATCCCTGCGCTGCCTTTGCCGCCGACCCGCCGCAGGGTGGTTGAGTTCCGCCGACATGGCCCCTACACCAGCACGGGGGTCCCAAACCGAAGGCCGTTTCATGCTGGCGGGCAAGCGCATTCTTCTGATCATTGGCGGCGGCATTGCCGCCTACAAGGCGCTTGACCTGATCCGCAGGATCAAGGAGCGGGGCGCAGCGGTGACGCCGGTTCTGACGCGCGCAGGCACCGAATTTGTCACCCCGCTGTCTGTCGCCGCGCTGGCCGGGGCCAAGGTTCATACCGATCTTTTTGACCTGACGGACGAGGCCAGTATGGGGCACATCGCACTCTCGCGGGTCGCGGACCTGATCGTGGTCGCACCGGCGACGGCGGACCTGATGGCAAAGATGGCCCAGGGCCGCGCCGATGATCTGGCCTCGACCCTGCTGCTGGCAACCGACACGCGGGTTCTGATCGCGCCTGCGATGAATGTCCGCATGTGGACCCATCCGGCGACTTTGCGCAATCTGGCGACGCTGACCGGGGATGGTGTGCTGACCATCGGCCCCAACGAGGGCGACATGGCCTGCGGTGAATTCGGGCCGGGCCGCATGGCGGAACCGCCCGAGATCATTGCGGCGATCGAGGCGGCGCTGGCCGACGGGCCTTTGCGCGGAAAACATGTTCTGGTCACCTCTGGCCCCACGCAGGAGCCGATTGACCCGGTCCGCTACATCGCCAACCGCTCTTCGGGCGCACAGGGCACGGCGATTGCCCAGGCGCTGGCGGCGCTGGGCGCGCGCGTCACCTTCATCACCGGCCCGGCCAGCGTTCCGCCGCCCGACGGGGTCACGGTCGTGCCGGTGCAGACGGCGCAGGAGATGCTGGCAGCCGTCACGGCCGCCCTGCCTGCCGATGCCGCCATCTTCGCGGCGGCGGTGGCAGACTGGCGGGTCCAGAACGCCAGCGATCACAAGATCAAAAAGACCGCCGCCAACGCGCCGCCCGTGCTGCGCTTTGCCGAAAATCCCGACATTCTGGCGACGGTAGCAAAGGGCACGCCACGGCCACGCCTTGTCGTGGGCTTCGCCGCCGAAACCGATGATGTCATCGCCCAGGCAACGCAAAAGCGGGCGCGCAAGGGCTGCGACTGGATCGTTGCCAATGATGTGCGCCCCGAAACGGGCATCATGGGCGGAACTGACAATGCGGTGACGCTGATCACCGAAAGCGGCACCGAAAGCTGGCCGCGCATGGGCAAGGATGCGGTTGCCCGAAAGCTGGCCGCCCGCATTGCCGGGGCATTGACATGAGCGGCGCCGCGCCGACCCTGCGACTGCTGTGGGAGCCGTGGGCGGATGCCGGGCTTGGCCTGCCATCCTACCAGACGGCAGGGGCCGCAGGGGCGGACATCCGGGCCAACCTCCGGCACAAGGACCGCGAAACGGGGTTCATCCTGGACCCCATGCGCAGGGCCATTGTCCCGACCGGGCTGCGGATGGAGGTTCCTGCGGGCTTCGAGGTGCAGATACGGCCCCGATCCGGTCTGGCGCTGAAACACGGCATCACGCTGCCCAACACGCCCGGCACCATCGACAGCGACTATCGCGGTCCCTTGGGCGTGCTGCTGATCAATCTGGGGGACGAACCCTACACGATCCATCACGGCGACCGCATTGCGCAGCTGATCGTCGCCCCGGTGGTTCAGGCCCGCTTCGAAGCGGTGGCCGCGCTGACAGCGACGGCGCGCGGCGACGGCGGCTTCGGCTCAACCGGGCGCGGCTGATGCTCTTCGTTCTGGGTATCGCCGCCGTGATCTGGGGCATCGGCGTGCTGATGAAGGTGCCGCGCCGCCAGCGTCTGATCCTGATCGCGGTGCTGTGGGCGCTGGTGGTGATTGAACATCTGGTGCTGCCCGACGGGCATCCGCTGCGCGTGGCCACGGGCGGGTCGGCGCAGGTCTGGCTGACGCTTGGCCTGGTGGCGGCGGTGATTGCCGTCTACCGGGCCGGGCTTGGCCGTCTTCGGCAGCGCGCGCAGCCCGGGCCGCCTGGCCCGGCACCGCAGGCCTTCCGCCCGGCCGAACTGGATCGCTATGCGCGCCACATCCTGCTGCGGGAAATCGGCGGGCCGGGTCAGCGGCGGCTGAAGGATGCCAAGGTGCTGGTGATCGGGGCAGGCGGGCTGGGGGCCCCGGCGCTTTTGTACCTGGCCGCATCGGGCGCGGGCACCATCGGTGTCATCGACGATGACCTGGTCGAGACATCCAACCTGCAGCGCCAGGTAATCCATACCGATGCCCGGATCGGCCTGCCCAAGGTCCGGTCGGCCAGCGAGGCGATGCGCGCGCTCAACCCCTTTATCGAGGTGCGCCCCTACCACCGCAGGCTGGACGGCGCAGTCGCGGCTGACCTCTTTGCCGGTTATGACCTGATCCTGGACGGGTCCGACAATTTCGACACCCGCTATCTGGCGAACCGCACGGCGGTTGCCCTGGGCAAGCCGCTGATCGCGGCGGCGATCACGCAATGGGAAGGGCAGATCAGCCTGTATCATCCCGCAGGCGGCGGGCCATGCTATGAATGTGTCTTTCCCGTGCGCCCTGCGCCGGGGATGGTCCCGTCCTGCGCCGAAGCGGGGGTTGCGGCCCCCCTGCCGGGTGTGCTGGGCAGCCTGATGGCGCTGGAGGCGGTGAAATTCCTGACCGGTGCCGGGGACAGCCTGCGCGGCCGGCTTTTGCTGTTCGACGGGCTGCATGGCGAAAACCGGTCTGTCACGCTGCGCAGACGGGCCGATTGCCCGGTCTGCGGGCAGGCCCGCGTCCCCGGCTGGACAGCACCTGCGACCACATCCTAATCTGCGCCACATAGTCTTGAACCGGGAGAACCAGATGAAGTTGACCACCGCCCTTGCAGGCCTTGGCCTTGCCCTTGCCGCCACCGTTGCCACCGCACAGGACCTGCCGGACCTTGGCGGGCGCGAGGTGGTCGTGGTGACCGAAAACGCCTATCCGCCCCTGCAGTTCGTCGATCCGGCCAGCGGTGCCGCGATCGGCTGGGAATATGACGCGATGGCGGACCTGGCCAAGCGGCTGAACTTCACGGTGAAGTATGAAAATATCAGCTGGGATGCGATGATCCCCGCCGTGTCCGAAGGCCAGTTCGACATCGGCATGACCGGCATCACCATCCGCGATGACCGCAAGGAAAAGGTCGATTTCTCGGACGCCTATATGCGGTCGGAAATGGTGATGCTGGTGCGCGGCGACGAGACGCGCTTTGCCGACAAGACCGGCTTTGCCGCAAACCCGGACTTGCTGATGGCCGCCCAGCCCGGCACCACGCCCTTCTATGTCGGCGTCTATGAGGTGCTGGACGGGAACGAGGCAAATCCCCGCATCAAGCTGTTCGAAACCTTCGGCGCAGGCGTGCAGGCCCTGCGCGCGGGAGATGTCGATCTGGTGCTGACCGATGGCACGGCAGGGGCAGGCTATGTCGCGGCCTCGGACGGCGGGCTGAAGATCATCGGCGAAAAGCTGGGGACCGAGGATTTCGGCTTCATCTTCCCAAAGGGGTCTGACCTTGTGGCCCCGATCAATGCGGGCATCGCCGCGATGAAGGCCGATGGCACGATCGATGCCCTGAACACCAAATGGTTCCTTGACTTCAAGATGGGCGAATGACACGCGGCGGGCCCCGGGCCTGAACCGGGGCCGCTGCCATGCGCCGCCCCCCTGATCAGGACAGCGATTTTCCCTACTGGCTTCTCCTCCTTGCGGGGGTGGGGCTGTATCTGTTCTGGCTTGTGGTGGCGAACGAGCTTTACGCCCAGGTGCTGCGCACGCTGGTCCAGGGCATCGGGATCACCATTTTCGTGACGGTGGTCAGCTTTGCGCTGGCCTCGGCGCTTGGTCTGGCGCTGGCGCTGGCCGCCCTGTCGCGCAGCATCGTGCTGCGCCAGATCGCGCGGACCTATGTCGAGGTGATACGGGGCATTCCGATGATCGTGCTGCTGCTGTATGTGGCCTTCGTGCTGGCCCCCGCGATGGTTGGGGCCTGGAACTGGCTGACATCCCCCCTTGGCATCGACCCGTGGCGAACGCGGGATTTTCCGTTGCTGTGGCGGGCCATCATTGCCCTGACCCTTGCCTATGCGTCCTTTCTTGCGGAAATCTTTCGTGCGGGCCTGCAATCGGTGGACAAGGGCCAGATCGAGGCGGCGCTTGCTTTGGGCTTGAACCGCCGTCAGCGGTTCCGCCATATCGTTTTCCCGCAGGCGTTTCGGATGATTCTTCCGCCTTACGGCAACGACTTTGTCTCGATGGTCAAGGATTCCAGCCTTGTTTCGGTGCTGGGGGTCAGTGACATCACCCAGCTTGGCAAGGTGACGGCGGCGGGCAATTTCCGCTATTTTGAGACCTACAACGTTGTGGCGCTGGTCTATCTGACGATGACGATCACCCTGTCGCTGGCGCTGCGCCGTCTGGAACGGCGGATGCGCGGGCCAGAGCAGCGATAGGGCGCGGTCCGGGCGGATCGGTTGCAGGGGTATTTGTGCCAAGAAGAAACACAGGCGGGTGGACCTGTGGCGGCGCAGCCCATAGTTTGCCCGCAGAGGAGACCTGCCATGACCAATCCGCTGCTTGCCCCGTGGACCACAGCTTTTGCCTTGCCTCCCTTTGACCTGATCCGGGATGAGGATTTCGCCCCTGCTTTCGACGCAGGGCTGGCCGGGGCGCGCGCGGCCATCACGGCCATCGCCGACAATCCTGCGCCGGCGACCTTTGCCAATACCATCGAGGCGCTGGAGCTTGCCGAAACCACACTGGACCGGGTTGCAGGCGTCTTCTTCAACATCGCCGGGTCAGACAGCACCCCGGCGCGCGAGGCGCTGGAACGCGACCTTGCGCCAAAGCTGTCGGCCTTTTCATCTGAAATCACCAACAACCGCGCCTTGTTCGGCCGGATCAATGCGCTGTGGCAGGCGCGCGCGACGCTGGACCTGACGGCAGAGCAGCAGCGCGTGCTGATGCTGTACCGGCGCATGTTCGTGCGGGCGGGGGCCGAACTGGACGGGGACCAGGCCGACCGGATGACTGCCGTCAAATCCCGGCTGGCGGTGCTGGGCACCGAGTTCACGCAGAACCTGCTGGCCGAAGAGCGGGCATGGTTCATGGACCTGACCGAGGCCGACCTGGAGGGCCTGCCGGAGTTCGTCGTGGCCAGCGCCCGGGCTGCGGCGGCAGAGCGCGATCTGCCCGGGCATATCGTGACGCTCAACCGGTCATTGATCGTGCCGTTCCTGCAATTCTCGCCCCGGCGCGACCTGCGCCAGCGCGCTTACCTGGCTTGGGTGGCGCGCGGGGCCAATGGCAATGCCCAGGACAACCGCGCCATTGCCGCCGAAACGCTGGCGCTGCGGCAGGAACGCGCCGCCCTGCTGGGCTATCCCGATTTCGCCAGCTTCAAGCTGGCAACCGAAATGGCCGGCAATCCTGCCGCCGTGCGCGATCTGCTGATGCGTGTCTGGGCCCCGGCGCGGGCCAGGGCGCTTGCCGATGCGGCGGTGCTGGAAAGCCTGATGCATGCCGATGGCATCAATGGCGATCTGGAGGCCTGGGACTGGCGCTATTACTCCGAGCGGCGGCGCAAGGCGGAACATGATCTGGATGAGGCTGCGCTGAAGCCCTATCTCTCGCTGGAGGCGATGATCACTGCCGCGTTTGACTGTGCGACCCGCCTGTTCGGGCTGGCCTTTGCGCCGCTGGACGTGCCGCTGTACCATCCCGATGCCCGGGCATGGGAGGTGACGCGGAACGGTCGCCATGTTGCCGTGTTCATCGGCGATTACCTGGCGCGGGGGTCAAAACGGTCGGGGGCCTGGTGTTCAGCGTTCCGCAGCCAGCGCAAGTTGGGCGGCGATGTGCGGCCCGTGGTGGTGAACGTCTGCAACTTTGCCAAGGGCGACCCGACGCTGCTGTCTTACGACGATGCGCGCACGCTGTTTCACGAATTCGGTCATGCCCTGCACCAGATGCTGTCGGATGTGACCTATGGCTTCATCTCCGGCACCTCGGTTGCCGGTGACTTCGTGGAACTGCCCAGCCAGCTTTACGAACATTGGCTGGAAGTGCCCGAGGTGCTGGAAAAGCACGCCCGTCATGTCACCACCGGAGAACCGATGCCGCGCGACATGCTGGACCGTCTGCTGGCTGCGGGCACCTATGACCAGGGCTTTGCGACGGTGGAATATGTAGCCTCGGCCCTTGTCGATCTGGCTTTCCACGAGGGCGCGGCCAGCGCCGACCCGATCGCCCGCGAGGCCGAAATTCTGGCCCAGATCGGGATGCCGCGCGCGATCCGCATGCGCCATGCGACCACGCATTTCGCCCATGTCTTTGCGGGTGATGGATATTCTTCGGGCTATTACAGCTACATGTGGTCGGAGGTGATGGATGCCGACGCCTTCGAGGCGTTCAGGGAGGCGGGCAATCCGTTTGACCCCGCCGTCGCCGCGCGGCTGGAAACCCACATCCTGTCGGCAGGCGGCTTGCAAGAGGCGGATGCGCTTTACACCGCCTTCCGGGGGCGGATGCCCGGTGTCGGGGCGCTGCTGCGCGGGCGCGGTCTTGTCGATGCGGCCTGAGGCGGGCGGCAGGACGCCCGGCCAAACCGCAGACCGACTTGCCCGGGCCGCGTCATCACGATAGGCAGCGGCGGTGTTTCAAGGCGATGCCCGATGCCCCACAGCCTGTCCTTGCGCGTCTATTACGAGGATACCGACCTTGCCGGGATCGTCTATTATGCCAATTACCTGAAATTCATCGAACGCGGGCGCAGCGAATGGGTGCGGGCGCTGGGCATCGATCAGGCGGCGCTGCGCCGGGATGCGGGCATCGTTTTCGCGGTGCGGCATCTGGAGGCCGACTATCTTCGCCCTGCGGTCTTTGATGACTGGCTCACTGTCACAACTGCTGTCCTGCCGGTGACGGGCGTGCGGATCGTGCTGGATCAGGCGGTGCTGCGCGACGGTGTGATCCTGTTCTCGGCACGGGTCACATTGGTGCCGATGGGGGCCGACGGGCGCGCGGCCCGACTGCCTGCGGAGCTGCGCCAGCGCCTGTCACAGGGATGATCCGCCGGGTGTGACGCAGATGTGTTGGCATTTCCTGCGGTTTGCGGGTAGTATCCGCAATCGGAAGCCGCACGGTCAGATGCGGCACGGCAAACGAGCAGGCTTGATGGATACCCAGACCCTCGCGACAGCGCAGGAGATTGATTTCTCGCTGGTTGCACTTTTTCTTCGCGCGACCTTCACCGTCAAGGTGGTGATGATCATGCTTCTTGTCTCGTCCTTCTGGTCGTGGGCGATCATCGTCCAGAAGCATATCCAGTTCCGCAAGGCCCGGGGCGAAGCCGGTATCTTCGACCGCGCCTTCTGGTCGGGCGAGCCGCTGGACGATCTTTTCGAAAAGATCGGACCGGCACCGGAAGGGGCAAGCGAGAAGATTTTTGCCGCCGGCATGCTGGAATGGCGGCGCAGCCACCGGCAGGACGGTGCCTTGATTGCCGGGGCACAGGCCCGCATCGACCGGTCGATGGATGTCGCCATTTCCAAGGAAAGCGAGACGCTGAACTCGGGGCTGAGTTTTCTGGCGACCGTCGGTGCCACCGCCCCGTTCATCGGCCTGTTCGGAACGGTCTGGGGGATCAAGCACAGCTTCGAGCAGATCGCGGTTTCGCAGAACACCAACCTTGCCGTCGTAGCCCCCGGTATCGCCGAGGCGCTGCTGGCAACGGCGGTGGGGCTGATTGCCGCCATACCGGCGGTGGTCTTTTACAACAAGCTGAACGCCGATGCCGAACGGATCATCGGCGGATACGAGGCTTTTGCCGACGAATTCGCCACCATCCTGTCGCGCCAGCTGGACGCCTGACATGGGGGCAGGGGTCGTCAAAGGCACATCGGGCGGCGGGCGGCGCGGGCGGCGCCGGCGCGGCAAAAGTGCTGCGATGTCGGAAATCAACGTCACACCCTTTGTCGATGTCATGCTGGTGCTGCTGATCATCTTCATGGTCGCGGCCCCGATGCTGACCGTGGGGGTGCCGGTGCAACTGCCGGAAACCGCAGCCACGGCCCTGCCGACCGAACAGGAAGAACCGCTGACCATCACGATCACGGCGGACGGCCGGCTGATGATCCAGACCACCGAAACGCCCGACGGCGAGCTTATTCCAAAGCTGCGGGCCATCGCGGCAGAACGGACCAGCACCAAGGTCTTTCTGCGCGCCGACGGGTCGGTGCCCTACGAGCGTGTGGCACAGGTCATGGGCGCGCTGAATGCGGGCGGTTTCCGCGACATCGGCATGGTGATGGATACCGACGGGCCGGACTTCGGCGCGGATGGCGGCTAAGGCCGGGCGGGCATGAATACGGGGCAGATCATCTCGGGCGCAGGTCATGCAGGCCTGATCCTGTGGGCCGTGGCGGGAGGGTTTTTCAACCCGTCGCGCGATGTGCCCGAGGTGGCCGTGACATCGGTTTCCCTGCTTTCGGCTAAGCAATACGAAGAACTGGCCGCCGCCGCCATGGGCAAGCCGGATGTGCCTGCCGTGGTTGACCAGCCAGCCCCTGCCGAGCCGGTGCTTGACCCGGTCGTGTCGCCAAGGCCCGAGGCAAAGCCCCGGACGGAACCGGCACCCGAACCCCGGCCCGAGCCGCTGCAGGAAAGTGCGCCGGACGTCAGCCAGATTGAACCGCTTGCCGTACCCGAGGAGGTGGCGGCACCCGAACCGCTGGCCCAGGTGGCCGATGCCGAACAGCCGCTGCTGGTGCCCGACAGCGAAGAGGCAAAGCCGCAAGATGCGCCCCGCGTGGCCCCCGTTCCGGCCGAGACGCCCGAGCCTGATGCGGAAGTGGCCGAGATGCCCACGCCCGCAGTCAGCCCGGATGCCGCCCCGGATGCGCCGGTGGTGCAAGAGGACAAGCCTGAAGCGGCCCCGGAAGCGGCAACGACCCAGATCATCACCGAGGCTGTGGAAACCACGGACAAGCCCGCGCTGGCCCCGACATCCAGCGCCCGGCCCCGCACCAAACCACCGGCGCGCACGGCGGAAACCCCCGACGCGGAATCACCCGCTGCCGCCGCCACCGCAGAGGCCGAAGTCCCGCCCGCACCGGAAGAAGACAGCATCGCCGATGCCGTGGCCGCCGCCATTTCCGAGGCGGAGGCCGAGCCCGCTGGCACCAACGGAACGGTGGAAAATGCGGGGCCGCCGATGACCGACGGCGAAAAGGATGCGCTGCGGGTGGCCGTGCAGGCCTGCTGGAACGTGGGCTCGCTGTCGAGCGATGCCTTGCTGTCCACGGTCACGCTGGGCGTCACCGTCGCGCGCAATGGCATCCCCGATACGGCCTCGATCAGGATGATCAGCTTCGAAGGCGGAAGCGAAGCTTCGGCGCGTCAGGCCTATGAGGCGGCGCGACGCGCGATCATCCGCTGTGGTGCCCGGGGCTTTCAGTTGCCGCCGGACAAGTACGATCAATGGCGAAACATCGAAATGGAATTCAACCCGGAGAGAATGAGGATCAAATGACCCTGTTCAGAAGCCTCACCCCCGTGCTCGCGCTGGCCCTTGCCGTGTCGGCCGGACATGTGCCCGCAGCCCTGGCCCAGGACGGGCCGCTGCGGATCACCATCACCGATGGCGTGATCGAACCCCTGCCCTTCGCCGTGCCCGACTTTGTCGCCGAGAATGCCGGGGCCGAAGAGCTGGCCCGCAACATCGCGCGGGTCGTTGCCGCCGATCTTGAAGGCACCGGCCTGTTTCGTGAAATTCCGGCCGAAGCCCATATCAGCAGGGTGACCAGCTTTGACGCGGCGGTGTCCTATGCCGACTGGAAGGCGATCAATGCCCAGGCGCTGATCACCGGCGCGGTCAGCGCCAGCGGCGACCGCGTCTCGGTCAAGTTCCGGGTGTTCGATGTCTTCTCCGGCCAGCCGCTGGGCGAGGGGCTGCAGTTTGCCGGATCGGCCCAGGGATGGCGGCGCATGGCGCATAAGGTGGCCGATCAGGTCTACAGCCGCATCACCGGAGAGACCGGCTATTTCGACAGCCGCGTCGTTTATGTGTCCGAGTCCGGCCCGAAGAACGCCCGCGCCAAGCGCCTTGCGATCATGGATTATGACGGTGCGAATGTGCAGTATCTGACGGACAGTTCCACCATCGTCATCGCCCCGCGCTTTTCCCCCGATGGCGGGCGCATCCTGTATACCTCGTTCCAAAGCGGGTTTCCTCAGGTGTACGAGATGGACATCGGCAGCGTGCAGTCCCGCGCGCTGGAAGAACAGCCCGGCACCATGACCTTTGCGCCCCGCTATGCGCCGGATGGCGGGAGGATCGTCTTTTCGCTGGAACAGGGCGGCAATACCGACATCTATGCGATGGATGGTCAATCCGGTGCCGCGACGCGGCTGACATCGGCACCTTCGATCGAAACCGCACCCAGCTATTCGCCCGATGGCAGCCAGATCGTGTTTGAAAGCGACCGGTCCGGCACGCAGCAGCTTTACATCATGTCCGCAGGCGGCGGCGAACCGGTGCGGATCAGCTTCGGGCCGGGCCGCTACGGCACGCCGGTCTGGTCGCCGCGCGGGGACTACATCGCCTTCACCAAGCAGCACCAGGGCCGGTTCCATATCGGCGTGATGCGCACGGACGGGTCCGAAGAGCGTCTGCTGACCGCGAGTTTCCTGGACGAAGGCCCGACCTGGGCACCCAATGGCCGGGTCATCATGTTCACCCGCCAGGGGGCCGGAGCCACCGGTGAGCCCGCCCTTTATTCGGTCGATATTTCGGGGCGGAACCTGCGCAAGGTCACTTCTGAAGGTCCGGCGTCCGACCCCGCCTGGTCGCCCTTGCTGCCCTGAGACACCGGATTGCGCCGGTTTGCAGGGCGGTCTGATCCTTGCTATCCTGAATGCGTCGAGCATCGCCCCAAGACCAAGAAGGAACAGTCCCATGAGAAGTCTTTCGAATGCCCTGCTGCTGGTGGCCGTGCTTGGCCTTGCGGCCTGCAACAATCCCGACCGCTTCGGTGCCGGCGGGGCAGGCGGCATGGGCGGCGACGGTGCCGGTGGCATCGCGACCACGGGCCTTGGGGATCCGTCCGATCCGGCCTCGCCGGCCTATTTCCAGCAGGCGGTCGGCGACCGCGTGCTGTTTCCGGTAGACCAGAGCACGCTGACCGACGCGGCACGGACCATCCTGATCGGGCAGGCGGCCTGGCTGAATGCCAATGCCGATTACGCCGTGATCATCGAAGGCCATGCCGACGAGCAGGGCACGCGGGAATACAACCTTGCGCTGGGTGCCCGCCGCGCCAGCGCCGTGCAGGATTTCCTGATTTCCCAGGGTGTCGGCCCAAGCCGGATGCGCACCGTCAGCTATGGCAAGGAACGCCCGGTTGAGATCTGTTCGGACGAGGCCTGCTATGCCAAGAACCGCCGGGCCGTGACCGTGTTGCAGATGGGTGTGGCAGGCTGACATGATGCATTTTCGGTGCCTTGCCGCCGTCGTCCTGCTTGGGCTGCTGCCGGTTGCGGCGGCGGCACAGGATGACCGCAGCCAGACCCTGGCCGATCTGCGGTCGGAACTGGCGGCATTGACGCAGGAGGTGACCGGCCTGCGCCAGGAACTGGTGGCAAGCGGTGCCAGCCAGCCGGGACTGGGCGGCGGATCAGCGTTGCAGCGCATGGATGCCATCGAGGCCGCCCTGGCGCAGCTGACATCGAAGACCGAAGCGCTGGAGTTCCGCATCAACAAGGTCGTGACCGATGGCACGAACCGGATCGGCGATATCGAGTTCCGCCTGACCGAACTGGAAGGCGGGGATGTGGCGGCCCTTCCCGCCACCCCGCCGCTGGGCGGCGAGGCGGGCACGGCCCCGGCCCCGGCGCTGACCGCCCCGGTTGCAGGCGCGGATGCCCCGGAACTTGCCGTAGGTGAACAGGCAGACTTTGACCGGGCCCGGGAGGTGCTCGGCACGGGTGACTTTCGCGCCGCCGCTGACCTCTTCAAGACCTTTACCGAGACCTATTCGGGCGGCCCCCTGAGTGCGGATGCCTATTTTCTGCTGGGAGAATCCCTCGGTCAGCTGGGGGAAACGGCGGATGCCGCACGGGCCTATCTGGAAAGCTTTTCGGGAACACCCGATGGCCCCCGCGCGCCCGAGGCGCTGCTCCGGCTGGGGCAAAGCCTTGGCACGCTGGGGCAGGTGCCCGAAGCCTGCGTGACCCTGCGCGAGGTAGGCGTCCGGTTCCCCGGCTCCGCCCCCGCGGCACAGGCCGCGACGGCCCTGCAGGGGCTTGGCTGCACGTGACTGCGGCATTGCCTGCGCTGACTGCGGCCTTTCGGGCCGCGCTGGGCCCGGCGGATCCTCCGCTGGGCCTTGCGGTTTCCGGGGGCGGCGATTCGGTGGCACTGCTTCTGCTGGCGCGCGACGCCGGTCTGCAGCTGCGCGCGGTGACGGTCGATCACGGGCTGCGGCCCGAAGCGGCGGCCGAGGCGGCCTGGGTGGGCCAGCTTTGCGCCGGGCTTGGCGTGCCGCATGACATCCTGCAGTGGCAGGGATGGGACGGGGCCGGAAACCTGCAGGACCGGGCGCGGCGCGCCCGTCTGTCGCTGATTGCGGATTGGGCCAGGGCGGCGGGGCTGGGTGCGGTGGCTTTGGGGCACACGCTGGATGACCAGGCCGAAACCGTGCTGATGCGGCTGGCCCGGCGGGCCGGCGTGGACGGTCTGTCTGCCATGTCCGGGCGGCGCCGGGCGCAGGGGATCATCTGGCTTCGCCCGCTTCTGTCGGTCAGCCGGGACGATCTGCGCAGCTATCTGCGGGCGCGCGGGCAGGCGTGGATTGAAGACCCCTCCAATGACGCGCTGCGGTTTGACCGCGTGAAGGCGCGCCGCGCGCTGGCGCAGCTTGCGCCGCTGGGGATCACGCCTGCGGTCCTGGCAGGCGTTGCCGATCAGATGCGCCTGGCCCGAACCGCCCTGGAACAGCAGACCGAGGCCGCCGCCCGGCAGATTGCCCGGATCGAGGGCGGCGATGTGGTGATGGACCGGACAGGGTTTCAGGACCTGCCCGCCGAAATCCGGCGCAGGCTGCTTGTCGGGGCGCTGGGCTGGGTCGGATCGGCGGATTATGGCCCACGCGCCGCATCGGTGCAGGCGCTGCTGGCGGCGGTCGCGGCGGGCCGGGGCGGCACGCTTGCGGGATGCCGCGTCAGCCTGCGCGGCCCGGCGCTGCGCGTGACGCGCGAATGGCAGGCGGTGCGCGCAACGGTTGCCGCGCCCGGACAGATCTGGGACCGCCGTTGGCACGTCTGCGGCCCTGATTTCAACGGTTTGGACGTAAGGGCCCTTGGCGAGGCGGGCCTGTCCGCTGCGGGGGACTGGCGCAAGACAGGCCTGCCAAGGGCAACGCTTCTGGCATCGCCTTCCGTCTGGCGCGCCGGGGTGCTGATCGCCGCGCCCCTTGTATGTGCCGGGTCAGGCTGGACAGCACGGCTGGCCGGTGGCGCGGATGGATTTTTTCTTTCCCTTTTATCACATTGAACCGCGCGGCTTAATGGCTATCTTACCGCCAAGGCTGCGGGCACCATGCCCGGCGGCGGCTATGGAGGCATTTCGTGGGCAATGCACGAAACATCGCGTTCTGGGTGGTCCTGTTTCTTCTGATCCTTGCCCTGTTCAATCTGTTCAGCGGATCACAAGGCACGGTTTCGTCCCGATCGATTTCCTATTCCGATTTCATTGCCCGCGTGGATGCGGGCGAGGTGGCGAGCGTGACGCTGGACGGCGAGCGTGTGCTGATCCGGACCAAGGACGGCAGTCAGCTGGTGGCGATCAAGCCGACGGGCGAGGAAGTGGCGGATCGTCTGATTGCCAAGGACATCGAAGTGCGTGTCGAGCCGCAGGAACAGTCGGGCTTTCTGTCGCTGGTCTCGCTGTGGCTGCCGTTTCTGGTCCTGATCGGCATCTGGATTTTCTTCATGAACCGGATGCAGGGCGGCGGGCGCGGCGGTGCCATGGGCTTTGGCAAATCGCGCGCCAAGCTGCTGACGGAAAAGCATGGCCGCGTGACCTTCGATGATGTCGCAGGCATTGACGAGGCCAAGGAAGAACTGGAAGAGATCGTCGAATTCCTGCGCAATCCGCAGAAATTCTCGCGCCTTGGCGGCAAGATTCCCAAGGGGGCGCTGCTGGTCGGCCCGCCGGGCACCGGCAAGACGTTGCTGGCGCGGGCCATCGCGGGCGAGGCCGGGGTGCCATTCTTCACGATCTCAGGCTCGGACTTTGTCGAAATGTTCGTCGGCGTCGGCGCAAGCCGGGTGCGCGACATGTTCGAACAGGCCAAGAAGAACGCCCCCTGCATTGTCTTCATCGACGAGATCGATGCCGTGGGCCGGGCCCGTGGCGTGGGCATCGGCGGCGGCAATGACGAGCGCGAACAGACGCTGAACCAGCTTCTGGTGGAGATGGACGGGTTTGAGGCGAATGAGGGCGTCATCATCGTTGCCGCAACCAACCGCAAGGATGTGCTTGATCCGGCCCTGCTGCGCCCGGGCCGGTTTGACCGCACGATCCACGTGCCGAACCCCGACATCAAGGGGCGCGAGAAGATCCTGAACGTCCATGCCCGCAAGGTGCCGCTTGGCCCCGATGTCGACCTGCGCGTGATCGCACGCGGCAGCCCCGGCTTTTCGGGGGCCGATCTGATGAACCTGGTGAACGAGGCGGCGCTGACGGCGGCGCGCGTGGGCCGGCGCTTTGTCACGATGGATGATTTCGAAAGCGCCAAGGACAAGGTGATGATGGGGGCCGAGCGCCGGTCGATGGTGCTGACCGCCGACCAAAAGGAAAAGACCGCCTATCACGAGGCCGGTCACGCCATTGTCGGCATGAACATGCCAAAATGTGATCCGGTGTACAAAGCCACCATCATCCCGCGCGGCGGGGCGCTGGGCATGGTTGTCAGCCTGCCCGAGATGGACCGGCTGAACATGCACAAGGACGAAGGCAAGCAAAAGATCGCGATGACGATGGCCGGCAAGGCCGCCGAGATCATCAAATACGGTGACGAAGGCGTGTCTTCCGGGCCTGCGGGCGATATTCAGCAGGCCAGCGCACTTGCGCGGGCGATGGTCATGCGCTGGGGAATGTCGGACGCTGTCGGCAATATCGACTATGCCGAGGCGCACGAAGGCTATCAGGGCAACACGGCGGGCTTTTCGGTTTCGGCCGATACCAAGACGCTGATCGAGACCGAAGTGAAGCGTCTGATCGACGAAGGCTATGATACGGCCTATCGCGTGCTGATCGAAAAGGCCGACGATTTTGAACGCCTTGCCAAGGGGTTGCTGGAGTATGAGACGCTGACGGGCGACGAAATCCGCAAGGTGATCGCGGGCGAGCCGCTTGACAGCGAGGATGACGCGAATACGCCGCCCAGCGGCGGCAATGCCCCCAGCTTTGCCTCGATCCCCAAGACAAAGCCAAAAGCGCCGCGCGCCGGTGGCGCAATGGAACCCGAGCCCTCTGCCTGACCCCGTGACAGGACAACAACGCCCCGGACCTGCCCCAGCCAGGATTCGGGGCTTTCGCCTGCCCGCCACGGCAGGCGAAACCGGCCCGGTCGCTCTGGCCGCCCTGTCTTGCCGATAGCTTTGCCCGTTGCAGGACTGTCATGCCCGCCCTGATCGCAACTCCGTTTTCCGGAACAGTCGTCTGGCTTGGGATCGTTCCTGACCGCAAGGCGGGTCTGATGGCCCAGGCGCGGGATGCCGTGATGGCCCGTTTCGACGGACCCGAGGGCGAGGCGCATGGCGGTTTGACGCGGCCCTCTTGCAGCCGCGTCATGGCGCTGTACCCGCGCAACACCCCCATCCGCAACGTCCGGCAGTTTTCGGTCCTGGGCGCCGAAGAGCTTGCCGGGATCGCCAGGCGGATGGGCGTCGATGCCCTTGACCCTGCCCTTGTCGGGGCCACGATGGTGGTGCAGGGCATTCCCGACCTTTCGCATCTGCCGCCGTCATCCCGCCTGCAGGGTCAAAGCGGTGCCACCCTGGTTGTCGATATGCAGAACCGCGCCTGCGGGCTTCCGGCAAAGCCGATCGAGGCGGCCCTGCCCGGCTTCGGCAAGGCGTTCAGGGCCGCTGCAGCGGAACGCAGGGGGGTGACAGCCTGGGTCGAACGCGAAGGTCTGCTGCGGGTGGGGGATACGGTGCGCCTGTTTGTTCCCGATCAGCGGGCCTGGACCGCGCTGGAACAGGTTCGGGGCGTCAGAGTGTGATTGCCCGCTGGCGTGCCGTGGTTTCCGATCGGAAACCGGCGCTGGCGAATTTTGCGCCGGATGGGTCGGAAAAGCGCCTTCTGCGCAACCGCCGCTCCGCTATCACCACGCCATAGGGGGTATGGGCCCCGACGGGAGTGCAGCATGGCCGTGAAGACCGATATCGAGATTGCCCGCGAGGCCAGGAAAAAGCCGATCCTTGAAATTGGCGCGAAGCTGGGCATTCCGGCAGGGCATCTGCTGCCCTATGGTCATGACAAGGCCAAGATCGATCAGGCCTTCATCAAGGGCCTGGCAGGCAAGCCGTCGGGCAAGCTGATTCTGGTCACGGCAATCAACCCGACCCCGGCAGGCGAAGGCAAGACGACGACGACCGTCGGTCTGGGCGATGGTTTGAACCGGATCGGCAAGAAGGCCGTGGTCTGCATCCGCGAAGCCAGCCTTGGCCCGAACTTCGGCATGAAGGGCGGGGCTGCGGGCGGCGGCTATGCCCAGGTGGTGCCGATGGAAGAGATGAACCTTCACTTCACCGGCGATTTCCACGCCATCACCGCGGCGCATAACCTGCTGTCGGCAATGATCGACAACCACATCTACTGGGGCAACAGCCTGGAGATTGACGAACGCCGCATCGTGTGGCGGCGCGTGATGGACATGAACGACCGCGCGCTGCGCGATATCGTCGTGTCGCTGGGCGGCATTTCCAACGGTTTCCCGCGCCAGACCGGGTTTGACATTACCGTCGCATCCGAGGTCATGGCGATCCTGTGCCTGTCCAGGGACCTGGCCGATCTGGAAAAGCGGCTGGGCGACATCGTGGTTGCCTATACCCGCGACAAGAAGCCGATCTATTGCCGCGACCTGAAGGCGGATGGCGCGATGACCGTCCTTCTGAAGGACGCGATGCAGCCGAACCTGGTACAGACGCTGGAAAACAACCCGGCCTTCGTTCATGGTGGCCCGTTTGCCAATATCGCGCATGGCTGCAACTCGGTCATCGCCACCACAACGGCGCTGAAGCTGGGCGAGTATGTCGTGACCGAAGCCGGTTTCGGGGCCGACCTTGGCGCCGAGAAGTTCTTTGACATCAAGTGCCGCAAGGCCGGGTTGAAGCCCGCTGCCGCCGTGATCGTGGCCACGGTGCGGGCGATGAAGATGAACGGTGGCGTTGCCAAGGCCGATCTCGGCACCGAGAATGTCGAGGCCGTGAAGAAAGGCTGCCCCAACCTGGGCCGCCATATCGGCAATGTGAAAAGCTTTGGCGTGCCGGTGGTGGTCGCCATCAACCACTTCTTCAGCGATACCGATGCCGAAGTGGCCGCCGTGAAGGCCTATGTCGCCGAACAGGGGGCAGAGGCGATCCTGTGCAAGCACTGGGCGCATGGCTCTGCCGGGATCGAAGAACTGGCCCACAAGGTCGTGGCCCTGGCCGAAGGGGGTGGCGCGAATTTTGCGCCGCTTTATCCCGATGAGATGCCGTTGTTCCAGAAGATCGAAACCATCGCAAAGCGCATCTATCACGCCGACGAGGTGCTGGCCGACAAGTCGATCCGGGATCAGCTCAAGGCGTGGGAAGCCGCCGGTTACGGCCACCTGCCGATCTGCATGGCCAAGACCCAGTATTCCTTCACCACCGATCCGAACCTGCGCGGCGCGCCGACCGGGCATTCGGTGCCGGTGCGCGAAGTGCGCCTGTCTGCCGGGGCAGGCTTCATCGTGGCGATCTGCGGCGAGATCATGACGATGCCGGGCCTTCCCAAGGTGCCGTCGGCCGAAGTGATCCGGCTGAACGGGGATGGCAATGTCGAGGGGCTGTTCTGACAGGCTGTCGCGTTGCGGGCCAGGGAAGCCCGCGCTAAGACGCAGGCACCCCTGAAGGTGGAGAGTCCGCAATGAAATCCCCGGCAGACTGCGCAACCATGGCCGATCTCCGGTCTGAAATAGACCGTCTGGATGAAGAGCTTGTCAGGCTGTTCGCGGCCCGCGCCGCCTATATCGACCGGGCGGGAGAGTTGAAGGCCACGCTTGGCCTGCCCGCGCGGATCACACCGCGTGTGGAAGAGGTGGTGGCCAATGTGCGCCGCCATGCGGTGGCGCAGGGCCTGCCGCCCGAACTGGTGGAAAAACTGTGGCGGCGTCTGATCGACTGGTCGATCGCGCGCGAGGAATCCGTGCTGGGGCCGGATTCCCTTCGGGGGGATAAATGAGATGACCGCGACGGTGATTGACGGCAAGGCGTTTGCAGCCCGCGTGCGGGCGCAGGTCGCGGCCCATGTGGCACGGCTGCGCGATGAACACGGGCTGGTGCCGGGCCTGGCCGTGGTGCTGGTGGGCGAAGACCCGGCCTCGCAGGTCTATGTGCGCAACAAGGGCACGCAGACTGTCGAAGCGGGGATGCAGTCCTTCGAATACAGGTTGCCCGCAGAAACCTCCGAGGCGGACCTGCTGGCGCTGATTGCCAGATTGAACACCGATCCGGCCGTGCATGGCATTCTGGTGCAGTTGCCGTTGCCCGCGCATCTGGACAGTGATCTGGTGATCAATGCGATTGATCCGGCCAAGGATGTGGACGGGTTCCATATCTCCAACGTCGGGCTTCTGGGCACCGGGCAAAAGGCGATGGTACCCTGCACACCGCTGGGCTGTCTGATGATGCTGCGCGACCATCACGGGTCACTGGCCGGGCTGAATGCCGTGGTCGTGGGCCGCAGCAACATTGTCGGCAAGCCGATGGTGCAGCTGCTGCTGGGCGACAGTTGCACCGTGACCATCGCGCATTCGCGCACGAAAGACCTGGGCGCGGTGTGCCGGGGGGCCGATATTCTGGTGGCCGCAGTCGGGCGGCCGGAAATGATCACCGGGGATATGATCCGCCCCGGTGCCACGGTGATCGATGTGGGCATCAACCGGGTGGAACGGAACGGCAGGATGTGTCTGGTCGGCGATGTCGATCACGCCACCGCCGCCGCCGTGGCCGGTGCCATAACGCCCGTGCCGGGCGGCGTGGGGCCGATGACCATCGCCTGCCTGCTGGCAAACACGCTGACCGCCTGCTGCCGGGCAAATGGCCTGCCCGAGCCCGAGGGCCTGACGGCCTGACAGGCAAAGGCCAGGCCCGCCCCGTCAGCGGGGCATCGGAATGGCCAGCGCCCTTTGTCCGGTCAGAACGGCCAGGGCCTGTGGCCCCATAAGGGCCGCCAGCGCCGGGTCAGCGCTGCGCAATCCGCCGGTGTAGCAGCCGAAGGCGGGCAGGATGACCCTTGCCGCGTCGATCAGAAAGCAGGGGCGGCTGCGCCCCGCGACCGTGGCCTTGGGATGGAAGTGGCCGGATATCTCGCCCGTTTCCCCCGGCACCGCGATATGGCGGAATGTCAACGTGGCGGTCCCGACCTCGGCCCGGTGGGTGCCGCCCAGCGCCATCGGGGCAGGATCGTGGTTCCCGGCGATCCAGGTCCAGCTGCGCCCGGCCATCAGCGCGGACAGCCGCAGCCTGTCACCTTCCTCCAGCCCGCCCCCGGCGGCACTGTCATCAAAGCTGTCGCCCAGACAGACCACATGGCGCGCGCCCGTGGCCACCAGCACGCCATCCAGCCGCGTCAGGGTCTCGCGCGTGTCATAGGGGGGCAGAAGGGTGCCGCCGCGTCGGGCAAGACGTTCCGATTTGCCCAGATGCAGGTCCGACACGCACAAGGTTTCCTGCGCGGGCCAGTACAACGCGCCCGAGGCAAGGGCCAGCAGAGGCTGATCTGCCAAAGTGAAGCTATAGGAGTTCATGCTTCGTTCGATGCCCGACCCGCCGCCCTTTGGCAAGGGCTCAGCCAAGCCCGGCCTCGCGCATCAGCCGGTTCGCCGTCTCGGCCATCAGCCGGTCGCGCCCGGCCCCTTCGACCGGCACGCGCCCCATTTCCAGCAACATCGGCGCGGCAAGGGGGGACAGGCGCGGCAGGCGCAGCAGGTCGATCCGGCCCTGCACACGGGCGAACATGTCTTCGATCCGGCCAAAGTCGACCAGACCGCGCAGCGCCTCGTCCCGCGTGATCTGCAGCATCAGATGGTCGGGATCATACTTGAGCAGCGTATCGTAAAGCACATCTGACGAGAAGGTGGCCTGCCGCCCGGTCTTGCGGCGGCCCTGGTGCGTCCGCTCGATCAGGCCCGCGATGATGGCCGAGTTGCGGAAGGTGCGCTTCATCACCGCGTTGCCCTGAAGCCAGCCCTCCAGACCGTCGCGCAGCCGCGACGGGTCGAACAAGGGTGCAGGGTCGGTGACCGGATCAAGCCCCCAGATCAGCGTGGCATAGTCGGTGGCGACAAAGCCCAGCGGGTGCAGCCCCTCGTCCTCCATCCGTTTGGTCAGCAGAAGGCCCAGCGTCTGCTGCCCGTTGCGCCCGGCAAAGCCGTAGACGCACAGATGTTCGCGCCCCTCGCCGGGAAAGCTTTCCACCAGCAGGCGGTCGGGTTCCGGCAGGCGCGAGGCCTTGCGCTGCAACGCCAGCCAGGCCGCAGTATGCGCGGGCAGGTCCGGCCAGGACGGCTGCTGAAACATGCGCATGATCCGCTGCGTCAGCAGCGTTGATGTGGCGAATTTCGTGCCGCCGAAGACGGCGATCTTCGGATCGCGTCCGGGCTGGCGCGTAACCTCGACCGTCATCTCGCGCAGACCGTCATAGCGCACGACCTGACCGCCGATCAGAAAGGTATCGCCGGGCGTCAGGGTCGAGGCGAAATACTCCTCGACCTCGCCCAGGGGGGTGCCGCCGCCCCGGTTCTTCAGACGGACCTTCAGGGTTTCCGTGTCGATGATCGTGCCCAGATTCATCCGGATCACCTGCGCCGCGCGCGGGTCGCGCAGCTGCCACAGGCCACCGCGCCGCATCAGCCGCTGCCACCGGTCATAGGCGCGCAGGGCATAGCCGCCGGTGGCGGCGAATTCCAGACAGGCGTCGAAATCGGGCCGGGTCAGCCCGGCATAGGGGCCGGCAGAGATGACTTCGGCATAAAGCGCATCGGCATCCATCGGCCCGGCGCAGGCCGCCAGCAGGATATGCTGGCACAGCACATCGCGCGGCCCCGGCCCGCGTGGTTCACCATCCAGATCATGGTCACGTACCGCTTCAAGCGCAGCCTGGCATTCCACCACTTCAAACCGGTTCGCGGGCACCAGCAGGGCTTTGGAAGGGGCGTTGTAGCGGTGATTGGCGCGGCCAATCCGCTGCACCAGCCGCTTGACGTTCTTGGGTGCGCCGACCTGAATGACCAGATCGACATCACCCCAATCGATGCCCAGATCCAGGCTGCCGGTGCAGACGACGGCCCGCAGCGCGCCTGCGGCCATCGCCTGTTCCACCCGCTCGCGCTGTTCGCGCGCCAGGGACCCGTGGTGAATGCCGATGGGCAGGGCATCTTCATTTTCCATCCACAGCGCGTGAAAGAAAATCTCTGCCTGGGCGCGCGTGTTGTGAAAGATCAGCGTGGTGCGGTGGCGCTTGACCTCGGCCAGTATGGCCGGGATCGCATGGCGCCCGCCCCCGCCCGCCCAGGGCGGCGGCGCTTGGGCTTGCAGCATGGAAATGTCCGGCTCCGGCCCCGGATCGGCCAGCAGGATGCCGCAGGGGTCCGGGTTGCGCGCCAGGAACCGGGCAAGTGCAGGCGGGTCTTCCACCGTCGCCGACAGGCCGACGCGGCGCATTCCGGGGCACAGCGCCTGCAGGCGCGACAGGCACAGCACCAGCTGATCACCCCGCTTGCTTTCGGCAAGGGCGTGAATTTCGTCGATGATGACGCGCTGCAGCCCGGCAAAATTCCGCGGGGCATCTTCGTAACTCAGCAGCAGGGCCAGGCTTTCGGGCGTGGTCAGCAGGATATGCGGCGGGTCGGCGCGCTGGCGGCGCCGCTGGCTGTACGTGGTATCGCCGGTGCGGTCCCCGATCCGGATCGGAAGGGCGGCCCCGTCGACGGGCGCGCGCAGGTTGCGGTGGATGTCGGCCGTCAGCGCCTTCAGGGGCGAGATATACAGCGTATGCAGGCCCCTGTGCCGCCCGTCCGCCAGTTCGGCCAGTGTCGGCAGGAATCCGGCCAGCGTCTTGCCGCCCCCCGTGGGCGCGATCAGCAGCGTTGCCGGTTCACCGGCACGCTCCAGCATGGCAAGCTGGTGGGGGTGAAGCGACCAGCCTTTTGCGGCAAACCAGCGGGACAGGGCAGGGGGCAGGGCGACCATGCCACCAGCCTAAGGCAGACGTGGCCCGCGCGAAACCCGGTCTGTGCCGCCAAAGGGGTGCCATGGCTGGCCGGCACTGCCGGTCAGGCCGGGCCAAGCCGGGCCGGTGGTGCAAATGCGGGCCCGTCCCGGTTCAGCCGACAACGGTCGCTTGCGTCGCCGCGCGAAGTTCGGCCTCAGTCACGCCTTCGGCGCATTCGACAATGCGAAGCCCCCCCGGCACCACGTCAAGCACACCCAGATTGGTGATGATCCGGTCGACCACGCCCTTGCCGGTCAGCGGCAAGGTACAGGCCCTGAGCACCTTTGACTCGCCGTGTTTGCTGGTGTGATCCATCACCACCACCACGCGGCCCACGCCTGCCACCAGGTCCATGGCCCCGCCCATGCCCTTGACCAGCTTGCCCGGGATCATCCAGTTCGCCAGATCGCCGGTTTCAGACACTTCCATCGCACCAAGAATCGCCATGGCAATCTTGCCGCCCCGGATCATCGCAAAGCTTTGGGCGGAATCGAAAAAGGCCGTCTGCGGCAGTTCGGTGATGGTCTGCTTGCCTGCATTGATCAGGTCTGCGTCCTCCTCACCCTCAAACGGGAAAGGCCCCATGCCCAGCATCCCGTTTTCCGATTGCAGCGTCACCTCGATGCCGGGGGGGATGTAGTTCGACACCAGCGTCGGAATGCCGATGCCAAGGTTCACATACCAGCCGTCCTGCAGTTCCTGTGCGGCGCGCGCCGCCATCTGGTTGCGGTCCCACATGGTCAGACGGCCTCCCGCTTGCGCACGGTGCGCTGTTCGATGCGTTTTTCGTGCTGCCCCTGGATCAGGCGGTGTACATAGATGCCGGGCAGGTGGATGGTATCGGGGTCAAGGCTGCCCAGAGGCACGATCTCTTCCACCTCGGCCACGCAGACCTTGCCGCAGGTGGCGGCGGGCGGGTTGAAGTTGCGGGCGGTCTTGCGGAACACTAGGTTCCCCGACGGGTCGGCCCTCCAGGCCTTGACGATGGACAGGTCGGCCACGATGCCGCGTTCCAGAATGTAATCCTGCCCGTCAAAGGTCTTCAACTCCTTGCCTTCGGCAATCACCGTGCCGACGCCGGTCCTGGTGTAAAAGCCCGCTATGCCTGCCCCCCCGGCCCGCATCCGTTCGGCCAGCGTGCCCTGGGGGTTGAATTCCAGCTCCAGCTCGCCCGAAAGGTACTGGCGCATGAATTCGGCATTTTCGCCGACATAGGACGAAATCATCTTCTTGACCTGACGCGTCTCCAGCAGCAGGCCCAGCCCGAAGCCGTCAACACCCGCATTGTTCGATGCAACCGTCAGGCCCCTGGTGCCCGCGTCGCGGATGGCCGCGATCAGCAGCTCGGGGATGCCGCACAGGCCGAACCCGCCCGCCGCAATCAGCATTCCGTCAAACAACAGCCCGTCCAGCGCCGCTGTGGCGGACCCGTAAACCTTCTTCATCAAGACCTCCCGCAGAGCTCGTGGCAGTCTTGGGCACTGGCACCGCCATAGTCAATTGCCGAAAGCCGCAAGAGATCAGGCTCTTGCGGCTTTCGGCGCGGCTTTCTTCGCCGAAGCTTTACCGGCAGCGGGCTTTTTTGCCGCAGGCGTCTTTGCGGCTGCGGTTTTGGCCGCCGGTTTTGCCGCTGTCTTGCGCGGGGTCCTGGCCTTGCCCCCGGCACTGGCCTTTTCGGCGATCAGGCCCAGCGCCTTTTCCAGCGTAACGGTTTCCGGGGACAGGTCTTTCGGCAGGGTCGCATTGATCTTGGCCCACCTTACATAGGGCCCGTATCGGCCCGGCATGACCTGCACCTGTCCGCCGTCAGGATGCACGCCAAGCTCGCGCAGCGGCTGCGCAGCCGTCGGGGCGCGCCCCCGGGTCGCCTTCTGTGCAAGCACTTCGACAGCACGGTTCATGCCGATGGTGAACACCTCTTCGACATCGGCGATGTTGGCATAGGTGCTGCCATGCTTCACATAGGGGCCAAAGCGCCCGATGGCGGCTTCGACCATGACGCCGTCTTCGGGATGCGGGCCGATCTGCCGGGGCAGGTTCAACAGCATCAGGGCACGGTCCAGTGTCAGACTGTCCGGGGACCAGCCCTTGGGCAGGCTGGCACGCGGCGGCTTTGGGTTTTCGCCGGTGGCTTCGCCGCGCTGCACATAGGGGCCGAACCGGCCATTGCGCAGCGTGACAGGTCGGCCGGCATCATCCTGGCCCAGGACCTGACCTTCGGCGAAGCCTGCGGGGCCTTCGTCGCCCGTCACCGAAATCGGGCGCGTGTAGCGGCATTCGGGATAATTGCCGCAGCCGATGAACGCCCCGCCCGACCGGGCGGTCTTCAGATGCAGCCTGCCGGTGCCGCAGGCCTGACAGATGCGCGGGTCGGACCCGTCGGCGCGCGCCGGATACAGGTGCGGGGCCAGGAATTCGTCGATCTTGTCCAGAACCTCGCCGATCCGCAGATCGGCCGTCTCGGCAACGGCGGCCGAGAAATCGCGCCAGAACCGGGCCAGCACGTCCTTGTAATCGCGTTCTCCGGCCGAGACATCGTCAAGCTGGCCTTCCAGATCGGCGGTGAAATCATACTCGACATATTTGCGGAAATAGTTGGACAGGAACGCCGTCACCAGCCGCCCCTTGTCTTCGGGGATCAGGCGGTTCTTGTCCTTTCGGACATATTCGCGGTCCTGGATCGTCGTCAGGATCGAGGCATAGGTGGAGGGGCGGCCGATGCCCAGCTCTTCCATCCGCTTGACCAGTGTCGCCTCGGTATAGCGCGGCGGCGGCTGGGTGAAATGCTGCTCTGGCGTGATGCTGCGCTTCTCTGCCGGTTCGCCCTGCATGATCTGAGGCAGGCGGCCCTCGTCTTCGTCTTCGTCGTCGCGGCCTTCTTCATAGACCCTGAGAAAGCCGTCAAACAGCACCACCTGGCCGGTCGCGCGCAGTTCGACCTGCGCATCGGCACTTGCCAGGTCAACGGTGGTGCGTTCCATCCGGGCTGCAGACATCTGGCTGGCGATCGTGCGCTTCCAGATCAGGTCGTACAGCTTGCGCTGATCCGGCTCCAGTTTCAGCGAATCGGGGCTTGCCTGCATGTCGGTGGGGCGGATGCATTCATGCGCTTCCTGCGCGTTTTTCGCCTTGTTCTTGTACATGCGCGGGCTGTCGGGCACGTAAGGGGCACCGAAGCGGCGCTTGATCTCGTCGCGCGCGGCCATGACCGCCTCGGGGGCCATGTCGATGCCATCGGTGCGCATATAGGTGATGTAGCCTGCCTCATACAGGCGCTGGGCGGTGCCCATGCACTGTTTGGCCCCCATGCCGAACTTGCGGCTGGCCTCCTGCTGCAGGGTCGAGGTCATGAAGGGCGGATAGGGATTGCGCGCAGCGGGCCTGGCTTCCACCGATCTGACGGTCAGGCTGCGCGAGGCAACCGCCTGAACGGCAAGTTCGGCCGCCGTGGCAGTGGGGATATCGTATTTGTCCAGCTTCCTGCCGCCCAGCACGGTAAGGCGCGCCTCAAACTCCTGTCCGCGCGGGGTGACGAGATTGGCCGCAACCGTCCAGTATTCGCGGACGCGGAACGCCTCGATCTCCATCTCGCGGTCCACGATCAGCCGCAGACAGACCGACTGCACCCGTCCGGCGGATTTCGCGCCGGGCAGCTTGCGCCACAGCACCGGCGACAGGGTGAAGCCCACCAGATAATCCAGGGCGCGGCGCGCCAGATAGGCATCGACCAGCGCCTGATCCACGTGACGGGGCTGCTTCATCGCCTCGGTCACGGCGGCCTTGGTGATGGCATTGAACGTGACCCGGCTGACCTGCTTGCCCTTCCTGATCGACGGGGCTAGCGCTTCCTGCAGGTGCCAGGATATCGCCTCGCCCTCGCGGTCGGGGTCGGTGGCCAGGATCAGGACATCGTCGGTTTTCAGCGCCTCGGCAATGGCGCGGACGTGCTTCCGGCTGTCCGCAGCAACTTCCCAGGTCATCCTGAAATCATGTTCGGTATCGACCGAACCGTCCTTGGCCGGCAGGTCGCGCACATGTCCGTATGAGGCAAGGACCGTGTAATCGGCACCGAGGTACTTGTTGATCGTCTTGGCCTTTGCTGGGGATTCGACAACGACGACTGGCATCAATACCTCATTCCGGACCGCCGCAGGGGTGGCGCGGCAAGATGTGGGCGAGGGGGGGCAATGTCAATGGATGCAACCGGGCACGTCGCCTGCATCGCCGGCAGGGGGCCAAAGCCATCGGCCGGCACCCGCCCCGCCAACGGCGGGCGCTTCGCCCCCGCCGGGGCGGGCACTGGCCTCTGCTGTTCCGGACCTGCCGGTCTGCGGGGCACCGTCCCGCGCGGGCGGGGGAAACGCGGTGCGTTTCCTGATCCCGCTTGAAGAGGGGTCGGAACAGGGGAGCAGCATTTGAATGTGACAGGCCGCCCTCGGCTTCTTCCGGAGGAAATCCTTATAGCGATATCGCCCGGAGCCTGTGTTCCGGTTACAAGATGGTCCCGTGGCTACCGAAAAGAAATCCAGATGCAAAAGCCCTGGCATCCTGCATCCCCCTTGCCTTGCGCCCCGGGATGAGCAGCCCCGAGGCGGTTCGGGGTGTCGCCGGTCCCGCAAGTGGCCCGCAGGCGGCCACGCAAGCCGGGGTGCGGCAGGATCAGTCAGATGCGCGGCCCGTCGCCTGTGCGCGACAGCAGTCCGCCGGGCTGGCGAATGATCTTCCCGTCAAGTTCCAGCGCCAGAAGTTCGGGCGCGATCTGGGCCGCAGGCAGGGCAATGTCCCGTATCAGCTGGTCTTCGGCCACCGGGCTGGGTCCCAGCCGTGACAGAATGCGCCCGTGCAGTACCGCCGCTTCCGAAAGCGGAAGCCGGGACGGCACCGGACCGGGCAGCGGGGGGCGATCATCCGCATGGGGGGCGGATGACGGGCGCAACGGGATCACGCCGGCCCCGATTGCTTCGATCACATCCGCAGCGCTGCGCGCCAGAACGGCCCCGTCCCGGATCAGCATGTTGCATCCGGCCGCGCGGGCATCAAAGGGATGGCCCGGCACCGCCAGCACGTCGCGCCCCTGGTCAAGCGCGGTGCGGGCCGTGATCAGGCTGCCCGAGCGGGCGGCCGCTTCCACCACGACCACCGCGCGTACGAGACCCGACACGATCCGGTTGCGCAGCGGAAAATGCCGCGCCTGCGGTACGGTGCCCATCGGCTGTTCCGACAGCAGGCAGCCTTGCCCGATGATCTTTGTGGCCAGCTCTGCGTTTTCCTCGGGATAGATCACATCCACCCCGCCCGCCTGCACCGCAACTGTTCCGGTGGCCAGCGCGGCACCATGCGCTTCGGCATCAATGCCGCGCGCCAGCCCCGAAACAACGACGAACCCGGCCTCGCCCAACCCTTCGGCCAGCCGCCGCGCCATGCGCAGACCCAGGCTGGAGGCGTTGCGCGCCCCCACCAGGGCCACCATCGGCCGGTTGAGCAGCGCCACATCACCGCGCGCCCACAGCACCGGCGGCGCATCGGGCAGGTCCATAAGCGCCGCCGGATATCCCGCCTGCCCGTGAAGCAGCATCCGCGCCCCTGCCAGCCGCGCTTGGGCCAGCTCGTGCTGCACAACCTCGACGGGGCAGGGTTCATAGTTTTCCACACCGACCGTACGGGCGATGGCGGGCAATGCGGCAAGGGCTGCGCGGGCCGACCCATGTTCGGCAAGAAGGCGGTGAAAGGTGGCGGGGCCGACGCGGCGGGAACGGATGAGACGAAGCCAGGACGATCCGTCATCCCCCGGGGTGTGTGGGGTGGAGGGTGTGGTGGAAGATAACAGAGCTTCAGCCATCGCAACCTCGTCTCATCCGCAGGGGCACCATGCGCGCGTCAAGGTTAACGCAACGTGAATCGCGCCTTGCTTTTTTTGCCTTTTTCTTGCACGACCGGGTCCGGTGCCGGGAATGTCCGCCCGACGGGCAGGATCACCCTGTCCTCAAGCCGCCGCACCGCCCAGCAGCGGCGCCAGGGCAACGAGTCCAGGTTAACGTGGTGGATCATTCAGGATTGCCTTGAGGGTTTCGGTGTTCCAGCCTGCGGCTTTTCGGGCAGTCTTGATGGATCGGTTGCCCTTTCCGGCGCGGAGCATGTTGAAGGCGAGGCGGC
>JADCEN010000023.1 GCA_020250175.1 Rhodobacter sp.
CCTGGCTCAACGATGTCGCAGCCCTGTTGAACAACCGCCCCAGGAAAACCCTCGGCTGGAGAACCCCCGCAGAAGCCATGGCCGAAGAAATCGCGGCCTTCAAATCAACCGTTGCACTTGAAGTTGGAATCTAAGCTGTGTCCCGACGTACAGAATCTGCCTTTGATTGTCAGCGCAACCAGCAATCACTGCGAAGTTCTCGCCCCTGGGAGCGTCTACCAACCCCTTCTTCTCGACCAGGAAGGCTCAGGCGTTTTGTCTGGGCCCGGGGCATTGAATCGTGAAGAGGAGAAGTTCGTTCGCGACCTGATCACCTACCTCTATCCCAAAAAGGACTACCCCAAAGCAGCTTCTACGCCCCTAGTCTGGGGAAAACGGAAAATCTGGCTGAAGCGTAACATCGAGAAGGACGCCAAATCCTTCAGGCTGCGCGTTGATTCCTCGGATTGGTACTATCCTGACTTCGTCATCTGGATAGTTGACGAGGAAAACCGGACTCAGACGTTCGGATTTGCTGACCCGAAAGGCCTCGCGCTCGGCGCACATGCCGGTTGGGGTGAGTACAAGGTCGTCTGCACCCAGATCGTGCCGCACTTCCTGCACGAGGAGATCGGTCCGGTCACCATTGATGGTCAGGCATGGACCTTCAGGATTCGTGGCGTACTTGTCTCGACTTCAAGCTTCGATGGCCTGAGGGAGCAACGGAAGTTTCTGGTGAGAGACGGGGACGACGTCACGCACCCGCCAACTAAGGATCAGTTTTCTCAAGCTCGCATCGTATTCCAAGAGCCTCGCGCCGAGGACTACATCCCAGATGTCCTGCGCCTTCTAGTCGACGATAACGATCTGGACGAAGTGATGAAGTTCGGTGCTGAGTTTTTCGGGAAGTCGGCACCAGTTCATTTCACAAGCGAGGTTCAGGCTGACTTGGCCATACGGTACCGCAAG
This sequence comes from Rhodobacter sp., assembly GCA_020250175.1. Lineage (GTDB taxonomy): Bacteria > Pseudomonadota > Alphaproteobacteria > Rhodobacterales > Rhodobacteraceae > Aliitabrizicola. The sequence continues at coordinate 949 of JADCEN010000023.1, forward strand.
GCAAGAACCGTAAGCGACTTCACGGCGTCGTTGGTGGAAGACTACGTCCTGCCCAGTGCCGACGGCAAATTCGGATGGCGTGCACGGCAGAAGCGGCAGGACCAGGTCAACAGGCTGATTACCGCCGCAGACCCTGCCGCACGTGCCCTTTGGGAAGCGTGGCCTGCCAAAGATCAGCCAAGCCGCTTCTTGCTTGAGCATTTCTCCGCAACCCTCTGACCCAAACGGACTAGATCCAAGGAGTGCTATCCCCCCACGGCATGGTTCCTCCTCGGCACCGAACGTATGCGGGGGGGGCGCAGGGCGGCGTTTCGCTAGCGACAGGCAGTTTCACCGGGGAATCCAGGCGGAAGCCACCTGCCCGGTGACCTCGGGAAAAGCGACTCATTCTCAAGGGCTTGCGGAATCACGATCTTGGCGCGCTGGATTCTTTGCGGAATCCAGGGAAGCCAGTTTGCGGAAGCCACCTTGCCGGAAGCCAGCCAGCGGAAGCCACTTGCAGGGAAGCCATTGAATCTGCGTGCATTTTTTGTTTGACAAAGCTGCCCCCCTTGACCTACCCCTTGATCATCGAAGAATTGCGCCCGGAGGAACCCCCTCGCGGGCGCTTTCGTTTTACCTGACATCGCGGATCCTGAACCTCGCGCTGGCCATGTCGCCAGCGCGCTTTGGCATGTCCGCCTGCCCGAATGAGAATCGCCGATGGACCTCGTTTTTGCGCCGAGCCAGATCGAGACATGGCCTCTCGACCAGCTGCGTCCCTACGCCCGCAATGCCAAGATCCACGGCACCGATCAGGTCGCGAAGATCGCGGCAAGCATGGCGAAGTTCGGCTGGACCGTACCCTGCATGGTGGCCGACGATGGCGAGTTGATCGCAGGGCATGGCCGGGTGCTGGCGGCCGCGATGTTGGGGCTGAAGGACGTGCCGGTGATCCGGCTCAGCCATCTCGACGAGGCGGAGCGCCGGGCCTACCGCATCGCCGACAACAAACTCACCGAGTTAGGCGAGTGGGACGAGGCCATGCTGCGCGACGAGATCGCGGGGCTTCTGGCCGAAGATTTCGATCTGTCGCTTCTGGGAATCACCGACGAGGATCTGGATGCCCTGCTGCGCGATCCGGATCAGGTGGAAGGCGGCGCGGTCGAGGGTGAGGATGAAATTCCCAAACCGCCGGTCACGCCGGTGTCGGTGCAGGGCGACCTCTGGCAGCTTGGGTCACACCGGCTGATCTGCGGTGACAGCACGTCTGCCGATGTTGTTGGCCGCTTGCTGGGCGATGTTCGCCCGCTGCTGATGGTCACCGATCCACCCTACGGCGTGGAGTATGATCCGTCCTGGCGCAACCAGGCGGGTGCGGCCAAGACCAAGCGCACCGGCAAGGTGCTGAATGACGACCGGGCCGATTGGCGCGAGGTGTGGGCGCTGTTTCCCGGCGACGTGGCCTATGTCTGGCATGGTGCGTTGCACTCCTCGACCGTGGCCGAGAGCCTGGTTGCGGCGGGTTTCGCCGTCCGGTCGCAGATCATCTGGGCCAAGGACCGTCTCGTCCTTAGCCGCGGCGATTACCACTGGCAGCACGAACCCTGCTGGTATGCGGTCAAAAAGACCGGCAAGGGTCACTGGGCTGGCGACCGGAAGCAGACGACGCTGTGGCACATCTCCGGCAAGGACCAGGATGCTGCCACTGTGCACGGCACGCAGAAGCCGGTCGAATGCATGCGCCGCCCGATCCTCAACAATTCCAGCCCCGGCCAAGCCGTGTTTGAACCCTTCATGGGATCCGGCACCACGCTGATCGCGGCGGAAACAACCGGGCGGGTGTGTTTCGGGATCGAGTTGAACCCGGCCTATATCGACGTGGCCATCGAGCGCTGGCAGCAGTTCACCGGCGCGAACGCCGTCTTGGCTGACACCGGCGAGACCTTTGCCGACCTGAAGACGAAAAGGCTGGCGGCATGAACGTGCCCCTGCTGCCCGGCCGGATCGAACATTGGCCCCTCGCGCGGCTGAAGCCTTACGCCCGAAACGCCAAGACCCACGACGTCGATCAGGTCGCGAAGATAGCCGCCAGCATGGCCGAGTTCGGCTGGACCGTGCCGGTGCTGGTCGCGGCCGACGGCGAGTTGATCGCTGGTCATGGTCGCATCCTCGCCGCCGCGCACCTCGGGCTGTCCGATGCCCCGGTGATCGTGCTGGGCCATTTGACCGAGGCGCAGCGTCGGGCCTATCGCATCGCGGACAATAAACTGACAGAGCTGGGCGGCTGGGACGAGGCCCTTCTGCGGCAGGAAGTGCAGGCGCTGCTGGCGGAGGATTTCGACCTCGGGCTGATTGGGATCCCCGAGGATGAACTGGACGCGCTGCTGGCTGACGCCGACGACCGCCCGGCGATTTCTGACGATGCGGCTGATGCCATTCCCGATCCACCTGCCGAACCAATCACCAAGCCAGGCGACATCTGGGCGCTGGGCAAGCACCGCCTTTGCTGCGGCGACGCCACCGATCCGGCCCCCGTCGCCAAGCTGATGCAGGGTGAAAAAGCCAAGCTGATGTTCACCTCGCCGCCCTACGCCCAGCAGCGCGACTATGGCGCGGCCAAGGAGAAGGTCGGCGATTGGGATGCGCTGATGCAGGGCGTCTTCACCGCAGCACCGGTCACGGCTGAAGCGCAGTTGTTGGTGAACCTCGGCCTCGTGCATCGCGACAGCGAATGGCAGCCCTATTGGCAAGGATGGGTGGAATGGATGCGCGCATCTGGCTGGCGGCGGTTTGGCTGGTATGTCTGGGATCAGGGCCCCGGTTTACCGGGCGACTGGAACGGCCGCCTGGCCCCATCGCACGAGTTCATTTTCCACTTCAACCGCGCGCCCCGCAAGCCGCACAAGACGGTGCCGTCAAAGCACGCGGGCGAAACCCTCGGCGGCGGTGGGCTGCGCGGGGCCGACGGCACCGTCCACGCCAAGACCGGCGCAGGCAACGCAATCCAGAGCCACCGCATCCCGGATTCTGTGTTCAGGATCATGCGCCATAAAGGCGGGCTCGGTGCGGCCGGATCGCACCCGGCAGTGTTCCCGGTGGCGCTGGTCGAGGCGGTGCTGACGGCGTTCTCGGATCCAGGCGACCTGATCTACGAGCCGTTTTGCGGCTCTGGCACCCAGATCGTCGCCGCCGAACGCGCCGTGCGGCGTTGTTTTGCGATGGAACTGGATCCGGTTTATTGCGACGTCGCCGTGCGGCGCTGGGAAATGGCGACGGGGCAGAGGGCGGCCAGGCTGGATGGGGCGTAGCTTTCATCAGAGGAGAAGTTGTCCCATAACGTCTTGGATGCAAAAGAACACGAAGCCCGACCAACCATGCAAGAAGATACCGCCATCAATCCCGTCACCTTTGTGGAAATGATGGCGAGCGTCGGCTCGATCCTATTTCTATGGTCGTCTATCGAACGCGAGCTTACCAAGCGGATCGGCCAACTGGACGACGGGAAAAGCCGGAACGGGGCACATACTTTGGCCCGAAAGATTGCGCGTTGGGAAAGCCTTCAGGCCGCAGTTTGCGCGGAACGTCCTGAACATCACGCCGTTCTCAAAGAAGTGTCCGCTCGCCTTCTAATCGCGCTGGATCTTAGAAATCACATCACCCACGGCCTGATCGGCGTCACGGCCGACCCCTTTGGCCAGCACGGGGACGCGCATCTGGAAACTGAACTGAACGGCGAGAAGCGCAAGCATAGGCATTCCGACTTGGAGAATGTGATGCGCAACCTGTCCCATATGGTCTGGGCCATTGGCGGTTTGAGCGACGCGACCCTGCAGAAGGATCTGCGAAAGGCAGAGAACGAATATGTCGGGATCCGGTTGAACCATCTGCCTTGACCCATTAGCCTCACCCCATGTCCGAAGACTGGCAACATATCGAAATCACTGATCACGGGACAATCGTCGTCCTGCGTCCTGTTTCGGATGAAGGACGCGCGTGGCTCGAAGACAATGTCGGCGACCCGGAACCGGGCGGGATCTACACATGTGAACCGCGGATGGCGCAGGACATCCTGCAGGCGGCGGCCCGCGATCTTTTATCGTGGCAATGAATGATCGCAGGCCTTTAGGAGACGGCAGCATAGTAAAGCGGTTAAGTGTGGCTCAGGCTGGCAGCTTGTAGACGGTCCCCCTGCCCTCGACCTTGCCGGAGGTGACTGGCAAGGCGAGCTTCTTCTTCAAAACGCCTGAGATTGCACCACGAGCGCTATGCGACATCCACCCGGTCGCCTCGACAATCTCAGCAATGGAAGCCCCCTCAGGGCGCACCAGCATCTCGATCAGCAATGCCTGCTTGGTCCCTTCACGTTGGGTTGGCGGCTTCGGTGGTGGCGCCTTGGCGGCATGTTCGCGGATTGCAGCGACGGTTTTCACCACCACCGGCTCGATCCCGATGGCCAGCAAGCCAGCATCGGTGACCACCAGCGTGGTGCCATGGCCATCCCCAGTTTCTCGCCAGAGCGGTTCGCCCCGGCGCAGGTTGGCGTCGACCTCCTGCAGCCAGCCATGTTCGATCATCTTGGTGACAGCCATCTTCGCTGCCGCCCCTGCCAGCCCCTTGGGCAGCGGCAGGGCGATGTTCTCTGGGCGCTGGGCCCCGGCGCTGAGGATAATGGTCTGAGTTTCGGTGAGCTTCGTCATGGCGGGGTTCCTCTTACTGGTCGTTGACGGCAAGGAAGGCGGCGATGCGCGCCATCAGGTCGTTGTGGCCATCAGCATCCGTGCCGATGATCACGTCGCCATCGTCGTCGCGGTCCAGATCGGCGATCTCGCGCAGCAGGGCGATGGCATCGTCACAGGCGGTGAGGCGGTCGGCCTCCCATGCGGCGGTGATGGCATCCTGTTCGATCTGGTGGCGCTGGGCGGGATCAAGCGGCATGTTCGCCCTCCTTGAAGGCGGCGTCGGTGATCTGGCGCAGCAGGCTGGCGTAATGGTTCAGGGTGCCGACATGGCCCCAGTTGATCTCGTCGGGATGGTTCTCGAAATGGTCGTCGCTCAGCGCCTTCAGGCGCTCAAGCATCGCGTCGATCTGGAACTTGGTGGTCATGAAGGCGTCGAGGGCTTTGGCATTGTCGGTGGCGCGGCGAGTGGTCATGGCGTGGTCTCCGGGGGTGAGTTGCATCGTTCTGGTGTAATCACCATCGCTCTGATGGGGTGGCTAGTGTAGGTAAATCGAAGCAATATCAGTGCTTTCTGATTGCACTCCGGGCGCATCGGCCTGCGGAACGACATGCACCCACTGGCATCCGATCCACATGTAGAGATGCGCGAATTCGCGCGTCGGGCGCGGCAGGATGCGCGGCGCACGGGGCGGGCTGAAGCAATCCAGCGCCTCGGGCGTGACCTGCCGGATCTCAATGGCGGTGAGGATGTCCTCGGGTTTCCAGCGCGCCAGCGCGGGCAGCATGTGGGCGGGATAGCCGTCGAAATGGACGTAGACATGCGCCCATTCCTCGGGGCCGATCTGGATAGCGATCTGCGCGCGGGTGCTCATGGCGCCGCCTCAAATCAGCTGTAAATTGGCCAGTACCGCGCTGGCGACGGCCAGTTGCGCGGTCGGCAGGTCGATCTTGATGTGCGAGAAGAGGTCCGAGCAGTCGGCATTGATCTCGCCCTCGCGCAGCGCGGCCTCGATGGCTTCAGCCACGACAGTCGGGCGCGAGCGGTCGAGATGGTCGGGCAGTGTGGCAATGTCGATGCGGATGGTGGTGGTTGCCATGGTCATGTCCCTGCCCTCCTTTAGCGTTTCGTCGCGGCGGCGACGCCAGCGGCGTAGGCTGCTTCGAGTGCTGCACGGATCGCCCAGACGGCCACATCGTGGAAATCCAGCCGGTCGCTGTTCTGGGTCTCCAGCGTCTCGATGCTGTGGAAATGCTTCGTCGCGATCTCCAGCAGCAGGGCGTCGCTGGGGGCTTTGGCGGGGGCGGTCTTGGTGGTCATGGCGTCGTCTCCGGGGCTGAGTTGCATCGTTTTCTTGGACCCAGAATCGCTCTACGCGGGAGTGTAATCAACTGAATAAGCAGATTATTTCTGTTTAACTTCAATATCTTGAGGCGCATCCAATCACCATGGAAGGTATGTCCGAGCGGGAGTATTCCGCCCATTCAGGCCTGTCGCGCGGGGCAATCCAGAAGGCCCGAAAAGCCAGTCGGCTGGTGGTTTACAGCGACGGGTCGATCAACGCCGCCGCCTCTGATGTGCGCCGCTCAGACATGACCGATCCGGACCAGCAGCGGCGCAGCACTGGCGGGGATAGCGGGTTCAGCGGCCCGGCTGACAGCTCGTCCTATCTCAAGGCCCGCACCGCGCTGACGGTTTACCAGGCGCAAGACAAACAGCTGGGCATCCAGAAGAAGAAGGGCACGCTGGTCGACCGCGCCCGGGCAGAGGCGCTAGTGTTCCGGCTAGCCCGCCAAGAACGCGACACATGGGTGACCTGGCCGAGCAGAGTGGCGGCCCTGATGGCGGCCGAAGTGGCAGCGGAGGTGGAAAAACAGACCGGCAAACCGGTGATCATCGAGGCCGCGATCCTGCAGAGGGTGTTGGAAGCCCATGTCAGACAGCACCTCGACGACCTTGCCGATCTCCGGGTTTCCCTCGGATAGCCCCGAAACGGCCAAAGATGACCTGACCGCAGACCTCGACCTTGGCTTTGACGGGGCCGAGGATATCCTGCGCAGTTGGCGCAAGGGCATGCGTCCCGACCCAGACTTGACCGTGTCGGAATGGGCGGATCAGCATCGCTGGCTGTCCTCGCGCGGTGCAGCCGAACCGGGGCGGTATCGCACGGCGCGTGCACCCTACCTGCGCGAGATCATGGATGTGCTGTCGCCGCGGCACCCGGCGCAGCGGATTAGCTTCATGAAGGCCGCACAGGTTGGCGCGACCGAGGCGGGCAACAACTGGATCGGTTTCGTCATCCATCACGCGCCGGGGCCGATGCTGGCGGTATTGCCATCGCTGGAACTCGCCAAACGCACGTCGCGGGGCCGTCTCGATCCGCTGATCGCGGAAAGTCCGGCCCTGCGCGAACGGGTAAACCCGGCCCGGTCGCGCGACGCAGGCAACTCGATGCTGTCGAAGGAATTCCCCGGCGGCATCCTGGTGCTGACCGGGGCGAATTCGGCGACCGGCCTGCGGTCGATGCCTGCGCGCTACATATTCCTCGACGAGGTCGACGCTTATCCGGCGTCCGCCGACGAGGAGGGCGACCCGGTCACACTGGCCGAGGCGCGCACCACCACCTTCTCGCACCGGCGCAAGGTGTTCATGGTCTCAACGCCGACCATCCGGGGCCTCAGCCGGATCGAGCGGGAATTCGATGCATCGGACCAGCGCCGGTACTTCGTGCCCTGTCCCCACTGTGGCGCGATGCAATGGCTGCAATTCGAACGCCTGCGCTGGGACAAAGGGCGGCCCGACACCGCCGCCTATCATTGCGAGGGCTGCGAGAAGCCCATCGCAGAGCACCACAAGACGCAGATGCTGGAGCGCGGGGAATGGCGCGCGACGGCCGTTTCCGCCGATCCGCATTCCATCGGCTTCCACATCTCGGCGCTCTATTCGCCACTGGGCTGGAAAAGCTGGCAGCAGATCGCGCGGGACTGGCTGGCGGCGCAAGGCTCAGAGGAAATGCTGCGCGCGGCCCGCAACACACTGCTGGGCGAGACATGGGTCGAGAGCGGCGATGCCCCCGAATGGCAGCGGCTGGCAGAACGGCGCGAAGCCTATGGCGGTGTGCAGATCCCTGTGGGTGGGCTGTTCCTGACCGCAGGCGTCGATGTGCAGAAGGACCGCATCGAGGTGGATGTCTGGGCCTGGGGCCGGGGCTTGGAGTCCTGGCTGGTCGATCACATCGTCGTCGCCGGTGGTCCGGACGATCCGGCTTGCTGGGACAAGCTTACCGCACTGCTCGGTCGGACTTGGGCCTGCGCCAATGGCGCGGTGATGTTGATCGGCAAGCTGGCCATCGACACTGGCTACGAAGCCCCGGCGGTTTACGCATGGGCGCGCAAGCAAGGGTTCGACCAGGTAGCGCCGATCAAAGGCCTCGAAGGCTTCAACCGCGCCACACCGGTGTCGGGGCCGACCTTCGTCGACGCCACCATCGGCGGCAAACGCCTGCGCCGGGGCGCTCGGCTCTGGGCGGTGGCCACTGCCACCTTCAAGACCGAGACCTACCGCTTTCTCCGGCTGGAACGCCCCTCGGATGAAGACCGGGCGCTGGGCTTGCTGGACGCCCCCGGCACCGTGCACTTGCCCGACTGGATCGACACCGAATGGCTGAAGCAGCTGGTAGCCGAGCAGCTGGTCACGGTGCGCAACAAGCGCGGCTATGCCCACCCCGAATGGCAAAAGATGCGCGAGCGTAACGAGGCGCTCGACACCCGCGTCTATGCCCGGGCGGCGGCATGGATCATGGGCGCGGATCGCTGGGACGAGGCAACCTGGCGGCGGCTGGAGGCGCAGGCCGGGGTGGAAACCCGGCCATCTGCGCAGGTTGCTGCCCCAGCAGAACTGGCCACGCCCGCAGCGCCCAAGGCCGGGGCACCCACTACGCCACGGCGAAAGCGCCGGGCTTACACACCTAACTTCATGAGGGATTGAGATGGATCTGGAACGGATGCGCGCGCTCTTGGCCGCGCTGCAGGAGGCTCGTTATGCAGGCGTCCGCTCGGTAAGCTATGACGGCAAATCGATCAACTATGGCTCGGACGCGGAACTCGCGAATGCCATCAGCGATCTGGAAACCCGTATCGCCACAGCCACCTCCGGCACACCGCGTCGTCGTCGCTGGGGCACGGTTGCCTCGAAGGGTCTGTGATCCATGGCGTTCGAGGCGTTCCGTCAACGGTTGGGGTCGATCATCGGCGGTTTCGACGCGGCCCAAGCCCATCGCCGCCTGCGCGGGTTCCGAGCATCCCGCGCCCATGTGAACACGCTGATTGCAGCCTCGGGCGACACGATCACCGCCCGCGCCCGCTGGCTGGTCCGGAACAATGGTTATGCCGCAAATGCCGTGGAAAGCTTCGCCAGCAATGTGGTGGGCGATGGGATCAAACCTTCGTCGACCATCGCGGATGCCGCCAAAAAGGAAGAGTTGCAGGTACTGTGGCTCGCCTGGACTGACGATGCCGACGCCGAGGGCCTGACGGATTTCTACGGCTTGCAGCGCCGGGCGGCGCGCGAAGTGTTCCTGTCGGGCGAGGTGTTCATTCGCATTCGGCCGCGCCGGGCCGAGGATGGTCTGACGGTCCCGCTGCAACTTCAGATGCTGCCCGCCGAAATGCTGCCGCTCGACATGAACCGGTCCCTGCCCGGCGTGGGGCTGATCCGGCAGGGTATCGAATTCGACGGCATTGGCCGCCGTGTCGCCTACCACTTCCTTCGCCGCCACCCGGGCGATCTGACCGATCCCGGCCTTGCAAGCGAAACCGTCCGCGTCCCGGCTGGCGACGTGATCCACGTGCTGGACCCAGTGGAAGCAGGCCAGCTGCGCGGCGTGTCGCGCTTCGCCGCCGCCATCGTGAAACTGTTCACGCTGGACCTCTACGACGACGCGGAGCTGGAGCGGAAGAAAATCGCGGCGATGTTCGCGATGTTCATCACGTCGCCCGCCCCGGAAACGCCGCTGGAACCGACCGAAGAGGATCTGGAGGTTGAACCCGGCCAAGTCGTGCGCCTGGATCCAGGTGAGGATGTTTCGACCCCGGCCACCCCGGACTCCGGCGGCACTTACGAGCCGTTCCAGTACCGCACGCTGCTGCAAATCGCGGCGGCGCTGGGCGTGCCCTATGGCTACCTGACCGGCGACACCGCGAAAGGCAACTTCTCCAACACACGGATTTCCCTGATCGAATTCCGTCGCCGTATCTCGGCCTGGCAGCATGGCGTGCTGGTCTATCAGCTCTGCCGCGCGGTCTGGGTGCGCTGGATGGACACCGCCGTGTTGTCGGGCGCGCTGGACCTGCCCGGCTACGACAGCCAGCGCCGCCAATATCAGGCCTGCGCCTGGTTGCCGACCAAATGGGACTGGATCGACCCGATGAAGGACGCCTCGGCCGAGATCCTGCAGATCGAGGCGGGCCTGAAATCCCGCACTCAGGCGCTTGCCGAGCGAGGATACGACGCCGAACAGGTTGACCGCGAAATCGCCGCCGAGCGCAAACGCGAATTGGCGCTGGGACTCGACTTCCGGCGACCGGGGTCACCCGCTCAGGGGCCGGGTGAAGGCACAGCAAAGGATACGGATCAGAACAGCGCCAAGGACGACGAGGCCGACGACACCGCCGATGAAAAACCCGACCCCAAGGAGGGCGAATGATGCACCACGCCCAAATCGCCCAGCGCGCGTTCAACACGCCGTTGATGGTCGATCCCGCCAAGGCGCTGAGCTTCCTGTCCGGAATGGGTCCGCGCATTACCGGGCAGGAAATCACCTTCCATGGCGTCGATCTGCCCGCCCCAACTGCGGAACACACCACCCCGCCTGCTCGCGCCTCTCTGTTCAGCAATGATCTCGCCCAGCGCCATCAGCGAAACGGCTCCCAGCCCTTTGCGGTGGTCGATGGCATCGCCGTGATCGAAATCGCGGGCACACTTGTGCACCGTGGCGCGTGGATCGGGCAATCTTCCGGCCTGACCTCATACGAGGGCATTGCCGCTCAGTTGCAGGCCGCATTGGCCGATCCCGGCGTGCGCGGCATCGCGCTGGACATCGACAGCTTCGGTGGTGAGGTTGCAGGAGCCTTCGATCTGGCCGACCGCATCCGCGCCGCCCGAGCGCAGAAACCGGTGCACGCATTTGTCGCCGAACACGCCCTATCGGCCGGATATGTCCTCGCCTCCCAGGCTGACCGGATCATCCTGCCGCGCACCGGCGCTGTCGGCAGCATCGGCGTCGTGGCGCTGCACACAGACATGAGCGGGGCCCTTGATCAAAAGGGCATCGCCGTCACGCTGATCCACGCCGGAGCGCACAAGGTTGATGCCAATCCGTATCAGCCCCTTCCCGAAGCCGTGCACGACCAGATGCAGCGCGAGTTGGAAGTGGTCCGCTTCCTCTTTGCCGACACTGTCGCTGCTGGGCGCGGGGATCGGCTGACCCATGCAGCGGCGCTGGCAACCGAAGCTTTTGTGTTCCGCGGGGCTGACGCCATAGCCGCCGGTCTGGCCGACGAGATTGCCGATCCCGTCACCGCCTTCCGCTCCTTCGCCGCCGCGCCTCGCGGCACAACCACCCCCAGCAGAAAGGGTCCTCAGATGACCACCACGCCTGAAATTTCCGCCGACGCAACGACACCCGTGGCAACACCGACAGTTGCGGCTGCGCCAGAGCCGCCAACTGCGGCGGCCAATGCAACGTCAACGACCATGACCGCCGACGCCATTCGGGCCGAGGCTGCCGAGGTGGCGCAGGTTTGTGCGCAGGCCGCCCGGCTGGGCGTGACCATCGACGCGGCGGACGCCGTCACGCGCGGGTTGAAACCCGAGGCCCTGCGCGCCCGGGTTCTGGCCGATCTCGCTGCACGCAGCGATGCGGCAGGCATCATCGCCACCGCCCCGGCCGCAGCCGCCGCCAAAGACAGCCCGATCATCGCTGCCGCCAAGAAGGCCGCGACCGACGCCAAGCGCTGAACCAGCGCCCCCTTCCCATCCCCAGAACATGGAGACTGACCAATGCCCGTCCTGACGGAACCGCCCAGCATGGGCGATGTCCTCAAATATGAGGTCAACCCGAACTACACCCGCGAGGTGATCACTCTGCTGATCGGCACCAACTATCCCTGCGGCGCCGTCCTCGGTCGGATTACCGCCAGTGGTAAATACGCGCTATCGGCGGCAACTGGCGCAGATGGTGCGCAGGTCGCCGTCGCCGTGCTGCTTTATCCCGTAAACGCCATACTGGCCGACGCCGTTGGCATCGTCGTCGCCCGGGGGCCCTCGATCGTGTCGCGCGCGGGCCTGGCCTACGAAGGCACCGTCAACGACGCGGCCAAGATCACCGCCAAGATCGGCCAGCTTGCCGCCGTAGGCATCATCGCCCGCGACGGCGTCTGACGCGCCGCTTCTGCCCCCTTCACATCCTTTCTTCGGAGCACCCCATGACCATCGTTCGCAATCCCTTTGATGCTGGCGGCTATTCGCTGGCCGAGATGACGCAGGCCATCAACATCCTGCCCAACCTTTACACCCGCCTCGGCCAGATCGGCCTGTTCCGCTTCGAGGGCGTCAGCCAGCGGTCGGTCATCATTGAGCAATACGAAGGCGTGCTGAACCTGCTGCCCTCCGTCCCCCTCAGCGGCCCTTCCACCGTCGGCGCCCGCGAGGGGCGGTCGATGCGCAGCTTCGCCCTGCCATGGATCCCGCATGATGATGTCATCCTGCCGGGCGACATTCAGGGCCAGCCCGCGCTGGGCGCTTTCGATGCAGCCGACCCGCTGGTCGAGGTGATGAACCGCAAACTGCAGCTGATGCGCCGCAAGCATGCCCAGACCCGCGAATACATGGAGATGAATGCGCTCCGCGGCATCGTGAAGGACGGGGCTGGTACCACGCTCTACAACTACTTCACCGAATTTGGCCTCGCGCAAATCTCGGTCGACTTCGTCCTCGGCACTGCAGGCACCAACGTGCAGGGCAAGGTGCGCGAGGTCTTGCGGGCAATCGAAGACAACCTCCTCGGCGAAAGCATGTCCGACGTGCATGCCCTCGTCAGCAGGGAATTTTTCGACAAGCTGATCGCGCACCCCAAGACCGAGGATGCTTACAAGTTCTATGCGGCGACCGGCGCGCAGCCCCTGCGCCAGGACGTGCGCCGGAACTTCCCCTTTGCAGGCATCGTGTTCGAGGAATATTCGGGCACCGTCACCCTCTCCACCAAGGCCATCGAACGGCTGGTTCCGGCGAATGAAGGGATCGCCTTCCCCTTGGGCACGATGGACACCTTCACCACCTACGGCGGCCCGGCCAACCTGCTCGAGGCAGCGAACACCATGGGCCTGCCGCTCTATGCCCGCCAGCACCTTGATGAGAAGGGCCGCTGGATCGACTTGATGACCGAGGCGTCAATCCTGCCAGTGAACAAGCGGCCACGCATCGCGATCCGCATCCATACCTCGAACTGACGGCCCCGACATGAACGCCTTCGCTGCCGCCATGGACCGCATTTATGCCAACCCGTCCATGGCGGCGGCCGCAGTCTGGATTTCTGCCACCACATCGGAGGAACGCCCAATCCGCGTCATCCGTCGCGCCCCGGACCGCATCACCGAATTCGGGGCTGGGCGGTTTGTCAGCGACACCATGGTGGTGGATGTCCGGGTGTCCGACCTGCCATATCCCCGCCCCGGCGATCTGATCGTGATCGGAGCCGACAGCTTCACCGTTCAGGGCGAGCCTGTCCGCGACCGCGAACGTCTGATCTGGACGCTGGACCTGCGCCCATCATGAAGCTGAAGGTCCAGTTCGATCCCGATCTCGTCGCCCTGATGCAGGCCGAAATCATTGCCGGGGAAAAAGCCGTATCAGCAGCCATGCGCGAAGCTGGCACCTCCCTGAAATCTGCATGGCGGGGCCAGATCACAGGCGCAGGGCTGAGCACTAGGCTCGGCAACTCCATCCGCCTCGTTAGCTTCCCCAAGTCCGGCGACAGCCTGAACGCGGCTGCGCTGGTCTGGTCCAATGCACCGGTCATCATTGGCGCGCATGACACGGGGCCGTTGATCCGGTCGAAGGATGGGTTCTGGCTGGCGATCCCCACCCCGGCGGCCGGGAAGAGCACCAAAGGTGGCCGCATCACCCCCGGCGAATGGGAACGGCGCACCGGATTGCGTCTGCGGTTCATCTACCGCCGCAGGGGACCGAGCCTCTTGGTGGCCGAGGGGAGGCTGAATTCCAAAGGCCGGGCCGTGGCGTCGAAATCCAAGACAGGACGCGGGCTGGCGACCGTGCCGATCTTCTTGCTGGTGCCGCAGGTCAAGCTGCGCAAACGGCTCGATCTGTCTCGGGATGCAGAGCGGGCTGTGGACGGCGTTCCGGGGCTTATCGTGGCGATGTGGAAAACGCCCTAAAGCCAGTCAATGCCCAAGCAATCAGGACTGAGGCCATAGCTTTGATGTATCAACCCCGGCACCCTCCAATCTGGACTTGGCTGCTTCCAACACCGCAGTTTCAAAGTGGCCGCTGTGTTTGAGAACAAGTGCTTCTCCGGTGAGTTCCGGCAATCCGCGCTCGATCAGCATGTTGAAACCGTCCGTAGGTGCCTTGCTCACTGCAAAATCGATCAGTGTCCGCATCACACCGACCCGGTCGATCTTTTGCCGAGTGCGCGAAAGCCTCACTGTCTTGCCGCGTTCATCTCGCAAGATTTCTTCGAAGGCATGGATGGTCTTCCAGAAGTCGTGCTCGATGCTGCCGGGAGCCTCGTCAGGCAGGATTTCGACCAACCGTCTGAATGCCGCCTCATCCACTTTGGGAACTCCAAGTCGCTGTGCGTTTTCCCGAAGGGTCCGAAGTTTCGCCGGATCGGTCGCAGCAGCAATCGATGCGAGAACTTTCTTGTGGTCGGCCATGGTTCAGTTCCTCTATATGCGTGACGCAGCGCTGCCCGACGACGTGGATTTCGCCGACTTCAAAAGCGTGTAGCTCTTGATGGGCTGATCCTTGACAAATGCCCTCCGCGGCTTCCCGGCATCGTCCAACAATGGCTCAGCGTCGATTGCGTTCTTGATGTACCAGCCGAGATACATGTTCAGCGGCGTCTTCTTGGGAGCGCCATCGGTATAGGCGTCAGCACCGATGACTTCCTCATAAAGCGCGCGGGCCTTAGGATCGGTCATCAACTCGCCAAACACAGTCAGCGTAAAGTGTTCATCGAACCGACCAGAATTGAAAATCTCGCGGGCCTTCTGTTGTGCTACCGCATAGAGCGCCTCGGTATCATCCAGTTCCTTTTGCCGCTCAGGTGGAAGATGCGCATAGACTGCCCGTTCGAGAGCGCGTTGCATGAACGCGGATGGATCAATGCCTGCATCGGTCGAAAGCTTCTGAATCAAATCGTGGATGTCGTTCTTCAGCCGGAATGAAACCCGGGTCGTATTTTCGGAAACCATCGCGAATCTCCACAAGGTGCGAACACTTGTGAAGATAGCGCGCCATATCGCACCCGTCAACAGGGTGCGGACACCTGTGAGAGCGATGTCCACCACCCGCGAAACCGTCCTCGCTGCGCTGCACGCGCGGCTTCAGCCGCTTGCCGCCCTCACCCTGCGTGACGAGGTGCTGCCCGAGCGGATCCCGATAACGGGCCTAATCATCCTGCGCGATGGCCAGCCGAGCGAGCCGGATGTGACGCTGTCGCCCCTGCGCTACCATTACCAACACCGCGCCGAGCTGGAGGTTGTCGTCCAGGCAGGCAGCGGTCGGGCAAGCGTCTTCGATGATCTGATCGCCGCCATCGGCGCGGCGCTGGAAGCCGACCGCTCCCTTGGCGGTCTTTGCGACTGGGTCGAACCCGAGGCCCCGGCCTCGGTAGATTTGCCGGTCGAGGGCACGGCCGCGCTGAAAGCGGCGGTGATCACTGTCGTTTTGCACTACTCCACTCACGGCCCTCTGGCCTGACACCCCCAACATCGAGGAGATCCCCATGGCACGTGCGCAAGGCGCGCGGGCGCAGATGGCGCTTGCGTATGAGACGGTTTATGGCACCCCGCCGGTGAGTGGGTTCCGATTGATGCCCTTTGCGCGGACGACGCTCGGCTCGGAGCAGCCGCTGCTGGAATCCGAACTTCTGGGCTATGGTCGCGATCCACTTGCCCCGATCAAGGATGCGGTCACCGCCGACGGCGAGGTTGTGATCCCCATTGATGTGGAGGCCTTCGGGTTATGGCTGAAGGCGGCGTTTGGCCAGCCGGTCACCAGCGGCACCACCCCAAAGACCCACACCTTCCAGTCGGGCAACTGGACCCTGCCCAGCATGGCCATCGAAACTGCCATGCCCGAGGTGCCACGTTTCGCGATGTATTCCGGATGTGTGCTCGATCAGCTGACCTGGCAGATGCAGCGCACCGGATTGCTGACGGCCACCGCCCGCCTTGTCGCCCAAGGCGAAACCATCGCGGCCGCTACGGCAGCAGGCACACCAACTGCGCTGGGCCTGCAGCGGTTCGGCCATTTCAACGGCACCGTGAAACGCAATGGCAGCAGCTTGGGCAATATCGTCTCCGCCGAGATCACCTATTCCAACAACCTCGACCGGATCGAAACCATCCGCGGCGATGGGCGCATCGACGGTGCCGACCCCGCCATGGCCGCCCTGTCGGGCAGGATCGAGGTGCGGTTCTCCGATACGGCACTGATTACCCAAGCTATCGACGGCACCCCGTGCGAGCTGGAGTTCAACTACAGCCTGGGGGCCAACGCCAGCTTCACCTTCACCGCGCACGCCGTCTACCTGCCACGCCCGCGCATCGAGATCGCCGGGCCCCAGGGCGTGCAGGCGACGTTCGACTGGATGGCCGCCAAAGCCACCAGCCCCGCGCGCATGTGCACCGCCGTCCTCATCAACACCCTCGCAGGATACTGATAATGATCCGACTGAACCTGACTGCCATGCCCGAATGGCTGGACCTCGCCCCTGGCCTGCGCTTGCTGGTAGGCCCGTTGACCACTGCGCTGATGGTGTCCGCACGCGCCGATCCGGCCATCGAAGCCCTGCCCGACGGTGCCAGCCAGGAAGCGCTGGCGCTCGCAATGGCCAAAGCCGTCGCCCGCCGCGCGGTGCTGGATTGGGAAGGTGTGGGTGATGCCATGGGCACAATTGTGCCCGTCAGCCCCGACGGCATCGACGCCCTGCTGGAAATCTGGCCCGTCTTCGAGGCGTTCCAGACCATGTACGTCGCTAAGGGCTTGATCCTGGACGCGGAAAAAAACGTCTTTGCGCCCTCGCCGACTGGTCGTTCGGCGGTGGCGACCGATACTGCGCGGCCTGCCAAGCTTCCTGCCCCGACTGCCCAGCAAGACTGAACCGCCCGCAGACCCCCGAGGGCTGGCAGGTCTGGGATCTGGTCGGCCGCCTTGGTGGTCAGTTGCGCGTGATCCGAGGCGCGGTCCTCGGCTGGGACATGGGCGCGGCGCTCGCCATGGCCCAAGCCCTAGGCATCGACGCCCTCATCGCCGCCGAACTGCTGCCCGAGATCGAGGCGGTGATGGTGCGCAAACTGAACGAACAGATGGAAGGAAGCCGCGATGGCTGAAAAGCGGGTCAGTGTGCGCCTGGTGGCGGAGGGCGGCCGCCAGGTGCGCGCCGAGTTGGAAGGCATCGGCGATGCTGGCGCGCGGGGCTTTGGCCGCCTCTCGACCGAGATGGAACTGGCCAACACCCGGCTGGCCAGCTTCGCCCGCAAAGCAGGTATTGCCTTGGCGGCGATCACCGTCGCTGCTGCGGCGGCTGGCGTTGCGATGGTGCGGTCTGGCCTCGAGGTAATCGGCGCGCAGGCGGATATGGCTGCCTCGCTCCGGACCACGGTCGAAAGCCTGCAGGTGCTGACATGGGCGGGCGAGTTGGCAGGCGTGTCGATGGGCGAGATCGAGCAAGCCACCAAGAAACTGACCACGAGGTTGTCGGAAGCTGCTGCTGGTTCGGGGTCGGCGGTTGGCGCACTACGCCGACTGAACCTGACTGCCTCCGAACTTCAGAGGCTCCCCCTGGACCAGCGCATCGTCGCCATTCAGGAAGCCTTGAACCGGTTTGTGCCGGAGGCAGAGCGCGCGGCTGTCGCGTCCGACCTCTTCGGCGACAAAGCGGCACTGGCCTTTCTGCGCATCGATCCGGCCACCTTGCGCGAGGCCGCTCAAGATGTGCGCGACTTCGGTGTGGCGGTCAGCGCAAGCGATGCGGCGCAAATCGAACGCACCGGCGATGCCATCGCCAAACTCAGCCTGATCTGGCTTGGCCTTACCAACCGGCTGACGGCGGCCGTGGCTCCAGCGCTGGAAACGGTGGCCAACACGCTGGCCGACATGGCGCGCAGCACGGGGCCGATTGGCATGGCGATCAACGCCCTCTTCGACAACATCGGCCGCCTCACCACCTATGCCGCGACATTTGCCACGTTGATGGCCGGGCGCTGGGTGGCTGGGCTGGCGGCTGCGGCCCTGTCCGTTCGCGGCCTTGCTACCGGATTGGTGATCCTGCGCGGCGCGCTGATCCGAACCGGCATCGGGGCGTTGATCGTGGGTGCAGGCGAGTTGGTGTTCCAGTTCACCCGGCTGGTCGCAGGCGCGGGCGGGTTCGGGGCGGCGATTGGCCTCCTGAAGGATCTGGCGCTGGAGGTCTGGGACCGCATCGGCCTCGGCGCGGCCTCTGCCTGGTCGAAGATCGAGGCCAGCTGGGCCGGGCTGCAAGCCACCATCTACGGCGCGATGCAATCCTCAGTCGAGGCCGTGACCAGCTTCGGCAATTCGGCGGCTGGCATTTTCAAGGGGGCCTATGAGGCGGTGAAGGCGATCTGGGGCCAGCTGCCCGGTGCGATTGGGGATTTTGCATTCCAGGCCGCCAACGGGTTGATCGGCGGTGTCGAGGCCATGCTGAACGGCGTCGTCACCCGGATCAACAATTTCATCAACGGATTGAACGCCGCGCTGGACCTCTTGCCCGATTGGGCCGTGGGCGAAGGCGGGGTGCGGATCGGCATCCTTGATCCGGTGGCACTGGGCCGGATTGACAATCCCTTTGCCGGATCGGCGACTGCAGCTGGGGCCGCTGCCGCCGAAGCCTTCTCGTCCGCGATGGCGCAGACCTATGTCACCACTCCTGATCTTGGCCTGACGGGAATGGCCGAAGACGCCACCGCCCGAGCAGAGGCCTATCGCGAGGCTTCCGGCATGCTGGCCGATGCCGCCGCGCGCCCGATGCAAAGCTGGCAGGCGCTGAAGGACGCCGTCGCCGGAGCGGGCAGCGAGGGCGAAGCCGCGCTGGACGGGGCCGTAGACGCTGCCGACCGGCTGGACGAGTCGATGACCGAGGCCGGGCGCGCTGCCGGTGGGGCCGGTGCCGCTGCCGCAGCCGGAGCCGAAGTGGCCAAGACCGGATGGGAAGCCGCCGTGGCGACACTTGCCGACTACGCTGCCAAGACGCGCGACATTGGTGGCGATATCGGCAATGCACTGGTCAGCGCCTTCACCTCGGCCGAGAATGCCGTGGGAGAGTTCGTGAAAACCGGCAAGCTGGATTTCCGCGACCTCGTCACCTCGATGATCGCCGATCTGGCCAAGCTGGCGGCGCGGACATTCATCCTCGGGCCGATTGCCAACGCGCTGTCCGGCGCCCTCGGCAGTGCGGGCGGGATCTTCGCCAATATCCTGCACACCGGCGGCATGGTCGGATCGCCGGGACCGGGTCGAATGGTGCCAGCGCTGACCTTCGCCAATTCCCCACGCATGCATGCGGGCGGCTGGGCCGGGATCAAGCCCGACGAAGTTCCGGCGATCCTTCAGAAGGGCGAGCGCGTGCTCTCCCGCCGGGAGGCCGCTGGATACGGGCAAGGGCAAGGCGCTGCCCCGAACATCTCCATCACGATCATGGCCCGCGACGCTGAGAGCTTTCGGCAATCCCGCACACAGGTCGCGGCCGACATTGCCCGCGCCGTCAGCGCTGGCCGGAGGGGCATATGATGGCATTCCACGAGGTCCGTTTCCCGGACACGATCAGCCGCGGCGCTCGGGGCGGGCCGGAGCGGCGGACCCAGATCGTGGCGCTGTCCTCGGGCGACGAGGAGCGCAACGCCTCCTGGGCCAATTCCCGGCGGCGCTACGACGTCTCCTATGGCGTCCGGCGCGCCGACGATCTGGCGGCGGTGGTGGCCTTCTTCGAGGCGAGGGGCGGGAGGCTTTATGGCTTCCGGTTCAAGGACTGGTCGGATTTCAAGTCCAGCCTGCCGTCCATGGCGCCGGGCTTCGCGGATCAGGCCATCGGCACCGGCACCGGATCGAACCGCTTCTTCCAGCTTGCCAAGACCTACACCTCCGGCGCGCAGTCCTGGACGCGGGCCATCGTCAAGCCGGTGGCCGGAACCGTCCGCGTGGCGCTGGGCGGTGTCGAGCAGTTGTCGGGCTGGACCGTCGACACAACGACCGGGATCGTGACCTTCACGACCGCGCCGGGTTCTGGCGTGGCCGTGGCCGCGGGCTTCGACTTCGACGTGCCGGTGCGCTTCGACAGCGACTCCATGGACGTGGACCTCGACATCGAGCGCCTCGGCTCGATCACCTCGATTCCGCTGATGGAGATCAGACGATGAAATCCCTACCCGCCACCCTCCAAGCGCATCTGGACGACGGCACGACCACGGTCGCGTGGTGCTGGCGGATCACGCGCGCAGATGGAC
>JADCEN010000024.1 GCA_020250175.1 Rhodobacter sp.
GCCCCTGTGACGAAACCGCTTCCGCCGGATATCCGCGTGCGCGATGGCGCGGCTTGATGCGGCCCAGACGGCGCCCGAGGTGGCCGAGGCCCCTGGCCCGGTGCCATCCGGCGTGCGGGGGTTGCCGCAGGGGCGGCACCAGACGGCAAGGGGTCGCATGACCGACGAAACATGCACCATCATGCGCGGGGATGCCCTGTTTCTGCCGGAATGCCTGCCAGACCTCGCAACCGTCGATCCGACAGGGGCAAGGGTGCCGTTCAGGTTCCGCCCGCGCAGCGCCGCGATGCTGTTCAGCCGCGCCGCCACCGCCCCGATCCTGACCGGGACACCGAAGGTCGCCTGTGCATGGCAGGCCGGCGACACGGATGCGGCAGGGCCGTTCGAAGGTGAGTCCGAAGGCACGTGCCCCGGCGGCCGGATCAAGACCTTCCCCGACTTGGGTTTCATGCCGATCCGGATAACCGAAGGCATCCGCCAACCTTGCGGCGCTGCCCCGGCCAGAAGCCGTCGAAAGGGATCTGGATGCGACGCAAGCAAGATGGAACATCCCGCCAACCGATTTGCGAACCTCTTCGTGACCCGACAGGCAGTTCTGCCCCGAAGTGGGCGGTTCTGGCCGTATTGGCGATTCTTCCTGCTTGCCTCAGCAATCACAGCCGTGCCGAACGACCGTTTTAAAGCACTGGGCCAGGCGGGATTTGGCTGGAGCGGGTGAAGGGAATCGAACCCTCGTATTCAGCTTGGGAAGCTGCTGCTCTGCCATTGAGCTACACCCGCGAAGGCATTGGTCAACGCCACGCCTGACGGAACTGTAACCACAGCCGGGCGGCGAGGCAAGCCCCGCAGGTCATTCCGTTGGGGGGGCGCAATGGTCGGGTCATGCGCCATTGCTGCGCGGTCGGCGGACTTTGGCAGGCATTGCATGGCTGCGGGGCTGCTGTTGCCGCAGGTCAGCGTCAGCATGTAGGATCGTTGCGCGCGCCCCGCATGGCGCGTGACCATGATGTGGTACCCACCCGGCCCCGGCAGCGCCCTGTCGCCGGCAGAACCTTCCGGTGCCCGGAAAGGGGGGCATGTTGGCCATGCCTTCCACAACGGGCACCGCGCCAGGCGGCGCTCAGCCGCCGAAGGTCCAGCCGCGCCGCCGGGGCACGCGCACGGCAAGCATCGGCTTCATCAGCGGCATACGGAACCGGTCGAGATCCAGCGCCTCATGCATACCGGTGCAGTCCATTCCCAGCAGGCGCGTGCGCACCAGGCTGCGGTTGTAGAAGGGCGCCTCGAACAGGCGCTTGACCTGTCGCGGAGTCGTGCCAGGATCGGCCCGTGTCTGGCGCGCCAGCAGGAACGGGGTGCGCGGCAGGCGGGTCAGGGGCGGTGGCTGGACCACGCGGCTGCGGCCATCGGCACCGATGTGCAACGCCAGCGACAGATCGCTGCCGTCACGGCGGCGCGCGTCATAAAGGCAGATCGCGCCATCCGCCACCGGAAAGCGCCCCCAGGTCCAGGTGCTGAAATCCGTCTCCAGCGCGCGGGTGCCGAAGTTGGCATCGAAATAGCCGTGGCCCGACCAGCTTACCCCCCGGTTCAGATCAACCGTGATGCGCGCGGTGGGCGCGAAGGGCCGCCACAGGTGGCGGTTGTCCGGTGTCAGCGCCACTTCCACATCCGTGACCGCCGTCGGGCGCAACGTGATGCGGCCCCTGACCCGGCCCAACAGGGGCAGCGCGCCGATCTCGTCTATGTCGATGACCAGTTCGGTTCCCGTCCAGCGGACCGAGGAGGGGCCGATGGTCAGGCTGTGGGCATCGCGGCGCAGGGCCGCACGGCCCCGGTCGGTCATGGTGAACCGCCCGCCGGGCCCATAGGTGGCCACGTTCAGGCAGATATGGTTTTCCGGATCGCGCCGCCCCGACCAGGCGTACCAGGGCGAAAACACCGATCCTATGAAGGCGATGACCGAGAGGGCATGGCGCCCGTCGTCGGAGACGCCGTCGACATACCACCAGGCATAGCCTTCCGGGTCGACCGGGATGTCAAAGCGCGGTCCTGCATGATCGCCTCGGCCGCGTGCCGGCCGGACAGGGTTGCCATCGGTATCCCCGCCCCCGGATGCACCCCGCCCCCCGCCAGATAAAGGCCCGCAATCACCGTCCGCGCGCCCGGTCGGCGGAAGCTGGCCGTCAGCCCGTGCGGGCTGATGCCGTAAAGCGCCCCCTGGCTGGCCCGGAACATCCGCGCAAAGCCCGGCGGCCCGGTCAGGGCCGAGGCTTCGGGCGGGGGGTCGAAGGTCAGACCGAAGCGGCTGAGGGTCTGGAAGGTGCGGGTGCGGCATTGGGACAGGTCCATTTCGTCCGGGGGCGCTGCCGGGGGTCCGGGCAGGGTCGGGGCATTCAGGATGATCTCGAATCGTTCGGGTCCGTCAGGCAGGGATGCGGCGCGGTCCTGGGCGCACAGATACAGGGTCGGATCGTCAGGGGTCTGACCACGGGCGATCCGGTCGAATTCGGCGCGGGGATCGGCGGCGAAAAACACGTTGTGATAGGCCAGCGGCAGGCCCTGCGGCCGGGCGGCAAAGGCCCAGACTTCGGCGGAATGGCTGCGCGGCTGAACGCTGCGCTGCGGCACGGCGCGGCGGGCATCCGGGCCAAGCAGGCCCTCTGCCAGCGCGGCGGGGTCCCCGGCATGCACCACATGGGCGCAGGGCAGGCGGCGGCCATCGGCCAGGACCACGCCCGCAACGCGGCCCGCGCTGATCGTGATGTCCCGCACCGCAACGCCGGTCAGAAGCGTGGCACCCGCCGCCTCGACAAGCCGCGTCAGCGTGGCGGCCAGACGGGCCATGCCGCCCCTGACGGCCCAGACGCCACGCGCCTCGGCCTCCCAGATCAGGGCGAGGACGGCAGGCGACCGGGCTGGCGCACCGCCGACATAGGTGGCATAGCGCCCGAACAGCTGGCGCAGGCGCGGGTCGGTGAAGCTGGCCGACAGCGCCTTCGCCAGCGTCAGCCCCGGCAGCAGCCAGGGCAGAATCTGCGGGCTGCGCAGGGTGGCGGCCAGGATGCCCGGCAGATGGGGGCGGGCGCGCTGCATCACCGGCGCATCGAAGGCGGTGAACAGCACCGCCGCCCGGCGGCAAAAGCGGTGAAACTCGGCCTCGGCCTTTGGCCCGGCAAAGGCGCGCACGGCGGCCCCGCTGGCCTGTTCATCCGCCAGAAGGTCAAGGCTTGATCCGTCGGGCCACCAGTGGCGCGCCAGAACCGGCAGCGGCAGCAGGGTCAGATGCGCCTCAAGGCTGGTGCCGGCCGCCGCGAACAGGTCATCAAACACCGCCCGCAGGGTCAGCACCGTTGGCCCGGCATCCACCGGCCCGGCGACAGAGGGCAGGGTGCGCATCTTGCCGCCCGGCGTGCCTTCTTCCACCAGCGTCACATCGAACCCGGCATGGGCAAGCCGCAGGGCAGCGGCCAAACCGCCCATCCCCGCCCCGATCACCACCACCCTGTCCATCTGCGATGCCATGTCGTGAGTGTTGACTTGGGCCGTCTTGCTGTCCAGTATGATTTACATATGGGTGTCATTTTTGTTTGACAGTGCCGCCACGGAGGGCTGCCATGAGGCTGGACGCGCGGATCGAGGCTGCCATCGGCGCGGCCATTTCGCTGGGGCAGGGTGGCGTTGCGCCGCCACGGCTGGCCTCGGCGCTGCAATATGCGGTGACACCCGGCGGCGCGCGGATCCGGCCCACGATCCTGCTCAGCGTGGCGCTGGCCTGCGGTGATGACCGCCCCGGGCTGGCCGATGCCGCTGCGGCGGCGCTGGAGCTGATCCATTGCGCCAGCCTGGTGCATGATGACCTGCCCTGTTTTGACGATGCGCCGCTGCGCCGGGGCAAGCCGACGGTGCATCTGGCCTATTCCGAACCGCTGGCGGTGCTGACCGGCGACAGCCTGATCATCCTGGCCTTCGATCTGTTGGCCCGGCGCGGCGGCGACCGGCCGCAGCGTGCGCTGGAGCTGATCCGGATTCTGGGACGCCGGGCGGGCATGCCCTTTGGCATCTGCGCCGGGCAGGGCTGGGAAAGCGAGGCGAAGGTCGATCTTTCCGCCTATCATCAGGCCAAGACCGGTGCCCTGTTCATCGCCGCGACCCAGATGGGCGCGGTGGCGGCCGGGCAGGAGGCAGAGCCCTGGTTCGAACTGGGGGCGCGAATCGGCGAGGCGTTTCAGGTGGCCGATGATCTGCGCGACGCGCTTTACGACGAGGCGACCCTTGGCAAACCCGCCGGGCAGGATGCGGTGCATGCCCGGCCCTCGGCGGTTGCCGAACTGGGCGTGCAGGGGGCCACCCGCCGGCTGAGCGATATCCTGGGCGGGGCCATCGCCTCGATCCCGGCCTGCCCCGGCGAGGCGATGCTGGCCGATCTGGTCCGGCGCACGGCGGAACGGATGACCCCGGTCGCCCCCGTCCGGGTCTGAGATGACCGATGTTCCGGAACACGGCCAGGCCCGCGCGCCCCGGGCGGTGCGGTGCGGCGGCTGGCTGACACGCGCCTGGATGAACCCGCGGCTGCACGCCGCCGTGGCGCGCCTGCCCGGCCTTGGCCGGATCGCCCGGTCGGAAGGGGCGGCGATGTTCGGGCTGGTCGGCGGCTTCGTCAATTCGCAGATTCTGCTGGCGCTGGTCGAGCTTGGCATCCTCGACGCCCTGGTGCAGGGACCGCAGCCGGCCGCCGCCCTGGCGCAGCCGGTCGGGCTTGCGGAAGACCGCATGGCGATTCTTCTGCAGGGCGGGGCCGCCCTGCGGCTGCTCCGGCGGCGGCGTGACGG
This sequence comes from Rhodobacter sp., assembly GCA_020250175.1. Classification (GTDB taxonomy): domain Bacteria; phylum Pseudomonadota; class Alphaproteobacteria; order Rhodobacterales; family Rhodobacteraceae; genus Aliitabrizicola. The sequence continues at coordinate 4,833 of JADCEN010000024.1, forward strand.
GCGTTTTGCCCTGACGCGCCGGGGGGCCGTGCTGCTGGGGGTGCCGGGACTGGTCGGCATGATCCGGCATCATGCCGTGTTCTACCGCGATCTTGCCGATCCGGTCGCCCTGCTGCGCGGCGGGACCGACACGCGGCTGGCCCGCTTCTGGCCCTATGTCTTCGGTGCCGATGGGGCAACCGATCCGCAGGTGACGGCGGATTACTCCACGCTGATGTCCGACACGCAGGGGCTGGTTGCCGAAGACACGCTGCGCTGCGTCGATCTGTCGGGGGTAAGGCGGCTGATGGATGTGGGGGGCGGCACCGGCGCGTTTCTGGCCGCCGCCGGGGCGCGCTATCCGTCGCTGGAATTGGCCCTGTTCGACCTGCCCGCCGTGGTCGGTCCGGCCCGTGCCCGCTTTGCCGCCGCCGACATGTCAGGGCGGGTAACAATCCTGCCGGGCAGCTTTCGCGATGATCCGATCCCGGCGGGGGCCGATGCGATCAGCCTGGTGCGCGTGCTTTATGACCATACGGACGAAACGGTTGCGGCCCTGCTGGCGGCAGTGTTCGCGGCCCTGCCCAGGGGCGGGCGGCTGATCATTTCTGAACCGATGTCGGGCGGGGACAGGCCCGATGCCATCACTGACACCTATTTTGCCTTCTATACCCTGGCCATGGGCACGGGGCGCACGCGCTCTGCCGCGCGCCTGGCCAGGCTGGTGACAACCGCAGGATTTGATTCGGTCACGATCCGGCCCGGCCCAAGGCCCTACATCACCGGTCTGGTTCTGGCGCGGAAATAGCGCCCGGCCCTGATTCATGTCCATTTCGGTTTACACATGACTGTCAATTTGCGTTGACATAGATCAATGTCAGGGTAGAGTTGCAGCAGGGCAATCCTGCCCTGGCCGAGTCCCGCAAGCTGCGGTCGGCCAGAAGTCAACCGGGGGACCGTCTGTGCAGACCGCCGCAATCATCCTTTCGGATCCAAGGCGTCTTGGTCTTGACGTGCTGGATCTGACCCCGCCCGGCGCGGGGGATGTCGTGGTGGAGATCAGCCATTCGGGCATTTCCACGGGAACCGAAAAACTGTTCTGGGAAGGCCGCATGCCGCCGTTTCCGGGCATGGGCTATCCGCTGGTGCCCGGCTATGAGGCCACGGGCGAAATCGTCGAGGCACCCGTCGGTGCGCAGGTTAAGGTCGGTGACCGCGTCTTCGTGCCGGGGGCGACCTGTTTTGGCGTGGTGCGCGGCCTGTTTGGCGCCGCGGCGCGCCATGTCGTGACGCCTGCGGCACGGGTGACGCGGATTGACCCCGGCCTGGGCGCCGAAGGGGCGCTGCTGGCGCTTGCCGCGACGGCGCGCCACGCGCTGGCGGCACCCGGCCACGCGCTGCCGGACCTGATCGTGGGCCACGGTGTGCTGGGCCGCCTGCTGGCGCGGCTGACGGTGGCTGCGGGTGCGCCCGCGCCGATGGTCTGGGAAACCGATCCGCGCCGTCAGGGCGGGGCGCTTGGATATCAGGTGATGCACCCCGATGCTGACGCGCATCGCGGTTATGGGGCGGTCTATGACGCCTCGGGCGATGCCGCATTGATCGACACGCTGATCGGGCGGCTGCGCAAGGGCGGCGAGATTGTTCTGGCCGGCTTTTACACCGCGCCCGTCAGCTTCAGCTTTGCCCCGGCCTTCATGAAGGAGGCGCGCCTGCGGGTGGCCGCCGAATGGACGCCCGCCGACATGGCCGCGACCCGCAGCCTGATCGAAAGCGGTGCCCTGTCGATGGCCGGTCTGATCACCCACAGCGCTGCGGTTGCTGCGGCAACGGCCGCCTACGAGACCGCCTTTACCGATCCCGATTGCCTGAAAATGATCCTTGACTGGAAGGCCACCGCATGACGCTCGATATTCCGAACCTCAAGGACTTCGACGCGCGGCTGCGCCGCGAGGCCCGCGAAGAACCGACCCTGGAAGTGCCGCAGGCACCGCCCGCCAAGAAGACGCAGATCATCGCGATCTACGGCAAGGGCGGCATCGGCAAATCCTTCACCCTGGCCAATCTCAGCTACATGATGGCCGAGATGGGCAAGCGCGTGCTGCTGATCGGCTGCGATCCCAAATCCGACACGACCAGTTTGCTGTTCGGCGGCAAGGCCTGCCCGACGATCATCGAAACCTCGACCCGCAAGAAGCTGGCGGGGGAAGAGGTGAAGATCGGCGATGTCTGCTTCAAGCGCGGCGGCGTCTTTGCGATGGAACTGGGCGGGCCGGAAGTGGGCCGGGGCTGCGGGGGCAGGGGCATCATCCATGGCTTTGAACTGCTGGAAAAGCTTGGGTTTCATGACTGGGACTTTGACTATGTCCTGCTGGATTTCCTGGGCGATGTGGTCTGCGGCGGCTTCGGCCTGCCGATTGCCCGCGACATGGCGCAGAAGGTGATCCTGGTTGCCTCGAACGACCTGCAGTCGCTGTATGTGGCCAACAACGTCTGTTCGGCGGTGGAATACTTCCGCAAGCTGGGCGGCAATGTCGGCATCGCCGGTCTGGTCATCAACAAGGATGACGGCACGGGCGAGGCGGCGGCCTTTGCCAAATCGGTGAACATCCCGGTGCTGTCGGCGATCCCGCAGGATGATGATCTGCGCAAGAAATCGGCCAATTATCAGATTGTTGGCACTGCGCAAAGCCAGTGGGGCGGCCTGTTTGGCGCGCTGGCGCAGGCAGTGGCCATCGCGCCGCCGGTCCGCCCGGCCCCGCTGACCCAGGACGGGCTTCTGAACCTGTTCTCGGCCGAAAGCACCGGCAAGGACTTTGTGCTGGCCCCCGCAACCGATGCCGACATGCGCGGCAAGGATGCCGTGGTGCGCGCATCGCTGGAGGTTGTGTACGACAATGCTTGATCTTGATGTTCTTGCGGCACTTGACCGCGAACTGGCCCGCCTGACCGGCCCCGCACGCAGCCTGCGGGGCGCGGGCAAATGAACCTTGAAGCCCGCTATGATCCGGCGCAGGACGCGCCGCTGACCGATGCGGCGGCGGATGGCCCGGCTGATCCGGCCGGGTCTGCCCCGGTCGATGGCATGGGCTGCCACGCCGGAGCAGAGGAGCTGGCGAAGGCGGCGCGTCTTGCCGGGAAGGCCGGGATTCTGGATCAATATGCCGCCGACTATCCGCAAGGACCGCATGACAAGCCGCAATCCATGTGCCCCGCCTTCGGGTCGCTGCGCGTCGGGCTGCGGATGCGCCGGGTGGCCACGGTCCTGTCGGGATCGGCCTGTTGTGTCTATGGCCTGACCTTCGTGTCGCATTTCTACGGCGCACGGCGGTCCGTGGGCTATGTGCCGTTCAATTCCGAAACGCTGGTCACCGGCAAGCTGTTCGAAGACATCCGCGATGCGGTGCATGAACTGGCCGATCCCGACCGCTATGATGCGGTGGTGGTGACGAACCTCTGTGTGCCCACTGCCTCTGGCGTGCCGCTCAAGCTGCTGCCGGGCGAGATCAACGGCGTGCGCATCGTCGGCATCGACGTGCCGGGCTTTGGCATCCCCACCCATGCCGAGGCCAAGGATGTGCTGGCCGGGGCGATGCTGAAATATGCCCGTGCCGAGATCGAGGCGGGCCCGGTTCAGGCCCCGCTGCAGGGCAGGTCGGACCGCCCGACCGTTGCCCTGCTGGGCGAAATGTTCCCTGCCGACCCGATGATGATCGGCGCCATGCTGTCGCCCCTGGGGCTGGCTGCGGGGCCGGTGGTGCCCTGCCGCGACTGGCGCGAGCTTTATGCCGCCCTGGACAGTGGCGTCTGTGCCGCGATCCATCCGTTCTACACCGCGGCGGTGCGCGAATTCCAGGCCGCCGGCCGGCCCGTGGTCGGATCGGCCCCCGTGGGGCATGACGGCACAGCGCTGTGGTTGAAGAACATCGGCGAAGCCTATGGGATTCCAGCGGAAAAGATAGCAGCATCCCAGAACGCCGTCCTGCCTGCGATCCGGGCGGCCCTGGCCGCAACGCCGATCAAGGGCACGATCACCCTGTCAGGGTACGAAGGCTCGGAATTGCTGGTGGCACGCCTGCTGATCGAAAGCGGGGCGGATGTTCCTTACGTCGGCACCGCCTGTGCCCGCACGCCCTGGTCCGAGGCGGACCGCGACTGGCTTGAGGCGCGCGGCGTCACGGTCAGGTTCCGCGCCTCGCTCGAGGACGATCTTGTGGCGATGGAGGCGGTTCGTCCCGACCTGGCCATCGGAACAACGCCAGTGGTTCAGAAGGCAAAACAGAAAGCGATTCCATCGCTTTATTTCACGAACCTCATCTCGGCCCGCCCGCTGATGGGGTCGGCCGGGGCGGGCAGCCTGGCGCAGGTTGTGAACGCCGCAATCGCCGGGCGCGACCGGATGGAAGAGATGCAGCGCTTCTTCGAGGGGGTCGGCCATGGCGATACCGCCGGCATCTGGGAAGGCAGCCCCAATCTGCGCCCCGATTTCCGCGCCGCGCATCAGAAGAAACTGGACAACAAGGCGAAAGCCGCCAAGGCGGAGGAAATGATTTGACCCGCCCAGGCGATTTTTCTGCGAAAAATCAGGGGGCTATGCGCCCCCTCGCCGCGAATGCGGCTCACCCCGCAGGGTACTTGCGCCAAGAAGAAACCCCAGGCGGCCGCCCATGCTGATCCAGGACCACGACCGGGCGGGGGGCTACTGGGGCGCGGTCTATGCCTTTTGCGCGGTCAAGGGGCTGCAGGTGGTGATTGACGGGCCGGTGGGCTGCGAGAATCTGCCCGTAACCTCGGTTCTGCACTACACCGATGCCTTGCCGCCGCATGAGCTGCCCATTGTGGTCACCGGCCTGGGCGAGGAAGAGCTGGGGCGTGACGGCACCGAAGGGGCGATGCGGCGCGCCTGGAAAACGTTGGACCCGGCCTTGCCGGCCGTGGTCGTGACCGGATCGATTGCCGAGATGATCGGCGGTGGCGTGACGCCGATGGGCACCAACATCCAGCGCTTTTTGCCCCGCACCATTGATGAGGATCAGTGGCAGGCCGCCGACCGGGCGATGACCTGGATTTTCACCGAATTCGGCATGACCAAGGGCCGGATGCCCCCCGAAACACCGCGCCCCGCCGGTGCGCGGCCCCGCGTGAACATTCTGGGTCCGATGTATGGCGTGTTCAACATGGCGTCGGATCTGCACGAGGTCCGGCGTCTGATCGAAGGCATCGGTGCCGAGGTTCACATGGTCATGCCGCTGGGCGCGCATCTGGCCGAAATGCGCGGTCTGGTAAATGCCGATGTGAATGTGGTGATGTACCGCGAATTCGGGCGCGGTCTGGCCGAGGTGCTGGGCAAGCCCTATCTGCAGGCCCCGATCGGGCTGGAATCGACCACGCTGTTCCTGCGCAAGCTGGGCGAGATTCTGGGGCTGGACCCCGAGCCGTTCATCGAACGGGAAAGGCATTCCACGCTCAAGCCGGTCTGGGACCTGTGGCGGTCGGTGACGCAGGATTTCTTCGCCACCGCCAGTTTCGCCATCGTCGCGACCGAGACCTATGCCCGGGGCGTGCGCCGCTATCTGGAAGGTGATCTGGGCCTGCCTTGCGCCTTTGCCGTGGCGCGCAAGCCCGGTCAGAAGACCGATGGCGAAAAGCTGCGTGGCCTGCTGCGCCAGCACCGTCCGCTAATCGTGATGGGGTCAATCAATGAAAAGATGTACCTGGCCGAGATGAAGGGCGGGCACGGGCCGCAGCCGGTCTTTCTTGCTGCCAGTTTTCCGGGTGCCGCGATCCGGCGGGCCGTTGGCACCCCTGTCATGGGCTATTCCGGCTGCGTCTGGCTGCTGCAGGAGGTGTGCAACGGCCTGTTTGACGCGCTGTTCCACATTCTGCCGCTGGGGTCCGAGATGGATTCGGCGGCCGCCACCCCCACGACCCTGCGCCGCGACTTCCCCTGGGATGCCGAGGCGCAGCTGGCGCTGGACCGGATCGTGAACCGGCACCCGGTGCTGACGCGGATCAGCGCCGCCCGAACCCTGCGCGATGCGGCCGAAAAGGCCGCCCTCGATGCAGGGCAGGAGCGGGTCATCAGAGAAACCGTCGAGGCCCTGAGCGGCTTCGCAGGCACGATTGCAAAGGGAGAAACGGCATGAGCGACCAGATGGCGAACGCACCGGCCCCGCGGCACCAAAGGGTGCCCAGGCTGGAATACCGCATCTATTTCGCGGCGATTTTCGTGGCGGCGCTGCCATTCACCTTCGTGGCCACGCTTGCCGATCTTGCGACGGGCCGCGACACCAAGGACCCGGTCCGCCGCGCGCTGGCCGAGGCACGGGCGATCACGCCCCATATCTTTTCGGCCTGAAAGGGCCGTTCACAGGCTTCGGCCCCGCAAGGGCCGAGGGAAAACGTCTGACGCCCCGTGACGGGGTGACAGTCGGTCGGTCGGGCCCGTCAGCCCGGCCGGAACCCCGCAGCGGGGAACGCTGCTTCAGTCTGACGATCCGGAGGATAACATGGCTGATAGAAGTGACCTGAGCTTCACAGGTCTGACCGACCAGCAGGCGCAGGAACTGCATTCCGTCTACATGAGCGGGCTCGTGCTGTTCACAATCGTTGCCGTCGTGGCTCACCTGGCGGTCTTCATCTGGCAACCGTGGTTCTGAAGGGGATCAAGACATGTCCAAGTTTTACAAAATCTGGCTGATCTTCGATCCCCGTCGCGTCTTCGTGGCACAGGGCGTGTTCCTGTTCCTGCTGGCGGCGATGATCCACCTCGTGCTGCTCAGCACGCCCGGCTACAACTGGTTCGACATTGCTGCGGCAAAATACAACCGCGTCGCAGCGGCACCGGCACAGTAAGGGCCTTGCCCCCGTTGCGGGCGGTGCCCCCGCCCGCAACCATTGATGAAACCACATCCGGCAGCGACGACACCGCATTTGCGATTGGCCGTCTGGCCGCCAGCGGAGAGGGAAGCATGGCACTGCTCAGCTTCGAACGAAAATACCGCGTGCCGGGTGGCACGCTTGTCGGCGGAAACCTGTTCGACTTCTGGGTCGGCCCCTTTTATGTCGGCTTTTTTGGGGTCACGACGTTCTTTTTCGCGGCACTCGGGACAATCCTGATCTTCTATGGCACGGCGATCGAGGGTGTCTGGAACCCCTGGCTGATCTCGATCGACCCGCCACCGATCGAATACGGGCTGGCGGCGGCACCGCTGCGCGAGGGCGGGCTTTGGCAGCTGATCACGATCTGCGCCACGGGGGCCTTCGTATCCTGGGCGCTGCGCGAGGTTGAAATCGCGCGCAAGCTGGGGATCGGGCTGCATGTGCCCTTTGCCTTTGGCGTGGCGATCTTTGCCTATGTCACACTGGTGATCATCCGCCCGATCCTGATGGGGGCCTGGGGCTATGCCTTTCCCTATGGCATCTTCAGCCATCTCGATTGGGTGTCCAACACCGGCTACGCCTATGGCAACTTTCACTACAACCCGGCGCATATGATTGCGGTGAGCTTTTTCTTCACCACCACGCTGGCGCTGGCGCTGCACGGGGCGCTGATCCTTTCGGCGGTGAACCCGGCAAAAGGCAGGGAAATCCGCTCGCCGGACCACGAAGACACCTTCTTTCGTGATCTGATCGGCTATTCGGTGGGCACGCTTGGCATTCACCGGCTGGGTCTGCTGTTGGCGCTGAATGCGGGGTTCTGGAGTGCGGTCTGCATCGTCATCTCGGGCACCATCTGGTTCGACGAATGGGTCGTCTGGTGGGACTGGTACCTGCAGCTTCCCTGGTGGGCCGATATCGCAGGAGGCGTGAATGGCTGAGTATCAGAATATCTTCACCCAGGTTCAGGTGCGTGCCGCCCCTGAAATGGGACTGACCGAGGATGTGGACCTGCGGAACCGGACAGGCGGGGCAGGGTTTTCAAACCTTCTTGGCTGGTTTGGCAACGCGCAGCTGGGGCCGATCTATCTTGGGACCTTTGGCGTGATCTCGCTGGCGACGGGTGCGATCTGGTTCATGCTGGTTGGTGCCAGCTTCTGGTATCAGGCGGGGTTCAACCCGGCCGTCTTCCTGCGTGACCTGTTCTACATGGCGCTGGAGCCGCCGGCACCGGAATACGGCCTTGGATTCGCGCCGCTGGGGGAAGGCGGGTTGTGGCTGATCGCCTCGTTCTTCCTGCTGATCTCGGTCTTGACCTGGTGGGTGCGCACCTATCTGCGTGCCGAGGCGCTTGGCATGGGCAAGCATGTGGCCTGGGCCTTTGCCAGCGCCATCTGGCTGTTCCTGGTGCTGGGCCTGATCCGCCCGGTGCTGATGGGAAGCTGGTCCGAGGCGGTCCCCTACGGCATCTTCCCGCATCTGGACTGGACGAACCTGTTCTCGCTGACCTATGGCAACCTGTTCTACAACCCGTTCCACGCGCTGAGCATCGTCTTCCTTTACGGCTCTGCCCTGCTCTTTGCGATGCATGGGGCGACGATCCTGGCCGTCAGCCGGTTCGGCGGCGACCGCGAGATCGAACAGATCGTTGACCGGGGCACGGCTTCGGAACGCGCTGCCCTGTTCTGGCGCTGGACGATGGGCTTCAACGCCACGATGGAGGGGATCCACCGCTGGGCCTGGTGGTTTGCCGTGCTGACGACCCTGACAGGGGGCATCGGCATCCTTCTGACGGGAACGGTTGTCGACAACTGGTTTGTCTGGGCGCAGGACCACGGCTTTGCGCCACTGAACTGACCCCGAGAGGAGAGCGTCATGCAACAGGAAAAACCCTATTACGAACACGCTGACACGCGCGTCCACATCCGCCACTGGGTTCTGGGGCAGATGCTGGCAGGTGCCGGCAAGGCGGCGCTGTTCGTACTTGCCATCGGGGTCGTGCTCGGCGCGATCTACCTTGTGTCGCTGGCCCTGCCGGAACAAAGCAAGCAGGCCCCGTCGCCGCAGCAAAGCGGCGCGCTGGAAATGCCGTCCGCCCCGGCCCTGGCCGCCTGAAACCGGTCGGCCCCCGCGCGGGGCCGTCCACCTTCCTTCGGGCCGTCTCGCCTGGCCCGGATATTCGGGCCGTCCCGGCCCGGTTCCCTTCCTGCTGGCGACAGGCGACTGGTGCCGTGCGCACGACCGCACGGCACCCTTTTCCCCCACGGAGGTCCGCGCGATGACCCGCCCCGCAACCCAGATCCTGGATCGCATCGGCGGACCGGCAGACCTGAAGTCCCTGTCGGACGCCGAGCTTCGCCGACTGGCGGATGAGCTGCGCGCCGAGGTGATTTCCGCCGTCTCGGTAACGGGCGGGCACCTTGGTTCTTCGCTGGGGGTCGTGGAACTGACCGTGGCGATTCATGCGGTGTTCAACGCGCCCGCAGACAAGCTGATCTTCGATGTCGGGCATCAGTGCTATCCGCACAAGGTCCTGACGGGGCGGCGCGACCGCATCCGCACCCTGCGCCAGGAGGGCGGTCTGTCGGGCTTCACCAAACGCTCGGAAAGCCCGTTCGATCCCTTTGGCGCGGCCCATTCCTCGACCTCGATCTCGGCGGCGCTGGGGTTTGCGACGGGGCGCGACATGGGCATGCCGACGGGCGACGCAATTGCGGTGATCGGCGATGGTGCCATTTCCGCCGGCATGGCCTATGAGGCGATGAACCATGCGGGCGATCTGGGCAAGCGCCTGTTCGTCATCCTGAACGACAATGAGATGAGCATAGCACCCCCGGTCGGTGCCATGTCGAAATACCTCAGCGGCCTGACCCCAATGATGCCGTTCGCCCGGCTGGCCGAAGGCATGGAAGCGGCCCTGCCGGGGCCCCTGCGCGAAGGCGCACGGCGCGCCCGGGCGCTGGTGACCGGGCAGCCGGACCGGGGCACACTGTTCGAGGAGCTGGGGTTCAGCTACATCGGGCCGGTTGACGGGCACGACATGGATGATCTGCTGGCGGTCCTGCGCGCGGCCCGGGTCCGCGCCTCGGGTCCTGTGCTGATCCATGTGATCACCACGAAAGGCAAGGGCTATGCCCCCGCCGAAACCGCAGCAGACAAGTACCACGGCGTCTCGAAGTTCGATGTGGTCTCGGGCGAGCAGAAGGCGGCACAATCGAACGCGCCCGCCTATACCAAGGTATTCGGCCAGGCCCTGCTTCAGGAAGCCCGCAACGACAGCCGGATCGTGGCAGTGACGGCGGCGATGCCTTCGGGCACCGGCGTTGACATTCTGGCAGCCCAGATGCCCAGCCGCGTCTTTGACGTGGGCATCGCCGAGCAGCACGCCGTCACCTTTGCCGCCGGTATGGCCGCCTCGGGGCTGCGCCCGTTCTGCGCAATCTATTCCACCTTCCTGCAGCGCGGCTATGACCAGATCGTGCATGATGTGGCCCTGCAGGGCCTGCCGGTGCGCTTTGCCATTGATCGGGCCGGTCTTGTCGGGGCCGACGGGGCCACCCATGCCGGTGCCTTTGATCTGGCCTTTCTGGGCAATCTGCCGGGCTTCACCGTGATGGCGGCGGCGGACGAGGCCGAGCTGATGCACATGGTGGCCACAGCCGCAGCACATGACGCGGGCCCGATCGCCTTGCGCTATCCGCGCGGTGACGGTGTCGGGGTGGACATGCCGCAGCGGGGCCGCCTGCTGGACATCGGCAAGGGGCGCGTGATGAAAGAGGGCAGCGATGTGGCGCTGCTGTCACTGGGCGCGCCTTTGGCCGACTGCCTGGCTGCGGCGGAAGAGCTGGACAGCGCAGGTATCAGCACGACCGTGGCCGATGCCCGCTTTGCCAAGCCGCTTGATACGGGGTTGATCGACCAGCTTGTCCGCCACCATGGCACCGTCGTGACCGTGGAACATGGCGCGCAGGGCGGGTTCGGTGCCATGGTGCTGCAATATCTGGCGAATTCCGGCCAGCTTGACGGCGGGGTCAGCCTGCGGACCATGACCTTGCCGGACCGGTTCATCGATCATGCCGCGCCGGCGGCGATGTACCGTGATGCCGGATTGACCAGTGCCGACATCTGCCGGGTTGTGCAAGACGCCCATGCGCGCCGCCGGGGGCCGGTTCTGCGCCTGATGCCGCGCGGGGCGTAACCGGCCATCTTCCTTGGTCCGGCGGCAGGGGTGCCTTGGCCCGTGTCACAGGGCAGGGCAACGAGTCCAGGTTAACGTGGTGGATCATTCAGGATTGCCTTGAGGGTTTCGGTGTTCCAGCCTGCGGCTTTTCGGGCAGTCTTGATGGATCGGTTGCCCTTTCCGGCGCGGAGCATGTTGAAGGCGAGGCGGC
>JADCEN010000025.1 GCA_020250175.1 Rhodobacter sp.
AGGGCGGCCGAAATGTCCGGGAATGGGTTGCAGCCCGCAATCAGCTGGCCATAATGTTCACCGGGCGCTTCGACGCCTGAACGTATCTGAAAACCGCATGGACCCGGTCAGATACACAGAGTTTCAGACACTCCCCGAGATTGACCAACCGAGAGGACAATCCTGACATGCTCCGTCCAGCCGCCCTCGTCCTGACGTTCCTCGCCCTCACTGCCACGGCAGTGAGCGCGCAGGAGTTCACCGCCCGCAGCGGCGGCCCCTCCGCTTCGGCCATGACGGGACGCGGCAGCGCGCCCGCCGAAGGGCTCGCCTTCATGCGCCCGGTGCTGTCGGGTGTTCTTTACCGCGCGGGCTTCCAGGGCGGCGACAAGGGCCGCACCGGCCTGTCCGAGGCGCAGCTGGCAGCCCTGTGCAACGCGGGCTTCTCACAGGCCCGCTACATCGATTTCGGCAAGAACGCCGCCTATGGCATCACCCGCTGCTCCACCGGCGAGATCAGCTATGCCCCCGGCAAATCTACCAAGCCTGCGCAGGTGATGCGCGACATCCACGCCATCATCCGCAACCCCGATCAGGGGCCAATGGTCGTCCACTGCATGTGGGGTGTCCATTCCTCCGGCGCGATCAGTGCCATGGCGCTGGTGCAGTTCTGCGGGTGGAACGAAACCCGCGCCAAGGCCTATTGGGAAGAAGCCCGCAACGGCGCCGACTGTTCCGATGGCTGCGATGCCTGGATCGACCACCATTTCGATACGTTCGACTACGACCCCGCCCTTGCCCTTACCCCCGCCGAACAGGCCGCCATCTGCCCCAAATGACCGGACCCGCCATGCCCAGACAGCTCCTTCCGACCGCCGCCCTGCTCCTCGCCCTCGCCGCGCCCGCGCTGGCCAATGACGACGTGCTGGGCACCGAGACCCTGTTCACCAGCCCGAACGGCATCAGCGAACGCTGCGTCCGTATCGCGCCCATGCCGGGCGCCAGTTATTCCAAGGACGACCTCGGCGCCGAAGAAGCCTTCTGCGCCATCGACCTCTATGCCCCCAGCGTCGCGCTCTGCCCGAAGACATGGAGCACGAGCCCCGGAATGATCATCCATGACATCTCGTCTGGCGCTTACCAGAACGACCGCCGCGCCTTCGAAACCCGCGCCTGTCCCGAAGGCAAGGACGCCAAATCGCTTGGCGCGGGTGAACTGGCCAAGTTCAAGCCGACGATGAACGCCCAGGGCACCTCCGGCACCTTCTCTGCGTCGCCGCTGCTGTACTACCACCTCTCGCGCTTTCTCGGCGCTGATATCGGCGTTCCCCCCGCCGTCTGGCGCGGCATGGACCGCCAACAGCATCTGACCGAGGTCGCCCGCCCCGGCGTCGCCATCTCGGGCCACAGCCATTCGTCTGACATGAACCGCGCCGGCTGGCAGGTCCTCGTCAAGGCAGACCAGACCCCCGACGCCTACAGCCCGACCGACGACCTCTTCACCGCCGACCGCACGGCGCTCTACGGTGTGATGCTGCGCTCCAAGGGCAATCGCTACAGTTCCGAATTCAATGGTACCCGTGCGTCGGGCTGGGGCGAAGGGCAGAACCTCGACTTTCAGGCCACCGCCCCCTATCTGGCGCTGCGGTCGCCGAAGCCGCTGGCCGAAGCCGTGACCGAAGGCATCGCGCAATCCCTGAAGGACCCCCAGATCCGCCGCGACATGGGCGATGCCCCGGACCCGCGCCAGATCGTCTACTGGATGACGGACCTCACCCAGATCGTGCTTTTGGACTTCATCCTCAGCCAGCAGGACCGGATCGGCAACATCGACTATGTCGAACATTGGTACTGGGTCGAAAACGGCGCCGTGAAATCCCGCAAGGCGGTGTCCCACGGCGACGAGACGGACCCCCTGCCCCCAGGCGCCGTCCGCATCAAGCGCACCCACCTGAATGACAACGACGCTGGGGGACGGGTGGAATACGCCAATTTCGCCAAGAAGACCGGCATGCTTGACGACCTTTTCCACTTCCCCGCACCAACCTATCGCCAGCTCATGGCGCTGGAGGCCGATCTGTAATCCGAAGGACCGCTCCACAGCTACCTGCGCACCTCCTTCGGCCTGTCTGACCGGCAGTTCGAACAGCTTGTCAGCAACACACTCCTCGCCGCCGCAACCCTGCGCAGCCAGTGCCAGGCCGGATCCATCCAGTTCGACCTCGACCCCGGTGCCTTCCTTCTCACCGGCAACGCCACGCCCGAACCCGTCGATTGCGCCGCGCCGTGAGGCGCGTTTGGGCGGTGGCCCTGACCTTTGCGCTGCTGGCGGGCCTGGCCCCGCCAGTGGCCGCCAAAACCCTGCAGATCGCGGTGATCTCAGACCTCAACGGCCCTTATGGCAGCACCGAGTATAGCCCGAGGGTGGCCAAGGCCATCGCGGCGATCATCGCCCGGAAACCCGATCTGGTGATCAGCACAGGCGACATGATTGCGGGCCAGCGTGCCGACCCGAAACTCAGATCGGAAGACCTTGCCGCGATGTGGGCCGCCTTCCACGCCACGGTCAGCGACCCGCTGGCGCGGGCAGGCATCCCCCTGCTCGTGACCCCCGGCAACCACGACGCCTCCGCCTCTCCGGGGTATGAGCACGAGCGCCGCGCCTTCGCCGCAGCCTGGGCCGACCGCCGCCCCGACCTGCCCCTGATCGACGGCGCGAACTGGCCCTTCCGCATCGCGGCCACCCTCGACGGGACCCTTCTCGTCGGGATGGACGTCACCCGCGCCGGCCCGCTCGATGCCGCCTCCCTTTCGTGGCTCGACGGCCTGTTTTCGGACCCGGCGCACAAGGGCGATACGATCCTGCTCTTTGGCCACATCCCCCTCATGCCCATCAGCCAGGGGCGCGAGGGCGACATTCTTGCCGATCCCGCCCTTTTTTCCCTTGCGCAACAGGCGGGCGTAGACCTCTGGCTCTCCGGCCATCATCACGCCTTCTACGGCGGCACTGCTGGCGGTATTCTCTTTTCGGCGCAGGGTGCCTTGGGCAACGGCCCGCGCGCCCTGATCACCGAGACGGCACGCAGCCCCCACAGCTTCACATGGGTCGAGATCACCGAAGATGGTCACATCACCGTCGCTGCCCTGCCCAGCCCGGATTTCGCCGTCCCCCTGGCCATTACCTCCCTCCCTGCCACTCTGGGGGACGGCCCCTTCCGCCTGAGGCGCAGCGCCACCCACCCCGACTGAGCCGCTCCCACGCCCGAGGGAACAGCTTGGGGTCATTGGGACACGGAAGGCTCGAGGCTATTTTTGAGCGCAGATGGAAGTGGGGATGAGCCACCAACCCTCCACTGCGCAATCGGGCCAAAATTGTTCCGTGGGTGCCGATGGCGGACACCAGACAAGGAGGAGGGTGCCCGAACGGGAGCCATTCCAAAAGGATGGGTCAGTCTCCAGAATTGGGACGGAGTCGAATTGGGGCATGATGAGGCTTCGATGACTCGGTCGGCGCATGGCGTGCCCTTTCTTTCTTGCCGGATTTGTCCGTCGACAAATCTGGGCACTGCCCCGACGGCCGCGCCTGCCGCCCCTGGGCAGGCACGGCCGGATTACCGCTGTCAGGAAGGTGGCTTCCCGGCCTTGCGCCTGCGCGCAGGGCGTTCGGGCCTGACGATCTGCCACTGGCAGATCGTCCGGGCGGCCCTTACCCCCTTGCCTGCGGGCTGAATCCCTCCGGCAATCGGACCGTGAAAACGCTCCACAGGAGCGTTTTCAGTCAGTCCTCCGGGCGCGCAGTTTCCAGCCTGGCCGCGCGGTTTCCCGAAAGATTTTCGACCATTCTCTTCGGCTTGCACAAGGTCACGCCGACACCTGCGTGACACAAGACTGCGATGCGATGTTTCCACCAATCATCATCACGCTCTACACCACGGTCAGGCGCGGTTCCCCCGCCTCGATGCGGCCAATGACGGCGGCCGCCTCGCCCTGCCCAAGCAGGGCCGCGACCAGCGTTTCGGCCTGCTCGGGCGGCACGGCGGCCAGAAGCCCGCCCGCCGTCTGCGGATCGAACAGCAGCGCGGCACGGGGGCTTTCGGCGAAGTGCATGCGCGGGGCCGCCGCCGCGCGGTTCGCCGGGGCCAGGGATGAGGCATGGCCCGCCGCCGCCAGCGCCTCGGCCCCCGCCAGCAGGGGAACGCAGGCCAGATCAAGCCGCGCGGCACAGCCCGACGCCTGCAGGAGTTCCAGAAGATGCCCGGCAAGACCGAACCCGGTCACGTCCGTCATCGCATGGGCCACCGGGGCCAGCAGCGCCGATGCCGCACCCATCGGGCGGCACATCTGCGCGTAAGCCCCCGCCACCGCTTCGCCCAGCAGGCCGCCGGGCAGCAGGGCCGCCACCATCTCGGCGGCCAGCAGGGTGCCCGTGCCGATCGCCTTGGTCAGGATCAGCGCGTCGCCCGGCCGCGCGCCGCCTTTGGTGACAACGCGCCCGGCAAGCCCCGTCACCGTGAAGCCCAGCGTCAGCTCTGCGCCGATGGCGGTATGTCCGCCCACAATATCGGCCCCCGCCGCGCTGAACACGCCGGACGTCGCCTGCATGATCTCGCGCAGGGTCGCGGCCTGCATATGCGGGGCCAGGCGCGGCAGCGTTACCTGCGCCAGCGCCACCTGCGGGCGTGCGCCCATCGCCCAGATATCGCCAAGCGCATGGATCGCCGTGATGCGCGCCAGCAGCCAGGGGTCTTCGCTAAAGGCGCGGACGTGATCGGTGGTTATCACCTGCACCCCGCCGTCCCGGCGCAGCACGGCGGCATCATCGCCGGGGCCGGACAGCACATCGGCCCGGACCGGGGCAGGAAGGTGCGACAGGGCGGCAGCCAGTTCGCCCGCCGCCACCTTGGCACCACAGCCGCCGCACAGCGGCTTGGCATCCAGCGCCCCGGCCAGACCAGCCGCATGTTCGGCGGGCAGCCCCGGCACAGCCATGGCCGGACAGGGGCCGAATTTCGCCATGAAGCGCCGGTCGATGCGGTCTTTCCAGCGCCACAGCACCGCACCGTCCAGACGCAGCCCCCATTTGTCGGCCACGGCCCCCTTGCCCCCCGTGGAGATCAGCTTGAGGTAGTCGCGCTGCGGATGGTAGCGGCGCAGGTGCCCGCCCGACAGGGCCGCGCGCAGGTTGTGCAGCAGCACCGGGGCCTGCCGCACCGCAAAGACACCGGCCTTCGGGCGTGGCGCATGGGTCATCTGCACGCAATCCCCCGCGCCGAAAACCGCCGGATCACTGCTTTGCAGGGTCGGACCCACCGCGATGAAGCCATCGGCCAGTACAAGCCCGGTATCCCGCAGCCAGCCTTGCGGACGCGCCCCGGCCACGCCCAGCACGATATCCGCCGGAATCTGCGTGCCTGCCACCGTCTCCACGCCCTGCCCCGTTACGCGCGCCGCCGCTGTCTGTGTCAGAAGCTGCACGCCCAGCCGGTCCATATGGGCCAGCAGCGCCGCCCGCGCCCCCGCACCCAAGCTGTCCAGCGCCCGGTCGGCCCGTTCCAGCACGGTCACGCAGGGCCGCCTTCCCGCCACCTGCAGCCGGTGGGCCGTGGCCAGGGCCAATTCCACCCCGCCCACCCCGCCGCCCAGCACCACGACCTGCGGATCAATGGTTCCGGCAGCCAGGAAGCGTTCCCAGGCGGCGACAAAGGCCCCCAGCGGCTTGGCAGCCAGACCATGCGCGGCAAAGCCCGGCAGGTCGGGCAGGTCCGACGTGATGCCGATGTCCAGCGAGGCCACATCATAGGCAACCGGTTCACGCCCCTGAACCATCACCTGCCGCGCGGCAAGGTCAATGCCCTCGGCCCGGCCCAGGATCAGCCGCGCCCCGGCGCAGCGGGCCAGCCGCACCAGGTCGATCATCATCGCATCGCGCGGGTAATGCCCGGCGATGCAGCCGGGCAGCATCCCGGTATAGGGTGCCACCGGGTCGGGATTGATCAGCGTCAGGCGCACCCCGGCCAGCGGGGCCATGCCCCACATCCGCAGCACCAGCGCATGGGCATGGCCACCGCCGATCAGCACCAGATCGCGGGTCAGGGGAAGCGGCGTCACCGGCGCGCCGGAAGCGGAAGGCAAAGGAACATCCGTGGTCTTCTTCCTGCCGATACACCCGGCGACCGGGGAAACCCCCGGCATCCTTCTGGGCCGTGCCGCAGCCTATCGTCCCCGGCGGCGCGTGACGAGGGGGCATCGCCCGAGGATGTTGCGTGTCGCGCCTGCCATGCCCCGGGGTTGCAGGGCAGAAGGTACGCGATGACGCGTCAGCAGATCGGCCTGACGCGACCCAAAGGCTGCACCTTACCCCGGCCCCGCAGCAGCCCATCCGGCTGTTGCGGATGGAGGCGGGCGGTCTGACCGGTTTTGTGGAAGAGCAGGCGGCGCGCAATCCGTTTCTGGTGGTGGAAGGGCCGGCGGCGCTGAGGGGGCGCTGCCGTCGCATGGGCAGGGTGCCCAAGACGCATCCCCGCCGCTTGCCGGACGGGAAGATCATTCTGACCCGCCGGAAAGGCGGCTTGCCGTTCCGGGTGGACCAGGAAATGCACCGCGTTCCCCCGCCCGGTCGGGAACCCCGGCCCCAGAAGAACCCGTCACGCAAGCGCAACGCAGGCCAGCGTCCGGCCCGGCGGGGGCAAAGCGCCCGCCATCGGCGGGCCGGGCGCTGGCCGGGGGCAATGGCCCCCGGCGGGCCTGTGGCAGGCGCAGCGCGTGGCCGGGGCGGTGGCCCCGGCCAGACCGCGTGAGGCGCGCAGAGGCGGAGAAATGTCCTGCCTTCCAGCCAGCGGTCCCTGCGGTTGGCACCCGTTCAACATCCTGTTAGACGCAGGGGCAAGCGGAACGGGTCTGCGGGACGGGGAAGGGAATGGCGTATTTTCTGGGTGTCGACACGGGCGGCACCTATACCGATGCGGTGATCGTGGACGAGGCGGCAGACCGGGTGATCGGCACCGCCAAATCGCTGACAACACGGGGCGATCTGGCGCTGGGCATCGGGCGTGCGGTGGATGCGGCGCTGTCCGGGGCTGGCGTGGCGGCGCGCGAGGTGCGGCTGGTGTCGCTGTCCACGACGCTGGCCACCAACGCCCTGGTCGAAGGGCAGGGTGGCCGGGTTGCCCTGATCTTCATCGGTTTCGATGACGGCGATCTGGACCGGGGCGGTCTGACCGGGGCGCTGCGCGGCGATCCGGTGGTCCGGCTGGCGGGGGGGCATGGTCATGCCGGGCAGGAAACCGCGCCGCTGGACCTGCAGGCGCTGGAAACCGCCGTCGCCGGTCTGGCGGACGAGGTCATGGGGTTTGCCGTGGCATCCCGCTTTGCCACCCGCAACCCGGGCCACGAGGTGGCGGCGCGCACCCTGATCCGCCGGGTGACCGGGCGGCCAGTGACCTGTTCGCACGAACTGTCCGCGCAGCTGAACGGCCCGAAACGGGCGCTGACGGCGGTGCTGAACGCCCGTCTGATCGGGATGATCGACCGGCTGGTTGCCGCCTGCGAGCGCCATCTGATCCGGATCGGCATTGATGCGCCGCTGATGGTGGTGCGCGGGGATGGGGCGCTGATTTCGGCGGCCATGGTGCGCGAGCGCCCCATCGAGACGATCCTGTCCGGTCCTGCGGCCAGCATTGTGGGCGCGCGCTGGCTCACGGGCGAATCCGACGCGCTGGTGTCGGATATCGGCGGCACGACAACGGATGTCGCCCTGTTGCGCGGCGGCCTGCCCGAGATTGATCCGCAGGGGGCGCGTGTTGGCCCCTATCGCACGATGGTCGAGGCGGTGGCGATGCGCACGACCGGTCTGGGGGGCGACAGCGAGGTGCATCTGCGGACCGAAGGCTTGCAGGGCGGATTGCGCCTTGGCCCGCGCCGTCTGGTCCCCGTCTCGCTCTTGGCGGTGGACCATGCGGCCATGGTGCATGAGGCGCTGGACCGCTGGCTGTCCGCCGATGCGGTGGCCGAGGCGGACGGGCGCTTCGTCATCCCGATGGGCGGGCAGGCGGGCGGGCTGAGCGCGCGCGAAGCGGCTGTTCTGGCACGGATCACCGGGCCGATGCCGTTGGAGCTGGCCCTGACTTCGCGGCTGGAAGTGGCGGCACTGGAACGGCTGGTGGCGCGCGGTCTGGTGATGCTGTCCGGAGTGACCCCGTCGGACGCCAGCCATGTGCTGGGCCGGCTCGCGGCGTGGGACGGGCATGCCGCAGAAAAGGCGGTGCGTCTGCTGGCGCGGCGGCGCACCGGGCGCGGCGACCGCTTTGCCCCCGATGCCGCCACCCTGGCCCAGGCGATTGTCGATCAGTTGACTGCGCAGACCGTGGAGTGCCTGCTGGAGGCAGCCTTTGGCGAAGACCCCGCCTTTGCCGACGAGGTGCCTGAACACCTTGCCCGCCACAGGCTGACACAGGCCGGGCTGGACCGGCACCGCGGGATTGTGGAAGTGTCGGTCCAACTGGGCGTGCCGGTGATCGGGCTGGGGGCCTCTGCCCCGTCCTATTACGGGGCGGTCGGGGCGCGGCTGGGCGCGCGGATGATCCTGCCGGAACATGCCGGGGTGGCCAATGCCATTGGCGCTGTGGTGGGGCAGGTCGCGCAGCGTGCGACCGGGCTGGTGACCAGCCCCGGCGAGGGGCGCTTCACCGCGCATCTGCCGGATGGGATGGCGGTCTTTGCGAATCGTGACGCGGCCCTTGCGGCGCTGGAGGCGGCCCTGGTGCAGGAAGCCTCCGCCCGCGCGCGCGCGGCCGGGGCCGAAGACCTGTCCATCACCGTGACCCGCGACATCCGCGAAGCCCAGGTCGAGGGCCGCGCCATGTTCATCGAGGCCACCCTGTCGGCCACCGCCAGCGGCAGACCCCGCGTGGCCCATGGCTGACACCCCGTTTTCCGCTTGACGGCTGTGCCCCGCCAGACTACTCAGCCCGCACCCTTGGCGAGGTAGCTCAGCCGGTTAGAGCACGCGACTCATAATCGCGGGGTCGGGGGTTCGAGTCCCCCCCTCGCCACCACTGCCAAGGCACTGTCCGAATTTCATTTCTTATCATGGGCATAGGGGGCAGGCTGTGTCGCAGAAATCTCTGATGACCGGGGTTCCCTGCCCGCGCGCGGATTGATCCCGCGGCGGCGGTGACGCCGTTCAGGGCGGCTGCCCTGACAGGGAAACCGGCCTCTTGACGGTTGGCGTCTTGCGCCACCGTTGCCCGGGCGTTCGGCCAAAGCGCCATGGGGTGCGCCGGGTCTGGTTGCGCGATTGCCCCGGCGCTGTCCGGCCTGTGGTCAGCTTCGCCGCCCGGATGCCCGGCCTCTGCCCGTCAGTTCCGATATGACGCCTGCGCAACAAAGGTCTTTCGGTGCCGCCATGCTTGCGGGTGTTCCCCCGCCTGCGCCGTCGGCCCTGTTCCCGGTGCTGTCGATCAACCGGTGCAGCGGCCCTTGTGATCCGCGACGGGGATGCTGACCTTGCGGGTCTTGCGGCACCGCGACCGCGTGCCGAGGTTCGGCACCGCCCGGCCAAGGCCGGTCAGCCGCAGAAGGCTGCGGGCGACCCCAGTCGTTTGCCGCAGCGCCATGCCGACCCGCCCTTTCAGGGTCAGACAGGTGTCTGAAAGGCTGTGTCCCCGCCGTCCGGCCGCCAACCGCGCCTGCCCGACGGCGCAGCCCCTGAGGTCATGGCAGGATCACGCGGGCTTCACCGGATCAATCCCTTATGGGGTCTGCGCAGCAGGGCCAGAGCGATCCGATTTCAACCCAACCCTTACTTCCGCCGCCGGTGCTCTTCCAGCCTTGGCATGATCTCGACAAAGTTGCAGGGCTTGTGGCGGTAATCGAACTGCCAGCGCAGGATCTCGTCCCAGGCGTCGCGGCAGGCGGAAGGGGACCCGGGCAGGGCGAACAGCCAGGTGCCCTGGGCGACCCCGCCGCAGGCGCGCGACTGCACCGCAGAGGTGCCGATCTTTTGCATCGACACCAGGGTGAACACCGTCCCGAACGCCTCGATTTCCTTCTCATAGACATCGCGGTGCGCCTCTACCGTCACATCGCGCCCGGTCAGGCCGGTGCCGCCGGTGGTCAGCACCACGTCAATCGCCGGATCGGCGCACCAGCGGCGCAGATGCGCGACGATCGCCGCGCGGTCATCGCGCTCGATGGCGCGCGCCGCCAGGATATGGCCCGCATCGGTCAGCCGTTCGGCCAGCGTATCGCCCGAGGTGTCCGTCTCTGGCCGCCGCGTGTCGGAGACGGTCATCACCGCTATCCGCACCGGCACAAACTCGCGTGTCTCGTCAATCCGGTTCATCCGTTCATCCTCAAACGGGCTTTCAGGCACAAGAGATCTGCCCAGGCCTCGCGTTTTGCCGCCGGGTTGCGCAGCAGATAGGCGGGGTGGAGCATCGGCAACACCGGCTTGCCCAGCGCCTCTGCCCATTGTCCCCGCAGGCGGGTGATGCCCTTGGCCCGCAGCAGCGCCGACAGCGGTGTGTTGCCCATCACCACAATCACCGCGGGGTCGGCAAGGGCGATGTGGCGCTGCAGGAAGGGCAGCAGCATTGCCACCTCGTCCGGCGTCGGCTCGCGGTTCTGCGGCGGACGCCAGACCATGACATTGGTGATGTACAGCGCCTGCGCCGGGTCAGCCGCCGTGCGCGACAGGCCGATGGCCGCAAACATCCGGTCCAGAAGCTGGCCCGCGCGGCCCACGAAGGGACGCCCCTCGATATCCTCGTCCCGGCCCGGCGCCTCGCCCACCACCATCACCCGCGCGCCGGGCAGACCATCGGCAAAGACCAGCGATTTCGCCCCGCGCTTCAGCTCGCAATGCTCGAATGCCGCCATGGCCCCGCGCAGCGCCTCAAGGCTTGGTGCCTGCGCTGCGGCTTCGCTTGCCGCCCGCACTGCATCGCTGGTATCCGGCGCGGCGGCTGGCGCGGGCCCGGTCGCCACGGGGCGCGCCGCCCCGGCAGGCGGTGCCGCCGGGGCGGTCGGAGCCGCCGCATCATAGCGGTTGACCGGCGTTTCCCCCAGCGCCACATCTGCGCCAAGCTCCAGCTGCCAGGCCAGCGCCGCAAGGTCCGCGTCAAAGGTCAGGTCCCTGTCCATGGCCGCAAGACTATGCGCCCTGCATCCTGCGGTAAACCGCTTGTTCGGCCCCGGCGCGCTTTCTATAAGCGCCTCGACCGGGACGCCCCGGCCCAGAGAGGTTCCGATGACATTCCGCGCCCGTCACCTGTTGGGGATCGAGCACCTGGCACCAGAGGACATCCGCACGGTGCTGGACCTGTCCGAACGCTATGTCGATCTGAACCGCCGCACCATCAAGCGCACCGATGTGCTGGCGGGCATGACCCAGATCAACATGTTTTTCGAGGCGTCGACCCGCACCCAGGCCAGTTTCGAGCTGGCAGGCAAGCGGCTGGGGGCGGATGTGATGACGATGCAAGTCGCCCAGTCCAGCCTGAAGAAGGGCGAAACCCTGATTGACACGGCGCTGACGCTGAACGCGATGCAGCCCGACCTGCTGGTGGTGCGGCATCCGTCGTCCGGCGCGGTCAATCTGCTGGCATCGAAAGTGACCTGCGCCGTGCTGAACGCGGGCGACGGGCAGCACGAACACCCCACGCAGGCCCTGCTGGACGCGCTGACCATCCGCCGCGCCAAGGGCCGGATTCAGCGGCTGACCGTGGCGATCTGCGGCGACATCGCCCACAGCCGGGTGGCGCGCAGCAACCTTTTGCTGCTGGGCAAGATGGAAAACCGCATCCGCCTGATCGCACCGGCCACCCTGATGCCATCGGGCGTCAATGACTTCGGCTGCGAGGTATTCGACGATATGGCCGAAGGGTTGAAGGGCTGCGACGTGGTGATGATGCTGCGCCTGCAGAAGGAACGGATGGACGGCGGCTTCATCCCGTCAGAGCGCGAGTATTACCACCGCTACGGGCTGGATGCCGAAAAGCTGGCCCATGCCAGGCCCGATGCCATCGTCATGCACCCCGGCCCGATGAACCGGGGGGTAGAGATTGACGGCACTCTGGCCGACGACATCAACCGCAGCGTGATCCAGGACCAGGTGGAAATGGGCGTGGCCGTGCGCATGGCCTGTATGGAGCTGCTGGCGCGCAATCTGAAGGCGGAACGGGGGCGGCTGGCAGCGGGGGCCTTGGCCTGACCCGGTCCGTGCGCCGGAGTTGTGACCAAACTGCACCGGCGCAGGCAGAAACGGCGGTATCGGCCTTAACCGGTGCGGATACCGGGCGTAATCCTGTCGCAGGGGATCGCGTGACGCGATCCCGGCAGCGGAGATGACCCATGAAACTTCTGTCCCTGATTGCCTTGGTTGGCGGTCTTGCCGCCGGAGCGGGGCCTGCGCTTGCCCAATCCTCGGACGAGCTGGCCAAGAAGCTGGCGAACCCGGTGGCCAGCCTGATTTCGGTGCCGTTCCAGTACAATTACAACAGCGGCTTCGGCGACGGCAACGGGCAGCAAAGTTACATCAACATCCAGCCCGTGATCCCGATATCCATCGGCGAAAACTGGAACCTGATTTCGCGCACCATCCTGCCGGTGGTAAACGAAAGCGATTTCACGCCGACATACGGGTCCAGGACCGGGCTTGGCAATACAACGCAGAGTTTCTTCTTTTCGCCGAAGAAACCGACCAGGGCCGGGCTGATCTGGGGTATCGGCCCGGTTCTGCAGATTCCGACGGCCACGAACGGTATCGGGCCGAACCAGTGGGGCGCGGGGATCACCGGCGTTGCATTGAGGCAGGCAAAGGGCTGGACAGTGGGCGTGCTGGCCAACCATGTCTGGTCCATCAGCGGCGAAGACCGCTATGGCAATTCCAGCGCCACCTTCCTGCAGCCCTTCCTGAGCTACACCACCAAGAAGGCCACCTCTTTCGCGGTCAACACCGAATCGACCTACAACTGGGAAACCGAGGAATGGTCGGTTCCCATCAACTTCACGGTCGGGCAGATCGTCAAGATCGGCGGCAAACCGGTGCAATTGACGGCAGGCGCGCGCTATTGGGCCGACAGCCCGGAAAAGGGGCCAGACGGCTGGGGCGCGCGGCTGGTGGTGACCTATCTGTTCCCGAAAAAAGGATAACAGGCACGTCCCGCCATTGCCCCGGACGCACAGCCTGGCCTGACAGGGTATTGAAAAGGCATCGCCGCCGCTTGCCGGACGGGAAGATCATTCTGATCCTTGGGAACGGCGGCGTGCCGATCCCGGCGGGCAAGCAAACGCATCGCGGTTCCCCGCCCCGCCCGGTCCGGGGCAAGGGTTCCACAAAGACCCGTCATACAGGCGCAATGGAGGCCAGTGCCCGCCAAGGGCGGGCCGGGCGCTGGCCGGGGGCCTTGGTCCCCCGGTCGGCCAAGGGGCAGCACAGCGCTGTGGCAGGGGCGATGGCCCCTTCCATGCCGGCGACGCAGTTCCGCCTCCCCTCCGGGCGGGATCAGGAAACGCACCGCGTTTCCCCGCCCGCGCGGGACGGTGCCACATGACCCGTGTCACCCGCGCAACGCAGGCCAGCGCCCGACCCGGCGGGCGAGAAGCGCCCGCCGGGGGCGGGTCGGGCGCTGGCCGGGGGCTTTGGCCCCCGGCTGGTCAAGAGGCAACGTGGCGCTGTGGCAGGGGCGATGGCCCCTGCCAGAGAGACCGGGCATCCCGGAATGCATAGGACCGTCTCTCTGGGCGGGATCAGGAAACGCATCGCGTTTCCCCCGCCCGCGCGGGACGGTGCTCTGCAGACCGGCAGGTCGGGGAACACGGCAGGCCAGCGCCCGTCCCGGCGGGGGGTGCGAAGCGCCCGCCGGGACGGGCGCTGGCCGGGGGCTTTGGCCCCCGGCGGATGGGTAACAGGCGCAGCGTAGGGCCGGGGCGCTGGCCCCGGCCAGACCGCAGGGGGCCTGCGGAAGAGGTTCCCGTTTTGCGGCCGGCGGTCCATGCGGCTGGCACTTTTTCAGCAAACTGCTAAGGTCGCGCCATGATGCTGCACTTCACCAATGCCCGCCTGATCGACCCCGAAGCGTGCAGCGATGCGCCCGGCAGCCTGACCGTGGCGGATGGCCTGATTGCCGCGCGCGATGCCGATGCGCCGAAGGGGGCCATACGGATCAACTGTGGCGGTCACTGCCTTGCCCCCGGCATCGTCGATCTGGGCGTCAAGATCGGCGAGCCGGGCGAGCGGCATCGCGAATCCTTCCGCTCCGCCGGGCTTGCGGCGGCGGCGGGGGGTGTCACCACCATCATCGCCCGCCCCGATACCGCCCCGGCCATCGACACGCCCGAAACGCTGGAATTCGTCACCCGCCGTGCAGCCGAAGCCAGCCCGGTGCGCATCCGCCACATGGCCGCCCTGACCAAGGGGCGCGCCGGGCGCGAGATGACCGAAACCGGCTTCCTGCTGGATGCCGGTGCGGTTGCCTTTACCGATGCCGGGCATGTTGTGTCCGACAGCAAGGTGCTGGCCCGCGCCCTGACCTATGCCCGCAGCCTTGGCGCGCTGGTGATCGGCCATCCGCAGGACCCCGGCCTGAGCCATGGCGCGGCAGTGACATCGGGCAAGTTCGCCAGCCTGCGCGGCCTGCCGGGCGTGCATCCGCTGGCCGAACGCATGGGGCTGGAGCGGGACCTGGCGCTGGTCGAGATGACCGGCGCGCGCTATCACGCCGATCAGGTGACCTGTGCGGCCAGCCTGCCCGCCCTTGCCCGCGCCAAGTCGGGCGGGCTGGATGTGACGGCGGGGGTTTCCATCCACCACCTGACACTGAACGATCTGGACGTCGGTGATTACCGCACCTTCTTCAAGTTCACGCCGCCGTTGCGCCCCGAGGCGGATCGGCTTGCCGTGGTCGAGGCGGTGGCAAGCGGGCTGATCGACATCCTTTGTTCGATGCATACGCCGCAGGACGAGGACTCAAAGCGTCTGCCCTTTGAAGAGGCTGCGGCCGGGGCCGTGGCACTGGAAACCGTCCTGCCTGCCGCCATGCGGCTTTACCACTGCGGCGCGCTCAGCCTGCCGCAGCTGTTCCGGGCGATGGCGCTGAACCCGGCGCGGCGGCTTGGGTTGCCACAGGGGCGGCTTGCCATCGGCGCGCCGGCCGATCTGGTGCTGTTCGATCCCGATGCACCCTTTCTGCTGGACCGGTTCACATTGCGGTCCAAGTCGAAGAACACCCCTTTTGACGGCCAGCGGATGGAAGGCAAGGTTCTGGCCACCTGGGTCGGCGGCACGCGCGTCTTCGGGGAAGACCGCTGAGATGCCGGACATCACCGGCATCCCCCTGCTTCTGGGTCTGGTGGCAACGGCGGCCTATCTGCTGGGGTCGGTCCCCTTCGGCCTTGTCATCACCCGCGCCCTTGGCCTTGGGGATCTGCGCCGGATCGGATCGGGCAATATCGGGGCCACCAATGTGCTGCGCACCGGCAACCGCGCGGCGGCGGCGGCCACGCTGGTTCTGGATGCCGCCAAGGGGGCTGTGGCCGTGCTGCTGGCCCGCGCCTGGGTGGGGCCGGATGCGGCCCAGGTGGCGGCGCTGTTTGCCTTTCTGGGCCACCTTTATCCGGTCTGGCTGGGCTTTCGGGGCGGCAAGGGGGTGGCAACCTTTCTGGGCACGCTGCTGGCGCTGGCCTGGCCGGTGGGTCTTGCGGCCTGCGCCACCTGGGCCGTCACCTTTGCCGCCGGGCGGATTTCATCGCTGGCGGCATTGGTGGCGGCAGGCACGGCACCGGTCTGGGTGCTGGCCCTGGGGCGTGGACAGATGCTTGCCCTTGTGATCATTCTGGCGGCGCTGGTGTTCTTGCGCCATGCTGCCAACATCGCGCGTCTGCGCGCGGGAACTGAACCCCGGATCGGGGCGAGGAAAACCTGATGACAACAAGGAACTGAAGACCGATGCGCCATATTCTGACTGCTGCTTTTGCCTGCCTGCTGCCTGCAGCCGCTTTCGCAGATGCCGATGCAATCCTTGCCGATGCGGCCAAGGCCTGCGCCGAAATGGATAACGGCGTCTTCGCCTCGGAAGGGGCCGTGCGGCAGATCGACATGACGGGCGACGGCACGGAAGACACCATCGTCGATGAAGGGCTGTTCACCTGCACCACCGCCGCAAGCCTTTATGCCGGAAGCGGCGGCAGCATGATCCATGTCTTTGTCAATGGCACGGAAAGCAGCTTTCTGGTCCAGGGCTACGAGACGGTCCGCTGGGCCGACCGGCTGATCGTGCTGCTGGCCGTGGATGGCTCTGCCTGCAACACCATCAGTGCCGATCCATGTTTCGAGGCGCTGACCTGGGTCGAAGACCGCTTTGTTTCGGTCCGCCCGCCGGCAGAGTGATGGCGCGGTAACGTCGCTGCCGTCAGAAGACCCGAAAGCAAAGATCCAGTGGACCTTTGCCGGGTCCGATTGCCGAAGGGCTTCAGCCGGCAGGCAAGGGGCCTTCCCCTTGCCCTGACGGCCGGATTTGACGCGGGTCAAATCCGACAAGAAGAAAGGACAGAACCTCGCCGGATGACCGCCTTTGTGTTTCCTGCAGTTTTCGCAACGCTTTAGGGCGTGATGAGGCTCCGATGACTCGGTCGGCGCATGGCGCGCCCTTTTCTTCTTGTCGGATTTGACCCGCGTCAAATCCGGCCGCGCCTGCCTGCCCCTGGGCAGGCGCGATTCCGCGCCAGCCCCAGGCAGGCGCGGCCGGATTACCGCCGTTGGGCTTGGGGCACACCCCTTGCCTGCGGGCTGAAGCCCTCCGGCAATCGGACTGTGAAAACGCTCCACCGGAGCGTTTTCAGTCAGTCCTCTGCGCGCGCAGTTTCCAGCCTGACCGCGCGGTTTCCCGAGACATTTTCGCTCATTGTCTTCGGCTTGCACAAGGTCACGCCGACACCTGCGCGACACAGGAATGCGATGCGATGTTTCAACCAATCATCATCATGCTTTAACTCATTTGAGAACCGGTCTTCACAAACAGTCCGGCTTTCGGGACTCAAGCGCTCAATCAGAAACGATCATCCCTCGGACCAACTGCAGCACAGGGTCCAAGACATCACGGACAAAATGGAAAGCAGCTTTCTGGTGCAGGGCTATGAAACCGTGCGCTGGGCCGACCGCCTGATCGTCTTGCTGGCCGTGGATGGCAGCAGCTGCAACACCATCAGTGCCAATCCCTGTTTCGAGGCGCTGACCTGGGTCGAAGACCGGTTCGTTTCCGCCCGCCCGCCGGCGGAGTGATGGCAAAGACAGTCTTCCTGCGGCCACAAACGCCGTGCCGCGTTTCAGCAGCTTCTGGGCTCCTGCGCACTGGTTGAAGCACTGCCCCCGCGTTGTCCAAACAACACGGGCAGCCGCTCAACTTGTGCTTCTTCTGCATCGCGGAATTGACACGGGCGCGGCGCTGCCGCTGGTTTGTAGTCTGACTTCAGGTTTTCACAAGTGCGAAGGGTGCGCGATGGGCTTTGCCGAGGCAATCAGTTCCTGTTTCAAGAACTACGGGACTTTCAGCGGTCGCGCGCGACGTGCCGAGTATTGGTGGTGGACCCTGTTCGCCTCGCTGGTGTACGTCGCCGCGCAAATCTTGAACGTCGGTATAATCCGGATGGATGGAAGCGTTAACTGGTTCAGCCTGATCGCTTTTCTCATATTCTTGTTTCCAGGAGTTGCCGTGTCCGTTCGCAGACTGCACGACACGGGCAGGTCAGGATGGTGGCTGTTGATCAACCTGGTTCCCTTGATTGGCTACTTCATCTTCCTGTATTGGATGATCAAGCGCGGCGACCAAGGAGCTAATGAATTCGGTCCGGACCCGATTGCCGAAGAAACCTGATAAGGGTCAATAACTCACCGCCAGATACACCGGGTCCAGCCGCCCGCCCCAGTCCCCGCGATACTGCGCCAGCAGCCGGTCAGCCTGCACTTGGCCCAGCGCCACGCTTTCTGCCAGCACATCCAGGTACCCGGCCTCATCCGCCTGCCCGTTCCCCGCCAGCGCCCGCGCGCGCAGCCCCGCCTGTGACAGTGCCACGGCCTGCCGCGACAGGTCCAAAAGCCTGACCCCGCCCGCCTCGCCCTGCAAGGCCGAAACGCTGGCGGCAACCCGCAGCCCCTCACGGGTTTGCGCATCAAAGCCCTTCACCAGGTCCCAGGCCGCATCCAGCGCGCCCTGATCGTACATCAGCCCCACCCAGAAGGCGGGCAGTGCCGCAAGATGCGCGACATCGCCGCAATCGGCCCCGCGCATTTCGATGTATCTCTTGACCCGGGCCTCGGGGAAGACCGTGGTCATGTGATCGGCCCAGTCGCTGAGGGTCGGCTTTTCGCCCGGCAGCGCGGGCAGCTTGCCTTTCAGAAAATCGCGAAAGCTCTGGCCCAGGGCATTGATGTAGCGCCCGTCGCGGTACACGAAGTACATCGGCACATCCAGCACCCAGTCGACATAGCGCTGAAATCCCATCCCCTCTTCAAAGACAAAGGGCAGCATCCCGGTGCGGCTGTTGTCCAGCCCGCGCCAGATGCGGCTGCGCCAGGATTTGTGGCCGTTCGTCTTGCCCTCGAAAAACGGGGATGACGCGAACAGCGCGGTTGCCACCGGCTGCAACGCCAGCGCCACACGCAGCTTCTTCACCATGTCGGCTTCCGAGGCATAGTCGAGGTTCACCTGCACCGTGCAGGTGCGGTACATCATCTGCGTGCCATGCGTGCCGACCCGGCCCATGTAATCGGTCATCAGACGGTAGCGCCCCTTGGGCATCACCGGCATCTGCGCATGGGTCCAATCGGGGGCCGCCCCGATGCCCATGAAGCGGATGCCCAGCGGGCCGGCAATCTCGGCCACTTCCGCCAGATGCAGGCGCGTTTCGGCATCAGTCTGGTGCAGCGTTTCCACCGCAGCGCCGGACAATTCGAACTGCCCGCCGGGTTCAAGGCTGATGTTCACGCCATCGCGCTGCAGGCCGATCACGTTTTCGCCCTCACGCACCGGCGTCCAGCCGAAACGGGCTTGCAGCCCGGCGAAAAGGGCGGAAATGGACCGGTCGCCCGCATAGGGCAGCGGCAGGCGCGTGTCGGTCAGCCAGCCGAATTTCTCATGCTCGGTCCCGATGCGCCACTGGTCCGCCGTCTTGGACCCTGCTTCCATATACGCGGCAAGCTGGCTTTCGTGTTCGATCAGCCCGCCGCCGGATTGTGGGATGGACATTGGGGCGCGCTCCGATGCTTTTGCCGTTCGTTCACGGCTGCAAGAGGTGCTGCGTCCCGCAACCCGAGTCAAGGGCAGCCGAACGGGTCGGTTCAGATGCCGGTCAACCGCAGATTGCCGGGCCCGCGCCCGCGCCGCCAGATCACGCTGTCTGCCATCCGGCCCCCGGCCGCCTCGACCAATGTCTGGCTGTCCATGCCGGGCAGGCTGGCAAAGACGTCAAACAGCCGGTCCGCCCCGGCGGCGGATACCGGGATCAGCAGCGCCTGCCCGTCATCCTGCTTCAGCCGCCACAGCCGCTGGCCCTGCACCGTCAGGATGCGCAGCTCCACCATGTCGGGCAGCGCCACAAAGCCGCCGAAGGCCGGGCCAAGATAGCCGACCTGACCTTCGACCACCTCCACCATCCCCGGCGCGGCAAGGTCCTGCGAAAAGCGCAACCGCCGCCAGCTCTGCCTGGCCCAGACGGCGCAGGTGCCCAGGATCACCACCCCGACCGGAAACAGCAGATACCCGCCCAGCCAGATCAGCCACAGCCCGCCCAGCGCCACGATCCCCGCCGCGATCACCTCGCGCCCCCGGCGGGCGGCGGCCAGCACGTCATCGCGGATCAATCCCATGCCTGCACCTGCTGCGGGTCTGCAAACAGCACCAGCCCGACCGGATCAGCCGGACCAAAGCCGATGGCGCGATAGGCGCGTGCCGCCTGATCGTTGACAGCAAACAGCCTGGCCCGCCCGATACCCCGCGCCCGCGCTTCGGCCAGGTGCAGGGCCACGACACGCCGGGCGCGCCCCCTGCCGCGCAGATCGGGCGGCACGTAAACGCCACCCACCTGCACCACATCGGGCAAGACCGCGTTGAAGCCGCTCATCGCCACGGGGACACCAGCTTCCAGCAGGACATAATGGCTTTTTGCAGTGCGCCAGCGTTCGATGTCGGCGGGCGCTTGCCGTGCCGCGCGGTCGGGCGGCGTGCCTGTAACTTCCGTCAGATAAGTGGCCCGCCATGCCGCCAGAACGCCTGCGTCAACCGCCTCCAGCGCGGCAAGAACACCCGGCCCCTCTGGAATGATCAGGTTGTTCAGGTCCAGCACGAAGCCCGACTCGGCCCTGTCCATCTCTCTCCCGGCTTTGCCAAGGCCCAGCGCCGCAACAAGCGCAGTGACCTGCCCGGCAGGCCCAATCACCCCGGCCACCTCTGCCCCCGCCAGCACCGCCCGCGCCGCTGCCCAATCGGCGGCACCGGGCCATTGCGGGTGCAGCATTCCGCCATTGGTCAGCCCGATGGCACCGCTGACATCCCCGGTCACCCAGAACCGCATTCCATAGGGACCGCCCCCGTTCCATCCCGCCCCGGCAAGGTTGGACAGCGGAAACATCGAGGTTGCCTCGTACCGGCGCAAAAGCGCCGTCAGGGCCGGAAGGTCATCCGCAGTGGCCGCCCGCAGCGTCATGCCCAATCCCCCAGCACCGCTTGCCACAGCGTCAGCGCGGCCACTGCCGCCGTATCGGCACGCAGGATGCGCGGGCCAAGGCTGACAGGCACCACCTGCGGCATCGCGCGCAAGCGCGCGCGCTCGCGGTCGGAAAACCCGCCTTCCGGCCCGGTCAGAATGGCCCAGGGGCTGCCCTTTTCCACCGCCAGCACTGTGCTTCGCGCCCCGGCCAGCGATTCATCACACCACAGGATGCGCCGGTCCGCAGGCCAGTCCGCCAGCAGCCGGTCCAGGGCCACAAGTTCGGCCACCTCGGGAACGAAGGTGCCGCCGCACTGTTCTGCCGCTTCAACCGCGTGCGCCTGCAGCCGGTCCTGCCGGATGCGGTCGGAACTGGTGTGCGCGGTCTGCACCGGCATCACCCGCGCCGCGCCCATCTCGACCGCCTTTTCCACGATGAAATCCGTGCGCGCCTTCTTGATCGGTGCGAACAGAAGCCACAGATCGGGCGGGGCCTGCAAGGGCCTGGTCTGCGCATCGCAGGTCAGCACGCCGCCGTGCTTGCCCGCCACCGCCACCCTGGCCCGCCATTCACCGTCGCGCCCGTTGAACAGCAGCACCAGCGCCCCCGGCCCCAGCCGCATCACGGTGAACAGATAATGCGCCTGATCCCGCGACAGGGCCACCGCTTGCCCCGGCGCAAGGGGTTGCTCTACATAAAGCCTGATCCTGGCATCCTGCATTGGCCAACCCTATGACCGAGACCCGCGAATTGCCAGATGCGACCGTTGCCGATGCCGCGCCCGGCAACTGGGTGGATCGGTACTCCCCCGCGTCCTGGCGCCCCTACCTGCGCCTGTCGCGCGCCGACCGCCCGGTGGGCACCTGGCTGCTGCTGATCCCCTGCCTTTGGGCCATCGCCCTTGCGGTGGCCGCCACGCCCGGCGGGTTCGGCCTGGCGGACCTGTGGCTGGCCGTCAGCAGTGCCATCGGGGCGGTTCTGATGCGCGGTGCGGGCTGCACCTGGAACGACCTGACCGACCGCGATATCGATGCCGCCGTGGCGCGCACCCGGTCGCGCCCGCTGCCCGCAGGTCAGGTGACGCCCCGGCAAGCGCTGGCCTGGGCCATCGGGCAATCGCTGCTGGCGGCCTGCATCCTGTTCACCTACAATTCCACCGCCGTCGCCCTTGGCGTGGCCTCGCTGGCGCTGGTGGCGATCTATCCCTTTGCCAAACGCTTCACCTGGTGGCCGCAAGTGTTTCTGGGCCTGGCCTTCAACTGGGGTGCGCTGCTGATGTGGGCGGCGCAGCAGGGCAGTCTGGGCTGGCCGCCCCTGCTGCTTTATGCGGCGGGTATTGCATGGACGCTGTTCTACGACACGATCTATGCCCATCAGGACGCCGAGGATGATGCGCTGATCGGCGTCAAATCCACGGCCCGCCTGTTTGGCGACAGGACGCGGCCCTGGCTGCGCGGCTTTCTGGGTCTGTCGGTCCTCTGCATGGCCGCTGCCGTGGTCTGTGCACTGCTGCCGCTGGGCCGGCCCCTGCAGCTCGCCGTAGCGCTGGGCGGGGTCTGCGGCTTTGGCTGGCACATGGCCTGGCAACTGGCACGGCTGGACACCGGTGATCCCGCGCGCTGCCTGATGCTGTTCCGGTCGAACCGCGATGCCGGGCTGATCGCTGCGCTGTTTCTTGCCGCCGCCGCACTGCTGTGATTGATCCCGGCCCGGCTTGCGCCTAGGAAGCGCTGTTGAACCGTCAGGCACCGCATTTCCCCATGACCTTGCCGCCCCGCCTCATTGCCCCTGCCGCCTTTGCTGCTGCCGCAGTTCTGGCCGTGCTGGCCGCCGCCTGGGCGGCACTGGCCATCGAGTCGCGCACCAGGGCCGAGGTGCAAAGCCTGATGACGCGCGAAGGGTTAAGCTGGGTCGCGGTGACGACCGATGGCCTGCAGGTCCGCCTGGCGGGCACCGCCCCGACCGAAGCCCAGCGGTTCCGCGCCGTCAACCTGACCGCCAGCCTGGTCGAGGCGGGCCGCATCCGTGACCGCATGGATGTGACCCCGGCGCAGGCCATCCAGGCCCCGCGCTTTTCCGTCGAGCTTTTGCGCAACAACAACGGCATCTCGCTGATCGGGCTGGTGCCAGCGGCCGCGGATGCCCCCGCCCTTGCCGAAGAGGTCGCCGCAGCTACCGACGGGGCAGAAGTGGCCGATATGCTGACCCGCGCCGATTATCCCGCCCCCGAAGGCTGGGACCGGGCGGTCAGCTTTGGCCTGACCGCGCTGGCCCTGCTGCCGCAATCCAAGATTTCGATCGACGCAGGCCGCGTTTCGGTCACGGCGATTTCCGGGTCAGACGCCGAAAAGCGGCGTCTGGAAACCGAACTTGACCGCGCGAAGCCGGACGGGCTGGCAGTCAGCGTAAGCATTTCTGCCCCGCGCCCGGTGCTGACACCCTTTACCCTGCGGTTCCTCAAGGATGACCGGGGCGCGCGCTTTGATGCCTGCTCGGCCGATACCGAAGCCGCGCGCAACCGCATCATCATCGCTGCCGTGGCCGCAGGACTGACCGGAGAGGCCGATTGCACCATCGGGCTGGGGGTGCCCACGCCGCGCTGGGCAGAGGCCGCCGAGGTTGCCATCCGGGCTGTCGGTGAACTCGGCGCGGGGTCGGTCACCTTCTCGGACGCGGATGTGTCGCTGCTGGCCACGCTGGAAACCCCCCAGGCCGCCTTCGACCGCATCGCGGGAGAGCTTGAAGCCGCCCTGCCGGACGTGTTTTCCCTGAAGGCGACCCTGCCGGAAAAACCGCAGACTTCCGCCCCGGACGGACCGGCCGAATTCATGGCCACGCTGTCTGCGGACGGTGCGGTGCAATTGCGCGGGCGCCTGACCGACGGGACGCTGCGCGATGCCGTCAGCAGCTTTGCCGCAGCGCGGTTCGGGGCGGGGGATGTCTATATGGCAACACGGCTGGACCCCGACCTGCCCGAAGGCTGGCCGGTGCGGGTGCTGGCCGGGTTGCAGGCCCTGTCCGAGCTGAACGAAGGACGGGTGACCGTGCGCGCCGATACCGTTGAGGTGACGGGCGTCACCGCCCTGGCCGGGGCGCGCGCCGCGATCACCCGCACCCTGTCCGTCGGGCTGGGCCAGGGTCAGGCCTTTACGGTAGAGGTGCGCTATGACGAAGCGCTTGATCCGCAGGCGGCCCTGCCGACACCGCAGGAATGCGTGACCGCCCTGAACGGCATCCTGCAAAAGCAGAAGATCGCCTTTGCGCCCGGATCGGCCGAGATCGAATCTGCGGCCCGCGACACGATGGATGCGCTGGCGGACCAGATGCGCAAATGCCCCGACATCGCCATGGAAATCGGCGGACATACCGATTCGCAGGGCCGCGACAGCAGCAATCTGGCGCTGAGCCAGGCCCGCGCCGAAGCGGTGCTGCTGGGCCTGCAGGGGCGTCGTGTGCTGGTCGGGTCGCTGACCGCCGTGGGATACGGCGAAACCCGCCCCCTGGCCGACAACGAAAGCCCTTCGGGACGCGAGACCAACCGGCGGATCGAGTTTACCCTGCCTGGACAGGCCGCTGCCACCGCCGCCGCCGTTTCCTCCCCGGCGCGGGCCCCCGTATCGCCCGGTGCCGATGCGTCGGCCCCGCCTGCGCCACAGCCTGCGCCCCGGTCGGGGGGCGCACCCGCAGCGGCGGCCCCCGAGCCGGCAGAGCCTTTCGTTTCTTCGGCACCCGACGAACCGACACCCCGCGCCCGCCAGCGCCCCCAGGCCGAATAAGGACTTGCCCCAGCCATGAACCGGCTTGAATTCATTGTTGCCACGTCGATCATCCTCTTTGTGGCCTTTGGGCTTGGCTGGTTTTCCTACTGGCTGCTCCATCGCCTCAGCCCCATCGGCGCGGCCGACATGAACGAGGTCGACCGTCTGGCCCAGGCCCTGCACGAAGCCGAAGAAGCCCGTGAACAGGCGCTGATCTACATCGACCAGCGCGAGGAAGACCTGGCCAACCAGATCGCCCAGACCGAGGCAGAGCTGCGTGCGGCCATGGACGGGCTGCGCGACGCCCGCCATGAAACCGAAGAAATGCGCGCCTATATCGACCGCCTGAACGCGTCCTGACGCCGGACGGGGGGCTGTCTGCCCCCCGCGGCGCGTGCTGCGCCGTCCCCCCGAGGCTATTTCCGAACAGATATTCAGGCTGTCAGAGACCCCCCACCAGGGTTTCAACCAGCAGGCTGTCCGGATCGACGAGGTCATCGATCACGTCGTAGTGGTGACGCCCCGGTGCCACATGCCAGGGGCAGTCCCAGGCTTCGGACAGAAGCCGGGCCTGCCAGAGAAAGGCAGGCCGTTCCTGCCCGCCGATCCAGACGGTCACGCCGCAGCCGGGATGCCGCCGCAGAAGGGCGGGGCTTTCGGCGGCAACTTCAGCCTTGGTCAGCTGCAGGGTCTCGTTCATCTTTGTGGCCCGCAGCGGCTCCAGATCCGCCAGCGGGGAAATCGGAACCGACCGGACGACGCGCGCCGCCAGAGCCCCGACAAGCACGCCCGCGCAGGCCATGCGCGCAGCCAGATGGCCGCCCGCCGAATGGCCGGTAACAACGACAGGCCCAGGGGTTTGCGCCGCAACCGCCGCGAGGGCGGCGGCAATCTCGGCGGTCATTGCCGGAATCCGCGCCTCGGGTGCCAGCGTGTAGGAGGGCATCGCCACGGCCCAGCCGCGCGCTAGCGCCCCGGCGGCAAGATGTGACCAGCTGGAGCGGTCAAAGGCCATCCAGTAGCCGCCATGCAGGAAGACAACCGTTCCGCGCGCCGCCCCGAGGGGCCGGAACAGGTCAAGGCGCTGCCGCTCTTTCGGCCCGCAGGCCAGCCCGAGCATTGCCCTGGGACCCATGCCGGTCCGGAACGCCGCCGCCTGTGCCGCCCAGCGGGCGGGCCAGGCTTCGCCCCCCGCGATGAAGGCCCCGTTCGCATAGGCGCGGTCCATATCCATGCCCGTCTCCGGAATCTGATCCCGAACCTGCCCAATGCCCCGTCAGGAACTGGACATTTTCCCCCCGACCATGTTTTGCATGGCCAGCCGCGAAATGGGAGGCCCGCATGCTGGATGACATAACCGATCTGCCGTCACTTCTGAAAGACCCGACGCTGCTGTCGTCCAGGGCGCTTGTCGCCGGTGAATGGCAGGATGCCGATGACGGGGCCACCTTTGCCGTGACTAACCCCGCTCGCGGCGATGTCATCTGCCGCGTGCCGGACATGAGCCGGGTCGAGACGGCCCGCGCCATTGCCGCCGCCGCCGTTGCGCAAAAGGAATGGGCGGCGCGCACCGGCAAGGAACGCGCGCAGATCCTGCGCAGGTGGTTCGAGCTGATGATGGCCAACCAGGATGATCTCGCGCGCATCCTGACCGCCGAAATGGGCAAACCGCTTGCCGAAGCAAGGGGCGAGATCGCCTATGGCGCGGCCTACATCGAATGGTTCGGCGAAGAGGCAAAGCGCGTCTATGGCGAAACCATCCCCGGCCATCTGCGCGACAAGCGCCTGATGGTGATCCGGCAGCCTGTCGGTGTTGTCGCCTCGATCACCCCGTGGAACTTTCCCAATGCGATGATCGCGCGCAAGGCCGCCCCGGCCATTGCCGCAGGCTGCGCCTTTGTGGCCCGCCCCGCCGCCGAAACGCCGCTGTCGGCGCTGGCGATGGCCGTTCTGGCCGACCGGGCCGGCCTGCCCAAGGGCATCCTGTCTGTCATCACCTCCAAACGCGCGTCCGACATCGGCAAGGAATTCTGTGAAAATCCCGCAGTGCGCAAGCTGACCTTTACCGGATCAACCGAGGTGGGCCGCATCCTGCTGAAGCAGGCCGCAGACCAGGTGATGAAATGCTCGATGGAACTGGGCGGCAACGCCCCCTTCATCGTCTTCGACGACGCTGATCTGGATGCGGCGGTCGCGGGGGCCATGGCCTCCAAGTTCCGCAACAACGGCCAGACCTGTGTGTGCGCCAACCGCATCTACGTGCAGGCGGGCGTTCATGACGCCTTCGCGGCAAAGCTTTCGGCGGCCGTCGCCAGACTGAAGGTGGGCGATGGCCTGAAGGACGGGATCGATACCGGCCCGCTGGTGAACATGGATGCCGTAGGCAAGGTTGAAGAACATATCGCCGATGTGCTGAGCAAGGGCGGCAGGATCGTTACCGGGGGCAGGCGCCACGCGCTGGGCGGGTCGTTCTTTGAACCCACCATTGTCTCTGGCGTGACCCAGGACATGCTGGTCAGCCAGGAAGAAACCTTTGGCCCCTTGGCCCCGCTGTTTCGTTTCGAGACCGAGGAAGAGGTGATCGCCTGGGCCAATGACACGATTTTCGGCCTTGCCTCGTATTTCTATGCCCGCGACATCGGCCGGATCACCCGCGTTCAGGAGGCGCTGGAATATGGCATGGTGGGCGTGAACACCGGTCTGATTTCCACCGAAGTGGCCCCTTTCGGCGGCATCAAGCAATCCGGCCTTGGCCGCGAAGGCTCGCGCCACGGGATGGAGGATTATATGGAAATGAAATACATCTGCCTGTCGGTGTGATCGCGCGGCGCAGCGGCGGGGCAAGGGCGGGCACCGGGACGGACAGTCTGGTGGCCGCCCCCCCGGCGCGGGCGACAGGCAACCTGCCCCGCCGCCCGGCCCGCTGAAAGACGTGCCCGCGCGGTTCCGCGCCGACGTTACCTTGCCGCTAACTCCTGCTGGGCTTCGGGCGGCGCTGCGGGCAGGGCGGCCTGCGGCAGGCGGATCACCGTGACGCTGCAGGGCGCCTGTGCCACCACCTGGCTGGACACCGACCCCAGATAGCGGCGGGCCGTTGACGCGCCCCGCGCGCCCATCAGGATGTGATCGACATGATTGCGGCTGGCATAATCGATGATGGCGCTGCCAGGTTCGCTATTCTCCAGGATCGAGCAGGTCATCCGCCCCTCGCCCAGACCAAGGCCCGCTGCCCAGGCCTTGAGCGCGACCAGCCGGGACACATGAATATTGTTCCCCGCTTCATCCAGCGCCTGATCCAGCCCGATCCGGGGCGTCTTGATCACGTTGACACAGGCCACCCGCGCGTCCGGCTGGATCATCAGCAGCCGCTGCACCGATTGCCGCAGGTGCCCCGCCAGCCCTTCCATCTCGGGCGAAAGGTCCACCGCCACCATCAGGATCGGGGCCCTGTCGATCTGTGCTGCAAGGCTTGCCGGTGCGGCAAAACCGGTCACAGGCCGCATCCGGCGCCAGCGGCGGAACACCTTGGGCAAGGAATCCCGCACCATCTTTCCGGCCCGGTCCGTCAGCACCACCTGCGCGGGATGCTGCAGGTCAAACAGCATCTGCGCGGCGGACTGGTAGCGTGCCGCAGGGTCCACCTCGAGCGCGCGCAGGATCACCTC
This sequence comes from Rhodobacter sp., assembly GCA_020250175.1. Lineage (GTDB taxonomy): Bacteria > Pseudomonadota > Alphaproteobacteria > Rhodobacterales > Rhodobacteraceae > Aliitabrizicola. The sequence continues at coordinate 28,104 of JADCEN010000025.1, forward strand.
TTGCAGCCATTCGGGAATGGCCGGAACCAGCCCGCGCGGCGGCTCGGGGTCGCGCCACAGGCGTTGCCGCACCTGCCGGAGCCGCTGCGGCGCGCCGAAGGGTTTGCGCCCCGTCGCCAGCTCATAGGTCATGGCACCCAGCGCGAAAATGTCGCTGCGCAGGTCGTCGCGCTGCCGCAGATACTGCTCGGGCGCGATATAGGGAAAGGTGCCCATCGGGATCTGGAACTCTTCCGCCAGCAGATCGGGCAGCTCGTCATGCCGCGACAGGCCAAAGTCGATGCAGACCATGTCCCCGGCCGGACGGCGCAGGAAGTTGGCGGGCTTCAGGTCCAGATGCACGACGTGCTGTCGGTGCAGGTCATGAACGGCCCGCACCATCGCCACCGAAACCTCTACCACCTCGTCCACCGGGCGCGGCGCGGTGCCAAACAGCCCCAGCAGCGATGCGCCGGGAATACGTTCGGTCACCAGATAGGGCATGACCGCAAAATCACCCACCGCGATCACCTGCGGCACATGTGCGCCGGTCAGGCGCGGCAGGATCATCTGTTCCACCTCGAACCCCACGATGGTCGGTGCGTCATAGCCATCCAGGATCGTGGGCACCTTCATGACCATCGGCAGCGCGTGATCCGGATGGATCACATCCCAGATCGTGGCAAAGCCGCCCCGGTACAGGCAGGTGCCCAGCGTGAAGCCGTCAATCTCCAATCCCTGCTGCGGCCTGATCTGCATGGTCAGCTTCCCCTCAGCAATCGCAGCGCCAGCGTTTCCGGCAGGCCGGCCGCCCGCAGCTTGGCCGCCGTGGCGGCACAGTCATAGGCCACCCGGCGGAAGGTCAGCGCATGCGACGCCGTGTCGAACAGGGCATAGCCCGCCTGCGCCACCCCGTCGCGGGGCTGGCCCACCGATCCCACGACGGCCAGCCACCGGCGCGACCGCAGCAAGGGCACCGGTTGTGCCATCGGAAAGCGGTGGGCGCGCACCGTGCCCCGGATATCGCAGGTGAACAGCGCCGGCACATGCACATGACCGCAGAAAATCACCTGCGCCGTGCTGACGCGAAAGCTGGGCATCGCCGAGCGTTCCGAGGTGACGTAGATCCAGCCGGACGGGTCATTGGCGCTGGCATGCACGAACAGCGCATCGCCCAGCATCCGGCTGAGCGGCAGCGCTGCCAGAAATGCCGCCTGCCGCGCCGTCAACTGCGGGCGCGTCCAGTCGATTGCGGCCTTTGCGATGGCCGTCATGCTTTCCGAAGGCGTGCCGATGGCGCTGTCATGGTTCCCCTTGACGCAAAGCGCGCCCTGATCGGCCAGATCCATCACCCGGTCAACACACCAGGCCGGGTCAGGGCCATAGCCCACCACATCACCCAGCACCACAATCCGGTCCACCTGCCGGGCGGCTAGATCGGCAAACACCGCCTCAAGCGCCTCGCGGTTGCCATGGATATCGGTCAAAAGGGCAAGGCGCATGGCTGGGTATCCCGGGGAGTACAGCCTTACGCTAGCGCGGCCCTGATTTGCCGCGCAATGCGCTGGATCAAGTCCGGTCGTTGCACCCAAGCCGCGTTCGCGCTACATCCGCATCTTACCGTCCCGGCGCAAGGGTTCCCTGTGATAGCCGAAATCCTGATCGTCGCTGCCCTGATCCTGCTCAACGGGGCGCTGGCCATGTCGGAACTTGCGGTCGTCTCGTCCCGCCCGGCCCGGCTGAAAATGATGGCGGACAGCGGCAGCAGCGGGGCAGCGGCCGCGCTGCGCCTGGCGCAGGATCCGGGGCGCTTTCTGTCGGCGGTCCAGATCGGCATTACCCTGGTGGGCGTGCTGTCCGGGGCATTCTCGGGGGCCACGCTAGGCGCGCGGCTGTCCGGCTGGCTGTCAGTGCAGGGGCTGGACGCCCGCTGGTCCTACCTGCTGGGCGTGGGCACTGTGGTGGTTCTGCTGACCTACCTGTCGCTGATCGTGGGCGAGTTGGTGCCCAAACAGATTGCGCTGAAAAACCCCGAAGGCGTCGCCGCGCGCGTTGCCCCGGCGATGACGCTTCTGTCGCGCGTCTCCTCGCCCCTTGTCTGGCTGCTGCACAGTTCGGGCAAGCTGGTGCTGGCCCTTCTGGGACAGACGGCCGAGCCGCGCAACCGCGTCACCGATGAAGAGGTGCGCACCATCCTGGCCGAGGCGCATGAAGGCGGCATCATCGAGACCGAAGAACAGGAAATGCTGTCGGGTGTCATGCGCCTGGCCGACCGGTCGGCCCGCGCCCTGATGACCCCGCGCCGCGACGTGGAACTGCTGGATCTGGATGCCGCACCCGAAGACACGCTGGAGGCGATCCGCCGCATCGCCCGCCCGCGCATTCCGGTGCGCAACCCCGACACAGATGAGGTGCTGGGTGTTCTGTACCTGACCGATGCTTTTGCGTCCCTGTCGCGGGGAGAGCCGGTGGACCTTGTGGCCCTGATGCGCGAGGTGCCCGTGGTGTCGGACCGCGCCGATGCGCTGGATGTGATCGAAATCCTGCGCGCCTCGCCCAATCACATGGCGCTGGTCTATGATGAATACGGTGCTTTCGAAGGCATCATCACCACCGGCGATATCCTTGAGGCGATCACCGGCACCTTCAAGGAAAGCCTGGCCGAGGAACCCGCCCTGCTGCAGCGCGACGATGGCAGCTATCTGGTGTCGGGCTGGATGCCGGTCGATGAATTCTGCGACAGGCTGGCCTTCCCGCGTGCCCTGGCGGGCGATTATGAAACCGTCGCGGGCCTTGTCATCAACCACCTGCGCCGCCTGCCCGCGCTGGGCGACAGCTTTACCCTGAACGGCTGGCGTTTTGAGGTGATCGACCTTGACGACCGGCGCATCGACAAGCTGCTGGTCGCACGGGTGTAGACCAGGCCCGCGTCTGCCTGCCGGATGACATGAACCGGCGTGTGCTGGGCGTGGCTGACACGACCGGGACGGAACCGGGCCACCGTGGGACGCCAGTCCAGACCCCGGCACTGCGATACAGAATCACCCTGCAGCGCCCCCTGCCTCCGGCCGGGGTGCCGGAGGCAGGCCAGACCTTGGCGCAGGTCAGAGGTACTGGGGCAGGTGCAGACCGGCGATCAGCAGCACAAACAGGGTCACCACACCAAGGGCATCCTCGAAAACGGCACGCGGCGAACGGGCAAGAACAGTTCCGGCTTCTTTCAGCATGGCATCCTCCGTTGTTGCTTTTTTGTTCTCACATGCTTCGCCGAAAGTAAAGAACTTATTGCGAACATATGGGAACAAAATGCTAACCTACGGACAGCAGCCGGATGGCCCGATCCTGATCCAGCAGCCACAGCAGCAGCCGTGCAGCCCTGCCGCGGTCGCTTTCCAGCGCCGGATCCCCGGCCAGCAGCCGCCGCGCATCGCTTTGTGCCACCGCCATCAGCGCCCCCTGCCGTTCCAGATCGGCGACGCGAAAGCGCGGCAGGCCCGATTGCGCGGTGCCGATCAGGTCACCTGCCCCGCGCATCGCCAGATCCTCTTCGGCAATGCGGAATCCGTCTTCGGTTTCGCGCAGCACCGTCAGGCGACGCTCGCCGCTTTCGCCCAGCGGGGCCTGATACAGCAGCAGGCAGGTCGAGTCTGCCGATCCGCGCCCCACCCGACCGCGCAGCTGATGCAATTGCGCCAGACCGAAGATTTCGGCCCGTTCGATCACCATGATCGAGGCATCGGGCACATTCACCCCCACCTCGATCACGGTCGTTGCCACCAGAACACGGGTCTCGCCGCTGACGAAACGCGCCATCGCCGCGTCCTTGTCGGCAGGGGGCATCTGGCCGTGCACCAGCCCCACCACGCCCTCGCCCAGCGCCGCGCGCAGATGCTGGAACCGCGCCTCGGCGCTGGCGTAATCCAGCACCTCGCTGTCTTCCACCAGCGGGCAGACCCAATAGGCCTGCCGCCCCTCTGCCACGGCGCGCTGCAGGTGGCCCACCACCTCATCCATCCGGGCGGCAGAAATCAGCGCGGTGCGCACCGGCTTGCGCCCGGCCGGCTTTTCATCCAGCACCGACACATCCATGTCGCCATAGCTGGCCAGCGCCAGGCTGCGCGGAATGGGCGTGGCGGTCATCACCAGCACATCGGCGGCGGCCCCCTTGGCCCCCAACTCCATGCGCTGTGCAACGCCAAAGCGGTGCTGTTCATCCACCACCGCCAGCCGCAGGTCGTGGAACTGCACATCCTTTTGAAACACCGAATGGGTGCCCACCAGCACCTGCACCGCGCCCGAGGCCAGCCCCGCCAGCTTCTGCGCCCGCTCGGCCCCTTTGTCGCGGCCTGTCAGCAGCACAAGGCGCACCCCGGCGGCGGCGGCCAGCGGCTCCAGCCCGGCGAAGTGCTGTCGCGCCAGAATTTCGGTCGGGGCCATCATCACCCCCTGCCCGCCCGCCTCAACCGCCACCAGCAGCGCCAGAAAGGCAACCAGCGTCTTGCCCGATCCGACATCGCCCTGCAGCAAGCGGTTCATCCGCAACGGCGAGGCCAGATCGCCTGCGATTTCGGCCAGCGCGCGGGTCTGTGCCCCGGTCGGCACATAGGGCAGGCTGGCCAGCACGCGGGCCTGCAATGCCCCGGTTGCGATGCTGGCCCGGCCCTTGCCCCGGCGCAGCGATGCCCGCGCCAGTGCCAGGGTCAACTGATGCGCAAACAACTCGTCATAGGCCAGCCGCAGGCGCGCAGGTGCCGATTGTGCCAGATCACCCGGCCCGGACGGCGCATGGGCCAGCACCACCGCCGCGCGCCAGTCCGGCCAGCCCTCGCGCGCCACAAGCGGCGCGTCGATCCATTCCGGAAGCTCCGGTGCCCGCGCCACGGCCGAGGCCGCTGCCTTCGCCATCACCTTCTGCGTCAGCCCCGCGACCAGCGGATAAACCGGCTCATAGGCGGGCAGGTCGGCCGCTTCTTCCAGGCGCAGGACATGGTCGGGATGCACCATCTGCGCGATGCCGTCGAACAGCTCAATCCGGCCCGAAATCAGCCGGCGCTGGCCGGTGGGCAGAAGCTTTTGCAGGAAATCGCCGCGCGCATGAAAGTAGACCAGCTGAAAATCCAGCCCTGCATCGCGGACCATGACCCGATAGGGCCGGCCCTTGATGCGGGGCGGAAAATGCGCGCCCACCTCGACCTCGACCGTCAGCGTTGCGGGCGGCACCACATCGCGGACCGAGGCCTTGCGGCTGCGGTCCACGCCCGAGGCGGGCAGCAGGAACAGCAGGTCTTTCGGCCGCGCGACCCCCAGCCCGGCCAGCGCCCTGGCCGTTTTCGGCCCCACGCCCTCCAGCGTTTCCAGATCGGCGAACAGCGGAAACAGGCGCTCGGGGCGGCTCATGCGGTGCCGATCAGCGCAAGCCAGGCATCCTCGCCGATCACCGTCACGCCCAGGTCTGCGGCTTTCGCGGCCTTTGATCCGGCCCCCGGACCGGCCACCAGATAATCGGTCTTCGCACTGACAGACCCGGCCACTTTCGCCCCCAGCGCTTCGGCCCGCGCCTTGGCTTCGGCCCGCGTCATCCGCTCCAGCGTGCCGGTGAACACCACGGTCTTGCCTGCCACGGCACTGTCCACCGGCGCGCGGGGCACCACATCCAGTACCTGAAGATGCGCCACCAGCGCGTCGATCGCCTGGCGTTCGCGCTCTTGCTGAAAGGTCATGACGACCGAGGTTGCAAGCACATCCCCCACACCGTCGATGGCCGTCAACTCTGCCCAATCCGGCCCCTCGCCCACCCGTGCCGCCGTCATCGCCGCTTCGAAGGCAGTCCAGGAGTGATAATGGCTGGCCAGAAGGCTGGCAGAGACTTCGCCGACATGCCGCATGCCCAGCGCAAAGATCAGCCGGTTCAGCGGGATGCGCCGTCTGTCGTCAATCGCCGCAAACAGGTTTTCCGCCGATTTCTCTCCCCAGCCGTCCCGGTTCCTGAGCTGTTGCGGGCCGCTGCCGAAGCGGTCGCGCAGGGTGAAAATATCGGCCGGCGTGCGGACCCAGCCGTCTTCGTAAAAGGCTTCAACCTGCTTTGCCCCCAGCCCCTCGATGTCAAAGGCGGCGCGGCTGACGAAATGCTTCAGCCGTTCCACCGCCTGCGCCGGGCAGATCAGGCCGCCGGTGCAGCGGCGCACGGAATCGCCCGCCTCGCGGATGGCATCGGACCCGCAGCGCGGACAGGTTTCGGGAAAGGCATAGGGGCTGGCGTCCTGCGGGCGGCGCGAGAGGTCCACATCGGCGATCTTGGGAATGACATCCCCGGCACGAAAGACCTGCACCCAGTCGCCGACCCTGATATCCCGCCCGCCCCGAATCGGATCGCCGCGCGAGTCGCGGCCCGCGATGTAATCTTCGTTGTGCAGGGTGGCATTGGCCACCACCACGCCGCCCACCGTGACCGGCGTCAGCCGGGCCACCGGCGACAGCGCCCCGGTGCGGCCCACCTGAATGTCGATCGCCTCTGTCCGCGTCCAGGCCAGTTCGGCGGGAAACTTGTGCGCAATCGCCCAGCGCGGGGTGGAAGAGCGAAAGCCAAGGCGGCGCTGCAGGGCCAGGTCATCCACCTTGTAGACGACGCCGTCGATGTCATAGCCCAGCGTGGCGCGCTGCGCCTCGATCCGCCGGTACTGGTCCAGCAGTGCGTCCGGCCCGTCGCAGGTCTGCGTCAGCGGGTTGGTCGGAAAGCCAAGCGATGCCAGCCGTGCAATCGCGCCCGACTGCGTGTCTGCCAACGGTTCTGACAGCGCCCCCCAGGCATAGGCAAAAAAGCGCAGCGGGCGCGCGGCGGTGATCGCAGGGTCGAGCTGGCGCAAGGACCCGGCGGCGGCATTGCGCGGGTTGGCAAAGCTTTTGTCCCCGGCAGCCGCCTGCCGGGCATTCAGCGCCGCGAAATCCGCATGCGCCATATAGACCTCGCCGCGCACCTCCAGCAGGTCCGGCAGCAGGTCCGGGGCACCGGACAGCACCTTGGGAATATCGGCAATGGTGCGGGCGTTTTCCGTCACATTCTCGCCGGTTTCGCCATCACCGCGCGTGGCGGCCCGCACCAGCAGGCCGCCTTCATAGCGCAGCGACAGCGACAGCCCGTCAATCTTCGGCTCGGCGGTGTAAAGCAGCGGCGACTCCGGACCCAGCCCAAGGTACTTGCGCACCCGGTCGTCGAACTCGGCCACATCCGTCAGTTCGAATGCATTCTCCAGGCTGAGCATCCGGACATCATGCTGCACCTTGGCAAAGCCTTCGGCCAAGGGCGCGCCCACCTGCCCGGTCGGGCTGTCGGCGCGCTTCAGGTCCGGAAAGCGCGCCTCGATGGCGGCATTGCGACGCCGGAGCGCGTCGTAATCGGCATCGGTGATCTCGGGCGCGTCTTCGGTGTGATAGGCCCGGTTGGCCGCAGCGATCTGGCGCGCCAGACGGTCAAGTTCCTGGCGCGCTTCGGCCTGCGACAATGCCTCGACGGGCTTTACATCGGTCATCCGCGCCTCTCCCCTGTCCTGTCCAAGGTTTAGGGGGCAGAAAAGGCAAGGTCCAGATGCCGCGACGCAGCCGTGTCAGGCGCTTGCTGCAACCCTGCGCTGAGATTGCAGACCGGGTTCCCGAAGGACATATCCGCGCCCCCATACCGTTTCAATATGGTTATGGCCGCCGGTCGCCTCGGCCAGTTTCTTGCGCAGCTTGCAGATGAAGACATCGATGATCTTCAATTCCGGTTCGTCCATGCCGCCGTAAAGATGGTTCAGGAACATTTCCTTGGTCAGCGTTGTTCCCTTGCGCAGCGACAGCAGTTCCAGCATCTGGTATTCCTTGCCCGTCAGGTGAACCATCTCGCCGTTCACGTCCACGGTCTTCGCGTCCAGATTGACATTGATCTGACCGGTGCGGATGATGGATTGCGCATGGCCCTTCGACCGCCGGATTATGGCATGGATGCGTGCGACCAGCTCTTCCCGATGGAAGGGTTTTGTCATGTAATCGTCGGCACCGAAGCCAAAACCCCGGAGTTTGCTTTCGGAATCATCCGATCCGGACAGGATCAGGATGGGCGTTTCCACACGCGCCAGGCGCAGCTGGCGCAGAACCTCGTGGCCGTTCATATCGGGTAGGTTGAGATCCAAAAGGATAAGATCGTAGTCATACAGTTTCGCCAGATCGATGCCTTCTTCGCCAAGGTCCGTGCAGTAAACGTTCAGATTGGCATGAGTCAGCATCAGCTCGATGCTGCGCGACGTCGCCGGATCATCTTCCACAAGCAGTACCCGCATTCCAAAGCTCCACGTAGGTTGTCTTTTAATGATCCTGACCGCCAATGGTTAATCGGAGGTTACCTTAAGATTAGCATTCGGCCTACATGCTCTATACTTTTGGATAGTCGTGACTTTCAACGCCATCTCGCCATGCTGTTCCACGGCCTTGAACCAAAGCGCGAGTTCCTCTTCCGAAAGCGCATAGCGGTCCATGGCTTCGGACCGGGTGATCAGGCCGCATGTCACCGCCCTGACAACAACCGCCTTGCGGCTGGCCACCCATCGCCGCGTCGCGGCCGGGGGAAGATCGGCGCGGCTCAGGATGCTGCCATCCGGCAGCGTGACCTGTCGCGGGCCGTCTACGCGCTTGAGATGCATCGGGGCTTCCTTCCTGATCTGGCCCGACCCTGGCAGATCACGCTTAACCATCCGTGAAACGGGGGGTTGAGGATGCACGGCATTTTCCTATATTCCTGCCGACTTGGCGGCTGTCTGTCTGCCCCCGCCGGAGATGCCCCGTGCCGCTTGACCAGCCGCTCAACTCCCTGGGCTTTGCCAAGACCCCGCAGGCGACGCGGGTTGTGGTTGCCATGTCGGGCGGCGTGGACAGTTCCGTTGTGGCAGCACAGCTGGCCGAAGAAGGCTATGACGTGGTGGGCGTCACGCTGCAGCTTTACGATCACGGGGCGGCGCTGGCAAAGAAGGGGGCCTGCTGTGCCGGCCGCGACATTCATGACGCCCGCCGCGTCGCCGAGACGATGGGCTTTCCCCATTACGTGCTGGATTACGAGAACATGTTCCGCACGGCTGTGATCGACGAGTTCGCGGATGCCTATCTTGCCGGGGCCACGCCCGTGCCCTGCATCCGCTGCAATGAACGGGTCAAGTTCAGGGACCTGCTGGCCACAGCGCGCGATCTGGATGCCGATTGCATGGCAACCGGCCATTACATCCAGCGCAAGATCGGGCCCGGCGGGCCAGAGTTGCACCGGGCTGCGGATGCAAATCGCGACCAAAGCTATTTCCTGTTCTCGACCACGGCAGAGCAACTGGCGTACCTGCGCTTTCCGCTGGGCGGGATGGCCAGCAAGGCGGACACCCGGGCACTGGCGGCGCGCTATGGCCTGCCGGTGGCCGACAAGCCGGACAGTCAGGATATCTGCTTTGTTCCCGGCGGGAATTACGCCGCCGTGATCGAAAAGTTGCGGCCCGGTGCTGCGGACCCCGGAGAGATCGTGGACATGGCAGGCCACGTTCTGGGAAGCCATGGCGGCATCATCCATTATACGGTCGGTCAACGCCGGGGCCTGGGGATCGGCGGGCTGGGCGATCCGCTATACGTCGTCCGGCTGGACCCGGCAACGCGGCGGGTGATCGTGGGGCCGAAAGCGGCCCTGTCAACCCGGACCATTCCGCTGAAAGACGTCAACTGGCTGGGGGATGCCCCCTTTGCGAGCCGGGCGGAGTGGCCGGTTGAGGTCAAGGTCCGCTCCACCCGCCCGCCCTGCCCGGCCATCCTCCGCCCCCTGGGGCCGACCGGGGCCGAGGTCGAGCTGCTCAGCCCGGAAGAAGGGGTATCGCCGGGGCAGGCCTGCGTGTTCTATGCGGGCGACGGCAGCCGGGTGCTGGGCGGCGGCTGGATCTGGAAGGGCCGTGGCTAAAGCATGGTGATGATTGGTGGAAACATCGCAGCGCAGTCTTATGGCGCGCAGGTGTCGGTGTAACCTTGTGCAAGCCGAAGACGATGGGCGAAAATCTCTCTGGAAAACGCGGCCAGGCTGGTAACTGCGCGCCCAGAGGACTGACGGAAAACGCTCCTGTGGAGCGTTTTCACAGTCCGATTGCCGGAGGGCTTCAGCCCGCAGGCAAGGGGCGTGCCCCAAGCCCAGCGGCGGTAATCCGGCCGCGCCTGCCTGGGGCTGGCGCGGAATCGCGCCTGCCCAGGGGCAGGCAGGCGCGGTCGGATTTGACGCGGGTCAAATCCGACAAGAAGGAAAGGGCACGCCATGCGCCTACCGAGTCATCGGAGCTTCATCACGCTTCAGCCCGCAGGCAAGGGGCTTGCCCCAAGCCCAGTGGCGGTAATCCGGCCGCGCCTGCCTGGGGCTGGCGCTCTTCGCGCCTGCCCAGGGGCAGGCAGGCGCGGCCGTCGGGGCAGTGCCCCGACTTGACGCGGGTCAAATCCGACAAGAAGGAAAGGGCACGCCATGCGTCGGCCAATTCATCGGAGCCTGATAACGCTAGTGCTGCGTCTCTCGGTGGGCTGCCTTGACAAGCCCTTGATCCGAAACGATCTGCCAAAGAGTTTTAGCCTGATCTTCACCTTCGTGAACGCCCCATTTCCCTGTCGCGAGGTCCCTTGAGGCGCGGCAGGTGCGTCAGGCGGGGCCTGTGGCCAGTGCAGCCAGAACCGACCGCGCGGCACGCAGTCCGGGCGGATCGCCGCCCTGCCCAAGACGCGCCATCGTCAGGCGCATCGCCGCAAGCTGCGCGTCCCGCGCCGGACCGGGGCTGATCAGCCCAAGCAGCGCCGGGGCGATCAGGTCAGGCGTGCAGCGGCCCCCCAGGAATTCGGGCACAACGCGCGTTTCCGACACCAGGTTGACCAGTGTGACGGTATCGACCCGCGCCATGCGGCGCATCAGCCACATGGTCAAGGGGTGCATGTCATAGGCGATGACCATCGGCACAGCGTTGGCCGCCAGTTCCAGCGACACGGTGCCAGAGGCGGCAATCGCCACATCGGCGGCGGCGAAAGCCGCCCGCCTGGCCTCGGGCACCTCGACGATCCGGGGGCGGATCGGCCAGTCTGCCGTCAGGTCTTCGACCATGGCCGCAACCGGGCGCAGCGTGGGCAGCACAACCTGAGCCTGCGGAAAGGCCGGCCGCAGGCGGTCAAGCACGCCGCCGATCACCGGGGCAAGACGGGCCACTTCGCCCCGGCGCGATCCGGGCAACGCAAGCACAATCGGCCCCCCGCCGCCAAGTTCGGCGCGAAAGGCCAGCACCTCGGCGGCGGTGGCGCGGGGGGCGGACACCACGGGATGTCCGACAAAATCGCAGGTCATCCCGGCGTCGGTCATATAGGGCGGCTCGAAGGGCAGCAGGGCCAGCACATGGTCGATCACAGGTGCCATCTTCGCCGCGCGCCCCGGACGCCAGGCCCAGACCGAAGGCGCAACGTAATGGATGGTGCGCAGGTCCGGCCGGGCGGTGCGCACGATCCGGGCAACGCGCAGTACGAAATCCGGGCTGTCGATGGTGATCAGCGCATCCGGTGCCGCCGCCAGCACATCGGCGGCGGCCTCCCGGATGCGGCGCTTCAGATGGGCGTATTTCGGCAGCACTTCGGCCAGCCCCATCACCGAAAGCTCGTCCATCGCAAACAGGCTGTGCAGCCCTTCGGCCTGCATCAGCGGCCCGCCGATGCCCTGCGCCTGCAAATCGGGCCGCAGCGATTTCAGCCCGGCCAGAAGCGCCGCCCCCAGCGCATCGCCCGAGGCTTCGCCTGCAATGAGATACAGCTTCATTCCCCGCGCGACCACAGGAACAGGCCCTTGTCCTGCGCTGCGGCGACAGTGGCGGCCCGGTCCAGCAGCAGGACACCACCTGCCGCCCATGCAATGCCCGCAAGACCCGCTGCGGCGGCGCGGGCGACCGTTTCGGGGCCAATGGCGGGCAGATCAACCCGCCGGTCCTGGCCGGGTTTCGGGGCCTTGTAAAGCAGACCGCGCGCCCCTTGCGGGTCGGGGCGCAGGGCGGCCCCGGTCCGGGCGACGAAGTCAAGCAGGGCATCGGTGCCGGGCAGTGCTTCCACGCCAAGGCAAAGCCCCTGGGCCACCACGGCCCCCTGCCCCACATCAACCGCGCCAAGCGCCTGCACGATGGATGCCGCACGGGCAGCATCGCGCCGGTCACCTTCGGTCACGGTGCCGGCCAGAATACCGGGACCGGGCACAAGGCCGGGCGCGACCTGATCCACCCCGACAACCTCAAGACCGGCTTCTTCGAAAAGGGCGATGGCACCGCGCAGGGCGGCATCGTCCCCGCCCTGCATCGCGGCCAGCAGGCGGGGCACCAGCCGGGCCGTCGCCGGGTCGAACAGCGCCGGGTCAAGCCGGGGGCGCTGCACGGCCCCGGCAAAGACCACGCGGGTCACGCCCCTGTCGGCCAGGTGATCCAGAAACGGCACCAGACGCTCGACACGGAACACAAGGTCGGGCACCAGCCCTTCAGGCGCAAACCCCTCGATCGCCGCCACAAAGGGGCGTTCAAGCGCGGCGGCAACGATGGCGGCAAGCCCCCCGCGCCCGGCGATGATGGCAGTCGGCCCGGCCCCGGTCATTTCGGCGTCAGAAAGGACCGGTCCGAATTGGACAGGATGAACTCGGTGATCTCGCGCACATGCGTGCTGTCGGTTTCCTCGGCCAGCTTGCGGGCGCGGTCCAGAAAGGTCCCCTCGCCCTGCGCCAGCATCTGATAGGCGGCGCGCAGCGACATGATTTCGGCCCGCTCCACCCCGCGCCGCTTTAGCCCGACAAGATTGAGCCCGTCCAGCTCGCCGCGCGGCCCCTGCACCAGCCCGTAGGGCAGCACATCATGGGTCACCATGGTGACGGCCCCGATGATCGCCCCGCGCCCGATCCGGACCCATTGATGCACGCCTGACAGGCCGCCGACGATCACATCATCCCCCAATATGCAATGCCCGGCGATGGCAACCTGATTGACCAGAATCACCCGGTCACCGATCTGGGCATCATGGCCCACATGGGCACCGGTCATGATCAGGCAGTCATCCCCGACGCGCGTCACGCCGCCGCCGCCTTCGGTGCCGGTGTTCAGCGTGGCCGCTTCGCGAATTCTGCAGCGCCGCCCGATGACAAGGCGCGTGTGTTCGCCGCGATACTTCAAATCCTGCGGCACTTCGCCCACCGTGGCAAAGGGGAAGATCACCGTCCCCTCGCCGATCTCGGTCCAGCCGGTGACAACGGCATGGCTTTTGACCGTCACGCCGGGGTACAGCGTCACCTCGGCACCGATCACGGCAAAAGGACCGATGACACAGCCTGCGCCAACCACCGCCCCCTCCGCGATGACCGCAGAAGGATGGACCTGCGCCTGGGGCGATAGGGTCATCTGCGGTCAGGCCTTCGGCACATCGAACATGGCCATGAAGGTGGCTTCGCAGCACAGGTCCGCACCGACCATCGCCCTGCCTTCGAACTTCCACACCCGCCCGCCGCCGCGCAGCGCCCGCACATGCAGTTCCAGCACATCACCCGGCACCACCTTGCGCCGGAATTTGACACCGTCGACCCCCATGAAAAAGACATTGGCCTTTCTGTCCACCAGGTCCATCGACAATCCCACCAGCACGCCCGAGGTTTGGGCCATCGCCTCGATGATCAACACGCCCGGAAAGATCGGCATGCCGGGAAAGTGGCCCTGAAACTGCGGTTCGTTAAGGGTCACGTTCTTGATGCCCACACAGGACTGGTCGATCACGATGTCCTGTACCCTGTCGATCATCAGGAAGGGATAGCGGTGGGGAATGATCCGCTGGATCAGGGAAAGATCGGCAGTGGTCGGGGCCGGGGTAACGGCGGATTCGGGCATCGCGCACTCCTTGCGACGTCAACAGGGGCACGCCACGGCGCGCCCTTGCCGATGGTTAGCAACCTTGGCCCGCCGAAACAAGCGCGGCGGTCCTAGTCCTGGCTGGCGGCGGGGGCCGGATCGGCGGCGCGTTCGGGAACCGTCCCGGTGTTCAGCAGCGCCCCGTCAATCCGCCCGATCGCAAGATCGGTGATGTCGATGGTGGGACTGGACCAGATCACCAGGGCCCGGTCAAGAATAAGCTCGGCCCCCATTTCGGTCCTTATCTGATTGAGGATCGGGACAACCTTTTGCAGAAAGGCCCGCTGCGACTGTTCCTGCCGCAGCGACAGTTCGCGCGCCTTGGCATCACGCTCGCGGCGGATATCCTTGACCTTGGCATCAAAGGCCTGCGCCAGGGTCTGAAACTCTGCGGCCGGAAGGCCGGGTCGCCGTTCCGCCAGCGCGGCTTCCTCGGCCTCCAGAGCGGCTTGCAGACTGCGGTTTTCTGCGGCCATCGCCTTCACCTCTGCATCGATTGCAGCCTGCGTCTGCCGACCATAGCGCGAGTCGGAATAGAGACGGGTCTTGTCAAGTGTCAGAATGGGACCGACCGTGGCGACCGGCTCCCCAAGCGACATCTGCGCCACAGCCGGACACGCCGCCAGCAGGCCGACACAAAGGGCAATCATGCAGAACGGGCGCATCAGAAGGTGGTGGACACGGTCAGGTCGAAATTCTGTTCCCTGTCATAGTCTTCCTTGACTATGGCCCGGGTGAAGTTGAACCGCAGCGGGCCGATCGGCGTTGTCCAGAAGATTGACACGCCCAGAACCGCGCGCAGATTGAAACTGTCGTCAACGGGTCCCGCAGTACCCTGGGTATCGTTCAGGTACCAGACCGAGCCTGCGTCCAGGAAAACGCCCCCCTTGAGGCCGTATTCATTGGGGATGCCCAAGGGGAATTCCGCCTCAAGGCGGGCCACGGCAGAATAGTTGCCGCCCAGTGCGTCCTGGTTCACCGCCGTCAGGTCGCGCGGACCGATGCCGTTGGTTTCAAAACCGCGAATCTCGCCGTTTCCGAAGTAGCGGTCGGTCACGCGGCTGTCTTCATCGATCATGTTCAGGGACGCGGCCTCGAACGTCGCACGCAACGTCACCTCTTCGTTCAGGACACGGCGTTCGATGCTGGCGAGGGCGGTGGTGGTAATCGACTGGATATCCCCGCCGATCCCGGCGAAATCCTGACCGAAGCGCAACTGCGCACCGCCCAGCGGGTTCAGCGCCCCGGTGCGGGTATCGTAGGTGTACAGATATCCAAGCGCGCTGGTCACCAGCGGACCGCGCGCTGCATCACGCTTCAGGATGGTCGAGGAGTTGACGCTGACATCAGTCAATTCTTCCTGTTGCAGAAGATATCGCAGTTCAAAGCGCGAATAGTCGCCCGCCGGAAAGACCAGCGACGTGCGCCCGCCGAAGACTTCGGTATTGTAAAAGGCGTTGAACTGCCGGGTGTTGGACGAAAAGAAGGACAGCCGGAAGCCAAGGTCACGGTCCAAAAAGGCCGGTTCGAAGAAGCTGACGGTCGCGTCGAGGTTTTCCGAGCCGCCCGACAAGTTCAACCCGACGGTCTGCCCCCGGCCCAGAAAGTTGGTCTCGGTAAAGCCAAGGTTCAGGCCAATCCCGTCAGACACGGAAAAGCTGGCACCCAGTGAAAGGGTGCCCGTGGGCTGCTCCACCACATCGACGTTGACGATGACCTGATCGTCAGCGGTGCCGGGCTGGCTGTCGACCTGCACATCCGAGAAAAAGCCAAGCGCGCGGATGCGTTCGGCGGCACGGCGGATTTCGCGCGGGTTGAAAGGATCGCCTTCGACCGTGCGGAACTGGCGCCGGACGACCTCGTCCAGGGTGGTGGTATTGCCCTCGATGTCGATACGCTCGACGAAAATGCGCGGCCCACGGGTGATGGCAAAGGTGACATCAAGCGTCAGGTCGCGGTCGTTGCGGGTGACGCGCGGCTCCACGCGGATGAAATTCAGGCCCTGCTGCAGGGCAAGGTTTTCCATCCGCGCAATGTTGTTGTCGATGACGGCAGGGGAATAGGTCACACCCGGGCGCAGGCGCACCACATTGGCAAAGGCCACAGGATCGACCTCGGGAATCTCGCTGATGGTGTCGACCTTGCCGACACTGAATCTTTGGCCTTCCCGCAGGGTGAATGTCACGAAAAAGCCGTCGCGCTCTGCCGTGACGGCCGAGGTGGCGTCCAGCACCTCGAAATCGACAAACCCGCGCGCGGCGTAGAAGTCGCGCAAAAGCTGCTTGTCCAACTCGATCCGGTCGGCAATGAACGTATCGGCCCGGACGAAGGTCCGCAGCAGACCTGCCTGCTTGGTTTCCAGCACCTGGCGCAGGCGGCGGTCGGAAAAGGCGCGGTTGCCGACGAATGCCAGCCTTTCCACCTCGACCACGCGGCCTTCGGTGATCTCGAACACAAGGTCCACGCGGTTTTCGGACCGGCGGATGATCTTGGGGGTGACCGTCGCCGAAATGCGCCCCGCCGCCGTATAGGCTTCGGCAATTGCGGCGGCGTCGGCCTCGGCCTGGGCGGGCGAATAAATCCGCCGCGATTCGGATTGAACGACAGCGTCAATCTGTTCGTCGGTGAGGCGCCTGTTGCCCTCAAAGCTGATGATGTTGATCGTCGGGTACTCCCTGACGCGCAGCACAAGCACGCCGCCCTCTGTCTCCGCATCGACCGTCTCAAACAGGCCAGAGTTTGTCACCGCCTGAACGGCGTCGTTCAACTGCCCCGCTGACAGGGTCTGGCCGACAGTGATTCCTGCGTAGCGCAGCACGGTTGCGCTGTCGACGCGTTGGTTGCCTTGGACGCTGACGCTTGAGAACCGGTATTCCTGCGCCAGGGCAGAGGTTGCAAACAAAAGCCAGAATGCTGAGATCAGGGCTGAAGCCGCCAGAAACAGGTGACGTTGCGGATGCAGGCCCATGACTGTGCCGGTCGCCCTTGCGGCTGACTTCTGCTGCATCGTCCAAACCACCCCGTCTTGCATGAGGTCTTCTGACTACCGGTATTGACCGGGGTTGTCAAAAGCCTGTGGCGCAGCGCGGCGGAAGTCTGCGGGCAGGCTGTGCCGGGGGCTGCCCTGCGGGATCAAGTCATCGGTGACTGACAACGGCAGGCCCGCACAGGCCCCGACGGGAAGGTCGGCCATAATGGCACCGTCCCCGAAAATGCTGCCCCGGTTCAGACCGGCAGCAAACGAATGGGCCTGATCCACGCCAGGCACAGCCTGCCCGCCGCGTTCTTCTTCCCTTGGGTCTGCCGCCGGGCTGCGGCATCACCGGGACCAACAGGGCGCTGACATCGGTTCAGGGGCAGAAGATATCGTTCGAAAGCGCCAACAGCATCAGCGAGATGACTATGGCAAGCCCCCCCGCCATCAAGATACGCAATGCCCTGTCAGACGGCGGGCGGCCGGTCACCGCCTCAAACGCGTGAAACACCAGATGGCCACCATCCAACACCGGAACCGGGATCAGGTTGGCGAACCCCACGGCGGTCGAAAGCACTGCGATGAACCACAGGAAACTGGCCAGCCCCAGCGTGGCCGCAGCGCCGGAGGTTTCTGCGATGGTGATCGGACCGCTGAGATTGCAGGTGCTGATCGCCCCGGTGATCATATGGACAAGGCCCGAAACCGTCAGCGTGATCGCGCCCCAGGTCTGCTGCGCGCCCAGGCTGATCGCCTCGAACACACCCGGCGTGCGGGTTTCCGGCGCAAAAACCAGCCCGCCGGTCAACCCGATCAGCCAGCGCGTTTCAAAACCGCCTTCCGACAACGGAATATCCATGCGCCGCGGTTCCAGTGACACGTCGAAAACCTCGTCCGCGCGCCAGACAGTCAGGGCAACCGGCGCGCCGCCGGAATTGCCCACCACCTCGCGCAGCTGCGCAAAGGCCGTGACGGGCGTTCCGTCAACGGACAGAATCACATCGCCCGCCGCAAGACCCGCCTGCATCGCCGCTGAGGCCGGTTGCACCGAATCCACCACCGGCGGAAAGGGAAACGGCCCGTCCAGGGTCAGCACCTGGTCGCCGCGCTGCACGCGGTAGGACACCGGGGTCACCGGGTCCAGCGCTTCGGTGACCTTGCCGAAGGTTTCGAAATCAGGTGTCTCCTGCCCATCCACGGCCAGAATGCGGTCACCCGGCTGCAGCGCCGTTTCAAAGCCGGGCATGGCCTGGACCTCGCCCACCACCGGCTTGTCGACGGCGATGCCCTGCCACAGGAAAAAACCGGCAAAAAGCAGGATCGACAGCATGAAGTTGAAGGCCGGGCCGGCGGCCACCGTGGCAGACCGGGCCCAGACCGGCGCGCCATGCATGGTGCGGCGCAACTCGGCCTGGCTCAGCCCGCTCATCGCCGCCCCGTCTTTGGCCGAAGCGGCGTTGGCATCCCCCTTGAACTTGACGAAGCCGCCGAAGGGCAATGCGGCCACCTGCCATTTGGTGCCGCGCCGGTCGGTCCGCGACATCAGCACCGGACCGAAACCGATGGAGAAGACATCGGCATCGATCCCCGTCCATCGGGCCACGATGTAATGGCCGTATTCATGCACCGCGACGATGACAGACAGGGCGACAACAAACGCAAGAAGCGTCCAGACAAAGCCGCCGAACGACGGGATCAACGAAAAGATGTCCAACTTCTACCTCTGCCAATGACGGTGACGAACCGTGTATTCGGTGGTCCTGCGGGCGAGATGGTCCATCGCGACCACGTCCTCAAGGGTCAGCAGGGTGTTATCGCGGCGCATTTCGCCGGAAAGCCTGTCCAGCATAACGTCAACTATGGCTGCCATGTCGGCAAATCCAACCCCGCCCGCAAGGAAGTGATCAAGAGCCACCTCTTTTGCGGCATTGAAGACCGCCCCCGACAGGCCGCGCACCTCCATCACCGCTCGCGCCAGCCGCAGCGCGGGAAAGCGTGCCTCGTCGGGGGCCTCGAAGGTCAGTTGCCCCAGTTCCGCAAGGTTCAGCCGCGCGACAGGCACATGATCGCGGCGCGGCCAGTTAAGCGCGTAGCCAATGGCATGGCGCATGTCCGCCGGCCCCAGATGGGCCATCATGCCCCCGTCGCGAAACCCCACAAGGGCATGCACGATGGATTGCGGATGGACGATCACTTCGATCCGGTCGGGATCGAAGCCGAAGAACTCCCGCGTTTCGATCAGCTCCAGCGCCTTGTTGAACATCGAGGCGGAATCGACGGAAATCCGCTGGCCCATCGCCCAGGTGGGATGCGCCACCGCCTCGGCCGGGGTGGCGGCCGCCATGCGCTCTGCCGACCAGGTGCGAAACGGCCCGCCCGAGGCGGTCAGGATCACCCGTTCAACCCCGGCGGGGTCTTCGCCCGTCAGGGCCTGGAAAACGGCGGAATGTTCGCTGTCCACCGGCAGGATGGTGGCCCCGTGCCGCGCGGCGGATGCCATCAGGACCGGACCCGCCGTTACAAGGCTTTCCTTGTTGGCCAGGGCCAGGGTGCCGCCCTGGGCCAGCGCCCGCATGCCCGGAACCAGACCAGCCGCCCCGACAATCGCTGACATGACCCAGTCCGCCTGCCGGTCGGCGGCCTCGGCCACGGCATCGGCCCCGGCGGCCACTTGCGTTCGGGTGCCTGACAGGGCGTCCTTGAGCGCGGCATAGCATTCGGGATAGGCGGTGACGGCGATTTCCGCGTCAAAGCGGCGGGCCTGTGCCGCAAGCCGGTCCACCTGCCCGCCCCCGGTCAGCGCCACGACCTGCACGCTGCCGGGTGTCAGCAGGTTCAGCGTGTTTTCCCCGATCGAGCCGGTGGAACCGAAAACCGAAATCCGCCGCATCAGGGGCGCACCTCGGGGACAACGACGATCAGCGCCACGAAAAGCATCAGCAGCGCCGCCCCAAGCAGCCCGTCGAAGCGGTCCAGCAGCCCGCCGTGACCGGGGATCAGGTGCGAGCTGTCCTTCACGCCCATGCGCCGCTTGATGGCGCTTTCGGCGATATCGCCGATCTGCGAGGCCAGCGACAGGGCGGCGGATATCCAGGGCAGGTCCGGACCGGCGGTGGTAAAGCGCAGGAATACCAGACCGACCAGCGCTGCGGCAATCCATCCGGCAATCGTGCCGGACCAGGTCTTTTTCGGGCTGACGGCCGGCCAGAATCGGGGGCCACCGATCATGCGGCCGGCGAAGTATCCGGCAATATCGGTGACGACAACGACAAGGACCAACCAGATCAGCCAGACCATGCCGTAATCGGCGCGAAAGCCGACAAGGCCCCAGGCAGCCAGCAGGATGGCAAAACCGTAAACAGCAAAGATCGCGGCGTGGCTGCGCAGCAGGACGGCCCCGGCAAGTGCCACCAGGGCCAGAACGGCCAGGCCCGTGACACCCGGAACCACAAGGGCCAGCAGCACCCCCGACGCTGCGGCCAGCCCCAGAAGCCGGGCCGCCCCAGGCTGATCCGGGCGGATCATCGCGGCCAGTTCCCAGATCATCAGCCCGGCAATCAAAACCGCCAGCGTGCCAAACCACCAGCCGCCAGCCCAGACAGCCGCAGCGCCGACAAGGACCATCGCAGCCCCCGAGACCATGCGCGGCCCAAGATCAGCCCAGGTGCCGGTTGCGGTCATGCCGGGGCCGCCGCACCGAAGCGCCGTGCGCGGCCGCCAAAACGCCCGATGATCGCGGCAAGCTCTGCCGCAGTGAAATCGGGCCACAGCGTGGGGGTGAATTCGTATTCGGAATAGGCCGACTGCCACAGCAGGAAGTTGGAAATCCGGGTCTCTCCGCTGGTGCGGATCACCAGATCGGGGTCGGGCAGATCATAGGTGTCCAGGCAGTTTTCCAGCATGTCCTCGTCAATGGCCTCAACCGCGACCTCGCCTGTCGCGACCCTGTCGGCAAGCTTGCGCGCGGCCCGCAGCACCTCGTTGCGCCCGCCGTAATTGATCGCAACCGTCAGGTTAAGAAGCGACAGGCCGGCAGTGCGCTCTTCGATCCCGGCCATCAGGCGCTGCAGCTTGGGGTCCAGACGTGTCCGGTCCCCGATGAAGCGCATCCGAACCCCTTCGGCTGCCAGCCGGTCCGCCTCGCGCTCGATGTAGCGAGCGAAGATCGACATCAGGCCCAGCACCTCTTCGGTGGAGCGTTTCCAGTTTTCTGTCGAAAAGGCATAGATGGTCAGCCAGCGGATGCCGAGATCCGGCGCGGACCGCACGATCTCGCGCACCCGCTCGGCGCCTTTGCGGTGTCCGACAAGCCGGGGCCAGCCCCGGTTTGTCGCCCATCGGCCGTTGCCGTCCATGATGATCGCGACATGCTCGGCGCGCCGCTCGGGCGGGCGGGCGTCGCGCTGTTCGGCCAAGGCCAAGGTCCTGCCCCCTTCCGGCGCGGCGAAGATGCAGGTCAGACCTGCATGATCTCTGCCTGTTTCGATTCCAGCGCCCGGTCCACAACGGCGATGGCTTTGTCCGTCAGCTCCTGCACCTCGTCGGCATACATCTTCTGGTCGTCTTCCGACAGGCCGGCGGCTTTCGCCTTTTTGATCTGGTCCATGCCGTCGCGGCGCACATTGCGGATGGCGACCCTGGCCTGTTCGGCATACTGGGCCGCAACCTTGGTCAGCTCGCGCCGCCGCTCTTCGTTCAGTTCCGGGATCGGCAGACGGATCAGCGGTCCGTCAACGACGGGATTGATGCCGATCCCCGAATCGCGGATCGCGCGTTCGACCTTGGAAATCATGCCCTTGTCCCAAACGTTGATCACCACCATGCGCGGTTCAGGCACGTTGACCGTGCCAAGCTGGTTGATCGGGGTCATCTGGCCATAGGCATCCACCTGGATCGGCTCCAGAATCGAGGCCGAGGCGCGGCCCGTCCGCAACGAGGCAAATTCGGCGCGCAGCGCGGTCATGGCGCCGTCCATCCGGCGCTGCAGGGCATCAAGGTCGATCTCGGTGGCATCCTGGCTCATCAGGGGGTCCCTTCTTATGGGCAGTAAGGCGTCTTGGCCGGTCTATAGCAGCGCGCGGCGCACATGGGTATAGGCTCAGCCCTGTACCCGCGTATGGGCCCCCCGCCCGCCCAGGATGCCGCGGAAGCCGCCGGGTTCGTCCAGGCTGAAGACGATGATCGGCAGATTGTTGTCGCGCGCCAGCGCAATCGCCGAGGCATCCATCACGCCAAGATGCTGTTGCAGCACCTCGTCATAGCTGACCCTGTCATAGCGTTTGGCATCGGGGTATTTCTTGGGGTCCTTGTCATAGACGCCGTCCACCTTGGTTCCCTTGAAG
The DNA here is from genome assembly GCA_020250175.1 of Rhodobacter sp. GTDB lineage: Bacteria > Pseudomonadota > Alphaproteobacteria > Rhodobacterales > Rhodobacteraceae > Aliitabrizicola. Next base: position 50,333 of record JADCEN010000025.1, read on the forward strand.
ATCGCCTCGCAGGCCATTTCGCTGGCCCGCAGCGTCGCGGCGGTATCGGTGGTGAAATAGGGGTTGCCTGTTCCGGCGGCGAAGATGACGACGCGCTTCTTTTCCAGGTGCCGCACGGCGCGGCGGCGGATATAGGGCTCGCACACCTGATCCATCGGAATGGCCGAGATCACGCGGGTAAAAATGCCGATCTGTTCAAGAGAGGCCTGCATCGCCAGCGCATTCATCACCGTGGCCAGCATCCCCATGTAATCGGCCGTGGTGCGTTCCATACCCTGGGCCGAACCCTGCAGGCCGCGAAAGATATTGCCGCCGCCGATCACCATGCAGATCTCGACGCCCAGATCATGGACCGATTTCACTTCTTGCGCGATGCGCTTCACAGTGGGCGGGTGCAGACCATAGCCCTGATCGCCCATCAGCGCCTCGCCCGAGATTTTCAGAAGGACGCGCCTGTAGCGCATGATTGCCCCATCGCCGCCGTTGGCCGCCGCGCCGGTCATCGCCTGCCCCCCGTTCATCTGTTCTTGTTTGACTGCGGCGCAAAATGTCGGAAAACGGGGCCGGGTACAACGGGGAAGCTGCATTTTCCGGCAAGCGCCACCTGTACCCGGCCTCGACGGTGGCGGCGCGGGCTTCATACACCGCCGCCACCCTGAGATACCTGCGAGAATAAGTCAGGGCTTGCGGGCCCGATCCTTGGGGACCGACGTGCCATCCTCCGACATCCCGCCTGACCGCCCGGTGCTGATCGCCGGGCCGACTGCCAGCGGCAAATCGGCCCTGGCCGAAACAATCGTGGCGACCGGCGGCGGGGTGATCGTGAATGCGGATGCGCTGCAGGTCTATGACTGCTGGCGGGTTCTGACAGCGCGGCCCACAGCGGCGGCCGAAGCGGCACTGCCGCACCGCCTTTATGGCCATGTCGGGCGCGAACAGGCCTATTCGGCCGGCCACTGGCTGCGCGAGGTGCGGGCGGTGCTGGCCGAAGGGCTGCGCCCGGTGATCGTGGGGGGAACCGGGCTTTATTTCATGGCGCTGACCGAAGGCCTGGCCGAGGTGCCGCCGGTGCCGCCCGGCATCAGGGCAGAAGCCGATTTCCGGCTGCACGATGCCGGTCTTGCGGCGATGACGGCAGAGCTTGACCCCGCCACAGCGGCGCGGATCGACCTGCGCAACCCCGCGCGGGTGCAGCGCGCCTGGGAGGTGCTGCGGGCCACCGGGCGCGGCCTGGCCGACTGGCAGGCCGATACCGGGCCGCCGCTGCTGCCGCCGGATCGTGTCAAGGCGCTGGTGCTGGACCCCGGTCGTGACTGGCTGGCGGCGCGGATCGACCGGCGATTCGACGCGATGATGGCGGCGGGCGCGCTGGAAGAGGTGCGGGCGGCCTTGCCGGCCTGGCAGACCGGCGCGCCCTGGACACGGGCCATCGGCGCACCGGAACTGGCGGCGCATCTGCGCGGAGAGTTCAGCCTGCCCCAGGCCGTGGCGGCCGCCAAGCTTGCGTCGCGGCAATATGCCAAGCGCCAGCGCACCTGGTTCCGCAGCCGTATGGCGGCATGGCAGCGCATCGCCCCGGCCTGACCGCTGCCCGTGCAGCGATGCCACAGCATCGGCGCAGCCTGTGGATTTCCGCTTGGGTGCGCACAGCGGGTGCTGGTATGGTAAATGCCGGTTAATCCGGATGCGACAAATGAAAGACCTTCCACCGGGTCCGCAGGCGCGGCTTATGGCGATTCCCCGTCTTGCAGCGGGGGGGCGCTGGCGCGTGGAAGCGATGCGGTCCCTGTCCGAGCCGATGCTTTTGTGGTTCACCAAGGGCCAGGGGCGGATCACCGTGGCAGGCGTGACGCGCGGCTATACCCCGCACAACGCGGTCCTCATTCCCGCAGGCATAATGCACGGCTTTGAGGTTGGCCCACAGGTCTTTGGAACTGCTCTTTTTTTCGGTCGGGACAATGAAGTGGCCCTGCCGTCCTCCCCGGTGCATCTGCGCATTCGGGAAACCCAGTTGCAGGTGGAACTGAACCTGTGCCTGGACAGCATCCAGCGCGAACTGGACAGCACCCTTCCCGGCCATGACCGGGCGGTGCGGCATCATCTGGGCCTGCTGGGCGTGTGGCTGGAACGGCAGACAGCGCGGATGCCGTCCGAGGCGGTGACGCCCGAATCCGCCCGGCGGCTGGTGACGGGCTTTACCGCGCTGCTGGAGCGTGATTTCCGTTCGGGGCGCGGCGTGGCCGACTATGCCGCAGCCATGGGCGTGACACCCACGCATCTGACCCGCTGCTGCCAGCAGACCTGCGGACGTCCCGCCTCGGCGCTGCTGCATGACCGGCTGCTGTTCGAGGCGCGGCGGATGCTGGCCGAAACCGACCGGCCGGTCAGTCACATAGCCCGGGATCTTGGGTTCACCTCGCCATCCTATTTTACCCGTGCCTTCCTGCATCAGACGGGCAAAACACCCTCGGCCTTCCGGCGCGCGCCCTGACGCCGGAACGCCCGTGTCGCAAACAGGTGCCGTAACGGCGAAGGCAGACGTTGACGCGGCAGGTCATTCTGTGCGGAATGGTCCGCGCAAACATGGCTTCAATCCGCGCCCGGCAGGTCCGCCGGGCCCGCGCGGTGACCGAGGGCATGTTCTGACAGGGAGATGACAATGAAAGACGACACACAACTGGGCCCCCGGCTGCATCCGGCGGCGATCATGTATGCGGACGAAGTGGCAGCCGGAAAGCTGTCGCGCCGCGAGTTTCTGACGCGGACCACGGCGCTGGGCGTTTCTGCCGTTGCCGCCTACGGCCTGCTGGGCCTTGCCACGCCGCAAGCGCGCGCGCAGGAAACCCCGGTCACGGGCGGAACCTTGCGGATGAACATGGAAACCCGGGCGCTGAAAGACCCGCGCACCTGGGACTGGTCGGAACTGGCGAATTTCAGCCGCGGCTGGCTGGAATATCTGGTCGAATACGAGCGCGACGGAACCATCGTCGGCCGCCTGCTGGAAAGCTGGTCCACCAACGCGGATGCAACCGTTTACACGCTGAATGTCCGCCCCGGCGTCAAGTGGAACAATGGCGACGATTTCACTGCGGAAGATGTGGCCTTCAACATCACCCGCTGGTGCGATGCCTCTGTCGAAGGCAATTCCATGGCGACCCGGATGGGCGGCCTGGTGGACGAGACGACAAAGCAGGCCCGCGCCGGTGCCGTTGCGGTCGCAGGCCCGCTGACGGTCACGCTGACCCTGCCCGCCCCCGACATCAGCCTGATCGCCGGGATGAGCGATTATCCTGCGGCGATCGTGCACCAAAGCTATGACAACGGCGACCCGTCCGTGAACCCGATCGGCACCGGCCCCTACCTGCCGGAAACAAACGAGGTCGGCGTGCGCCAGACGCTGGTACGCAACCCCAATCACACCTGGTGGGGCGAGGGGGCCTATCTGGACCGGATCGAGTATATCGATTACGGCACCGATCCCGCAGCGGTTCTTGCGGCGGCACAATCCGGCGAGATTGATGCAACCTACCGCACCGAGGGCGATTTCGTGGCGGTGTTTGATGGCATCGGCTGGACCAAGACCGAAGCGGTCACCGCCGGCACGCTGGCGGTTCGCTTTCACCATGCCGTGGCACCATATGACAACCTTGCCGTCCGCAAGGCGCTGCAATTGGCCGTGGACAACAATGTTGTGCTGGAACTTGGCTTTGCCGGTCTGGGACAGGTTGCGGAAAACCACCATGTCTGTCCGATCCACCCGGAATATGCCCAGCTGCCGCCTTTGGTGGTCGATCCGGCCGCAGCCAAGGCGATGCTTGCCGAAGCGGGCCATGCGGATACTGAATTCGAACTGATCTCGCTTGACGACAACTGGCAGGCGGCAACCTGCGATGCCGTTGCAGCCCAGCTTCGGGACGCGGGCGTGAACATCAAACGCTCGATCCTGCCCGGATCGACCTTCTGGAATGACTGGCTGAAATACCCGTTCTCTGCCACCGAATGGAACATGCGTCCGCTGGGCGTTCAGATCCTGGCGCTGGCCTATAAATCGGGCGTGGCCTGGAACGAAACCGCCTTTGCCAATGCCGAGTTCGATGCCGAATTGACCAAGGCGCTGGCGATTGCCGATGCGTCCGAGCGTCGCAAGGTCATGGAACGCCTGCAGTTGATCATGCAGGAACAGGGCGTTCTGATCCAGCCGTTCTGGCGGTCGGTGTTCCGTCATGCCAATGCAAACGTCCGCGGTGCCGATGCGCACCCGATTTTCGAACACCACCACTACAAGTGGTGGATCGCGGTCTGACCGGCGATTCGTGACGACCCGGCGCGGACGGCAGTGGCCGTCCGCGCTGTTTGCCCGGATCAGGGCGGCATGTTTCGCCCCAAGACGGCAAGACCCAGGCCGGAGATGCCCCCCCAATGCTTGCTTTCCTGATCCGGCGCGTTCTGACAATGGTTCTCACGGCGCTGTGCCTGACCTTTGTTGTCTTTTACCTGACCAATCTGCCGCCCAACCTTGAGAAACTTGCCAAGTCCGAGGCGTCCACGCGGATGAGCGATGCGGACGTGGCAAGCTGGATCGAGCGCAACGGCTTTGGCCGCCCGATGTTGCTGCGCTATGGCGAATGGCTGGGCGTGGTCCCCGGCTGGACCCGGACCGAGGATGGCGTGACCAGGGGGCGCTGCATTGAAGCGGGGCAGGACCCGGCGGCGGCCCCGCTGCGCTGCGGCGTGTTGCAGGGCGACTGGGGTTTCTCGACGGTGTTCAAGCAGCCTGTTTCGCAGATCATCGCAGAAAGACTCAGCGCGACCGGCCTGCTGATGCTGTGGGTGATGATCGTCATGGTGCCGACCTCGCTTCTGATCGGCGTACTGTCGGGGATGCGCGAAGGCTCGCGGCTGGACCGGGGCCTGTCGATCTTTTCCATCGCCTCGACTGCCACGCCTGAATATGTCTCGGGCGTGGTGCTGATCGCCCTCTTCGCCTCCACCACCACCGGGATTTCGCCATGGCTGGCCGAACAGGGCTGGATTTCGGGCAAGACCCTGTTCTTGGGCACCGCCACCAGCGCGCTGGACAGCGGGATCACCTTCTGGAACTTCGGCCTGCCGGTGATGACCATTGCGCTTTATGGCATCGGCTACATCGCGCGCATGACCCGCGCCAGCATGACCGAGGTGATGACGGCGCAGTATATCCGCACCGCGCGGCTGAAGGGCGTGTCCTTTGGCATGGTCGTGATGAAGCACGCGCTGCGCAACGCGCTGATCGCGCCCTTCACCGTGATCATGCTGCAGTTCCCCTGGCTGCTGAACGGTGTGGTGATTGTCGAGACCCTGTTCAATTATAAGGGCTTCGGCTGGACGCTGGTCCAGGCGGCCGGCAATAACGACATCGAGTTGCTGCTCGCCTGTTCGGTGGTGGCCGTCTTTGTGGTGCTGATGACACAGCTGATCTCGGACATCGGCTATGTCTTTCTGAACCCCCGTATCCGCGTGTCGTAAGGAGGCCGCCGTTGGACGCACTTTCCTGGGGCCAGATATTCGGCCGCATCGCCTGGCAGTTCTGGCCGGTCTGGGCGGCGCTGATCCTGACCTTTGCGGTTTCTGTCAGCTTCAAGCGCAGGCTCGGGCTTTACGGCAAGCTCTATGACAGCCCGGTCGGCATGGTCGGCTTTGGTCTGGTGATGTTCTGGGTGTTTACGGCACTCTTCGCTCCGGTCATCATGACGCATGATCCGCTGACCCAGGTATCGGGCATGAAGAACGCCCTGCCCGGATTTCCGCAGAAGGGGGCCGAAGGGGCCTATTACCTGCTGGGCGGCGACAATCTGGCGCGCGATGTGTTCAGCCGCATGGTGGCGGGCTCGGTGCTGGTGATCCAGATTGCGCCGATGGCCACGATCTTTGCCTTCATGGTGGGCATTACCCTGGGCCTGCCGGCGGGCTATTACGGTGGCAAGCTCGACACCGGGCTGTCATTTCTGGCGAACCAGATTCTGGCCTTTCCGGTGATTCTGCTGTTCTACCTGCTGGTCACGCCGGAAATCGTCGCTTCGGGGTTGCCGCAGTATATCGGCGTGGTGCTGTTCCTGTTCCCGCTCATCTTCCTTATAGTGCTGATCAATTCGCGCCTTTATGTGAAACCCGCGCTGCGCAACCTTCTGGTCGGATTGGTGGTGGTGATCGGCGGCTGGCTGTACCTGTCTTTGCTGTCGTCGCCCGACACCAGGATCGACCTGCTGCCGCCGCAGGCCGACGCCCTGGAGATACCGGGCAACATCCTGATCGTCTTCGTCTCGGTGGTTTTCGTCAACGCGCCCACCGTGTTCCGCATCATCCGCGGCCTGGTGCTTGACATCAAGACGCGCGACTATGTCGCGGCCAGCCAGACGCGCGGCGAAGGGCCATGGTACATCATGCTGTGGGAGATTCTGCCCAATGCGCGCGGGCCGCTGATCGTCGATTTCTGCCTGCGGATCGGCTATACGACCATCCTGCTGGGCACGCTGGGCTTTTTCGGGCTGGGCCTGTCGCCGGAAAGCCCCGACTGGGGGTCCACGATCAACGCGGGCCGCCGGTTGCTGTCGATCTTTGTCCACCCTGCCCTCGTGCCCGCCCTGGCGCTGATGAGCCTGGTGCTGGGCCTGAACCTGCTGGCCGACGGTCTGCGGGAAGAAAGCCTGAAAGACTGATGCAAACCCTGCACTGCTTCTTCTGTTCAGAAATATCCCACGGGGGTCCGGGGGTGTGAAACCCCCGGTCCGTCGGCCAGCCACCCTTGCGAGGCCCGCCATGACCGCCACCACCGACTGGGACCCCTCGAAACCCATCCTGGAAATCGAGAACCTCTCGATCAGTTTCTTCACGCGCCTGCGCGAAATTCCGGCGGTGATGGATTTTTCCTGCACGGTGATGCCGGGCGAGGCGATGGGGCTGGTGGGGGAATCGGGCTGCGGCAAGTCCACCGTGGCGCTGGCGGTCATGCGCTATCTGGGCAAGAACGGGCGGATCACCGGCGGGTCGATCCGCTTCAAGGGCCGCGATCTGACCACGATGGATGACGAGGCGCTGCGCCAGATTCGCGGGTCCGGGATTGCGATGATCTATCAGGAACCGATGGCATCGCTGAACCCGGCAATGCGGATCGGCGCGCAACTGGCCGAAGTGCCGATGATCCACGAGGGGATCGGCAGAGAGGCGGCCTGGAAACTGGCGCGCCAGATCGTGGCAGACGTGCGCCTGCCCGACCCGGACCGGATCCTGAAGGCCTATCCGCACCAGCTGTCTGGCGGCCAGCAGCAGCGCATCGTCATTGCGATGGCCCTGATGTCCAAGCCGGCGCTGCTGATCCTGGACGAGCCGACCACGGCGCTGGATGTGACGGTCGAGGCGGGGATCGTCGATCTGGTCAAGGATCTCGGGCACAAATACGGCACCTCGATCCTGTTCATCAGCCACAATCTGGGCCTGATCCTTGAGGTCTGCGACCGGCTTTGCGTGATGTATTCCGGCGAGGCGGTGGAAACCGGCGCTGTGGCGCGGGTCTTCGACCGGATGCGCCACCCCTATACGCAGGCCTTGTTCCGGTCGATCCCCCTGCCGGGCGCAGACAAGAACACCCATCCCCTGGTGTCGATTCCCGGCAATTTCCCCTTGCCGCACGAACGCCCGCCGGGCTGCAACTTCGGGCCGCGCTGCGCCTATTTCCAGGCCGGGCGCTGCGATGCGCAGGAGGTGCCGATGGTCCTGCTGCCGGGCGGAGACCGGCATGAAACACGCTGCCTGCGCTCTGCCGAGATCGACTGGGACAAGCCGCCCGTCGCGGCCAGGGCGGTGGCCAGGACACCGGTGGGCGAGGTCGTGCTGAAGATGACCGACCTGCGCAAGTATTACGAAGTGTCGGGCGGGCTGTTCGGCGGCAGCCTGAAAAAGGTCGTGAAGGCGAACGAGACCCTGAGTTTTGAGGCGCGCGCGGGCGAAACCCTGGCCATCGTCGGCGAATCCGGCTGCGGCAAATCCACCTTCGCCAAGGTGCTGATGGGGCTGGAAACGGCAACCTCCGGCAGGATCATGCTGTTCGATCAGGACATTCAGGACATTCCCATCGAAAAGCGCGGCACCGATACGGTGTCATCGGTGCAGATGGTGTTCCAGAACCCGTTCGACACGCTGAACCCCTCGATGACCGTGGGCCGCCAGATCATCCGGGCGCTGGAGATTTTCGGCGAAGGTGCCAATGACGCGGAACGGCGCGACCGGATGCTGGAATTGCTGGATCTGGTGAAACTGCCGCGCGCCTTTGCCGACCGGATGCCGCGCCAGCTGTCGGGCGGGCAGAAGCAGCGCGTCGGCATCGCGCGGGCCTTTGCCGGCGGGGCCAAGATCGTGGTGGCGGACGAGCCGGTTTCGGCGCTGGACGTGTCCGTTCAGGCGGCGGTCACCGACCTTCTGATGGAAATCCAGCGCAAGAACCGCACGACCCTGCTGTTCATCAGCCATGACCTGTCGATCGTGCGCTATCTGAGCGACCGGGTGATGGTGATGTACCTGGGTCATGTGGTGGAACTGGGCACCACCGATCAGGTGTTCTCGCCCCCCTACCACCCCTATACCGAGGCGCTGCTGTCGGCGGTGCCGATTGCCGACACGCGGGTGACGAAAAAGCGCATCGTGCTGGAAGGTGACATTCCGTCGGCGATGAATCCGCCGCCGGGCTGCCCGTTCCAGACGCGCTGTCGTTGGAAATCGCAGGTGCCGGGAAATCTGTGCGAAACCGTGATGCCGCCGATTCGCCTGCTGGCGGGCGACCACCAGATCAAATGCCACCTGTCGGACGATGTCCTGGCGGGGATGGAACCGGTGATCAGGATCGCGGCGCAATAGCGCCGCCGGTGATATATCGGTCAGCCACCCATGATCGAGGCGACGTAATCCTTCGTCTCGGGATAGGGGGGAATGCCGTCATGTTCCTCGACAGCTTCGGGACCGGCGTTATAGGCGGCCAGCGCCAGCTTCCAGTCACCGAAACGGTCGAACATGCGGCGCAGATACCTGGCCCCCCCGTCCAGATTTTCCTTCGGATCGTTGATGTCGACGTTCAGAAGCTCTGCCGTACCGGGCATCAGCTGGGCCAGCCCCGTGGCCCCCTTGGTCGACACCGCCACATGGTTCCAGCCGGATTCCTGCTGCACAAGGCGCAGGAACAGATCCTCGGGCACGCCATGCCTGCGGGCGGCGGCTTTTGCCAGTTCCAGATATTCGCCCCTGTACTGCCCCGCATAGCGCGGAAGACCAGCCGCGTCAGCGCCGGCCCGTTTCGGCTGAAGCCGCACCGAGGCATCGTATTGCCTGGCCAGACGCGTATCCAGCAGCCTCGTCTGTGCCTTGAACATCTCCATGCGGTTTTGGGAAGACGGCATCTGCCGCAGCCCTTCGGCACCGGCCTGCCCGAACGCCCCTGCACAAAGCACCGTCACGACCCCGAATGTGATCCGCCGCATATCCCGCCCCGCTGTCCGCGCCGGAACTATACCTGAATCCGCGCCGGTTTCCAGCAGGTTGCGGCCTGCCCAGGGCAATCGCCTGAACGAGCGGAGGATTCCCAGACAGCGCTAAGGGTGATTCACTGGTGACCTCACAGTTGGAGGCCTTGCCATGTCCCGCTCATCGCTTCTTGATCACTTTTCGGCACTTGATGACCCTCGTCAGC